>JBMONC010000021.1:7643-19453 GCA_049324875.1 Bacillota bacterium
CAAGTACGTCTACCCCAAGGAGGAGGCCCGGGAGATCGAGGCCTTCATGGCGATGGCCATCCGGGAAAAGTTCCCCGCCGCGACGGTCGAGTACTTCACTTGAACACGGATTGCACGGATTCCCCGGCCACGGATTACACGGATGATGACATAAAACGGAGAATCATCCATGATGCTGGTGCGAAGCACCGCACCATGGATGGTAATTGTGTCTCATTATAATTTATTTTATGTGTTTAATCCGTGTAATCCGTGTAATCCGTGGCAAATTCTTCCCCACTCCCTGCATGGCATGAGCGGTGCCGACACAATATCAGCACCGCTCGCGCTTTCACGTATAGCTTCCGTCCAGGTGGGCAGAATAGAGGATGCAAGAGCCGATGCCTTGATCTGAGTGGTAACTACCCCTCCTGGCGGCTCTTCCTCCGTTCAATCTCCTCTCCCACTTCTCTTGGGGCAGCCCGGCGGCTGTCCCGCTTTTTTTGCCCTAGGGCAGGATCCAGACCTTCCGTGGCTGCAGGCCGAAGAGGTAGGCCTCCTTGCCGGGCTCCCAGGAGAAGAGGTCGATCCGGTTGCCCTTGATCGCCCCGCCGATGTCCACCGCTACGGCGTAGCCGTAGCCCTCCACGTAGAGGAGGGTGCCCAGGGGGATCACCGTCGGGTCGACGGCCACCGCACCGGTCCGGACGGTGACACCGGTATAGGTGATGTTGCCAACGTCGGGCTCGTCGATGGTGTACTTGGAGGCGATCAGGTCCACCTGCTTGCTGAAGACCACCTTGTGCCCGTCCAGGGTGATGCTCTGAAGCCCCTCGGTCTCCAGCACGATCCGGCTGACCAGCGCCGCCGCCTCCGCCCGGGTGGCCACGGCCTTGGGGCGGAGCGTCCCGTCGGGGTAGCCGGCGGTCAGCTTCTCCTTGAGCGCCAGGGCCAGGGGCGGGCGGGCGTAGTAGTCGATCTCCGCCCGGTCCGAGAAGGGGGCCAGGGCGGCGTTGATCTCATCCCAGGTCTGCTGGTGGGCCGCCCAGCGCTTGCCCAGGGAGCGGACCACAATGGTGTACAGCTGCTCCCGGGTGACCGGATCCTCCGGGGCGAAGAGCCGGTTGCCCACGCCTTCGGCGATCGCCATCCGGTAGGCGGTCTCGGCGTAGGGGGCGTACCAGGCGGTGCAGGGGACATCGAAGAAGGCGGCCTCGCACTTCCCCGCCGGATCGATCTTGCGGGCGATCAGCACCATCTTGAAGAGCTCGGCCCGGGTGACCGGCTCCTCGGGCCGGAACTTCCCGCCCGGCACGGCGGATATGGCGCCGGCCTTGATCAGCTTGATCACGGCGGTGTAGGCCCAGTGCGTCTCGGGCAGGTCCACGAAGAGCGGCTGCGGCTTCTGGACGGGCAGCTGGGCCGGCAGGTTCGCCTTGAACGAGTCCCGGGTCTCCGTGGCCGGAGGTGGCTGCGAAGGCGTCGTGGTGGCTGCGAAGGCCGGCAGGCTGCTGCTCGCCAGGAGCACCAGGGCGGCCGTCGCGGTCATCCATCGTCTTGTCATAATGTCCTCCTTCTCCTGGCTGGGATAGGGAAGACTTCCACAAAGGCCCGCTCCGCTCCTGCCGCTCTCCCCCACCCCCATCTTTTCGAAAGCGGGGGGGTTGCTGGAAGCCCCGCCTTCCTTGCGGAGGGCGGGGCGCCACGCTATCGCACCTTGCAGTAAAAGAGCCGCTCTACGATGGGCCGCCGGCCCGAACGGCCCGCCCCGTTGCCGAAGATGGCGTAGCCCCGGGTGAAGACCTGGACCTTGCCCCGGCGCTCCATGGCGGCGATGATCGCCTCGTCCGGCACGATCCCTTCATTGTTATAAGAGAGGAGGATGTGGCGGGCCTGCGCCCGCTCAATCAGGCGGGTCAAGTGCTCCGTGGCCGACCGCCGCCTGGAGTAGGCGCTCTTCAGGTGATCCCGCTCGAACTTCCGGGTCTTGCCGTACAGGGGCGGCTTCTCCCAGCGGGCGATGTTCTCCAGCACGTGATAGTTGTCGATGTACTGCCGCTGGTTGTAGGGCGGGTCCAGGTAGAGCACATCGGTCTGCAGCCGGTCGATCAGCTGGTCGGCATCCTCACAGAGCGCCTGGTTCACCGGGGATTCCACCACATGGGGCAGCCCCAGCTCCAGGGGGCGGTAGACCATCATATCGACCAGATGGGTGCCCTGCTGGCTGTAGGGCGTGGCGCCCAGGTGCTTGAGGTAGGCATCGTACTGCCCGCAGGTATTGGCCGCCTTGTCGGCGGCGTAGAGCAGGCTGGTCAGCAGCAGCGCCTCCTCCTGCTCGCCCACCTTCCCCTCCCCCCGCCACTGGGCGATCCGCTCCCGGATGGCATCGATCCGGCCGGCATTCTCCAGGGTGAAGTAGGTGCCGCCGAACTCCTGGTAGCAGTACCCCTGTACCGGCCGGAGCCCGTCCAGCTCCAGGATCAACCGGGCCAGCCGCTCCCACCGGACCTCGCCCGGCCGGCCGCCCAGGAAGGCCCGGGCTGCCAGGTAGTTGTGCCAGAGCAGGTCCGAGGCGACCACCTCAAAGCCCCGGGCGGCGAAGTGATAGGCGACCACGGCGCTGCCGGCGAAGGGGTCGGCAAAGCGCCGAGCCTCGGGGGCCATCTCGGCCACCACGCCGGCGATGAAGTCCAGCAGGTTGTACTTGGAGCCGATAAACTTGCGGTTCTGGACGTGGACCGGCTTCAGCCGGACCCCGAGTTGCCGAACGGCCACCTCACCCCTCCTCTCTGCTCAGGGCTTGCGGAAGATCAGGATGTTCTGGTGGATCATGGAGGGGATGAACTCGTAGAGGTAGCCGTAGACGTTCAGCCTCTTGGAGACGTCATACCAGATCAGGTTCGCCTTCATGGTCAGATCCAGGTCCTGCAGCAGGCCGGCCAGCATGGCGGAGAGCATGTGGTAGCGCCCCGAGTGGTACATGTCACCGATGAAGACCGCCATGTACCCCTTCGGCTTCAGCAGCCGGCGGCTCTCACGGAAGACCTGACCCATCAGGGTCAGCCATTCCTGCTGCCCCCCGATGCCGGTCACCCCTACCTCGCTCTCCTCCCCCGTGAAAGGGCTCAGCTTGCTCCCCCGCCGGTCGGTCGCCTCGCCCCCGGCCCGCTTGAACTTGCCCTTCGAACGGCGGCGGCGGTCCATATCCCAGTAGGGCACGTCGGTCAGGACAAAGTCGAAGGAGCCGTCTGCCATCCGCTTCAGGACGGTGCGGCTGTCGCCGCAGTGAGCCTCGTGGGGGGCGATCCCCTCCAGGCGGCAGACCTCCCGGTAGATCTCAATCCAGCGCGGGTTCACCTCCACGCCCACGGCCTGGCGCCCCACCAGCGAGGCGCCCAGCAGGGTGCCGCCCACGCCCATGAACGGGTCCAGCACCCGCTGCCCCGCCTTGGTGAAGGTGCGGATCAGCTCGGCGCAGAGCTCCGGCGGCTTCTGTCCGCCGTGCTGGCTCCGGAGCGACAGCTGAAACGAGGGCGGATAGGCCTTGTTGATCACCGAGCGGGTCGAGTAGACCCACTCCTTGCCCGTCAGGTCGTTCAGCCGGTTCCCGGTGTGATAGATCCCGCGCTCGCCCATATCCACATGGTGCGAGGCCAATCCCTGACGCCGTGCTTCCGTAACCAGATCCCAGCACCTCCCGCTCCCTGCCTCCGCAATGCAATGCGAGACCAGGGGTTCAATGGAGCCCCATTGACGCAATGACCACCCACAGGTGCAATGGCATCCCTGCAATGGTCGCCAATGTCATTGACCCTGTCCTTACTATACTCCAAGAGGTCAATGGTGTAAAGATACAGGTTCCCCATTGCAATGCCATTGGTGTGACCGTGGTCCCCCGGCGTATGGCAAGGGATGGCGCCGGAGAGAATAGCGGGGAGAGTCTGGAACGGGAGAGGTGTGCAACGGTGGAGGAACGTGACTGGCTGAGCCCCTATACCGATCTGGCCATGGAGGCGACCGCCGCCCTGCGGGGCGATGCCCAGACCGAGGTCACGGGCGTCTCGATGAAGGAGTTCCGCTACGAGGCGGCTACGGTCTCGTGGGTCGAGGTGCTCAACCCGGAGGGTGAGCGGCGGATTGGCAAGCCCGTCGGCAACTACATCACCATCGAAGCCCCGGGGCTGCGCCAGCGGAACCGGGCGCTGCAGGAAGCGGTCGGCAAGATCCTGGTGGAGCACCTGGCCAAGCTGCTCGACCTTCAGGATAACTCCAGCGCCCTGGTGGTAGGTCTGGGCAACTGGAACGCCACCCCCGATGCCCTGGGCCCCAAGGTGACGGCCAAACTGCTGGTCACCCGGCACCTGCGGGAGTTTGTCCCCGCCGACCTGGCGGGCGGCCTCCGCTCGGTGGCCGCCATCTCCCCCGGTGTCCTGGGCATCACCGGCATCGAGACCGCGGAGGTCATCCACGGCATCGTCGAGCGGATCAAGCCCTCGGTGGTGATCTGCATCGACGCCCTGGCTGCCCGCTCGGTGGAGCGGATCGGCACGACGATCCAGATCGCTGACACGGGGATCAACCCCGGGTCGGGCATCGGCAACGCCCGGCGGGCGCTGAACAGGCAGACCCTCGGCGTCCCGGTGATCGCCCTGGGCGTGCCGACGGTGGTCCATGCCGCCAACATCGTCCACGACGCCTTCGAGGCGATGGCCAGCCGGCACCAGGCCGGCAAGCCCTTCTTCCCGCTCCTGACCTCCCCGGAGGAGCGGCGACAGATGGTGAGCGAGGTACTCTCCCCCACCGTGGGGGAACTGGTGGTCACCCCCAAGGAGATCGACGACATGATCGAGGACATGTCCAAGGTGATCGCCGGCAGCCTGAATGCCGTCCTTCACAACAGCGTCGCGGCGCAGGACCTACTCCGGCACCTCTACTGATCCCCCGGGGGCGCGGAAGGAGGCAGGCGGCTCTCCGCACTGCCTCCCTCTGCAGCACCGCCCGGTCAGCGGGTGGTGGTGGTGGTCGTGGTGGTCACACCGGCGCCGGCACCGGCCGAGAGCTGCTGCTCCGCCAGGGCGATCATCTTCTTGACCATGTAGCCGCCCACCGAGCCGTTCACCCGGCTGGGCAGGTCGCCCTTGTACTGCTGGGCATAGTTCTGGATGCCCAGCTCCGAAGCGGTCTGCTGCTTCAGCTGCTCCAGGGCCTGGCGGGCCTGGGTGACGAGGATCTGGTTGTTCCCGCCGCCACCGCCGCCACCGCCGCCGGCCTGCTGGCCGGCCTGACCGAAGTTCTGGGTGCCACCGAACACATTCGTCATGGTACTGACCCTCCTTGACAGCTTGAAAGAAATCGAAGAGCAGGGGTCCCTCCCGGGACCGCCTTACCGGATGGTACCGGTGGTGCCGCCGATGGTGCCGGCGGCGCCGGCGCTGTTCGAGAGCTGGCTCTCGGCCAGAGCGATCATCTTCTTCACCATGTAGCCGCCAACCGAGCCGTTGACCCGGCTGGGCAGGTCGCCCTTGTACTGCTGGGCGTAGTTCTGGATGCCCAGCTCCGAGGCGGTCTCCTGCTTCAGCTGCTCCAGGGCCTGACGGGCCTGCGTGACAAGGATCTGATTGTTGTTGTTGTTCGCCATCAGTTAGCCCTCCCTGTTATGTGGTTGCCTCTATCCTGCATCGAAAGGTCGACCCTCATGCTAGAACCATTTGCCATAGGGCCGGTGCCGGCTGCGGACCGCCGTGTTACCGGGTGGTGCCGGCGCCGCCGGAGAGCTGCTGCTCAGCCAGGGCGATCATCTTCTTGACCATGTAGCCGCCGACGGAGCCGTTGACCCGGCTGGGCAGGTCACCCTTGTACTGCTGCGCGTAGTTGGGGATGCCCAGCTCGGAAGCGGTCTCCTGCTTCATCTGCTCGAGCGCCTGACGGGCCTGCGTCACAAGGATCTGATTGTTGTTGTTGTTCGCCATCGTGTTCTGCCTCCTTGTTATGTTGTTGGCAGTAATATGCGACGTACGCTGCGCCCTCATGCTAGGAATCTGTTGCCACGGGTGAGATGACCGCCGACCGTCGGCACCGATTGGTGAGGCAGAATCAGACGACCGACTGCGACGGCAGTCGGTCGTCGTGGTGAGGGGGGACCCCTTCACGTGGTATTCGATGGCAGCCGATGCTCTCCCATACAGGAACTCCCCCGCCTCGTCGGCGGGGGAGCTCTGCTTCACTTTAGTTGCCCTTGCCCTTGCCGTTGCCCCAGCCCTCGATCTCGCTGTCGGGAATCTGCCTGGGGTTGATTGGCAGGTCGTCGGCGTCCAGCATCTCCAGCAGCTCCTCCGCTGCCTCCTCCGGGATGAACCGGCCGGCGTGCTTGTAGAGGTGCAGGACGAAGCTGCGCCAGGCGCCGGCCTTGGCCTTGGCCATCAGCGACTTGTAGTGGCCGTGGTGGATCTCGCCCTTCCAGTCCTTCAGCTCGTCGATGATCTCCTCCTGGAGCTCCTCATCCACATCGAACTGCAGGTCGGGCATGAACTGGCCGTTGCCCTTGCCCTTGCCCCGACCCCGGCCGGGTCCATCGTTGTCATCATCATCGTCGTCATCATCATCGTCGTCATCGTCATCGTCGTCATCATCGTCGTCGTCACCGGGGATGTTCCCGCCGGTGGCCACGTAGAACCGGGCGATGGCCGAGCCCTGGTTTCCCGCCAGGTCGGTCGCGGTCACCTTGAGGATGTGCTCACCCTGAGCGAGGGTCGCCAGGTTGATGCTCTCCTCCCCATAGGGGATGTTGTCGAGGGTGACCGAGACGGTCTCCAGACCGTAGACCTCATCGGTGACGCTGTAGGTGATGGGGAGGGTACCGCTGGTGCCGTAGATCTCGTTGTGCTCCGGGGAGCTGATCGTCACCTGCGGAGCGCTCTCATCCACCATGATGGTCGCCGAGGCCGAGGCGCTGCCCGGGGTGTCGCCATACATGGCCACCACGTAGAAGGACCAGGCGCCGTCGTCCGGCACGATGGTGGCCAGCGAGGTGGTGGCAGCGCCGGTCACGCCCACCACCGCCGGCACGCCGTTGGGCATGGAGCGGTAGAGCTGGTAGGCGGTGACGCCGGCCTGCTGCGGGGCCAGCCACTGGATGGTCACGGTGCGGCTCTTGCTGAAGCCGGACGGGGTGAGCATCCGCGGGGCGTTGACGATGTCGCTGTCGGACACGACGAAGTTGACCACATCGTAGCCGACGTTGCCGGCCTTGTCGGTCACCACCACCGAGAGCTGGTGGCTGCCCGGGGTCAGGTTGTTCAGGTTGATCACGTTGGAGGAGAGGAGCTGGCCGTCCAGGTAGGTCTTGACGCCGCCGGCCTCATACCCGCCGGCCTCGGTGATCTTCACCACCACCATCAGCTGGCCCTCGCTGCGGAAGACCTGACCCTCGGTCGGGTTGGTGATCTCCACCACCGGGTCGACGTCGTCCACGTTGACCTGGACCCCCTGGGAGAGGCCGCTGGCGTTGCCGCTCAGGTCCTGCGCCCTCACGTAGTAGGTGTAGGTCTGATTATCAGCCACCGTGTGGGTGAAGAAGGTGACGCCCTCCACATAGTCGAGGAAGACGGGGTCACCGTTGCCGGTGGAGCGGTAGACCAGGTAGCGCCAGATGTCGGTGTCACCCGGAGCGGTCCAGCTGAAGTCGACGGTCTGGTCGTCCACCTGGGTCTTGACGGCCGACAGGTTGGTGGGCAGGCCGGGCGCCTGGGTGTCGGGCAGAACGCTGGCGCCGTTGGCCGGCTTGTCAACGGTCAGACCGACCCACGGGGAAGGCTGGCTCCGGTTGCCCGCCTCATCGACAGCGACGATGGCATACCGGTAATAGCCCTCGTTGTTCACCTGGTCCACATAATAAATGGTGCCAAGCGGGGTTTCGCCGAGGTAGGTAAGCTCGTCGGCGACCGGGTTGCCGCCGCCGTGCCAGCGATGGACCTCATAGGCCACCACATCGCTGGAGGTGGAATGGTTCCAGGTGACAACGACGGTGCCGTCGGTGGAGGTGGTAGACGGGGAGAGAACGACGGTGGTGGGCGCCGTAGGGGCGACGGTGTCGGCGAAGGCGGGGAGCGGGCCCCATACCCCCGCAATCAGCACCGCCACCAGGGTGGCGAGTCCCCTTCGCCATGTCGGGATGGAGCTTTGAATGCGCATCTGGATCCCTCCTACAATTGGTTCCGCTCTTCCACTTAGACGGTTCGCTCCCGGCGAATGGTTTCAGGGGGTCCGCGAAAATTTCGTCAGCTCACCCTTACCTCCGCCCGGTGCAGTGCCTCACGGATGGCCGGAACGGCCAGCCGGGCCTGCTCCCGCCCCGCCTCGATCAGCTCCCTGGCCATCTTGAAGCCGTAGGGGTTCCCCCCGGCCTTGGTGGCGAAGATCGGCACATCGGCCCACTCCAGCTCCGACTGGGCTGCCCGGTGGATCATGATGTCGTAGCCCCGGAGGAAGGAGGTGACCAGACCGCCCGCATCCCCGGGGTTGAAGTAGTTGTAGTCCCGCACATCGACGCCGACCACCACATCGGCGCCCATGGAGCGGACGACGCTGGCCGGCACGTTGTTGACCAGGCCGCCGTCGATCAGCTGCTGGCCCCCACGCATCACCGGTGCGAAGAGGCCGGGAATGGCGGTGGAGGCCCGCACGGCGATGCCGACCGGCCCGTCCCGCAGGATCACCTCGTCGCCGGAGATCCGGTCCACCGCCACCGCCGCGTATTGCACCGGCAGCTCCTCCACCCGCTTCGGCCCGATCAGCGACTCCACAAAGGCGCCCAGCTTGGCGTTGCTCAGCATGCCGTCCTTCGGCCAGACCGGGCCCACCAGCTTGGGCCAGGAGAGGGTCGGCGCCAGCCGCTCCAGCTCCTGCAGATCGAAGCCGCCGGCGAAGACCGCCCCCACCAGCGAGCCGACGCTGGTGCCGGCCACCAGATCGATGGGGATCCCCTCCGCCGTCAGCACCTGGAGGACGCCGATGTGGGCCATGCCCCGGACCACGCCGCCGCCCAGGGCAATCCCCACGATGGGCCGGCCCGGGCGGGAACCGCGCGCCCCCAGCCGCAGGTGCTCCGGCCGGATCTCCCCGCCCCCGGCCAGGTGGGCCGCATGCTGGATCACGCCCCGCAGCTCCGCCACGTTGCCCGACAGGTAGGGAAAGGCGATCAGCATCCGCATCGCCTCGCTGGAGATGGGCTCATCGGTGGCGCCGTAGGCAGCGTTCAGCTCCCGGAGGAAGGATTTAGCCAGGTCGGGGATGTCGGCCTTGCGCTCCCGCAGCGCCGGCACCCGCAGCGTGGGCACCGAATCCCAGGGGGCGATCCGGCCCCCCCGCCCGCCCGGGCGCTCGGTCAGGGTGGCCATCAGGCGGGGACGGTCCGGTGCGGCCCGCACACAGAGGGCGTTGACCGCCGCCAGCCCCTCGGGCGGCAGGGTGTCGATCCCGCGGACAAGCAGGGTGCCGCCCGCAGCCACCTCCACCTTCTCCCGCCACATCTCCGCCTGCCATTCCGTCCCGTTGATCACCACGAAGGTCTCGGTCCTGCGGCTCCCTGAGAGGTGGATGGTGGCCGCGATCAGCTCCTTGCCCACCCCCGGCTCACCGGTGATCAGGAGGGGGTCGGTGCTCCCGGCATGGGCCTCCATCTCCCGGCGGAGCGCCTCCAGCGCCCGGGAGGAGCCGACCAGATCCCCGTACTGGTTGTCGACCTGCCGGGCGATGTGCGCCTCCAGCTGGTTGGAGCGGGTGTGCATCCGCCCGGCCGCCTCCTGGACGGCCAGCTTTCCCTCCATGGCGCGGACGAGGAGGTACTGGGCGAAGGGTCCGGACTCGGCCAGCAGCTCGAACAGCTTCGCCTTGCTGATCGAAAGCAGCCGGGTGTTCCGGGTGGTGACCACGTTGCAGGTGGCCGGCCGGCCGGTGGTCACCCACTCGGCCCCCACCACCCCGCCGGGGCCCCGGCGGTCCAGCACCACAGGCGGCAGGCCGGAAAGGACCAGCTCCACCTCGCCCTCGGCCACGAAGAGCACCTCGCCGACCGGGCCGTTCTGCTCCAGCAGCCTCACACCCGCCTCTACCTGCTGCACCGCCGCATGGGGACCCACCAGGGACAGAATCTCCCCGTACTCCAATCGCCGCACCTCCCCAATTAGTTTGTGTCTATAGTTACTGCGGGGGTTACGACGTTCCGGAAGGCTATTCCTGCTTGACCAGCCATTGTCGGCAAGGCGGCACAGCGTGGCAGATTGGTCCAGGACCGGGAAGGAATCCACCGGGGAGGAGCCAATGTTTTACGGTGACCGAAGCGGAGGAGGGGACTGCACGTGCCGCACCTGTTGATCCACAACGCGACCCTGATCGATGGCACCGGCGCTCCACCCGTCCCGAACGGGGCGGTGCTGCTGGAGGGGAACCGGATCAAGGCGGTGGGCCCCATGGCCGCCATCGCCCAGCCCGCCGGGGAGGTGACCCGGCTGGATGCGGGGGGCGGCTTCATTTTGCCCGGCCTGATCGACACCCACGTCCACCTGATGCTCCAGGGCATGAACCTGACCCAGATGCTGGCCAGCCCCTTCTCCCTGAAGTTCTACCAGGCAATCGACTACATGCGCCGGACGCTGGAGGCGGGCATCACCACGGTGCGGGATGCCGGCGGCGCCGATGCGGGGGTGAAGCAGGCGGTGGAGCAGGGGCTGATCCCCGGCCCCCGCATGCAGATCTCCATCTCCATCCTCTCCACCACCGGCGGCCACGCCGACTTCTGGATGCCCGCCGGGGTCGATATCCCCCTCTTCGGCGGCTACCCCGGCAACCCCAACGGGATCTGCGACGGGGTGGAGCAGGTGCGGAAGAAGGTCCGGGAGGTGCTCCGGGCGGGGGCGGAGGTGATCAAGGTCTGCTCCACCGGCGGGGTGCTCAGCCCCACCGACCACCCCGAGTTCACCCAGTTCACCCCCGAGGAGCTGGCGGTGATGGTGCAGGAGGCCGCCTATCGCAAGGGGATCAAGGTGATGGCCCACGCCCAGGGCGCCGAGGGGGTGAAGAACGCCATCCGGGCCGGGGTCCACTCGATCGAGCACGGGATCTTCCTGGATGATGAGGCGATCGAGCTGATGCTGGAGCGGGGCACCTTCCTGGTGCCGACCCTGCTGGCGCCGCTGGCGGTGGTGGAGCAGGCGGAGCAGGTCGGGACGATGCCCGAGCACGGGATCCGCAAGGCGAAGGAGGTCCTTGCGATCCACCGGGAGTCGATCGCCCGGGCCTACAAGGCCGGGGTGAAGATCGCCATGGGCACCGACGCCGGCGTCATGCCCCACGGCACCAACCTCCGGGAGCTGGGGCTGATGTGCGAGATCGGGATGTCCCCCATGGAGGCGATCGTCGCCACCACAAAGGTGGCGGCCGAGTGCCTGGGCTGGGAGGACCGGGTGGGCACCCTCGCCCCGGGCAAGCTGGCCGACCTGATTATCACCCGGACCGACCCCCTGGCCGAGATCCGCTCCCTGGAGCGGACCGAGAACATCACCCTGGTGATCAAGGACGGCCAGGTGGTGAAGGATCTCCGCCCCACCGCCTAGCCCTCCGACTGCCAGAGCTCCCGCATCTCGGCGCAGCGGGCCAGCAGCTCATCCAGCCGGCCCCGGTCGATCACCCGTCCATCCCGCAGCACCAAAATCTGATCCGCCCTGCGGAGCGCCGCCCGCCGGTGGGAGACCACCAGGCAGGTGGCGCTCTGCCGCTCGAAGACCCGCTCCCAGAGGAGCCGCTCGGTCTCCACATCCAGGGCGCTGGAGAGGTCG
>JBMONC010000022.1:0-1726 GCA_049324875.1 Bacillota bacterium
TGGGTCAGATTCGCGAAAAGGGCTTCACCTTGGTACCCCTTCAGATGTATTTTAAGAAGGGGAGGGTGAAGGTCCAGCTGGCCCTGGCCCGCGGCAAGAAGGCCTACGACAAACGTGACGACATCGCCGCCCGCGATGTGAAGCGTGAGATGGCCCGAGCCATGCGGGGCCGGTACGAGGACTGATCCATCCAACCCGGGTTGGCACCCGCCGGTCGTTTCTTGCGAACCGGCCTACCATAACAAGGGGGCGAGATAGGTTCGACGGGGGAGATATCATCCAGGATAGCGAGCCGAGGTCGCGGCAGGCCTCGTTAAACAGGCCGCAACCTTTAAGTGCCAACAACGAGCTTCCTGCTGCTGCGTAAGCAGCCGGCGGCGTAAGCCGCCCACGCTCCTCCGGTCTGTAGGCACCGTGCGCCGGAGTTGTAGCGTCATCTAACGGGCTGTTCCTCCTGAGGTGGCCTCGGACTCAGGGGGCGAGGAACTTTTCGAGGTTGGCCTGCAGCGAAGCCCGCCGTTAGGCGTCGCTGCGGGCGAGATTTAAAGTAACGGCTGCGCTCGGAGAAGTCCTGTTTGGTGCTCTTTCGGACGCGGGAGGCAGAGCCCGCCGCCTCCACCATCTGCCAAGAGGCCCTGTGGCGATTCGATTCGCCACGGGGTCTTTCTGTTTGTGAGGGAAACCGTACTGCCCCCCGAAATGGCGCAGGAGGTTCGAACCCTACAGCCGAAACCCATAGAGCCCTATAAAGCACCCCGAGCAAAATTTTCTCGAAGAATTTTGTTGGAGAGTTCGAACCAAACCGCGGAGGATTACGTATAGGATGATAGAGGCACTGATCATCAAGCCCTCCCGAATCCTCCTGGCGCTCAGCTTTCTGCTGGCGGTCCTTCTTGGGAGCCCGGTGGAGGCGAGCGCAGGAGCGGAGCCGGTGGTCGTCCCCGACGTCACCGTGCAGGTGGAGACCAAGCCGCTGCAGCAGCCTGTCCCGCCCGTGATCGTCGACGGCCGCCTCCTGATCGGTGTCCGGGCGGCTGCGGAAGCGGTGGGCGGGCAGGTGGACTGGAACCCCGAGACCCGCCAGGTGACCGTCACCCGCCGGAGCGATCAGCTGGTGCTGACCATCGGCCGGAAGGAGGCGCTCCTGAACGGGAAGCCGGTGCCGCTGGAGGTGGCACCGCTCATCTTCCAGGACCGGACCATGGTCCCCCTCCGGTTCATCGCCGAGGCGCTGGGCGGCGCCGTCCACTGGGATGGAACGACCCGGACGGCCAACATCCTGCGCAAGCCCTCCCAGGTGCTGGCGATGAGCTACGCCCAGGTGGGCGGGAAGGCGGCGCTCAAGCTGAGGCTCTCCGAGCCGCTCCTCTCCGTCAACCCGAAGTGGGAGGGCAAGACCCTCTCCCTGGACCTCTACCCGGCCGCCATCGCTACGGCGCAGCCGGTGCAGACGGTGGGCGACGGCCTGGTCAGGCAGTTCGGTCTGACCGAAAGTTGGCGGCAGGTTCGTTTTGCTGTCGATCTGGTCCAGGTGACGAGCTATCGGTATCAGGTCTCCCCGGATGGGTTGGAGTTGACCGTGGAGCTGGACCACCTGGTCACGGGTGCCGCCTTCCGACAGGATGGGCGGATCCCCACGGTCGAGATCGGCGCCACGGGGAGGCTGACATACACCACGCTGAAGCTGACCGATCCGGACCGGCTGGTGATCGACCTGCGGGGCGCC
>JBMONC010000022.1:1826-18285 GCA_049324875.1 Bacillota bacterium
CACGGGTGCCGCCTTCCGACAGGATGGGCGGATCCCCACGGTCGAGATCGGCGCCACGGGGAGGCTGACATACACCACGCTGAAGCTGACCGATCCGGACCGGCTGGTGATCGACCTGCGGGGCGCCGCCGGCTGTGGAGGTCGACAAGGCCTTCGTGGACCGGATCCGCATGGCCCAGTTCCAGAAGGATGTGGTGCGGGTGGTACTGGACCTGACCAGCGCCGCTCCGGCCCAGATCGCTCTGACCGACCGGGGGCTTCAGGTACGCTTCGTGCCGCAGATCACGGCGGTCAAGGCGGAGAAGCTCCTGGGGAAGACCCGGCTCACCTTCACCGGCACCCTCCCGATGGATATGACGGTGACCGCCCTGCCCGAGCGGAAGCAGATTCTGATCGCCATCCCACAGGGCATCAGCGGCCTGAAGGAGAGCCAGGTGAAGATCCACGACGGCACCATCGACACGGTCTCCATCGCCTCCGGGAGCAGCTACAGCAGCGTCATCACCCTGCAGCTCCCCTACTACCTGGGGCACACGCTCCTCTCCAAGAACGGCGACTCCCAGATCGTCCTGGAGCTGGTCACCTCGCCGGTCTACGGAAGGCGCATCTGGCTCGATGCCGGCCACGGGAAGGTGCCCGGCGGCAAGGACGACCCGGGGACGATCAGCAAGGTCTACAAGCTCTACGAGAAGCACCTCAACCTGAAGGTCGCCCTGGAGCTGCAGAGGCTGCTCCAGGCAGCCGGGGCGCAGGTCTACATGACCCGCACCGGCGACGAAGGGGTCGACTTCATGGAGCGGCCGGCCCTGGTCAACGCCGTCAAGCCCCCCATCGACCTGTTCATCTCCATCCACCACAACAGCGCTGCATCGCCCACGGCCCGGGGGGTAGAGACCTACTGGTGGAGCACCAACCCGAAGTCGAAGCGGGCCGCCGAGCTGATTCATCCGGCCGTGGTCCAGGCGCTCGGTTTCCCCGACCGGCGGGTCCGCTCCGATGCGTTCTATGTGATCAAGGAGACGCTCTGCCCGGCGATCCTGATCGAGTTGGGCTATCTCTCCTCGCCTGAAGAGGAGAAGGCGATCGCCGCTCCGACCTATCCGGCCAAGGCAGCGGAGGGGATCCGAAACGGGGTCTTCCGGTTCTTCTGGCAGGAGATCCAGCCCACCAACGCCAATTAGCAACCCCAATAGCCTTTCTGTATGCGTAAATTCCCACTATAGAAAGGCTGTTGTGAAAAAGTTAGCCTTCCATTAGGCTACGCATAATATTGTGGGGGTGACAGGGTATGCTGACGAAGCCTTCGATTGACCGGCATGTTGTCGAGATTGAGGACCTGCTCCGGAGTGTGGGGCAGATTCTCAAGAAGCGGGGGCGTGATATCCTGACGAACTTCGATATCACG
Source organism: Bacillota bacterium (assembly GCA_049324875.1). Lineage (GTDB taxonomy): Bacteria > Bacillota > Sulfobacillia > Symbiobacteriales > Symbiobacteriaceae > JAWLHU01. Next base: position 3,232 of record JBMONC010000022.1, read on the forward strand.
AATCCGCAGTTCGATGCGCTGCTCGTGCTCCGGGAGTTCGGTGAGCTGACCATGGGCGAGCTGTGCACCAAGATGTACCTGGCCTGCAGCACGGCCACGGACCTCATCGACCGCATGGAGCGCAACGGACTCATCGAGCGTGTCCGGGACACCGCAGACCGCCGGGTGATCCGCCTGCGGGTTCTGAGCAAGGGCAACGAGATCATCGATGAGGTCCTCGAAGCTCGCCGGACCTATCTTGCCAACACCCTCTCGGAGCTGGACGTGGCCGACAAGGAGCGGCTGATCCAGTCGCTGGATCAGCTCAACTACCTGATGACCCGTGAGGTCTAGCGGGCAGCGACCGCCGAGGCACCACCCGACCGCTCGGGTGGTGCTTCCGCGCGCAACCGGGGGCATGGTCAGGTCGTCGAATCCGTACGATAAGAAGGTTCCACGTGATCACAGGAGGGGAAGCCCCATGTTTCAGCCCACCCAACGCGCCACAGATCCCATCGGCTTCTTTGATTCGGGTGAGGGTGGCCTTACGGTCGCTCGAGCCGTCGCTTCCCTCCTCCCCGGCGAAAACCTGGTCTATGCCTGTGACACGGCCCGGTTCCCGTACGGCCCCCGTCCCCTGCCGCAGGTGCGACGCTTCTTTCTCCGGTTCATGGAATTCTTTGCAGCCCAGAGCTGCAAACTGGTGGTAGTGGCCTGCAACACCGCGACGGCGGCCGCCCTGGACCTGCTGGAGAGCGGGGAGCTGCCGGTGCCGGCCATCGGGGTGCTGCAGCCGGGCGCCGCCATGGCGGCCCGCCTGTCGGAATCCGGGCGGATCGGGGTGGCCGCCACCCAGGGGACCTGCGCCTCGGGGATCTATCCGGCGATGATCCGGCAGATCAGGCCCGGCGCCCACGTGGCCCAGGAGGCCTGCCCGATCCTGGTGATCCGGGCGGAGGAGGGTGTGATCTCGGGCCCGGCGGTCCGGGCCGAGGTCGAGCGCTCTCTGGCCCCGATTCTGGCGCAGCAGGTGGATACGCTGGTGCTCGGCTGTACACACTTCCCCCACATGCAGGCGGTGATCGCCGACGTGGTGGGGCCCGGTGTGCGCCTGGTGGACCCGGGTGTGGCCACCGCCCAGCGGGTGGCCGAGCTCCTGAGGGAGAGCGGCCTGGTCAACCCGGAGGGCCGGGTGGGCGGGCGGGCCTACTACACCACCGGCGATCCCGCCCGCTTCGTGGAGGTGGCGAGCCGGCTCTGGCCGGGCGGCGTCATCTCAGCTGAGCGGATCGATCTTGACATGGAGCAGGAGTGACGGTACAACCAATGCGGCAAGACGGACGGATGCCCCAGGACCTGCGCCCCGTGACCATGACCCGGAACTTCAACGCCTACGCCGAGGGCTCGGTGCTGATCGAGGTGGGTCAGACCCGGGTGATCTGCACCGCCACCATCGAGGAGAGGGTACCGCCCTTCCTCAAGGGAAAAGGAGAAGGCTGGATCACCGCCGAATATGGGATGCTGCCCCGCGCCACCGGCCAGCGGACCCAGCGGGAGGTGACCCGGGGGAAGCCCTCGGGCCGGACCATGGAGATCCAGCGGCTGATCGGCCGGGCGCTCCGGTCGGTGATCGACCTGAAGGGGCTGGGCGAGCGGACGATCTGGATCGACTGCGACGTGATCCAGGCCGACGGGGGTACCCGGACCGCTTCGATCACCGGCGCCTTTGTGGCGATGGTGGACGCCGTGGACCGGCTCCGCCGGAACGGCCTGATCGAGCGGCTGCCGGTCACCGACTACCTGGCCGCCACCTCGGTGGGCATCGTGGATGGGGTCCCGCTGCTGGACCTGGCCTATGCGGAGGATTCGCGGGCGGCGGTGGACATGAACCTGGTGATGACCGGGACCGGCGGGATGGTGGAGATCCAGGGCACCGGCGAGGAGGGCCCCTTCAGCCGGAGCCAGTTCGAGGAGCTGATGGCGCTCGCCCGGAGCGGGGTGGAGCGGCTCGTAGGGATACAGCGGGCCACATTGGGGGCCCTGGGAGCGGAGGTTGATGCGCGTGCCCGCCAGGCGGTTGGTGCTCGCCAGTAGGAACCCGGGGAAGATCCGGGAGCTGCAGGCGCTCCTGGCCGAGAGGGAGATCGAGGTGGTGGGGCTGGACCCGTCGGTGCCCGACGTGGAGGAGACGGGGAGCAGCTTCGAGGAGAACGCCCTGCTGAAGGCTCGGGCCGCCTGCGCGGCCACGGGCCTCCCCGCGCTGGGGGAGGATTCGGGGCTGGCGGTGGACGCCCTGGGCGGCGAGCCCGGCATCCACTCGGCCCGGTGGGTGGCCGGGAGCGATGCCGACCGGATGTATGCCCTGCTGGAGCGCATGGCCCATCTGCCGGATGATCAGCGGTCAGGCCGTTACGTTTCGGTGATTGCGATCGTCACACCCGATGGGCGGGAAGAGCTGTTCCGGGGCGAGCTGGAGGGCCGGATTGCCCGGGCGCCCCGCGGGAGCGGGGGCTTCGGCTACGACCCGGTCTTCGAGCTGCCAGAGGGCAGGACGACCGCCGAGATCAGCATGGAGGAGAAGAACGCGATCAGCCACCGGGCGCGGGCCTTGGCCCGGTGCCTGGAGCGGCTGCCGCACCTCCTGGAGGGGTAGTGCGCCTATGCTGCGAATCGCCGTCGTGAGCGACAGCCACGGCAACTTCCGGAACGTGGGTCGGATGCGGACCGAGTGCGGGCGCCTGGACTGGATGCTCCACGCCGGCGATCACCTGCGGGATGCCGCCCGCATTGCGGTCAACCTGGGGGTCGACCCCTCCCGGGTCCGGGCGGTGGTGGGCAACTGCGACTACCCAACGACCCAGCCGGAGGAGCTGCTGCTGGAGCTGGAGGGCGTCAAGCTCTACATGACCCACGGCCACAAGCACGGGGTGAAGTCGAACCTGCAGCGGATCCACCTGCGGGCGCAGGAGGTGGGGGCGCGGGTGGCGATCTTCGGCCACTCCCACCTGGCCACCCTGGCCGATGTGGGCGGGGTCCTGCTCTTCAACCCCGGCTCGATCAGCGAGCCGCGCCGGGCGGAGGATCCGCCCTCCTGCGGCCTGCTGGAGATCGAATCGGGCGAGGTGAAGGCCCGACACATTTTCTTCTCCTAGCACCAAGAATTCGCTTTTGACACGGGGCCGCTGAATGCGCTATACTCTCCTTTGCGGGATGCCGGGGTGTGGCGCAGTCTGGTAGCGCGCCTGCTTTGGGAGCAGGATGTCGCAGGTTCAAATCCTGTCACCCCGACCAAGAATCGAGCAGCCGGCCCACACGGCTGATCCATATGCGGGTGTAGCTTAATGGTAAAGCTCCAGCCTTCCAAGCTGGCTACGTGGGTTCGATTCCCATCACCCGCTCCACAGGATCCACCAGGGCGAACGCAACGTCGCCCTCTTTTGTTGAGTCAGGCCGGCGCCGATCTGGGCGCTCCAGCGGCGCCGAGCCTTGTGCGCAGGTCGGCGATATGCTAAACTAACCTGTGCTATACAGGCGCCTGTAGCTCAGGGGATAGAGCAACCGCCTTCTAAGCGGTTGGCCGCAGGTTCGAATCCTGCCAGGCGCGCCACCTTTCCCTCAACCGCATAGACCTACATGCAGGCCGTAGCTCAGTTGGTTAGAGCGCCAGATTGTGGCTCTGGAGGTCGCCGGTTCGACTCCGGTCGGTCTGCCCATCTATTGGGGCGTAGCCAAGTTGGTAAGGCACGGGACTTTGACTCCCGCATTCGTTGGTTCGAGTCCAGCCGCCCCAGCCAACCGCAGCAGACTCCCGCTGGGTGCTAGCGGGAGTTTGTTGCCCTTGACGGGCCATTAGCTCAGGGGCAGAGCATCCGCCTTTTAAGCGGAGTGTCGTTGGTTCGAATCCAACATGGCCCACCATGACACGAAACGGTCCGGCGCTGATGGCGCCGGGCCGTTTCTGTCTTTGACAGGACCGGGCTTGCGGGCCGCCGCATCCGTCCACCGGGGCCAGGTTGGCCGGGCTCCCCGTTATTTCTTGTCAGGCCTATATCTTCCTGTTGTAAAACATATTGAACCCCTGTATAATCAGGGAAACTGGTAACGTTACCACCGAACGGTCAGGGTTCACAGGTGTTGTGCACAAAAGTGGTAGCGTTCTCACTACGGGGTCACTCATTAACCAGGGAACTTCCTGGTTACCCTTATAAGCTTAAGTGGGAACGTTCCCACTATCTCCTTGTACGGCGCCGAGAAGACGGGCTCCTGTGACCCGGAGTGGTAACGTTCCCAGACCCCGGACCCGCCCGGCTGAGAGCTGAGTGTAGAAGGGGCCAAGATGCTAGGAGGCTCACCTTGGATAGTAGGCTAAACTACTTCGGGCTGATCGGCAACGGGGAGACAGCGGCCCTCATTGGCCCCGATCTTGCTCTGGGCTGGCTCTGTGCGCCTCGGTTCGACGGTGTGCCCCTGTTTGCCAGTGCCCTGGATCCTCGGCGCGGTGGCCAGTTGACCCTGCAGTTTTCGGGTGAGGAGGGGCCCATTCAGCTTCTCCCCCATACCCAGAGCTACGAGGGCGATACGGCAGTGCTCCGGACCGCTGTCTCGGGGGATGACTGGCTGATGGAGGCCCTGGACTACATGCCATGGGGTCAGCGGGTACTTGTCCGTCAGCTGAAGATTGTCAACCTGGCCTCCCACGACCGCGCCCTTCGGGTGAAGGCGTTCACGGATCCGATGCGGTCGGAGGCATTTCCTCTGCAAGTAACCCGGCAGTCAGCCTACACGGAGGTCTCGGGCCGGGGTGTGACCCTTCTGGTCACCCTTCATCCCGGGTCGGAATCGGGCGAACTCGACTTGGGGCGTATTCCATCCGGCGCCTTTCGGGAGATTCGGGTGCACATAGCCTATGGCGAGGACCGGCCATCGGCACAGGCGGCGCTGCAGTCAGCCGACGGCGCCTCGCTCCAGACTGAGTTGAGCTACTGGGCCAACTGGCTGTCGAAGGCGAAGAAACCCTCCGGTATCTATCCGCCGCAGTGGGAAGGTAGCTATTGGCGCAGCCTGATTGTGATGAAGCTGTTGAGCTATGCCCGGACGGGAGCTTTGATCGCCGCTCCCACCGCCTCCTTCCCGGCAGTCCCGGGTGGTGGCGACAACTGGGACTACCGCTTCAGCTGGCTTCGAGACGGTTACTACACGGCGATGACCTTCGATGCCGCCGGGCTCCACGAGGAGGCGGCCCGCTTCTACGACTTCGCCTTCGGGTTGCAGGGCGCCGATGGTCACTGGGCTCAGCCCCTCTACACCGTCGACGGTGGCAACCCGGAGGAGTTCATCGCCCCGGACCTGGAGGGACCCGGCGGCGAAGTGCCAATTCGGTTTGGCAATGCCGCCTCCGGCCAATTGCAGCTCGACAACGAGGGAAACATCCTCCATGGACTTTGGTTCCACTACCTGACCAGCGGCGACGAGACCCTGTTGGAGCGTCACTGGGACGGTGTCCGCCGTGCCTGCAACTGGATTGCGGAGAATTGGCGCTCCATGGAAAGCGGCATCTGGGAGCTCCGGGAGTACACAGCCCACTGGGTCCACGGCAAGGTGATGTGCCACGCCGCCTTGGACGCCGGTTCTCGCATCGGTGATCTGCTCGGCTACCCCGTCGAATCCGCCCACTGGCGGGCTCAGGCTGATGCGGTCAAGGAGGATGTAATCACCAGGGGCTGGAGCATCGAGCGGAACGCTTACCTCGCCCACTACGGCGCGGAGGCGCAGCCCCCCCACCTTGACATCTCCGTGCTGGCACTGGTCTTCTACGGACTGCTTCCGGCCGATGACCCCAGGGTATTGGCTACGGTGAGGTTGATCGAGCAGGATCAGTCCCGGGGCGGTCTGGCCCTTCACGGAGGCATCTGCCGGTACGACTACGGCGCTGTGCCCTTCTACCTGCCCACGCTCTGGCTTGCCAGGTACTACCTGATGGCAGGCCGGATCGAGGACTGCGACCGGCTGATCCAGATCTGCCTGGACTGCTCCACCAACCTTGGGCTGATGGCCGAGCATTTCGACGGGCGGGACCTGACGCAGTGGGGGAACTTCCCGCAGGCCTTCAGCCATGAAGAGACCGCCCGCCTTATCCTGGAGCGGGCCCAGGGGCGGTCCTTCTATCAGATGGAGAGCTCAGCGCTCGGCGTCACCGATCGCAGCAGGTAACAACAGGGGGGCCGGACTTGCAGCCAACCATTCGCGAGGTAGCCAGGCTTGCGCGGACCTCCGTCTCCACCGTCTCCCGGGTGCTGACCCGAAATGGCCCTGTCGCCGAGACCACCCGAACACGGGTCCTGGAAGCGATTGAGGCCCTGGGCTATCAGCCCAACTCGGTTGCCCGGGGGCTGGTCCAAAAGCGAACCCATACCATCGGTGTGGTGATCCCTGATGTGGCCAACCCCTTCTACGGCGAGGTGCTCCGGGGAATGGGGGATGTCGCTTCTTCCCACGGCTTTCACCTGCTCCTGCTGAACGCAGACCTGAGCTTTATGAAGGAGAAGGAGTGCTTCTCCCTGCTGCGGGAGAAGCAGGTGGACGGGATCGTCTACACCAGCGGCACCATCACCCCGGAACACCGGGAGATCTTCAGTCAGGTGGCCCGCCCCGTGATGCTGGCGGCAACCTATGACCCCGAGATTTCCCTCCCGGCGGTGCTGGTAGACAGCCGGCGGGGCGCTTCCATCGCCATGGAGCACCTGATCCACCAGGGTCACCGTCGGATCGGTTTGATCACTGGCCCACGGACAGACCTGGTGGCCGGCCTCCCTCGGTGGGAGGGCTACATGGAGGCGGCTGCTCGGTTTGGCGTTCAGATCCCGCCCGACCTGATCGCCGAGGGGGACTATCGCCTTGAGTCCGGGTACCGGGCCATGGAGCGGTTCCTGGACCGGGAGCAAGCCCCGACCGGGGTGGTCGCCGCCAGCGACCTCATGGCCGTAGGCGCGATGAACGCCGTTCTTGACCGAGGCTTGCGGGTGCCCGACGACATCTCGGTGGTCGGATTTGACAACATCGCCATGGCCAGTGCGGTTCGACCGGCCCTCACGACCGTTGCCCAGCCGATGTACGATATCGGTGCCGGCGCCATGGACAGGCTGATTCGGTCCCTTGCCGGTGAAGGCAGGGCGGAGGTCCACTGGATTGAACCCGCCCTGCTCATCCGTCAATCGACCGCCCCTGTCTCGGGGAAGAGCCGTACGTGACCGGAGAGGAGCGTCACCGAATGAAGCGGCCCCACATTCTGATGATCATCTCGCACGATACCGGCAGGTACCTGGGGTGCTACGGGGCAGCCGTCCGCACACCCAACCTGGACCGCCTCGCCGCAGAGGGGATCCGTTTCGAGCAGAACTTCTGCGTCGCCGCCCAGTGCAGTCCGAGCCGTGGATCCCTGATGACCGGCCGGTATCCGCACAAAAACGGATTGATCGGGCTGGCCCATCTCGGCTGGAACCTGAATGAGAATGAGATCTGCCTGCCGCAGTACCTGAACCAGGCGGGCTATGAGACGCATCTCTTCGGCTTTCAGCATGAGGTACCGAAGGGTCAGGTGGACCGCCTGGGCTACCAGCACTTCCACCCGACGCCGCACAATTTCATCCATGAGGTCTCTCCCCTGGTCGAGGAGTTCCTGGCGGCGAGGGCTGACAGCGCTGACAGCCCGCCGCTCTTCCTGATGGTCGGCGTGGAAGAGACCCACCGCGACTTTGTCCAGCCCATCTACACCCCAGACGATCCGTCGGAGGTGGTGGTACCGCCCTATCTCCCCGACGCCCCCGGTGTCCGCGAGGACCTGGCCTGGTTCCACGGCACGGTCAAGGCACTGGATGAAGGGGTCGGACGGATCCTGAGGGCCCTGGCCGATGCGGGTATGGCGGAGGAGACGCTGGTTATCTATACCACCGACCATGGCATCGCCTTCCCGAGGGCCAAGGGAATGTCCTACGACCCTGGCCTCGAGACCGCCCTGATCATGCGCTGGCCTGGCCGTATTCAGCCGGGAACCGTGCAGCGCCGCCTGGTTACCCACCTCGACTTCCTTCCCACCCTGCTGGAGGCGGTCGGAGCGACCAGGCCCGCCCACCTGGATGGCGAAAGCTATTTGCCCCTTCTCTTCGGAGAGGAGTGCCGGACCCGGGATTCCTTCTTCCTTGAGATGACCTGGCACGATCGGTACAATCCGCACCGGGGCATCCGCACCGAGCGGTTTAAATACATCCGCAACTTCGATCCGAATGCGACCCTGGTCTACGTGCCACGCGACATCCACACGGGTCCGGCTGGTACGGCCCTGCCTCCTTCGTACTATGGCGAGACCCGTCCGGAGGAGGAGCTTTACGACCTCGTCAACGACCCGCTCGAACAGCATAACTTGGCCGGTGACGCTGCCTATGCCGAGGTGCTGGCCGACCTGCGCACGCGGGTGCAGCGCTGGATGGAGCAGACCGATGACCCGCTCCTGCGGGGCCCCGTGCCCCCTACGCCGGAGCAGGCCCGCATCGACTGGTCTCCCAAGGGTTGAGGTTTGAACGGGAAGTGGGATCCGGGACCAAAGGCAGCAGTCAAAGGTGCTCCGCACACATGGAAAGGGGAGTTCGACGAGTGAAGCGAATGATCGCCCGTATGGTCCTCGCGATCCTGACGCTCAGCCTGCTGGCTGGCTGCGGCGGAAAGGCGCCCAGCACCGAGACCAAGACCCCGGATCCCGCTCCCGCTCCCGCACCTGCAGCCCCGAAGGAAGTGACCATCACCTTCGCCCGCGGCAAGGACACGACGCCGGCGACGGGGAAGGCGCTGGAGGCTTTCCGTGCCAAGCACCCGCACATCAAGGTCAACTTCCAGGAGATGCCCTCCGACAGCTCCCTGCAGCGTGACCAGTACGCCACGAAGTTCTCGGCCGGCGACGACTCCATCGACGTGATCGGCCTCGACATCGTCTGGCCGCCCGAGTTCGGCGCCTCCAAGTGGGTCCTGCCGCTGGATGAGTACTTCACCAAGGCTGAGCAGGACAAGTTCCTCCAGGGCCCGCTGAACGCCAACAAGTACGAGGGCAAGCTCTACAGCGTGCCGCTCTTCACCGCCGGCGGCGCCTTCTACTACCGGAAGGACATCCTCGAGAAGTACGGGAAGCAGCCCCCCAAGACCTGGGATGAGATCGTCGCCCTCTCCAAGGAGCTGGTCGGCAAGGACGGCATCGAGGTCGGCATGGTCTTCCAGGGCGCCCAGTACGAGGGCCTGACCTGCAACATCCTCGAGTACATGCGCGGCAACGGCGGCGATGTCTTCGACAAGAGTGGCAAGGTGGTCGTCGACAGCCCCAACAACGTCGAGGCGATCAAGTTCATGCGGAAGCTGGTCGAAGAGAAGGTCGTTCCGGCCGGCATCACCACCTACAAGGAGGCGGAAGCCCTCCGCACCTTTATCGAGGGCAAGGCGCTGTTCATGCGCCACTGGGCCCCGGCCTACGCCACCATCCAGAACAGCCCGGAGTCCAAGGTGAAGAACAAGGTCGGCATCGCTCCGGTCCCCTCCGGCCCCAACGGCACCCGCACCTCGTCCACCCTGGGCGGCTGGAACGTGGGCATCAACGCCAACATCCCCAAGGAGCGCAAGGAGGCTGCTGTCACCTTCGTCAAGTGGATGACCAGCGAGGAGGCCAGCAAGATCTTCGCCCTGGAAGGCGCTTATATTCCCATCTACCCCACGCTCTTTGAGGACAAGGAGATCCTGGCCAAGTACCCCCACTGGGAGTCCTTCAAGGCCATCTTCCTGAACGCCGATCCCCGTCCGATCAGCCCTCTGTACCCGCAGGTCTCTGACGTGATCCAGGTCAACATGCACAAGGCGCTCAGCGGCACCATCTCCGCCGAGGAGGCTGCCAAGAACATGCAGCAGGGGATCGAGAAGGTCGTCAATAAGTAGGAAAGGCAAGGGGCCCGCTCCTGGTTGTCGGGAACGGGCCCCCCTTCACGCCGGGAGGTTGCGCATATGAGTCTGGGAAAGCCCCTGAGAACCGGCGCCAAGGTCGCCTCCCGCCCCAATGAGACCGCCCGCAAAGAGGCGCGGTTTGCCTGGCTCCTGCTCACCCCTGCCCTGATTGCGTTCCTGGCGGTTGCCTTTGTGCCGATTCTGCGCACCCTCTGGCTGAGTCTGCATGACTACAGGCTGAACCGCCCGGGGCAAGAGACCTTTGTGGGGCTTCGGAACTACATCGACCTCTTCACAAATCCGGAGGGCCACCTGCTGAACGGCCTCTGGGCCACCGTTCGCTTTACGGTCGCCTCAGTGGGCATCGAACTGGTGCTTGGCATCGCGATCGCCCTGCTGCTGCACCAGACCTTTTGGGGGCGGGGCGCCGTCCGTGCCTCGGTCCTGATCCCCTGGGCGATCCCGACGGCGATCTCCGGTCTTATGTGGAAGTTTATGTTCGACGACCGGCTCGGCCTTTTTAATGAGCTGCTGCTCCGGGTCGGGCTGATCGATTCCTACCAGGCCTGGCTCGGCGACCCCACAACGGCATGGATGGCGATTGTTGCCGCCGACGTCTGGAAGATGACCCCCTTCGTCGCCCTGCTGATCCTGGCCGGCCTGCAGGTGATCCCCTTCGACATCTACGAGGCAGCCCGGGTGGACGGCGCCAGCGCCTGGACCACCTTCCTGCGCATCACCCTCCCGCTGCTGAAGCCCTCCATCCTGGTAGTCCTGGTCTTCCGGACCATCGACTCCTTCCGAGCCTTTGATATCATCTTCGTGATGACCGGCGGCGCCAGCGGAACCGAGACGGCTGCAGTCTACGCCTATAAGACGATGATGCGCTACCTGGACTTCGGCAACGGCTCTGCCATCTCGGTCATCCTCTTCATCTGTGTGCTGGCGATCAACTTCTTTTATGTGAAAGTTCTCGGGGCCAGCCTGGGGAAGGAGGCGTAGACGATGCGGAGAGGGACGTTGGAAAAGCTTCGCACGCTGCTCTTCTACCTGGCGGTGGCGGCCTTCGTTATTGTGATCATCTTCCCCTTCATCTGGCAGATTCGCACCTCGCTGATGCCGCCCCAGGAGATCAACTCCATGCCGCCGAAGTGGATCCCGAGCACGTGGTTCCCTGATTACTACTACAACGTCTTTGTGAAGCGCGGCTTCCTCAAGTACCTGAAAAACAGCTTTATCGTCTCCTCCATGACCACCCTGGTCAGCCTGGCGATTGCCTCCTTTGCGGCCTATGCAATCGCACGGCTGCAGTTCCGCGGCAAGAGCTTCATTCTCGCCATGGTGCTGACCATCTCCATGCTGCCCGTGGTCTCCCTGATCAGCCCGCTCTTCCTGGTACTGAAGAACCTGAAGCTGCTGAACACCTACTTCGGCCTGGTGCTGCCCTACACCACCTTCGCCATGCCGCTGGCCATCTGGAATCTGACCGCCTTCTTCCGGGAGATTCCCAAGGAGCTGGAGGAGTCGGCCAAGGTGGACGGCTGCTCACCCATGCAGGTCTTCGCCCGCATCATGGTCCCCCTCGCCGTGCCAGGGGTTTTCACCACGGCGATCCTGATCTTCATTCAGGCCTGGAATGAGTTCCTGCTCTCCCTGACCTTCATGACCAAGGACGCGATGCGCACCGTGCCGGTGGCAATCGCACTCTTCCCGGGCGAGTTCGAGCTGCCCTGGGGTGATATCGCCGCCGCCTCGGTCGTCCTGACCGTGCCGCTGATCATCCTGGTGCTGATCCTGCAGCGGCGGATCATCTCCGGCCTGACCGCCGGTGCCGTGAAGGGCTAAGAAAAAAGGGCGTCTCCCGGGGCGGAGGCGCCCGTTGATCGATGAGAGGGGGCGATCTGCTTGTGGAGGAAGCGGCAGCCGTTTCACCTCATGACGAAGCCGATTGGCCCTATCTGTAACCTGGACTGCGAGTACTGTTACTACCTGGAGAAGGAGAAGCTCTTCCCGCGCGGCGAGAACTTCCGCATGACCGAGGCGGCGCTGGCTCACTACGTGGAGCAGTACATCCGGGTCAGCCCCGGGCCGAACGTGGAGTTCGTCTGGCAGGGCGGGGAGCCGACCCTGATGGGGCTGGACTTCTACCGCCGGGTGGTAGCGTTGCAGCGAGCCTTTCTCCCGCCGGGGTGGACCTGCTCCAACGCCATGCAGACCAATGGTACCCTGCTGAATGATGACTGGTGCAGGTTCTTCAAGGATGAGGGGTTTCTGATCGGCCTCAGCCTGGATGGTCCCGCCCACCTGCACGATCCCTATCGCTATGACAAGTCAGGCCGGCCGACCCACGACCTGGTGATGCGCGGCCTGCGGCTGCTGCAGGCGCACGGGGTGGAGTACAACGTGCTCTGCGTGGTCAACCGTCTGAACGCCGCCCATCCGAGGGAGGTCTACCGCTTCCTCAAGGAGAGCGGGGTCTCCTGGATCCAGTTCATCCCGATCGTGGAACACATGGGGGGTACCGAGGTCTCGCCCCGCTCGGTGGAGCCGGAGGCCTATGGCGAGTTCCTTGCGACCATCTTCGATGAGTGGGTGCGGCAGGATGTCGGCAAGATCTTCGTGCAGATCTTCGAGGAGTGTCTCACGGTCTGGGCGGGCCTGCCCGCCAACCTGTGCATCTTCGCCCCGACCTGCGGCCGGGCGCTGGCGATGGAGCACAACGGCGATGTCTATGCCTGTGACCATTTCGTGGAGCCCGCCTACAAGCGGGGCAACATCCACCTGATACCGCTGGAGGAGATCGTCGACTCGCCCGAGCAGCTTCAGTTTGGGCTCGACAAACGGGAAAGGCTGCCGGAGTACTGCCGGCAGTGCGAGGTGCGGTTCATGTGCAACGGCGGCTGCCCAAAGGAGCGGTTCGCCTATACCCCCGATGGGGAGCCTGGCCTCAATTACCTCTGCGCCGGGTACAAGCGCTTCTTCCGCCATGTGGACCCGTTCATGGGGAGGATGGCGGAGCTGTGGAGGCGTGGGATTTCGCCGGCGGTGATCATGGAGGAGATGGACTACCGGTAGTCCGCTCGCTGGACGAAAAGGGTGCTGGCGATCAGCGAGGGGAGGGCCAGGCCGGACTGCGGCCATAGGGCGGCCTACTTGGAGTTGAGCACCAAGATGCCGGTGGAGGTGGTCATGATCCCGAACCGGCTGGTGACGAAGAAGCTGCGGCTGATCAGGGTGATCAGATGGTAGACCGGCAGCGTCACGGTCAGCCCCACCCCGCCCAGCAGAGAGAACGGGGGTGACTGGCGGCGAACGGCCAGGGGCCGGGTCAGCCGGATCGACCATCACCGTGTTGTCATCACCGAGGTAGGGCGGCTCCGCGGCGCCCAGTCGGCCCATTGAGAAGGCTTTACGGCGGGACGAATCCTGTGTACTATAGTAGGGCACGGTGACCTCTGTGACCGTGCGTTGATCCTGGAAGGGCTTGTGTCCGTAGGAAGCAGCGCATATGCGAGAGTGGCGGAATTGGCAGACGCGCAAGACTTAGGATCTTGTGCCGTGAGGCGTAGGGGTTCAAGTCCCCTCTCTCGCACCAAAACGCAGGGGGTAACAACAGCCCCCGCCCTTGCCGGAAGCGGGTTGCAAGGATTTCTCTTATGAAGTCCTTGGAGCCCGCTTCTGCATTGATACCGTCACGGAATCTTGTGCCGCAGTCTTGTATCGGTCGGCAGGCCGTTCACTTCGCTTAGGGTAAGGGCCTTAGAGTCCATGATCAGGCACAGGAGGGTATGCGGAAACGGGCTATATCCTTCTGTAATCCCTTCGTCCAGGTTCCACCACTTATCGGACACGTCCATTCCTCCCGTTACGAGCAGGGGAGCCGGATTTCCCCCGGCTCCCCACGCTGTTCCGCTCCGGCTCCAGCGGTTTTAGAAAGTGGTCAACATAGGCTTCAAAGTCCTTCTGAGGCATCCGCAGTAGTTCGGTAGTCTCGAAGTGGTGTCGGGCGGTTGGTGAAATGGGGTTACATAGCTGCGTCTCAACTTCATCCAGGGCCTTCTTGACCTCCTCCCACTTCACTTCCCACGCCCCCCGCCGAGACGGACCAGTCCAAGAGCCTGGAGCCGCTTATAAGCCCTCCGAACGGTAGTATGTCCCATGCCAGTGGCCTTGTAGATGCTGTACATGCTTACGACCTCCTTGCCAGTCTCCTGCCGGATGAACTGGTAAGCTAGGAACGTTGCTAGGACTCCGAAAGGCTCTTGAATCAAGGTGTTATAGGTGCTGCGGTCAAGAGTTACGCACATATCGATGCCTCCTCATGTTTGCTGGCCCTGTGCGGGCCTCTACTATTTAGGCCGCTCATAAGGGTCAAACATGAAGTGTTAGCTAATCTTTTGCTAGGCACACCTAATAGACGAAAAAGTCATAACGGATTCAGGCGCCCTCCTTCTGAAAGACCCCCACCCCCTCCAAGAAATCGCACCCCCTGGGGACTTCCCAGGGGGTACAGAGGGCTGTGAACACCTGTCGGACGGTAGGAGAGGCGGTTTTCACCCCAGACATTTTAGCGGCTGTAGGCCTTCTCATAACAGAGTTTTGCCAGGAGATTATACTTTACAATATCTTCCAATTTCGGCCACGGGGCGCTATAATTCAAATTGTCAACTGGGTGAAACTGGAGATGGGAGTGGTCCGTTTTGAAGCGTCGTCTCGTCGGGTTTGTGCTGGTTGTGGCCCTGTGCTTCGGCTTCGCTCCTTCCGCCATGGCTCACGATGGCAGTCACGACTTTTGGGAGGCTTGTCGCTTGGGCGGATCGGGGTTGGGTTTCATCGTTACCGCAATTGTCACAAAACGAGTTACCGCCCCATCTAACTTGTCCCCTGCTGCTACCCGAGTGATTCAAGCAGGCAGCGCCACCGCCGGGGCAGGAAATGCTGGCGGATTCTACCACAAGTATTTCTCTCACGTTGTTAACTTTGTCAACAGGTCGCAGGAGAGGCTGTTCGAGGCCAACTCAGGCACTCCAAACCTTCTCTACGGGGCGAGGCCGTAACCGAACAGAAAAAACCAGGGTGCTTCATCGTCATGATGAGGCACCC
>JBMONC010000023.1:0-8352 GCA_049324875.1 Bacillota bacterium
GATTACACGGATTACACGGATAAAGACATATAATGGACAATAATGGAGTTTGTACAACTTCAATCGGTGGTGCTGGTGCGAAGCACCGCACCATGTGCGATCATGATGGTTACACAGTGGATCTATATAATGGAAAATAATAAGCGGTGCTGGTTGAGCACCGCCCATTACTTATTGATGTTTTGTTTTTAATCCGTGTAATCCGTGTAATCCGTGGCCATTTCCAGCGCAATCCGTGGCTAGCGCTCGGGGGGGAGCGTCACGATCACCTTCCGTTGGACATCATCCCAGGTGACGGTCGCCTCGGGCACCAGGCACTCGGTGAAGGCCCGCAGCGGGACAAAGGTGGTGGAGTCGATCAGCCGGCCCGGCTCGCAGTCCTCCGTCACGGTGCGGACCACCTGCACCGGGATCGGCTCCAGGCTGGCCCGCTCCAGCTCCCTTTGCAGGTCGGCGATGAACTGGTTCCAGCTGAAGAGGCCGGTGGCCTGGCTGTCGCCGGGCTTCCAGGCGGGGTGGGCCGGGTCGTAGGGGCGGTTGACCGGGTCCCAGGCGTAGTGGCCGGTCACATCGGCCAGGCTCAGCCCGTAGGCCCGCACCAGGTAGCCGGTCAGCCAGACCAGCCGGTTGTAGGTCTCCGCCCACTCCGCCGTGCCCCAGTTGTGCTCGCAGGTCTCGATCCCCAGGTGGGTGTAGTTCTTCCCCGCCGTGTGGTAGGCCACCTCGCCGATCGGCATCAGCTGGAGGATCTCGGTGTTATCCAGCACGAACTGGCTGGAGGCGAAGCGTCCGTCCGGGGCGGTGTTGAAATAGTGCCGGATCGCCCGGGCATCCATGGTGGGGCTGGCCGTCCGGTGGACGACGATCCCCTGCACCCCCTGCCAGCAGCCGCTGCTGGTGCAGGGGCCCGGCCGGTTCTGGCTGCCGGGGTCGAGATGGGCCTGGGTGATCTCGTAGGGCTCGCTCTCCAGCGGCTCCATCAGGATCGCCCCCAGGATCCGGTCGATCGCCTGGCCGTAGCCGTCCCCGGGCACGGCCCACTTGCCGTTCAGGTCGTAGAGATGGGTGGCGCTCCCCCGCTGGACCAGGTCAAAGCGGGGGTCGACCTTCGCCATGCCGTCCGGCAGCGGCTCGGTGGAGGCGTAGGCATAGAGGTGCTGCAGGTGGGCCAGCACCCCCTCCTCCGGTGTGGCGAAGCTGGCTCCGGGATTGGAGGGGTCGGTGGCGCCGATGCCGGCGAAGTTGTTCTGCTCGGGCTTCACGATCCCGGTGAAGCGAAGGTAGTCGGTCTCGTGCAGCGCCTGGGCGAAGGCGAGATCACCGCGCACCCCCAGCCGGCGGCCGTGCCGCAGGTAGAGCGTTACCAACCGGGGGGCAGACGGGTTGATCCGGGCCAGATGGGCGACCATCTGCGCTGCCTGCGCCCGCGCCTCGCCGAGGATGGCAGGTCCGTTTCCCATGTGGGTTCCCCTCCGTCTCAATAAGGTATAGGGCAGGCGCCCCATTCCACCCTATGAGGGCGCCGCAGAGAAGGGGAGGGTTTTTCCGTGATCCTGACGCCACGCACCGAACTGGAGCACCGGCTCGGCCGGCTCCAGGCCTCGCTCGCCGCCCAGGGGCTGGACGGCGCCCTGCTTCACGGCACCACCAACCTGTTCTACTTCACCGGCACGGCGCAGCAGGCCCACCTCTGGGTACCGGTCCAGGGGAGGCCGGTCCTGCTGGTCCGGCGGACGCTGGAGCGCGCCCGGCGGGAGTCGGCGCTGGAGCAGATCCTGCCGCTCACCAGCCTGCGGGAGCTCTCCGCCTACCTGGGCGGCGCCCGGCAGATCGGCATGGAGCTGGATATCCTGCCGGTCACCCAGTTCCGGCTCTATGAGCGGTACCTGCCGGGGGTGGCGATCAGCGACATCGGCGGCGCCGTGCGCCTGCTGCGGGCGGTCAAGTCACCCTACGAGGTGGAGCGGCTCCGGGCCGCGGCCCGGGTGGCAGACCAGAGCTTCCGGGCGGTGCGGGCGGCCCTGCGGGAGGGGATGACCGAGCTGGAGCTGTCGGCGGTGGCGGAGGCGGCAGAGAGGCGGGGCGGGACCCAGGGCCACGTGCGCTGGCACGCCGTCAACGGCTTTGAATGCCCGCCCATGCTGCTGCTGGCAGGGGAGTCGGCCCTGGCCTTCAGCCTGTCGGACACCCCCTTCGCCGGGGAGGGGCTGACCCCTGCCGCCCCGTATGGCGCCGGTCGGCGGGTGATCCTGCGGGGGATGCCGGTCTGCATGGACCACCCCTCCGCCGTGGACGGCTACGTCCACGATCAGACCCGCACCCTGGCCATCGGCGGGCTGGATGGTGAGCTGACCCGGGCCTACGACCTCTGCCGGGCGATCCTGGCGATGTTCGAGGCGGAGGCGCGGCCGGGGGTGACCGGCGAGGCGCTCTGGGAGAAGAGCCTGGCCATGGCCCGGGAGGCGGGGCTGGAGGAGCAGTTCATGGGCTACGGGGAGAACCGGGTCCGCTTCCTCGGGCACGGCACCGGCCTTGAGCTGGACGAGCTGCCGGTGCTGGCACCCCGCCAGCAGATGGCGCTGGAACCGGGTCATATCATCGCCGTGGAGCCGAAGTTCTTCTTCCCCGGCAAGGGGGCGGTGGGGCTGGAGAACACCTACGTGGTGACACCCACCGGGGTGGAGAGGCTCTCCATCTCGGACGAGGAGCTGGCGGTGGTCTAGAGGGACAGAAAACCCGCAGCCGGGCTGGCTGCGGGTTTTTGGTTCGGGGGGATTCACCCTAATCGTTGCCCACCGAGCTGAGCACCTGGGTGCGGGCCTTGATCAGCGCCGCCCACTCCTCCTCGGAGAGCGGCCGGTCGAAGCTGCGGAGCTGCGCCAGCTTGAAGCCCAGCTCCCCGGCCCAGGCCCGGAGCTGCCGGATCATCGGCAGGTTCAGGTCGGTGCCGATGGAGGTGTCCTCGTAGTGCTGCATCAGCCCCAGCATCATGGTCTCGGCCATGCAGGCGTAAGCGAGGCCCTGCTCAAAGCCGAAGTTCCAGCCCAGGTCGGGGCGGCCCGGCACCTCCACCACGCCGCCGTCGATCACCAGCACGTCCGGGCGGGCGGCCTGGACGGCCCGGGAGACGTTGGGCGGGCGGGAGATGTCGCAGACGGCAGCGCCGAACTTCAGATTGTCGGGCGTCACCAGGTCCTCGGCGCTGGAGGTGGCGGTCACCACCAGATCGGCCTCGGGCAGCATGGTGTCGATCTCGGTGGTGATCACCAGGGCGCCCTGCCTCTCCAGGGCCAGGGCCAGGGCCTGGTAAGCCTCGCTGCCCGCCTCGGCCGGCGGTAGTTCCCCCATTGAGAGCAGCTGGGCCCCGATGGTGCCGGGGACGAACTGCTTGCCCTCCCGGGCCAGGTCGCTCAGGTGGGAGACCACGTCGCCCGCCACCTTGAGCAGCCGCTTGCGGCTCATCTCCGGCCGGGACGGGTTGCCGATCAGCAGGAGCCGGCTGACCTCCTCGGCCAGCAGGATCGCCGTGGAGCGGCCGATGGCCCCGGTGGCGCCCACGACGGCGATGGTCGCCTCGCTCAGCCGGGTGCCCAGCTTCTCCACCGCCAGGTAGACCGAGTCCACGGCGGAGATGACGGTGTAGGAGTTGCCGGTGGTGAGCGCCACGCCGGGGTTGCGCAGGTGCAGACCCCCGCGGGTGACCACCGAGGTGTAGGCGCCCAGGCCGACGATCTTCGCCCCCCGCTGGACGGCCAGCTCCACCGCCTGGCGGACCTCGGCCACCGCCTGCTCATGGGGCATCGCCAGAAACTGATCGGCGGTGCGGGCAATGGCGATGAAGTCGACGAAGGCGGTCCGGCCGTTGGCGGCGGTGATCCGGCAGGAGCCGGCCACGAAGGGCTCCAGCAGATCGTTGAACCGGTCGACCAGCGCTCGGATCTCCTCCGTGGTGAAGACCTTGAAGGACTCGTCCATCTCGATGTAGTTCCGCAGGTCCACCGGGTGGACCAGGAAGGCCAGCCGCCCCTCCTCCGGGGAGTCGGAGGGCTGGATCTCCTCCTTGGCCACCGGGGCCGGCAGCACCTGCGGCCGGGATTCGATCTGCATCAGGTGGGAGATCAGTTCCGCTGTGTTCCCCTGGGCCAGGTAGCCCAGCATCTGCTCCACGGCGTCGATGGCGAACTGGCAATGCTCCCGGGTGGCGATCAGCGGCGGCTCGATCCGGATGACCGAAGCGCCGTTCAGGGTCGGGGCGACCCGGAGGCCGCAGACGTTCAGCAGGTAGGAGGAGAGCACCGGCGTCAGGTTCTCCTGCTCGGCCATCACCCCCAGCAGGGAGGTCCGGCCGTAGGTGTGCCGGTCGACGCCGATCTCCAGGCCGAGCATGTAGCCCCGGCCCCGGACCCGCTTCAGCACGTGCGGGTACTTCCGCTGGAGCCTCTCCAACCCCGCCCTCAGGAAGGCGCCGTTCTCGGCCACCTGCCGGATCAGCGCCTGGTCGTTCCGGGTGAGCAGCTCCAGGGAGCGCAGGCCGACCCGGGCGCCCAGGGTGTTGCCGGCGAACGTGGAGGAGTGCTTCATGCCGAACTCCTCGGTGTAGGCCGCCTCGGTGCAGAGCATGGCGCCGATGGGGAAGAGGCCGCCGCCCAGCGCCTTGGCCAGGATCAGCACGTCCGGGGAGACCCCCTCCTCCTCGCAGGCGAAGAGGCGGCCGGTGCGGCCCAGGCCGGTCTGGATCTCGTCGAGGACGAAGAGGACGCCGTGCTTCTGGCAGAGCTCCTTGGCCGCCCGCATGAAGCCGGCGGGCGGGACCACGATGCCGCCCTCGCCCTGGATCGGCTCCATGAAGAAGGCGGCGAACTCCTCGCCCCGCTCGCTCAGCAACCGCTCCAGCGCCGCAATGTCGCCGTAGGGGATCTTGGCGAAGCCCGGGATCGGGGCGCCGAAGGCCTTCTGGTAGGACTCCCGGTTGGTGGCCGAGAGGGCGCCCATGGTCTTGCCGTGGAAGGAGTTCTCGGTGGCGATGATGCCCATCCGGCCGGTGGCGGCCCGGACCAGCTTGATCGCCGCCTCCACCGCCTCGGCGCCCGAGTTGGTGAAGGTGACGTAGCGCAGCCCCTCCGGGGCGATCTCAATCAGCCGCTGCGCCAGCTCACCGGCGGCCTCCAGGGCGGAGGGCTGGACGAAGGAGGGCTCCAGGCTCTGCTCCACCTCGTGCAGCGCCGCCCAGATCTCGGGCGGGTTGAAGCCGAAGGGCAGGGCGCCGTAGGCCGCGACAAAGTCCAGGTAGCGCTTCCCCTCGGCGTCGTACAGGTAGCAACCCTCGCCCCGCACGAAGCGCTTGTCCATATTGATCGATTCCAGCAGCCGGCCCAGGTGCGGATTGACGTACTCAATAAACGGATGCAATGAAAACCCTCCTGTAAGGGCCGGATATGACTCAGTTCCCGGCAGCCGTGATCCCCTGACCCTCCGTGAACCGCTCTACCCGGGGCGTGAAGCCGATCTTGTCAAGCCAGGCCTCGTAGTCGGCGGGGCTCATCTCCTCCGGCTTCTTGCCGGCGGCGGCGACGATCAGACCCTCCATCAGGTTGGTGCCGAAGGAGCGGCCGCCCAGGTTGGGGGTGGTGGTGACCAGGGTGCTGATGCCCACCTGCTTCATCCACTCGATATCGGCCGGGGTGACGGTATTGGTCAGGATCATCTTCCCCTTCAGCTGTTCGGGGGCGTGCCGGCTGATGTAGAGCCAGTCGCCGGCGATCACGTCGGCCCACTGGTAGTACTCCTCGTACTTGACCTCCCGCTTCTCCTGCTTCTCCCCAGTCGGGTAGAGCCAGGTGAAGGGCAGCTGGGTGACCACCGGGAGCAGCAGCCGGGCCACCACCGAGAGGGTCCGGAAGCTGCGGATCGGCACCGCCAGCCCCAGCCCGAACATGATGTCGCCGTAGACCATCTCGGCCCCGGCCTCGTTCATCGCCTCGGCCATGCCGAACCGGTCGACCGAGGAGACCATCAGCACCTTCTTGCCCCGGAGCGGCATCAGGTTCTGGTCCACCCAGCGGACCACCCGGCGCTCCAGGGTGTTCTTCAGGCCGGAACCGTCAACGATAGGGGTGCGCACCGCCGCCGCAGCGATCCGCCGGGCGTCGCGGAAGGCGTAGCGCCTTCCCCCCGCATATACGTACAGGTCGATGCCGCCCATGCCGAAGGCATCCACCTTGCCATCCAGCTCGCTGATCATCGCGATCGCCTTCTCGATGGAGCCGTCGGTGCCGATACGCTCCACCGTCACCTCTTCCCCGAGAATCTGGGTGGTGGCGGTTGAGTTCCGCTTGGATGACCCCAGACTGACGCTGACGATCCTCTTCACGGGATTGCCTCCTCGCGTGTCCGTTAGTCCTTCAGGCTTCGGATCAGGTTCCGCACCATGCCGGGATCCACGTAGACATCCTCATGCATGGGAGAGCGGCCGATCTCGATCCCGATCACGTTCTGCCCCACCAGCGCCTCCACCATCCTCAGCCGCTGATCCGAGCCGATGAAGATGACGGCATCGCACTCCCGGGCCCGGGCGATCAGCCCCATCACCTGGTTGAGCACCTCGGCGCCGTTCTGGTTCCGGGCAAAGTCGAGCCGCTCGGTCTCGGACATCAGGAGGACGAAGTCGAGCCCCTCGGCGGTGGCCAGCTCGGTCAGCTCCCGGCCGTTCTTGACGGGGAAGCCCACCAGGGCGATCTTCTTGCCCTTGCGCATCTCCCCGACCGACTCCAGCCGGGAGATCAGGGTCCGGTCGACCTCCAGCAGTTCGGCCACCTCCTGCTGGGAGTGGCCTGCGGCCCGCAGCTCCAACATCCGGTTGACCATCCGGTAGATCCGGTCAGGGTTGATCACCTTGTCGCCGATACGGATGAGCTGCAAGCGGTCCGCCTCCTGTCAGCGGGTTCCTCCGGGGGTGATCCCCCATTGTGCACAAGGTTGTGCTTACGCCTATTGTACAGTTTTGTGCACAAACCCGCAAGCCTATGCTTCCGGGGCGCAGAGCAGGCCGGACTACAAACCAGGCTGGCAAGGCATGCTACCATCAAAAGCAGAGAAGGGACGGGAGCATGGATTGACTGCTGTACAATGGCCTACCTGGATCGCCTGGCTCCTTGCCATCGCCGTCGTGCTGACCCTGCTGCTGCTCTGGGCGCTGCTGGGGCGGGTGGCCTCCATCGGGGGCGCCCTGCGGGAGGCTGGGATCAGCCCCAACGCCTTCCGCTCCCGCCGGGAGCTGGAGGCGGCCTACACGGCGGGGACGATCACCCGCGATGCCTACGAGCGGCTGAAGGGCCGGTTGCCTTAGGGCGGATCGCCCCGGGAGAGAAAAGGACGGCTGCCGGTGGCAGCCGTCCTCGAAATATGTAGATTATGGGTGGAGATACTCCTGGATCAAGCGATTGACCGCCCGCAGGGCGTGCTGATTGAGGCGGTAGAAGCTCCATTTGCCCCGGGGCTCCTCGGTGACCAGTCCCGCCTCCCGGAGGATGCGCAGATGGTAGGAGACCTTGGACTGGCCCAGTCGAAATACCTCTTGAAACTCGTGGACACAGATGCCCTCCAGGTCATCCCGGCCCGGGATGGGGAGCAGCCGTGCGGGCGGCAACCCCACCGCCTCCCGCCCCTGAGCCAGCAATCGCAGCATGCGGACACGGATCGGGTCGGAGAGCGCCTTCCCGATGGTGACGATCCGTTCGAGAGAGATCTGCTCAGCGCTTGTGAAGATCTCCTCCGAGATCTCGTACTGGGGTTGGGGCACCGTGATACCTCCTCGCCACCGGGACAGAGCCCCGGTGATGAATGCATTCCTATATAAGCAAAGTATACTCACTTCTCTACACCAATTCAATCAGTTTCGAAACGATCGGCGCCCGGCATTTCGGCCGGGCGCCCTGTTTGTCAGGCGTGGGTTTACTGCTGCTGCTCCTGCAGGTAGGCCAGGCGCTGCTCGGCCCTCTCCAGGCGGTGGGCGATCCAGCTCTCCACCCAGGGGTCGACGGCGGTGGCGCTGCTGAAGAAGGCCACGTCGTACTCCGCCAGGGCGATCGCCCCATCGGGCCACTCCGCCGGCAGCGCCTGGGCCACCGGCAGCTTCCCCTTCAGGTAGGCGATCTGCAGCTGCTGCATCTCCACCCTCCGGGTCAGGAGGGCGATGCGCTGCTCATCCTCCGCCTCCGCCAGCTGCCCCTCCAGGGTGGCGAGGTAGGCCTCGTGCCGGGGGATCATCGCCTCCAGGTGCGCCACGATCTGCTCGGGATCATAGCTTCCGCCCGTGTAGGCATCGGAGCCCATCATCCCCCGACCGCCCATCAT
>JBMONC010000023.1:8452-18145 GCA_049324875.1 Bacillota bacterium
CCCGGACCGCCCATCATCCCCGGACCGCCCATCATGCCCGGACCGCCCATCATGCCCGGACCGCCCATCATGCCCGGACCGCCCATCATCCCCGGACCGCCTCCGTACCCGCCGCCGAGTCCCATCATCCGGCCCGGTCCGTAGCCCTGGGCCCCTGCGACGGCGGCGACGCCCAGCAGCGCCACCAGCACGACCGCCATCAGCATCCAGAATCGCTTCATCCACAACGCCCCCTTGTCGGGTGATCTTCGACAATCTCAGCCTAGCAGGAGGGTTTGTGCTTCCTGTGAGGCCGATGTGGAGGTTTTGTGGAGATGGCATGACCGTGCCGGACCGGTCAGGGGCTTCGCAGCATCCCCTCGGCCAGGAGGCGCAGCTCCTCGGACTGGGCCGCCACCTCCTCGATGGCGGCGCTCAGCGCCTGCGCGGTGCCGGCGTTGGTGCCCGCGACCCTGGAGTCGCTGCCACCACCGCAAAGCCGCGCCCGTGCTCAGCTGCCCGCATCTGCTCGGCCAAAGCTGCCATGCGCGCCCCATGCTCTGCGTCGACCCGCTTCATGACGGCTTCAGCCATGGGTCTGGCGGTGGCAAAAAGGCGCCGCCTTGTGGACGGCGCCTTTCGCCTCCCCCCTGGGGGGTGGAGGGGCGTAGGGCGATTCCCCCGCTGAAAGGGGGTCTCTCCTACAGTCTGTCCCAATCCGGTTCCAAGTATACCCGGACGAGGTGGAAGCGCTCTCCTCATCGAATTCCGTGGGTGATGGTGAGGATGGTGTAAACCAAACCGCTCCCTCCTTCGTCGTTGCTAGTGAGTGGCCGGCCGGTCCACAGCAGAAGGAGCTGTTGCCGATGAAGATAACCCTCAGCCATCTGGTCAAGCGATACGGTTCGAACCGGGCACTGGATGGCGTATCACTGGAGATTCCGGGCGGAATGTTCGGCCTGCTCGGCCCCAACGGCGCCGGAAAGACCACCCTGATACGGATCGTGACCACCCTGCTGCCCCCCACGAGCGGCCAGGTCTACCTGGGCGAGATCGACCTGCTGCGGGAGCCGGACCGGGCTCGCCGGCACCTCGGCTACCTCCCGCAGGAGTTCGGCTTCTACAAGGGGCTGAGCGCCTACGAGGTGCTCGACTACATCGGGGCGATGAAGAACCTGCCAGCCCCTGAGCGGAGGCGCCAGGTGGAGGCGGTGCTGGAGCAGGTCAACCTGACCGAGGTGGCCCGGCGAAAGGTAGGAACGTACTCGGGCGGCATGAAGCAGCGGCTTGGCATCGCCCAGGCCCTGCTCGGCAATCCCGCCGTGATCGTGGTGGATGAGCCCACCGCCGGTCTGGACCCCGAGGAGCGAATCCGCTTCCGGAACCTGTTGGCCCAGCTCGCCCTGCAGCGGACCGTCCTGCTCTCCACCCACATCGTGGCCGATGTGGAGGCGAGCTGCAGCGGCCTGGCGGTGCTGCGGGAGGGGCGGCTGCTCTTCGCGGGCACGGCGGAGGCGCTGACGGAGCGGGCCCGGGGCCGGGTCTGGCAGGTGGCGGTCAGCCCGGCTGAGTGGGAGGCGTGGGCCGCCCGCTACCGGATCATCTCCAGCCGCGCAGAGGGCGGCTCCATCCTGGTTCGGCTGCTGGCCGGCGAGAACCCGCTCGGGCGGGGGACGCCTGTGGAGGCGACCCTGGAGGACGGCTACCTGGCCGTGATGGGTGGTGAGCGGGATGGCTAGCACCTGGAAGCGCTTTGCCGCGGCCTACGCTCTGGAGCTGCGGCTGCTCTCCCTCCACTGGTCCTCGCTCTTGCTGCTCGGACTCTGGACCGCCCTGGCGGTGCTGATGGGCGACGCTGCGAGCTGGGAGTCGGCGGCCACGAACCTGTTCCTGCTGCCGTACCTCAGCCTGCTCTCGCTGGCGGCGCTCTTCGTCGCCGGCGCCAGTGCCTCCCGCAGCGAGCGGATGCGGTTCAGCGAGATCGAAGGAGCCCTGCCCACCGGGCTGGAGGTGGTGCTGGGGCGGTGGTTAGCCTGCCTGACCCTCCTTTCGCTGGCGCTGGCGGTGCCAACGATCCGGGTTCTCCGGGGCGGGCTGACAGGGGATGCGCTGGAGCCGCTCTCCCAGTACCTCCTGGGGGGGCTGATCACCCTTGCCTTTGTCAGCGCAGCCGCCTGGTGGGCGGTCACGCGCTTCGGGGCCAACCGCTGGCTCTTCCTGGCGCTGGCGGGGGGGTGGCTCTTCTTCATGGTGACGCCCCGGGTGATGGGGCCCCGGTACATCCCGGTCAGCGTCGGATCGCTGATGGACTTCATGCGCCAGTACCCCCCGGACTTCACCGATGCGTGGGGCTGGATCCCGGAGGGCGACCGTCCGGCGCTCTTCAACCTCTTCTACCTGGGCCTGACCGGTCTCTTCCTGGGCCTGACCGCCTGGCGAGTCCAGCGAAGCCGGCTCAACCGCCGACCGTGGATGCCAGCCCTCCTGCTCCTTGGCTCCCTGCTGGTGGCAGCGGCCGCTGGGAGCCGCCACGTTCAGCTGGTGGAGCGCTGGGAGGCCCTGGCTGCGGCCGCGGAGGCGGCCAGGCTCCCGGTGGTTCCTGCCGGCTACCAGCCCCCGGTTCGGGTGGAGCGGTATGTGATCAGCGCCGACCTGACCAACCCGGGCTCCCCTCGGTTTCAGGCGGACCTGCTGCTCAGGAACGAGGGCTCGCAACCGCTGGCCGAGGTGGATCTGACCCTCTGGCACCAGTTGGCGGTGACCGGGTCGAGCCACCCCGTCAGGCGGAAGGGTGACCTGCTCACCCTGGCGCTGCCGGCGCCGCTGGAACCCGGGCAGTCGATCCCGGTGCGCCTGCTCTACGAGGGCGCCGTCTGGACCGGGCGGGCCCAGGCCCACAACGGGCCGGTCTTCTTCACCGACCCCGAGGGGGTGCGGCTCTCCACGGCGATCGGCTGGTACCCGCTGGCGGGGCGGGTCCGGCTTCACCAGGCTGACGCCTACCTGACGCACGCCCCGGCAGAGTTCCGCCTGACGGTTCAGGCCCCGGAGGGGTTTGCCGCCCACTCGAACCTGCCCCCGGCCGGGCCGGGGCGGTTTGAGGCCCGCACCGCCCAGTGGGTCTACCTCTTCGCCTCCCCCCGGCAGGTGGTGGAGCAGGTGGGGCGGATCCACCTGGCGACCGCCCGGACTCAGGTGGAGCGGATGCGCCCCATGGCCGAGACCTATGACCGGGCGTTGACCCACCTGCTCCGGTTCTTCCCGGACGTCACCGTCCGGGGGGCCACCCTGCTGGCCCTGGACCAGCGGGTCGGCCTGGTGCAGGACACCCCACCGGTCGACGGCCATCTGCACATCCACATCACCTACCGGCGCCCGCGGGATATCACCCGCTACGACCACTTCGGCAACCTCGTGCTGGACGACATCTGGAAGACCGCCGGCAACCATCTGGAGGCCCGGCGGGTGATCGAGGAGGCCAACCACTTTCTCTGGCTGCACTTCGCCCATGACGGGGACCTGAGCCGGATGAAGGGGCAGATCCGGCAGGATCGCCGTCTGACCCAGGAGTTGGCCCGGGTCTACGGCGAACTGGGCGAGGCAGGGGTGATCCGGGTGCTGAACGCCCTGCGGACCCAGGCCCGTGCGGTCGAGGGGATGCCGCACGAGGACCTGCCACGCTGGGTCGAGGGGGTGCTGCGGGATGCGCCCTGACTCGCCGCTCTGCTACGAGGCCCGGTTGGGGCTGGGGCTGAACGCCCTCCTGGCCGGTCTGATGCTGCCCGCCTACGCAACGCTCCAGTGGTACCTCTGGGTGCGGAGCGGCAGCCTGCCGCCCCCGCTCCACCTCCTGCGGGCCTTCGAGCTGATCCTTCCGCTCTCCGCTGCCCTGGGGGCGGCCCATCTGATGCTGATCGAGCGGGAGGAGGGGTTTCATGAGCTGCGGCTCAGCTACCCGGAGAACCGGTGGCGGCTGCCGCTGCTCCGGACCGCCTGGGCGCTGGCGCTGACGCTGCTGGGCCTGGCGGTGGGGGCGGTGCTCTTCCGGCTGGGGTACGGCCCCTATCCGCTGGATGAGACCGTGGTGCCGGCGCTGGCCCCGATTCTGGCCCTCCTGGGGCTCAGCCTGCTGGTGGGGAACCTGACCGGCAGCTACTGGGTGGCCGCCGGCGCCGCCATGAGCTGGTGGCTGCTGGACGCCGTCAGCCGCGGCACCTACACCCGGCTGTTCTTCCTCTTCAACGCCACCTGGCCCTGCGCGGGGGTTGACCCCACAGTCAACCGGTGGCTCCTGGCACTGCTGGGGCTGGCCCTCCTGGCGGTCAACGCCGGGTTGAGCGCCCGCCGTACCCTGTGAGATCCGCCGGAAGGGGGGACGCCCCGTTGATCACCGATGAAGAGCTCTACCGGCGCCTGCTCTCCGGCGATGAGTCCAGCCTGGAAGCGCTGGTCCACCGCTACCACAGCCCGCTGCTCGGCTTCCTCTACCGCCAGACCGGCGACCGGCACCTGGCAGAGGACCTGGTGCAGGAGTGCTTCACCCGCCTGGTGACCTACCGGGGGGAGCCCCCCCGGACCTTCCGGGCCTGGGCCTTCACCATCGCGGGAAACCTGGCCCGGGACCACTTCCGCTCCGCCTACCGCCGCAGGGAGCAGGCGGATGCCATGGAGGAGCAGGGGCCGGTCCACCTGGCCGAGATCGAGCCGGGGGCGGATGAGCTGCTCCTGCGGGACGCCGACCGCCGGGCGGTGGTCGAGGCGCTCCAACTCCTCTCGCCGTCCCAGCGGGAGGCGCTGATCCTCAAGTTCTACCACGAGATGCGGGTCGACGAGATCGCCGAGGTGACCGGGGCTCCCCCGGGCACGGTGAAGAGCCGCCTCTTCCACGGTCTGAAGCAGATGAAACGGCACCTGAGTCGGGAGGGAGGAAGCGCTCATGACGGACGAGCGGACGCGCAGCCTGGCCGCTGAACTGAGCCCGGAAGAGCAGCGGGAGCTGGGGGATCTGACCGGTGTGGGCCGGAGCCTGGCCGGGTACGTTGCCCCGGAGCCGTCGGCTGCGGAGACCGCCCGGCTGCTGGCCCACCTCCGTCCCCTGGTGGCGGCGCGGGCGGCGGTAGGGGGCTCCGTGGAGGCAGAGGAGCACCTGCCTGAACCACCGCCGGATGAGGGCGCCCTCCACTGGCTCCGGTTGACCTGGTCGCAGACGACGGTATTGGAGCCCGCCTTCTGGTGGGCCAGCAGCCTGCTGCTGGGGCTGGGGCTCCTGCTCGGGGTGCTGGACCGGCAGGGGATTCTCGCCTCCCTCTTTGCCCTCTCCTCGCCGGTGCTGGCGGCGGGGGCGGTGGCCTACGCCTTCCGGCCCGCCACCCGCTCCCTCTGGGAGCTGGAGCGGACCGCCCCCGTGCAGCCCCTGGAGCTGATCTACAGCCGGCTGGGGCTGGTGGTCGGCCTCAACCTGGTGGTGGTGCTGGGAGCGCTGGGGGTGGTATGGCTGCAGGAGCCGCGCATGGTGCTCTGGCGGCTGGTCATCGCCTGGCTCGGCCCGCTGCTGGGGCTGGCGGGCATCGCCCTCTACACCACCGTCCGCTGGGGCGCCATCGCCGGGGCCGGAGTGCCGCTGCTGCTCTGGGCCGGGCTGCTTCTCGGCGGGCTGGAATGGCTCTCCCGGCGGACGGGTGAGACGGTTCAGGAGCTGCTGCAGCGGCTGCTGCCCTCCCTCTCCGCCTCTGACCTGTCCCTGGCGCTCTCGGCTGCCGCCCTGCTCCTGGGGCTGGCGCTGATCCGCCAGGCGGGCCGCCTGGCCATGGAGCAGGGCGCATGGAACTGATCCTTGAGGGGCTCACCTACGCCTACGAGGGCTGCGCCGCCCTGGCGGGGCTGGATCTGCGGGCGGGGCCGGGGGTGACCGCCGTGCTGGGGCCCAACGGCTCGGGCAAGTCCACCCTGCTGAAGCTGGGGGCCACCGCCCTGCGGCCCGACCGGGGCCGGATCCTGCTGGGAGGCCGCCCGTACACCGGCGACCTGCGGCCCGTCCGCCGGGCGCTGGGCTACCTGCCCCAGGAGCTGGACCTCCCCGGCCACCTCACCCCCCACCGCCTCCTTCACTACCTGGCCGGGCTGAAGCAGGTGGCGGCGGAGCCGCAGAGCAGGGCGCTGCTGGCGGAACTGGGGCTGGAGGCGCAGGCGGACCGGCCCCTGGCCGAGCTGTCGGGCGGCCAGCTCCGCCGGGTGGGGATCGCTCAGGCGCTCTTGGGCTCCCCCCGGCTCCTGCTGCTGGATGAGCCGACCCGCGGGCTGGATCCCGAGGAGCGGGAGCGGGTACTCCACCTGCTCAGCCGCTCTGCTCGGGGCCGGATCATCCTCTTCAGCTCCCACCTGGCGGGGGATGCGGAGGCGGTGGCGAGCCGGGTGCTGGTGCTGCACCGGGGGCGGGTGCTCTTCACCGGGAGCGCCGAGCGGCTCCGGGCCCTGGCCGAGGGGCGGGTCTGGGAGGCAGCCGTCCCGGTCGAGGAGGCCGAGCGCTGGATGCGGGCCGGGCGGGTCAGCCGGGCCGTCGCCCGGGGCGCCACCGCCCTGCTGCGCTTCGTGGGCGCCCCGCCCCGGGGGCTGGACTGCACCCCGGCCCCCGCCCGCTTGGAGGATGGCTATCTCTGCCTGCTGGAGCCCTCCACCCCGAGCTGACAGAACATCCCGGGCCGGGAGGGCGTCTTATGGTTGGAGGTGTGCGAATGTGCGGAGACGAGCCCTGCTCCTGCTGATCGCTGCGGCCGGTCTGATCGGCGGCTACCTCCTCTACTGGTACCTCCAGTCCCCCGTGCCGGCCGGCGTCTACCCGGCCCGGCTGGGCGGCCATATCGGCGTTCATGAGGAGGAGCCGGTCTTCGACCTGCCGGTGATCTGGGTGCGGCCACATCCCTTCGCAGCGCATCCGCCGGAGTTCAGCCGGATCGCCCTGGTTGGGGAAGAGGGCGACGGGCCCCTGGTCAGCGGAAACTGGCGCCCGAAGATTCAGTGGCTCGATGAGTGGAAGAGGCCGGTCTGGCTCCGCTCCCGGGCTGTGCAGGGGAGCGTGCGGGTCCGGTTCCCGGAGGAGGGTTTCACCGCCATCGGTGTCCGCTGGCAGATCACCGGGGAGCCGGAGCGGCTCTACCGGACCGGTCCGGTCCGGTTCCTCTGGTCCCCCTCGCAGGAGAGCACGCTGCGCAACTCGGGCGGGTCACTCCAGTTGGGCTACCCCCACGACGAGCCGGGAAAGCCGTTCGACCGCGAGACGATCGAAGGGTACTATCTCTTCCTGCAAGGCCACGGACGGATTGTCGAGATCATCTCTTCCCTGGCGGGAGCGGAATCCCCGCCGACGGGCCTCCGCTACCGCACCGGCCAGGAGGACTGGGGAACCACCCGCCGCTTCTACGAGAAGGAGGTCTACGAGCCGGTCACCCTCCCCTGGGAGTTCGCCGGATCCGGGACGCTTTACGTGCCGCTGCCCTCCGCGGTCAACGAGCGGGCAAGGGATACCTACTTCTTCCACCGCCCGATCCTGGTGGTGGAGGAGGCCGGATCCAGGCGGGTCCTGGTGACCGGTTACACCGAGTACGGCCTGCGGACCAACCGCTGCGGATGGCGCTACTGGGTTCCCTACTTCATCTATACCCCGGGCGAATAAAGGGCCGCGGATGGCGCGATGGAGGCGCCGTCCGCGGCGATCCTGTCCCATTCAGAGGCGCCGTTGATACTCGGCCCGCAGCCGCCGCAGCGGCTCCAGCGACATCTCCTCCAGCCCGCCCGGCCGGTTCCGCTGCAGCCAGAGCTCCCGGTGCTCGGCCATGATCCCGTCCAGGTCGAGCAGCTGGGCCTGGAGCCGGGCCGGGTCCAGCGGCTCTCCCGCCGCCTCCTGCAGCCGGAGCCGGCCCAGCTCGCAGGCGTGGAGCAGCATCCGCACCCCGTTGCGCAGCTCCCGGCTGACCAGGTGCCCCTCCTCCCCGGCCAGCTCCAGCTCGCCGATCCGGCGGCCCAGGTCCCGGGTGATCGCCGCCGCCCGGTCCATGTCGGCCGGAGCGACCCCGTCGAGCAGGGCGGGGCGGTCGAAGCCGAGGTGGAGCAGGGCGACCAGAAGCGAGCCGTTGGGAATCAGCTTGCCGGCGAACTGGTAGAGGTTGCCCAGGTCGTAGAGCAGCCCGCCGATCTTCTCGGCCCGGTCCCGGAGGAGGAGCCGGTTGAGGAAGGGGCGGAGGTCCAGCTCCCGGTTCTGATCCACCGCCCAGGCGATGGCGGCCCCGAAGGCGACGGGCAGGTAGCAGGCCGGCTCGTAGTCCTGGTGGCCCCGGTCCCCCCAGATGGTGTTCAGGAAGCCCTTGGCCCCGTGCTTCCGCCCCGCCTCCGCGGCGCTGCGCAGGTTGGCCAGGGCATTCTCGGTCCTCCCGAAGAGCGAGTTCCAGGTGGAGGTGCCCGGGCAGACGTAGAAGGGGATCCCGGCTTCGGCGTAGTGTCTGGCGTGCTGGTCGAAGGGGTGGTCGGCCTCGTAGCCCCACTCCAGGGCGATCAGATCCTTGGGCAGCTGCTTGATGTACTCGGGTGCCTTGATGATGATGTCGCCCCAGAACATCATCGTCCGGCCCCGCTCCTGGACCAGCTTCTGGATCTTCCGCAGGAACTGGACGTAGACCTGGTGCTCCCCCTGCTCCTCCACCGCCTGCCGGGAGCGGCCCTGGCCGACGTCCAGCGTCTCGTCGCAGCCGACGTTGAAGTAGGGGCTGGTGAAGTGGGGCAGCAGCTCATCGTACAGCTCCGCCAGGAAGGGGATGGTGGCCGGCTCCACCGGGCAGAGGGAGAAGGGGCCGGGGAAGCGGAGCCCCCAGCCGGTCCAGCCCTCCAGCGTCTCGGCCAGGTGCTGGTAGCGGGGGTGGATCAGCCACTGGGTCATGTGGCCGAAGGAGTTCTGGTTGGGCACCAGGTCGATGAACCGCTCCCGGCAGTACCGGTCCAGCAGCAGAATCTCCTCCCCGGTCATGGGGGAGTAGGCCTGCCAGACCTCCCGGTGGTTGCGGTAGGCGAAGGTGTGCTCGGTGTAGAGCTGGAACTCGTTGATCTTCAGGTCGGCCAGCAGGTCGATGAACCGGTAGAGCGAGGCCATGGTGGGCACCTTGCCCCGGCTGATATCCAGCATGACCCCGCGCCGGGTGAAGTCGGGCCAGTCCTTGATCTGGCAGGCCCGCAGCCGCCGGCCGCTCCCCGCCAGGAGCTGCTTGAGCGTGGCCAGCCCCAGGGCCGCCCCCCGGGGGGTGGCCGCCGCGATCCGGACCCGGCCGTGCCCTACGGTCAGCTCATACCCCTCGGCGTGGATCACCCCGCGGGAGTCGGTGTCGATCACGATGTGATCCCCGCTGCCGATGTCGCTGGCGGTGATCGCCACCGCCAGGCCCAGCCGCTCCAGGACGAAGCGCTGGAACCGCTCGGCGGCGGGCAGGAGCTCCTGCTGGTTCGCCTTCAGGATCAGGGTCAGCGACTCGGGGAGCACCACCTCCCCCTCCCCCCAGACCAGGGTGCGGGGCACCGGCACCAGGACCGGCAGCTGCATCTCCATGGGACACCTCCGGGTTCACCAGTTTCCAGCAGGGTGGCATATACCATCTCGCCCGCTCCAATCCCTGCCGGTCGGCCTCCTCTAGCGTGTCCACCCGGCGGCCCCCCCTTCCAGGAACCAGGTGCGGT
>JBMONC010000024.1:0-15564 GCA_049324875.1 Bacillota bacterium
GGGCTGTTGGGGGTGGGGTGGCTCTCGGGGTCTATTCGGCGGCCGGTGGTTCGGGGGGTGCTCTACCTGGGGGTGCTGGTGGCTGGGCTGCTGCTTTTTGGCTTTGATCAGGGGCAGTGGGGTGGGGTTGGGTACCTAGTGGGGCAGGTGGGGGGGGCTTTGCTGTTCCTGGGGGTCATGGCGGGGCTGGTCAGTCCGGGGGCGCCGGTCTATCGGGAGCACCGGGGGGCCCGGCGGGGGGCTGCGTGAGATCAGGCATCCCCTCGGTCGAGGGGGACATGACTTTTGGCATACGCGCAGGATGCGGTCCGGCACATGTGCCGGGCCGCATCCTGCGTTAGAGTGGGGGTGTAGCTTTTCGGGAATGGAGCGTGAGCGGCGTGCTGGAGGTCAGGAATCTGGTCAAGCGGTTTGGACAGCATGAGGCGGTGCGGGGGATCAGCTTTGCCGTCGGGCGGGGGGAGTCCTTCGGGCTCCTGGGGCCCAACGGGGCGGGGAAGTCGACCACCATCGCCATGATCTGCGGCCTCCTCTCCCCCTCGGAGGGCGAGATCTTTGTGGGCGGGGTGGATGTGCGGAAGGAGCCCCTGCGGGCCAAGCGGATGATGGGGGTGGTGCCCCAGGAGATCGCCCTCTACCCCTCCCTCTCGGCCCGGGAGAACCTGCTCTTCTGGGGGCAGATGTACGGTTACTTCGGAGCGGATCTGGCCCGGCGGGTGGATGAGGCGCTGGAGATCGTCTCCCTGACCGACCGGCAGAAGGAGCGGATCGAGACCTACTCGGGGGGCATGAAGCGCCGGATCAACATCGCCGCCTCGCTGCTGCACCGGCCGGAACTGCTGATCATGGATGAGCCCACCGTGGGCATCGACCCGCAGTCCCGGAACAACATCCTGGAGACGGTCAGGCGGCTGAACAGCGAGTACTCCATGAGCCTGCTCTACACCAGCCACTACATGGAGGAGGTCGAGTACCTCTGCCAGCGGCTGGGTATCATCGACCACGGCAAGCTGATCGCCCTGGGCTCGCTGGAGGAGGTCCGGCGGCTGGCCGGTTCCGGCTCCACGGTCAGGCTGAAGCTGGTCAACCCGGATTCGGAGCTGGCGGCGCTGGTCGCGGCGGTGCCGGGGGTCCGCCAGACCCGGCTGGAGGACGGAGCGCTGGTCGCCCTTGTGGAGCAGGTGGGCGAGACCCTGGCGCCGATGCTGGCGGCCGCTGCGGCGGCGGGGCGGCGGGTGCTGGGGGTCGAGGTGGAAGAGCCGAACCTGGAGTCGGTCTTCCTGCACCTGACCGGCCGGGCGCTGCGGGACTGACGAGAGGAGGGGCCGACCGATGCGCAAGGTGTTCGCCATCACCCGCCTGGCCCTCACCCGGATGGGGCGGGACCGCAAGGCGTTGATCATCTTCCTGCTGATGCCCATGATCCTGATCGGCATCCTCGGCGTCTCGCTGAAGGATCTGATGAGCCTGGGCAAGATCCATCCCTTCACGGTGGTCCTGGTGGATGAGGACCAGCCGCCGCCCGGCTTCGATCTGGGGCAGGTGCTGGTCGATCAGCTCTTCGGCTCGCCCGAGCTGCAGGAGCTGATCACCCTGCAGCCCGGCGCCGACCTGGCGGCGGCCCGCCAGCGGGTGGAGCGGGGCGAGGTGGCCGCCGTCATCCACCTGCCGGCCGGCCTCTCCGAGGCGGTCCTGGAGGGGAAGCCGGCCGAGCTGGGGCTCTACACCGACCCGGGCCGCCCCACCCAGGCCGATATCGTCGCCCAGATCCTCGGGATCTTCACCGACCAGGTGACCCGCGGCGCCGTCGCCGCTGCCCTGGCCGGGCCGGAGCAGGCGGCGGTCGGGATCGAGCTGCCCGAGATCCGGGAGCGGCCCTCCACCACCCGGGAGGTCGGGGCGATGGCCTACTACGCGGCGGGCATGGCGGTGATGTACATGCTGATGTCCGCCGCCCAGCGGGCCAAGACGATCCTGGAGGACCGGCAGAACGGCACCCTGGCCCGGATCATGATCAGCCCCACCCCCCCGTGGGCGGTGCTGGCCGGGCTGTCGCTCTCCACGGCGGTGCTGATCGGCGCCCAGTTCCTGATCCTCCTGGTGGGCACCACCCTGCTCTACGGCGTCCACTGGGGGCCCTGGATCGCGGTCATCCCCCTCGGCCTCTCCTTCGCGGTCGCCGCGGCGGGGATCTCCACCGGCCTGGCCGCCCTCTTCCGGGATCCGCGGACGGCCGACACCGCCGTGGGCCTGCTGGGCATGATCTTCGGGGCGCTCTCCGGCTCCATGTTCCCGCTCTACGCCTTCCCGGAGGGGCTGCTGCGGGTGGCCAAGGCGATCCCCAACTACTGGGCGCTCCAGGGCTTCCTCGACCAGATGGCCGGGGTGGGGATCCAGCACGCCGCCCTTCCCATCGCCATCCTCTGCATCACCGGCCTGACCACCGGCGCCCTCGGCGCCTGGCGGCTGGCCACCCGGTAGGAGGGATCCGTCATGCGCAAGAGCCTGGCCGTGGCGCTGACCCAGTTTCGCATCGCCATCCGGTCCAAGGGAAACCTGGCCTCCATGTTCCTCCTGCCCCTCGTCCTCACGGTGATCTTCGGGCTGATGGTGGGCGGGGGCGGCGAGAGCGAGCAGCCCGCGACCCCCCGGGGGCGGGTCTACCCCGTCGCCATCATCGATGAGGACCGCTCCCTGGCCGCCACCCTGCTGATCGAGGCGCTGGCCCAGGAGCCCAGCCTTGCGGTCCGGACCGCCTCCCGGGAGGAGCTGGCCAAGCTGATCGCCGACCTGAAGGTCGTCGCCGGCTTCGCCATCCCGCCGGGGTTTGAGGAGGCGGTGGCCGAGGGCCGGAAGGTGGAGCTGGAGCTGATCACCCACCGCGGCAGCAACCTGGAGTGGGGGATCCGGCCGATCCTGCAGCGGCGGGTGACACAGCTGGCCGCCGACCTCCACCTGGCCCGCCGGCTGGCCGGCTCCGCCGCCGAGCCGGAGGTGCGGGCGGCGCTGGAGCGGATCGGGCTGGAGCGGGAGCGGCGGGCGGTCACCGTCGCCCGGGAGATCCCGGCCAGACCCGTCCTCGCATCGAACGACTCGGGGGGCGGCTACAACGCCCTGAACCAGTCCGCCCTGGGCTTCACGGTGATGTCGGTGATGATGTCGATCCTGATGATGGCGGGCGCCTTCCTCTACGAGCGGCAGCACGGCACCTGGGGCCGCCTGCTCACCACCCCGACGGAACGGGCCGGCCTGCTCGCCGGCTACCTGCTCTCCTTCTTCCTGACCGGCCTCTTCCAGTTCACCATGCTGGTCTTCGGCACCCGGCTGCTCTTCCGGGTTGAATGGGGCCCGCTGCTCCCCCTCTTCACCGTGGGCGCCGCCATGGTCCTGGCCGCCGCCGGCATCGGCCTCTTCCTCGCCGGCATCGTGCGGACCTTCGAGCAGCAGCAGACGGTCGGCGCCATCTTCATCATCGCCACCTCGATGCTGGGCGGCCTCTTCTGGCCCCTGGATCTGCTCTCCCCCACCATGCAGCGGATCGGCTACATGACCCCGCAGGCCTGGGCGATGAAGGCGCTGCAGGAGGTGGCGCTCCGGGGCGCCGACTGGGCCCACCTCAGCCTGCCGCTGCTGGTGCTGGGCGCCCTGGCCGCCATCTTCACCACCGCCGGGCTGCTCCGCATCCGGTTTGAGTAAAGAGAATGCCCGCCCCGGTCGAGGGCGGGCATGATCATGTCGGTCACGCATGGAAGTGGGGTCGTCTTTCTTTGCCACGGATTTCACGGATTAC
Organism: Bacillota bacterium; assembly: GCA_049324875.1. Taxonomy (GTDB): domain Bacteria; phylum Bacillota; class Sulfobacillia; order Symbiobacteriales; family Symbiobacteriaceae; genus JAWLHU01. Next base: position 3,791 of record JBMONC010000024.1, read on the forward strand.
ACGGATTAAAACGACAATTACATAATAATGGGAGCGGGCACCCATCTCCCATCAAATCCGTATAATCACCATGGCGCGGTGCTTCGCACCAGCACCACTATCCGTTCATTCCGTGTAACCACCATGGTGCGGTGCTTCGCACCAGCACCACCCATGAAAAGGTACGAACCCCATCATTGTCCACGTTCTGTCTTCATCCGTGTAATCCGTGTAATCCGTGGCCGTCATTTTCAGGGGAATCCGTGGACCGCTACTCCTCGGTAATCTGTATCAAGTGCTGGGGGAAGAGCGAGCGGGCCGCCTCGATGATCCCGGTCACCTGCAGCAGGGGCAGCAGCACCGCCGTGATGAAGAAGAGGCTCTTCCACGGGGAGGCGGCCGCCCGGAGCGCCATCAGCAGGTGGCCCTCTCCCAGGTAGCCGTAAAGGAGCAGCCCCGCCGACGCCATAAAGAAGGCGGCGAAGAGGGCGGTGCCCAGCCGGGTGTAGCCGGCCAGCATCGCCAGCACGGCGGTCATGGGGGCCGCCAGCAAGATGGCGGCTGCCAATGCGGTGTAGAGCGGGCCCAGGGTCGCCCCCAGCCCGGTGATCGCCATCATGTGGACCGCTGCGGCGGCCATCTGCATGACCACGGTGGGAATCGAATCCCGGAGCGTCTGCCAACCCATCGCGGCCCTTCCCCCCCTGGTCCCACGGTAGTACCGCGAGTATAACAGCCCAGGGGGGGCGACTCCCATCGGGGGGGTTGCGGATTATCGGCTGACAGCGGCTGGGGTCGGCGCCCTAGGGTCGGGGCAGTAGGGTCAGGAGAGGGGACCGGCGGCCTGCAGCCGTAACAGCCAGTCGGTCAGGGGACCGATCTGGCGCTCCCACCGGTCGGAAGGGGGGTCGATCTCCCAGGAGGGGTGGAAGTTGGCCGGGCGCAGGTAGAGCTCATCGATCGGCCAGATGTCGCAGAGCTGGGTGTAGGCCCACATGGGGGCGTAGAGCTCCAGCTCCGCCGGGGTGGGGCGGACTGCCCCGAGATAGGCGCGGGCGAAGGCCTCCCGGGCCGGGCTCCCCGAGGGGAAGTGGCTGGTGAGGGCGTACATGAAGTCGAAGCCCCGGGGCGCCCACCGCATGTTGTCAAAGTCGATGATGGCGGTGATCCGGTCGCCCTCCCAGAGGAAGTTCCCCTCGTTGGGGTCGCCGTGCACCCACTGCCGCTCCATCGGGATGATCCGGGGGGCCAGGGGGGCCAGCCGGTCCAGCGCCTCGATCCGGTAGCGCAGCACCTGCACGGCGAGCTGGTCCCGGGGGCCGCTGCCCCGCTCCGCCAGGCGAAGCAGCTCCTCGAAGCGGGCGATGCTCTCCGCCGGCAACAGGGCGTAGAAGGGTTCGGCGCCGGGCCAGTCGGTCTCCCAGCCGCCCAGCTCCAGGTCCAGGCGGGCCAGGGTGGCGCCCAGCAGGGCGGCCCGCCTGTCCGGGATCTGTTCGGGCCGCTGGTGGCGCCCCTCCACCCAGGCGTAGAGCACCCAGCAGTGCCCGCCGTCGCCGGTGACCAGCCTCCCCTCCCGGTCCGGGAGCACCGGCGCCACCGGCAGCCCCTTTCGCATCAGGTATTCCTGGGCCTGGTGGATGGCGGTCAGGTCCTGCCCGCTCCGGAAGTCGGAGCGATACCGCTTCAGCACGTAGGCGGTCCCCCCGGCCTCGACACGGCAAACATCCTTGAAGACGGCGCCGGTGAAGTTCAGGGGGTGCAGGGTCGCCGGTGCCAGGCCATAGCATTCTGCCAAAATCCGGCGGGCCTTCGCTTCAAATCCCTCGGTCTGCAGGGACAGGTTCATCCATCTCCTCCGCCTTTCCTGTGAGATCCGGGTAGCCGGGCAAGGCGGGGGCGGTGGCCGGGCCAACAGCAACAGCCGTCGGGGCATCTCCCCCACGGCCAAGGTCGGGCGGTATCCGGTTACCTGTCAGCGTCAGAGATCGTGCAGCCGCATCCTCAGCCCTCCTCGGGCGCTCGGGTTACCCCCATTATACACCCTGCCGCCCCTGGCGGAGGGATGGAAGAATTGACACCTTTGTGTCACTTGACAGCCCGTTCGCCCAGTGCCACGTTGAGCGTGAGGGGATTCCCCAGCGCCCCTGGCAGGAGGCGGGTGGCTGCCTTCCCGTCCCGGCCTGCTCGTCAACCGGTACAGCGGCACAGCGGGAGGCGATCGCAATGAGATGGGAGGTTCGCAAGGTCTATCTCTACCTCGTCAGCCTGGTTACCTTCATCATGCTGCTCATGGGCATCTGGACCTTCATCGTGGGCATGATCGATCTGGTCTACCCCGGGCCGGCCCCCGATCCCTGCCTGGAAGCCCTTCAGGAACCGGAAAGGGGGGTGATCGACCTGGATGAGGCCAAGTGCGCGGAGCTCAAAGCGCACGCTGTCAGACAGCGCGAGGTGCAGCGCATCAAGGAGATCATCACCAGCGCCCTCTTCGTGGTGATTGTAGCCCCGGCCTACCTCTACCACTGGCGGCAAGCCCGGCGCTCCGAACAGACATAGGCGAGCATCAGGGCGGAGGGAGAGCCTCCGCCCTGACGATTACCGGCGAGCGATTCCCCAGACCGCCCAGCCCGCCCCCACGCCCGAGATCAGACCCGTGAGCAGGGCGGCCATGTAGAGGCTTCGCCCCAGCGCCAGGTTGGAGCCGGCCCAGAGCCCGTGGGCCACCAGCGCCCCCACCATCGCGGCCGAGCCGGCGGCGAAGAGGAGGAAGGCCGCCCGGTGCACCCGGGGGCCCAGCAGCGCCATCGCCCCGATCATGCCGGCGGTGACGATCAGCAGCAGCTTCAGGTGGAGGTAGCCGATCACCAGGTTGCGCTCCAGGGCCATCTCCACCCAGCCGGGCAGCAGCGGGATCCCTTCCAGCACCGCCTTGAGCACCAGGGCGGCAGCCGCCAGCAGCCACCAGGGGCGGGCCGGCTCCGGCAGGGCGGCCTGCCGCATGTTCCAGAGGTAGGCCAGCTGGGCCAGCACCAGCACCACCCCGCTGAGGATGCCGATGGTGAGCAGCGGCCCGGAGAGGCCGAAGGGGGCCAGGAGCCGGAGCGAGGCGGGGGCCATCAGCGCCAGCATCAGGGCCGCCTGCCGGCCCGCCAGCCGGCGGTCGGGCAGGGAGTTGGCGCTCAGGGCGGCCGCCACCCCCATCACCCCCACCTCCAGCCAGCCGTCCCCGTAGGCCTGCAGGAAGAGGTAGACCCCCAGGTTGCCCAGCACCGGGTTGCTGGTCTGCAGCACCACGTTGGCGATGATCAGCACCAGGGTGCCCAGGCTGGCGAGGAGCAGCAGGAGGACGGCGGCAGCCATCAGCCAGAGGGCCGGAGGCCACTCCCGGACCGGCCGCTCCCGCACCTCCCGGTAGAAGATCCAGGAAAAGAGGAACCAGAGCAGCTCGTTCAGGGTGGAGAAGGCGATGGAGGGAGCGGCGTAGCCCTGCCAGGCGAAGGTGAGGAGCGCCCCGGTCACCGCCCAGGGGGCCAGCCGGAGCAGCCATGCCATGGCGGGCGAGCCGGCGACCGGCCGCCCCGTCAGCCGGGGCAGGACCGCCAGCATCAGCCCCATCAGCCCCAGCCCGGCCCAGCCGAAGTAGGCGGTGTGGCTGTGGGCGTGGATCAGGTTGCCCCAGAAGAAGGGGCCTGGATTGTAGGGCCAGACAAAGGCGGTGCGGAGCAGCACACCGAGTGGGAGCACCACCAGCAGCCACCGGGCGCTGGACCGCACCAGGCTCTCGGCAGGGGTCATGCAAGATCAGTCCTCCTCACCTCCACCATAGCAAATGAAAAGGCCGCACTCTGGTGACGCACGTCACAGATGTGCAGCCTTGTCGGCTAGGGGTTGTACCCCTGGAATTCCAGCGTCCGCACCTGCCCCGGCATGTGCAGCTCCGCCAACTGCCGCAGGGCGGTCTTCAGCACCTCCATCTGCAGCCCCTGGTTGGCCGCCGTGCCCAGGCTGTGGCCCCAGGTGAAGCCGGCCGGATGGATCGCCCGGGGCGGGCGCTGCTGCTCGGAGGACTCCTTGTCGGTGGTGATCAGGACCGTGGGGATGCCGGCCATCTCAATCGCCCGCTGAACCGCAACGACCGTGCGGTGGCAGAGCGGTCAGCCGGCGGTCAGCAGGACCGCATCCACGGGGGAGCGCTCCACCTCCCTGGCCACCGCCGGGGCGGTCTCATCGTAGTACTTCTTGAGCCGGAGCGAGTAGCCCATCAGCGACCAGTGCCTCTCGGAGAGGCCGCCGATGAAGCCTTGCGCCTGCAGCTCCCGCAGCCGGTCTATGGGAAAGATCACGTTGATATCCTGCAGCGCCTGGCTCCGGTCGTAATGCTCCTCCGGGGCGCCATGGGTGATCATCAGGTTCTTCGCATCCAGGTCGCCGGGCAGGTGGCGCCAGGTATCATCCCCCTCCTTGTTGAAGGGCTCCTGGTCGGTCAGGTGGACACCGGCGGTGGAGACGATGGCGATGGTCATCTCCGAGAGCTTCCGGGTCACAGGGGTGTAGGGGACACAGCGGCGGGAGAGTTCCACAGGCATGAGGTTCCTCCTTTGGTGGACGTGAAGGCAAAGGGCGGGAGGCTCCCCTCCCGCCCGACCGGCTTACTGCATCTTGCGAAGGATCTGGAAGAGCTCCTCGTTGTCGGGCTGCTCAGCGATCGGGTGGATGTCGATGAACTGGACGACACCCTCCCTGTCGATGATGAAGAGCGCCCGCTCCGATGCACCGAAGGCCGGCGAGTTGGGATCGGTCCGCAGCACCCCGAACGCCTCGCTTACCCTGCCGTGGGGGTAGAAGTCGGAGAGCAGGGGGTAGCTGATGCCGCCGATCGACTTGGCCCAAGCCTTGTGGCTGGGGATGGAATCCACGCTGATACCCAGCACCTGGGTATTGTACTCCTCGAAACGGGACAGGTCGTCCTCGTACGAGGGCATCTGCGCCCCTCAGACCGGGGTCCAGTCGAGGGGGTAGAAGGCGATGAAGACGTTCTTGCCCTTCAGGCCGGAGAGGCTGATCTCCTTGTCGAGGTGGGACTTCAGGGTGAAGTCCGGAGCCTTGTCCCCGACCTTCAGGGTCTTGGTCTGGGTTGCGCCCTTCGGCATGGGAGTCCTCCTTCAAGCGAACTGGGTCGGATCCTTCAGGTGCAGTCTGCCCGTTCGACGTCGTTGCTATACCTAAAGGTATTCGCAAGCTTCGCCGGTCGTCATGAAGGGGATGCTCCCCTCCCCCCTCGTGAAGTTCAGATGATTTTGGTATGCTACTACCAAAACCAACGGAGGAGTGCAGGAGGGATCGACTATGCCGCAACGAGCGCTGGTTCTGGGCGGCGGGGGAGTCCTGGGAATCGCCTGGATGACGGGTTTGACATCGGCCCTGGCCGAGGCGGGGATCCACCTGTCCGAGGCCGACCTGTTCGTGGGAACCTCTGCGGGCTCGGTGGTGGGGACCCAGCTGGCCTTCGGCCTGCCGGCGGAGATGCTGATGGCCGGGCAGCAGGCCCAGGGAGATCAACCCACCAGCTACGAGCAGTACGTGGAGATGGCCGCCCTGAATGCAATCTACCAGAAGTGGTTCAATGCCCGGGAGATGACGGCCGAACTGCGGCGGGAGCTGGGCCAGATGGCGCTGGCCGCCGGGGGCGTGCCCGAGGAGCGCTACGTGGCCCTCTTCCAGAGCGTCCTGGGGGATGCGCCGTGGCCCGCCAGGCCGCTGAAGGTGACGGCGGTCGATGTCGCCACCGGCGACTTCACCGTCTGGGACCGGGATTCGGGGGTCCCGCTGCCCCGGGCCATCGCCTCCAGCTGCGCCGTGCCGGGGCTCTTTGCCCCGATCACCATCGAGGGCCGCCGCTACATGGACGGCGGCGTCCGCTCCGGCACCAACGCCGACCTGGCGGCCGGGCACGAGCGGGTCCTGGTCATCGCCCCCATGGGCTCGACCGGCCATCCCCTGGGGCACCGGCAGGTGACGGCCGAGGCAGAGGCGCTGCGGGCGGGCGGGAGCCAGGTCGAGGTTGTCGTGCCCGATGCCCAGACCCTGGCGGTCTTCGGCCCCAGCCTGATGGACTCCACCCGCCGCTCCGGCTCCCTGGAGGCAGGGCTGCGGCAGGGCAGGGAGCTGGCAGCCACCCTGCGCACCTTCTGGAACCGATAAGCAAAGAGCCCGAAGGGCGCCAGCCCTCGGGCTCTGTTCGTTGTTGTTGGTCACGCAGAGAGGTGGGGCCGTTATCTTTGCCACGGTGGGTAGTGCCCTTTTCATCAGTGGTGCTGGTGCGAAGCACCGCACCAGGGCGGTTACACAGATTTGGAGTCGGATGATAATGGGCACTACCCCCATCATCGTTCATTTGTCCGTGTAATCCGTGTAATCCGTGGCAAGAAATGGGCCCCAATCCCTACCTGAGTTCCACCGTGGCGCGGACCAGACCCGCCCGGTCGTGGCGGGCGGTGAGGGTCACGATTGCCCCGGCCCGGCCCCGGATGGCGAGGGTGACCCACCGCTCGCTGCTCTTCCCCCAGCCGGGGATCTCCCCCAGCTCGAGCCGGCCGTTCCTGACCTCCGCCCCTCGCTGGGCGACGAGCTCCGCCCCCTCCAGGGCCAGCTTCACCCCGGTGGAGCGCTTCTGCTGCACCGCCATCTCGGTCACGTTGGTGGGCAGGTAGCCGGTGTTCCGCACCGCCACCGTCAGCTCGTAGATCCCCCCGCCCACCGGCTTTGCCTCCACCTTGCCGAAGGCGAGCCGGGGCAGCGCCAGACAGTGCTGGAGGGTGAAGGCGGCCGCCCGGGTCACCTCCTCCACCAGGAGCGGCCCCTCCGGCGGGTTCTGGTCGGCGAACTTCGGGTCCCAGCCGCCGATCTCCACCGGGCCCAGCTGCGGGTGCTCAAAGGGGGTCCAGTCGATGAAGCCCTTTCCTCCCAGCGCCGCATCGTTGTACTTCAGCAGCTTCCGCCCGTCCTCGACCAGCTCCTCCTGCGAGAGCTTCAGCAGCCCCTTCACCCCGATCTGGGCATAGCCGCGGGCGCCGGCCCGCCCCTCCAGGTCCCAGAGCTCAAAGGTGAAGCCCTGGACCCCGAGGTGCTCGTAGCTCCAGTCATCCGCCCCCTTCACCAGCGCCTCCTGGCCGGGGTAGTGGAAGGCCTCGTAGGTCGATTTGCAGGGGTAGCCGGTGACCCGGGTGCAGAGCTCACCGATCCGCTTGAAGGACTCCAAATCCGCCTGGTTCATCTTCTCATCCGCCCCGTTGGACGGCGGGCGGAGCAGGACCCCGCCGGTGGTGTGGTAGGCCACGTAGGCACCGATGTTGGGGTGGCTGAGCAGGAAGGTGGCCAGGGCCCGGGTCTCCGGCTCCGAGAGCGGGTAGGGCCCGGCGCCGGGCTGCTTCCCCTCCGGGTTCCAGAAGGCGGGGTAGTTCCGGTTGAAGTCCAGGCCGTAGGGGCGGCGCAGGGGCGGGATCGCCTTGCCGTCCCAGTCCTTGATCTCCCCCTCGGTGAAGAGCCGGTAGAAGGTGCCCTCCCGCTCCTCGGGCCGCCGCTGCACCATCAGCCGGGGATCCTGCTCATCCGCCTTCCAGTCGCCCTCGGGGTGGCGCATCCGCATCTGCAGGATCCGCCCGTCGCCGTCCATATCCCTGGCGTAGAAGCCCGGCGGCTCCTCGGTCAGGGGGTAGAGCTTGGGGCTGGAGCGGAGCAGGGTGGGGCTGCTCAGGTAGCGCTCCACCCCGTCCACGGCGATCCGGGGGACGACGTAGAAGGCCCGGGTGTCCAGGATCTCGGTGGCCACCGGATCCTCGCCGTACCGGGTCAGCAGGTGATGGATGGTGTAGAGCGCCGCCGCCCCGCCGGTCACCTCGCCGGCGTGGGTGTTGGCATCCACCAGGTAGCCGGGCTTCTCCGCCGCCGGTCCGGTGCCGGTGTTGGTCAGGGTGACCGCCCAGATCGCCCGCCCCTCGGCCGAGCGGCCGATCTCCTCCAGCTGGCAGAGGGCCGGATAGGCCGAGGCCAGCTCCTGCAGCAGGGCGGTCATCTCCGCGTAGCGGAGGTATCGGCCCGGGTCAAAGCTTGCGATCAGCGACACGCAGCATCCCTCCTAGGCCTGCTCGGCCAGGCTGACGGTCCGGCTCACCTGGCCGCCACGGTCGTGCTCGACGGCGATGGTGACCGGCGAGCCTGCCGGCGCCACCACCACCCACTCCGCCCACCGCTCGGTGGCGGGGGAGTGGCCGGTCCCCCAGAAGGAGGTGCCACCCGCCCCCCGGCCGCTGATCTGGCCCAGCTCCTGCTCGGCCCTGCCGCCGGCGATCCTCCCCTCCACCTGCAGCTTCACCTTGACGGGCTGGACCGTCTTCATGCTGACCGCCACCTCGGTGACGTGGGTGGGGAGGTAGCCCTGGTTGCAGATCTGGGCCGCCACCGACCAGATCCCGCTGCCGATCTGCTTCACCCGCACCTCCCCGATCCGCAGCAGCGGCAGCGAGAGGGCGTGCTCGATGGTGAAGAGGCAGTTCTTGTGGCACTCCTGGTGAAGCAGCTTCTCGGGCGGGTTCTGCTGGACGAACTTCGGCTCCCAGCCGCCGATCTCCACCGGCCCCAGCTGGGGATGCTCGAAGGGGTGCCAGTCGATAAAGCCCTCCCCGCCCAGCTCCCGGTCGTTCCACTGCAGCATGAGGAGCGCCTCCTCCTCCCGCTGCTCGTCGGTCAGGTTCTTCACCTCTTTGAAGGGCCGCTTCTTCACCCCGCAGATATAGGGGAAGTCCCAGAGCTCCATCTCGAAGCCCTGCACCCCCAGTCCGTCGTAGCACCACTCCAGCCAGGAGCCCACATCCAGCCGGTCGGGGCTGTAGTCGAAGGTGAAGTACTCGTAGACCGAGACGGTGGGGTAGCCGGTGATGCGGGTGCAGAGCTCGCCGATCCGCTTGTACATCGCCAGGTCGAAGGGGTTCAGCTTATCGTCCCCCACCAGCGGCGAGGGGCGCAGGTTCATCCCCGAGCGGGTGTGGTAGGACATGGCCGCCCCGATGTTGGGGTGGCTCAGCCAGAACCGGGCCATCGCCCGGACCTCCTCCCGGTCGAAGGGGTAGCGGCCCGAGCCGGGCTGCCGGTGCTGCGGCTTCCAGTTGGTCGGGTAGTTCCGGTTGAAGTCGAAGCCCCGCTCCCGGGCGTAGGGGCCGCCCGGGTCGCCGGTGATCCCCTTTCCATCATAGTAGGGCTCGATCCCGTTGGGGGTCCGCTGCTGGATCAGCCCCTCGGTGTAGAGCCGGTAGAAGGTGCCCTCCCTCTCCTCGGGCCGCCGGCGCACCATCAGGCGGGGATCCTTCGCGGAGCGCTTCCAGTCCCCCTCCGGATGGGGGATCCGCATCTGCAGGATTCGCCCGTCGCCGTTGATATCGGCCGGCCTCAGCCCCTCTCGCTCCTCGGGCTCCGGGTAGAGCAGCGGGCTGGAGCGGAGCATCTGCGGGTTCTCCATGTACCACTCGGCCCCGTCCACGGCGATCCGGGGCAGCACGTAGACCGCCCGGGTGTCCAGCAGCTCGGTCACCGCCGGGTCGGTCCCGTACTGGCTCAGCAGGTAGTGAATGGTGTAGACCGCCACCGCCCCCGCCGTCACCTCGCCGGCGTGGTGCTGGCCGTTGATGTGGTAGCCGGGCTTGACCCGGTCCTCTCCGGTGGCGAAGTTGGTCAGGGTCATCTGCCAGATCTCCCGGCCCTCCGGGGAGCGGCCCAGCGACTCCAGCCGGCAGAGGCCGGGGTAGAGCGCCGCCCAGGCCCTCAGGAAGGACTCGATCTCGGCGTGGCGGTGGTACTTGTCAGAGCGGTACCCGGCCAGGATCTCACGGGCCTGCTGTTCGGTCATGTTCATGGCCTACACCTCAGCCCGCAGGGCGATGGTGGCGGAGACCTTGCCCGCCTTCTCGCTGACCGCCCGCACCCCCAGGTCGCCGCCGTTGGGCGCCTTGACGACCCACTCCAGCCGCTTCTCCTTGCTGGTGGAGGCGTTGCCGGGGTAGAAGTTCAGCCCCGGGGCGATCACCCGGCCGTCCAGGTGGCCCGCCTCCTCCTTCACCTTGCCCAGCACCAGCGAGGCCCCCTCGGGGAGGCTCAGCTCCACGGTGACCGGCTTGGCGGCCTTGATCTGCTTGGCCATCTCGGTGACGTGGGTGGGCAGGTAGCCCTTGTTCTTCAGCACCACCTCGATCTTGTAGACGCCGTCGCCCAGATGGTCTGCCGTCGCCCTCTCAATGGCCAGGCGGGGCGAGGCCGCGGCGTGCCGCAGGGTGAAGAGGCAGTTCTTGTGCGCCTCCGCCTTCAGGAAGGTGGGCGGGGCGTTCTGGAGCACCTCCTTCATCCGCCAGCCGCCCAGCTGGACACGGCCCAGCTGCGGGTGGTCGAAGTCGTACCAGGGGACGAAGCCCTCGCCGGCCAGCTCCCGGTCGTTCCAGGCCAGCATGTTCAGCCCCTCCTGCTCCACGTCCCGGTCCTTCCAGGGGTTGAGGAAGGGGACCCGGTCATTCCCGGCCCGGACCCGCAGGTCCCACAGCTCGGTGGAGTAGATCATCAGGCCCAGGGCGTCGTAGGTCCAGTCGAAGAAGCCGCCGGTGATCGGCCGCTCCGGGTTGTAGGCGAAGCCGTCGTAGACGGAGACGCAGGGGTAGCCGGTCAGCTCCTCCCCCACCTTGCCGATGGCGATGAAGGCGGCCCGGTCCTTGGGCGCCATCTGCTTGTCGGGACGCTGGCCCGACGGGCGCAGGATGATGCCGGTGGTGGTGTGGTAGGACTGCCCGCCGACGATGTTCTTCTGGTTGATCACGAACTCGGCCACCGCCCGGGTCTCGGGCTCGGAGAGCGGATAGGGGCCTGCGCCCACCTGCTTCGCCTCCGGCTCCCAATTGACCGGGAACTGCCGGTTCAGGTCGAGCCCCCACTTGGGCGGGGCCGCCTTGATCTCCACCCCGTCGTAGTTGCGGATCATGCCCTCCAGGTAGAGCCGGTAGTACTGGCCGCCGGTCTCGTGGGGCAGCCGTGGGATCATCAACCGCGGGTCCCGGGTGGAGACCTTCCACTCGCCGTCGGGGTCGGGCACCCGCATCTGCAGGATCAGCCCGTTGCCGTCCAGATCCTCCGGGTAGAGGCCGTCCTGCTCCTCCTCGAAGGGGTAGGGGCGGACCGAGGAGCGCAGGAAGTAGGGGCTGGTCAGGTAGAGCTCCGCCCCGTCGGGGCTGACCCGGGGGAGGATGTAGAAGCTGGTGGTGTCCACCAGCCTGGTGATCTCCTCGTCGGTGCCGTACCGGGTGAGCAGGTACCAGATGGTGTAGAGGGCGCAGGTGGCGCCGGTCACCTCGCCGGCGTGCAGGTTGCCGTCGATGTAGTAGCCAGGCTTGTCGTTGTGGTCGCCGGTCTCGTGGTTGGTGATCTCCACCACCCAGAGGTCCCGCCCCTGGTAGGACTTGCCGATGGAGTACATCCGGCTCAGGTTGGGATAGGCCTCCACCAGCTCCCGCATGTGCTGCACCAGTTCGTCGTAGCGATGGTACCTGGAGAAGTCGATCGAGATGGTCACGCAAAAGCCCCCCTTGTGCGATCTGGCCCCCGGAGCGAAATGGTTCACACCATGAAGTTCTTGCTGCTGGGAGCAAACTCCTCCAGGGAAAATGCGGCCACGGATTACACGGATTACACGGATAAAACAAATACATTACAAAAATGTGGGTAGTGCTCTTTTCATTAGAGGTGCTGGTGCGAAGCACCGCACC
>JBMONC010000024.1:15664-17652 GCA_049324875.1 Bacillota bacterium
CTGGGAGCAAACTCCTCCAGGGAAAATGCGGCCACGGATTACACGGATTACACGGATAAAACAAATACATTACAAAAATGTGGGTAGTGCTCTTTTCATTAGAGGTGCTGGTGCGAAGCACCGCACCCACAAAGATGAAGACAAAAAATGGAGAATGACGAGGGGTACCATTTTGCATCAGTAGCATTACATCCCTGTATTGCCCGCCATGGTGCGGTGCTTACGCACCAGCACCACAGATGAGAATTATGTATTATTATTTTATTATGTATTTATCCGTGTAATCCGTGTAATCCGTGGCAAAGATCAATGACGAAGACAGCCGAGAGGCCATCTTGCCTCCCGGCTGCATCTATGTGAGGGTTCAGCGGACCACCATGACCGGACAGGGGGCGGTGTGCAGGACCTTGTTGGAGACACTGCCCAGCAGCATCTCCTTGAGGGGGCTGAGGCCGCGGCTGCCCATGATGATCAGGTCGACATGCTCCAGGCGGGCCATGTCCACGATCTCCTCGGCGGGCTCGCCCACCTGGACCTCGGTGATCACCCGCTCCTCGGGGATGCCGATGGCGGAGAGGGTCTTCCGGAGGATCGGCTCCGCGGTACGGCGGATCATGACATCCATGGGGACTTCGGGCGTGACGGTGTTGCCGAACTCATCGGTGTAGAAGTAGGAACGGGGAATGTGTGCAACATAGAGCACGATCACCTGCACGTCCTGCATGCAGACCAGCATCTCGCCGGCCATGCGGGCGGCATGGAGGGATCCCTCGCTCCCGTCCGTGGCAAGCAGTATCTTCTTCATGGGCACTCGCCTCCTTGGCGCCTTGGCTTACCCGAGATCCCATGCGGGATGGAAATCCCTTCACCTGCCATGATAGCCGTCTACGAATTAGACCCGGAATCCCCCGTTTACCCGATTCTTTGGTAGACCTTTTCGTAAATTGACTCGGGTGCGGCACGAAATAAGTGCCGAGGGCCCCCCTCCACAGCCGCTGGACGAAGAGCCACCCGCCGGGTTCGACGGGTGGTTCCAGGTGTCGTTTGGGGCTTAGGGATCGCCGGCCAGGCCTTCCCGGATGGCGTAGCCCACCGCCTCGGACCGGTTCCGGAGGTGGAGCTTCTCCAGGATATGGCGCATGTGGTTCTTCACCGTGGACTCGGCCACATAGAGCTTCGCCGCGATCTCCTTGTAGGTGAGACCGGTGGAGGCGAGGCGCAGGACCTCAATCTCACGGGGCGACAGCTGCTGACCATCCTCCTTGCCGGAGGGGCCGGTTCGCGGCTGGCGGAACTCCTTCAGCATCTTGGCGGCCATCACCGAGGAGATGGGGGCCTCGCCCGCCACAGCGGAGCGCAGACAGGCCACGAGCTCCTCCGGGCCGAGGTTCTTGAGCAGATACCCGTCGGCCCCCGCCTTGATGGCTTCAAACAGGTCCTTATCGATCTCCGAGACGGTCAGGATGACCACCTTGAGATCGGGGTAGGTCGCCTTCAGCTTCTTGGTGGCTTCTACACCGTCAAGGACGGGCATGTTAATATCCATCAGCACGAGGTCCGGCTTGTACTTGGGCACGAGTTCCAGCGCTTCCTGACCGTTCGAAGCCTCGCCAACGACCTCCAGGTCGCTGTTCGAAAGGATACTCAACACGCCCTTCCGGAGCATCAGGTGGTCGTCAACGATCATCACTCTCATGGCTAGGGCGCCCTCCTCTCCTCTTATGCCAACTGTAACACGTTAGAGTACCGTTGTACAATCCATCCCGTACCCTAGTACCAGACTACTTTGGCGCCATTTCGCAGCGGCTCCCACAAAATCGGTATCCTTGCTCATTATATCCCGAATCGGTGGTCGGACTAAAGTGGGCTTGACCCGTTTCGGTGGACACCCCATATTGGGGCTAAGGCCCAGAGAGGGGTGGCCGAGATGGCACGACGGAATTACTCGCCCGAGTTCCGGAAAGAAGCGGTTCGGTTGGTCCTGGAGA
>JBMONC010000025.1:0-16798 GCA_049324875.1 Bacillota bacterium
CGACCGACGGGGCTGTGGGTGACTCGCTGAGCAGACGGCTCTTCAAGGCCCGCTTGGAACTGATTCACGAACTGGATCGCAGGGTGCAGGACCAAGCGCATGAGGCACCCGAGGAGTACGGTGCCGCGCCCACGCTGGCAGGAGTGCGACGTGAGACGGCGGAACTACTGCAAGCGGAAGTGGCCGCCATGAACGTTAATAACTTTGTGGTACGGCCCAAGCGGCGGTTGGTGGAGACCTACGCACAACCCGAGGCGTGGATGCGCCTCACCGATGATGCCATCATCGAACTGTCGCAGGAAGTGGCCGGTCTTCCGACCGAGCAGGCGTCTGAGCCCGAAGAGGTGAAGCGGTTCGATTTGCTGCTCCTCCATCTCCAGCTGGATCTCCTGCGGGGCCTTCCTGGATTTGAACGACTACGTGACCAGGTGAAGGCACTCATGGGCCTCCTTGAGGAGAAGGCGGCCATCCCTATGGTTAACGAACAGATGGACCTCATCCAGGACCTGCAGACGGACCAGTGGTGGCAAGATGTAACCGTCCCTATGCTGGAGACGGTGCGGAGGCGTATTCGCCTGCTGGTTCCGTTTATTGAGAAGCACCAGCGCAAGCCCATCTACACCGACTTCAAAGATGAAGTCGGACCCGAGACGGAAATCGAGTTCGTTGCCCTTGGCGGCGGGCCGGACTTCGAGCGGTTCCGGGCTAAGGCACGCCAGTTCCTTCTGGACCATCAGCATCACCTGACTATCCACAAACTCCGGTGGAACAAGAGCCTGACAGAGACCGACCTGAGCGAGTTGGAGCGCATGTTGGTGGAAGCCGGCGTTGGCTCCGAAGAAGACCTAGCCCAGGCCAAGGCAGAGAGCAACGGGTTGGGACTCTTCATTCGGTCACTGGTTGGGTTGGACCGGGAGGCAGCCAAGCGGGCATTCGCGGACTTCCTGAGCGACACTACGGTGACCGCCAATCAGATCGAGTTCATCAACCTGATCATCGACCATCTGACCGAGCATGGGGTGATGGACCCCGGTCGGCTCTATGAGTCCCCATTCATCGACATCAGCCCCAGCGGACCGGAGGGCCTGTTCACCGGGAATCAGGTGGACCAGATCGTCCTGGTGCTGGAGGAGATTCGGCAGAGAGCTGTTTCGTGACGTTTTCGGTGACGGTAGTGGCCTAGGGGGTTCGGGCAACAACACGGGAACGGAAGCAACCAGTGGGTACTGGTCGCTTCCGTTCCGCACTTCTTAGTGGCGTTCACTCACTGCTGGATGATGTCGGTCTCCAGCACTCACCTAATCATCTCGAGCTTGCAGGAACCTAGAAACTGGGGCAGAATACTATGTGTCGTATGCTCAAGATAGGAGGACTGCAGATTGGCACATGCTGCCTACGCCGAGCTGATCAAGCGCAAGCAAGAGCGGTGGGCCGCCGGCGAGAAGAAGCGGGCCGCCCTCCTGCTCCGCGTCTCGGACAAGAAGCAGACCAAGGACGACCAGGACGTCCCGATTCCGGTCCAGCGGGACTACTGCCTCCAGCTGGTGGCCCGGCACGCCGAGGAGTGGGAGATTGCCACCCACAACGGCGAACCCATCGAGTACA
This sequence comes from Bacillota bacterium, assembly GCA_049324875.1. Classification (GTDB taxonomy): domain Bacteria; phylum Bacillota; class Sulfobacillia; order Symbiobacteriales; family Symbiobacteriaceae; genus JAWLHU01. Next base: position 1,606 of record JBMONC010000025.1, read on the forward strand.
CCGAGGCCGGCGTCTCTGGCTTCAAGCTCTCCAAGGACGACCGAGAGATCCTGACCGCCGCCATGGTCGATGCGGCGGCCGACAAGTACGACATCCTGGTCATCTACAAGACCGACCGCCTCTCCCGTAACTCCGAGGAGTACCCGATCATCATCCGCCAGTTCGCCCAGATGGGCGTGGAGATCTGGGTCTACGAGACCGGACAGCCCCTCAAGACCAACACCCAGGTGGACAAGCTGCTCCGCTTCGTGGAGGGCTGGCAGGCCGAGACCGAGTCGGTCAACACCCGGGTCCGGGTCACCAACGCCATGAAGCGGATGGCGGAGAACGGGGCCTGGACCGGCGGCAAGACCAGCTACGGCTACCGCCTCAAGGACCTCTCCTCCGCTGAGTTGGTCGACGCCAACGGTCGGGCCCGGAAGCGCCCCGTCCGGGGGATCGAGATCAACGAGGACGAGGCCAAGTGGGTCCGGCTGATGTTCGACCTGTACGTCAATCAGGGCCTGGGTGGCAGCCAGGTCGCTACCCTGATCAACAACCCGCCCTACATGGCCCGCAAGCGGAACGGGCAGCCCTGGGACGGCCCGCAGGTCCTCGAGGTCCTGAAGAACCCCATCTACATGGGGCGCCCGGCGTGGGGGAAGAACACCTACCAGACCGGCCGGCGGGTCCGCAAGGGCCCGGACGAGTGGGTCTGGTCCGAGGTCCACGTCCCGGAGTGGGAGATCATTGATGAAGCGACCTGGCACAAGGCGCAGCAGCTCCGGATCGAGCGCTTTGGCGAGGTGATGAAGGGCAAGCGCACCCCGCCCCGCTCCTTCACCAGCCACCTGCTGCTGACGGGGGTCGCCTACTGCGGCTACTGCGGGCAGCCCCTGGTGACCAAGACTTACTCCAACAAGCGGACCAAGGCGGACGGCACCGTCGTCCGCGACAAGTACGAGGGCTACATCTGCCGGAACCACAAGCGGGGGGCCAAGAGCGAGTGCCAGGGCACCCGGGGCTACTGGCGGAAGGACCTGATCGAGGATGCGGTGCTCAACCTGGTGGATCAGTGGTTCGGCCAGTTCGACTTCGAGCAGATCAAGGCCAAGGTGAAGGAGTCCTTTGAGGAGTCCACCGGGCAGGCTCAGCAGGGGCTGGAGGCGGTCACGGAGCTGGTGGAGAGCCTGGTCGCCCGGCGGACCTACTACACCGACCAGCTCAACCTGGCGATCACGGGCAAGCCGACCCGCATCCCGCTCTCGGTGATCGAGGAGCAGCTCAGCGAGATCGAGGAGGAGCTGAGCCGGGCCCAGGCGCAGATGGCCGAGCTCAACAAGCACCGGGCGGCCAAGATGGTGGAGGAGGATACGCTGAACCAGCTGACCCAGATCCTCCCCCGGTGGACCACCGCCTTCCGGCAGGCGCCGGCGCACCAGCGAAAGTTCCTGCTCAACCAGGTGGTGGAGCGGGTGGTGGTCTACGACGAGACCATGGAGGTCACGGTCAACGTCAAGATCAAGGAGATTGTCGAGGCCGCCAAGGCCGCCAGCGACGAGATCGCCAGCACCTTCGAGGGTGCTTTTACACGCGGTCGGAAGTCTGTGCATCAGCGTGAGGATTGGGGTTCCTCAGACCTACGAGTACCTGGACAAGATGCAGGACCGGGTGATCCGCTTCGTGGTGGAGAACTCGAAGATCGGGGAGGACCGGTTCCGGGAGCTGATGTTCCGCACCGGGGAGCTGGCCCGGGACATCGGGACGGTGGTGGTCGGGAAGGATGCGGTCAAGTATGGGCTGATCGATGAGGTGGGCGGCCTCTCGGCGGCGGTGGCCCGGTTGAACCGGCTGATCGCCGACCGGAAGACGGCCGGGCCGGGGGTGGTCCAGTGAGCGACTGCGCTCCTTCCATCCTCTGGTCGGTGGTCCCGATGGAGCTGGTCACGGAGGGGATGCAGCCGCCCATGCCGCCCCGGGCGGAGCTGGTGGTGGAGGGGCGGGTGCTGCAGGTGGTCCCCGAGGGGGACGGCAGCGCCACCCTCATCCGGCTGATCTCCGCCGATCCCGCCGATTACCTCGATCCCCGGTTCCAGCCGGGGGTCCGGATCCGGCAGGCGGGGGGGCACCTGCCCTCTTCTTAGAATCATTCTCGTTTGGGCCGCAAAATGCCGTCGGAGCGGAAGGAATCTCTCTGGCTTCACCCGAAACTTATGAGGGAAGTGAAGCAGAGAGGTGAGGGTTTTGGCCCTGATGCTGAAGGATATCTATACCCGGCTGCTGGAGCGCGGCCACAAGCTGACCCCCCAGCGGTGGGCGATCATCTCGATCTTTCTGATGAATCGGGGACGGCACCTCTCGGCGGACGACGTCTACTCCATGCTGAAGGAGACCTACCCGAACAATGGCATCGCCACCGTCTACCGGACGTTGGAGTTGCTGGAGGAGATCGAGGTCCTGAAGAAGCTGGACTTCGGGGACGGCCGGGCCCGGTTCGAGGTGAAGGACGAGGACAACCATCACCACCACCACCTGGTCTGTCAGCTCTGCGGCAGGATCACCGAGTTTGAGGACGACCTGCTGGAGCAGCTGGAGGCGGCGATCGAGCGGAAGACGGGCTTCAAGATCAACGACCACGTTGCCAAGTTCTACGGGACCTGCGCGGACTGCCAGGCCTCTCAGGGAGCCAAGAAGTAAGGGGCCGGGCGTTGCCATAACGCTCCGGCCCTTTCAAATGTGGTATACTAAGGGTACATCAACCAACCTCTGGGGGATAGCCCCCGGAAGGGGTCGAGGCAGGGGGGTTCACGCGTGGCGGAGCGGCGGGTGCGGGCGCGGGCAGCCAAGGCGCCGCAGGCCGGGGCACAGGGGCCGGGTCTCCACCAGGAGATCCGGGGCCTGCTGGTGGCGGCGTTGGGGGTCTGGTTCCTCCTCTCGCTGGCCGGGAAGAGCAGCGGCCTCCTGGGGGGGCCCCTGAGCTATGGGCTGCGGGCCCTGGCGGGTGAGATCGGCGCCTGGGTGCTCTCGGCGGCGCTGGTCTGGTTTGGTCTCTACCTGATCTACCTGCGCTTCCACCGCCGTCCCTTCCAGTGGGGGCGGCGCTCCTGGGGGCTTCTCCTGCTCTTCCTGTCCTTCGAGCTGCTGGTGCAGCTCTGGGTGGAGGGGGGCAAGCCGGGCGGCGGGTACTTTGAGAACGCCAAGCAGGGCATCGGCGGCGGCCTGACCGGCCTGGCCCTGGCGGTGCCCCTGACCCGGGTCTTCGGCGAGGCGGGCCGCTGGGTGGTGCTGGTCACCGCCGCCCTGGTGGGGCTGGTGCTGAACACCGACTGGACGCTGGGCGCCCTGATCAACTGGATCAAGGAGCGGATGGTCTCCGGGGCGCAGGGGGCGAAGGGCGCCGCCGGGGAGTTCTACGAGATGGTCCGGACCCGGCCCGGGCGGGAGGCCGACCTGGAGGCGGGCGGGACCGAGCCCCGCCGCCCCCGCCTGGCGGCCACCGAGGAGCTGAACACCCTCGGCGAGCTGAAGCGGCCGGCGGTGAAGGCGGCGCCGGAGCCGGCGGTCAAGCCTGGGCCCGTCATCAAGGCGGCAGAGCCGGAGCCCCCGGCGCCGGTCATCCGGCGGGCCGAGCCGGCCCCGCCGGCGGAGGAGCGCCCCGCCGACCTGGCGGCCAAGGCCTCCCGGTCGGTCCAGAGCGCCACCGACAAGGCGGCCCGGAAGGGGGAGGAGGTCCAGCCGGTCCCCCTGGTGGCGGGCGCCAAGGGGCAGCTGGCCATCGACCCGGAGAAGCTGGGCAGCGCCTACCAGCTGCCGTCGCTCAACATGCTGCCCAAGCCCCAGCCCCGGCCGGGGCAGGCCAGCCACCAGGACCACCTGGCCCGGGCGCAGCTGCTGGAGCGGACCCTCAAGACCTTCGGGGTGGAGGCCCGGGTGGTGGAGATCAGCCCCGGCCCCGCCGTCACCCGCTACGAGCTGCAGCCCGGCGAGGGGGTGCGGGTCAACAAGTTCACCAACCTGGCCGACGACCTGGCCCTGGCGCTGGCGGCGGAGGATATCCGCATCGAGGCGCCGATCCCGGGCAAGGCGGCGGTGGGCATCGAGGTGCCCAACAAGGAGCGGCTCTCGGTCCACATCCGGGAGGTGCTGGAGACCCCGGCCTTCCTGAATGCCGCCTCCAAGCTCTCGGTCGCCTTCGGCAAGGACCAGGCGGGCAACCCGGTGATCGGCGACCTGACCAGGATGCCCCACCTGCTGATCGCCGGCTCCACCGGCTCCGGCAAGTCGGTCTGCATGAACACCATCATCTGCTCGCTCCTCTTCAAGGCGCGGCCGGATGAGGTCAAGATGATGATGATCGACCCCAAGATGGTGGAACTCTCCACCTACAACGGGATCCCGCACCTGATGGCGCCGGTGATCACCGACGTGAAGAAGGCGGCGGGCTACCTGAAGGGCGCCGTCAAGGAGATGGAGAACCGCTACGAGCTCTTCGCCGCTTCGGGCGCCCGGAACATCCAACAGTATAACCAACTCTGCCTGGACGACCCCGGGCCCGACCCGGAGCACCCGCGCAAGCCCCTTCCTTACATTGTGATCTTCGTGGACGAGCTGGCCGACCTGATGATGGTCGCCCCGGTGGACGTGGAGGACTCGATCTGCCGCCTGGCCCAGATGGCCCGCGCCTGCGGCATGCACCTGGTGATCGCCACCCAGTCGCCGCGGGTCGATGTGATCACCGGCCTGATCAAGGCGAATATCCCCTCCCGGATCGCCTTTGCGGTCTCGTCGCAGGTGGACTCCCGGGTGATCATGGACTACGCCGGCGCCGAGCGGCTGCTGGGGCGGGGCGACATGCTCTACCACCCGGCGGGCCACTCCAAGGCGGTCCGGGTGCAGGGCGCCTTCATCCACGAAAAGGAGATCGACCAGATCGTCACCTTCGTCAAGCAGCAGGCGAAGCCGGTCTTCACCGCCCAGGAGGTGGCGGTGGACCTCTCCGCCAAGAAGAACGGCAACGGCGGGGGGAGCGGCGCCGATGGGGATGCCGCCAACTCCGCTGTGGACGCCGTCTTCCCGCAGGCCTGCCGGATCGTGGTGGAGCACGGCCAGGCCTCGGTCTCGATCCTGCAGCGACGGCTGCGCTGCAACTACACCAAGGCGGCCCGGCTGATCGATATGATGGAGGAGCGGGGCTACATCGGCCCGCACCAGGGCTCCAAGCCCCGGGACGTGCTGCTGACCATGCCCCAGTGGACCGAGCTCTTCAAGGATGCGATCGCCGAGGGAGAGGTCGCCTCCGGCGAGGAGGAGTGACCAGGGGCCCGTTTCCAGGCGGAAACGGGCCCCCTTTAGCGTCCGGCCGCAGCGGCGGCCCCCTGTTCGACGGAGCGGAGGATCCCGGCCATCCAGAAGGAGCGCACCGTCTCCGCCGCCTCCGGCCCCTCCGGCAGCCCGTCCCCCGGCGCCGTCGCCTGCGAGAGCAGCCGGGCGGTGTCGGGGGGGAGGCCGAGGGTGCGGACCACCATGCCGTCCCGCACCAGGAGGTAGGCCCCGGCCCGCAGGGGCGGGGAGGGGAGCGGCGGGGGTGCAAAGATGTCGGGCGGCGCGGTGAGGGCTTCGAGGGCGTAGCGGAGTTCGATCAGCCGGGCGCCCGGCGCCCAGGAGAGCGAGCCCTGTCCGGGGCCTTTTTTCGTTTCCGGGGCCGGCTCCAGCGGCGGCGCCTGCTGCACCGCATAGCAGGTCGACTCCCAGCGGAGCAGATCGGCCAGCCAGGCCGGCGCTGCGCCCGCCAGCAGCTCTGCCATCGCCCCGAAGACCGGCTCCGGCTCGGTGGAGAGGATCTCGGCGGGCAGGTACGCCCGGAGCCGCTCCACCACCTCGGTCAGCGAGAGGCCGGTCGCCCGCCCGTACCAGTAGAGCGAGCGCGGGGCGTGCCGGATCAGGGTGGTCAGGATGGAGGCGCACCGGTAGACCTGGTCGACCGGAAGATGGGTCGGCTCGATCATGTAGAAGCTGCTGAAGATCCGCGGGTGGCGGCGGATCATCTCCAGCTCCCCGGGGCTGACCGCCCCGGCCGGGCTGGCATCGTGCACCCGCACCGCCTCCGGCCGGAACTGGAGCGGGTACCGGTTGGTGACGGTCAGCTCCGTCCCCGGCAGGGGGCTCAGGGGGTGGAGCTGGATCGAGGGGGTGCCCAGGAGCCGGCACTCCAGCGCCAGGGTCAGGGTCATGTTCATGTCGGCCTCCGTCTCTTCCGGAAAGCCCACGATGAAGGAGCAGGTGGGGGTGATCCCGTGCCGCAGGCAGGCGGCCACCATCTCCCGGGCGGTCGAGACATCCAGCCGCTTGTTCATCTGCTGCTGCACCGCCGGGGAGCCGCTCTCGATGCCGAAGAAGACGCTGCGGCAGCCGGCGGAGGCCATCCGCTGGGCCAGATCCTCCCGGATGTTGTCCGTCCGTGAGGAGCAGCGCCAGGTGTAGCCCACCCCGGCCTCCTCCATGGCGTCACAGAAGGCCAGCACCTTCGGGCGGGCGGCGTTGAAGTTGTCGTGGTGCAGGGTGAAGTTGGTGATCCCGAGGTGCCGGGCGAACCAGTCCATCTCCGCCATGATCCGTGCCGGGCTCTTGATCCGGTACTTCCGGGAGAAGAACTCGGAGGTGGAGCAGAAGGTGCAGGCGTACGGACATCCCCGTCCGGCCTCGATCGCCGCCTCCTTGACCGGCTGCCACGCGAAGTACTCCTCCAGACGGGGGACCAGCCGGAAGTTGGGGAAGGGGAGCTCATCCAGGGTCGGGATCGGGGAGCGCGCCGGGGTGGAGATCACCTCGCCTCCCGCCCGGAAGGTGATCCCGTCGACGAAGTTGAGCGGCTCTCCCCGCCCCAGGGCTGTCAGCAGCTCCGGCAGCGTCTCCTCCCCTTCGCCCCGGACGATGATGTCCACAAAGGGGAACTCAGCCAGCGTCTCCCGGTCGACCACCGAGGCCTGCGGGCCGCCGAAGATGATGATGCAGCCCGGGTCCGCCCGCTTGCACTCCCGGGCGATGCTCAGGGCGGCCGGGTAGGAGTTGCACATGGCGGTGAAGCCCAGCACCCGCTTGCCGGCGGCCATGACGATCTCCGCCGCCCGCCGGTGGCCCTCCTCGGTCAGGTCGATCTCGCCCCGCTCCAGGGAGAGGCAGAGGTCGGTGATCACCGCCCCGTGGCTCCGCTCCACCGCCGATGCCAGGGAGACCAGCCCCAGGGGCACCACAAACTCATCCCCGTGAAAGGGCGCCCGAATCAGGTTAATCATGGGCGGCCACCTTCGCCGGAACCGCCCGGACCCGGCTGTGGAAGAAGACCCCTGTCAGCAGGATCAGGAGGCTGACGGTGAGGAAGAACCAGCGCACGTCCAGCCGGTCGGTCATCAGGCCGGCAGCGGCCGAGCCGAGGGGAATGGCCGCCTGGCTGACCACCTCCAGGGTGGATGCCACCCGCCCCAGCAGGTGGTTGGGCACGTGCTGCTGCATGATCACCACCGCCGGGATCTGGATCAGCATCACGCAGACGCCGATGACGGCGAAGAGCGGCAGCACCGACCAGAGCACGTTCGGCGAGAAGCTGAGCCCCCCGAAGCCGGCGGCCATGAGGAGGGTGGCCACCGCGATGAGCGGCGGGCCGCCGTACCGCTTGAAGAGCCGGGGGGTGAGCATGGCGCCCGCTGCGGAGCCGGCGGCGATGATCCCCGCCATCAACCCAAAGCTGGAGCTGCCGGAGCCGATCAGCTCGGCCAGCCGCGGCAGGACCACGTTCAGGGGGGCCAGGAGCAGGTTGAGGACCGCCACCAGGATCACCAGGGAGACGATCAGCGAATCGCCTACCACCGCCCGGAGCCCCACCCGCATGTCCTGCCAGATGCTGCTGCTCTCCTCCGCCGGGTCAGCGGGGTGGGTCGCCTCCCGGGGGAGCTTGATCAGCAGCGTCATCAGGCCGGCAAAGAGGAAGGTGAGGCCGTCGAGCATCAGCACCATCCCCGGCGTGATCGTCGCCACCAGGACGCCCCCGAGGATGGGGCCGGCGATGTCCGCCGCCATGCCGGTCAGCTTGTTCAGGGCGTTGGCGCCCGCCAGGGTGTCGCGGGGGACGATGGCCGGAATGGTGGAGGTGTACGCCGGCACGAAGAACCGGGCGATGCTGGAGAGGACGAAGGTGATGATGTAGGCCTGCACCGCCGTCAGCTGGCCGCTCCCCAGCACCAGCGCCAGGATGAGCAGCAGCGCGCCCCGCAGCCAGTCGGTCCCCACCAGGATGTACTTGCGATTGAACCGGTCGGCCACCACTCCCCCGAAGAGGCTGAAGAGGAGGGTGGGGAGGGTGAAGGCGATGAAGACGCCGCTGGCGGCGAAGGCGGAGCCGGTTCCGTCATAGACCAGCCAGACCAGGGCGATCTCGTAGAGGCCGTCCCCGACGCGGGAGGCCATCTGCCCCAGCCAGAGCAACGCAAAGGAAGGGATGCGGAGCGCTCTCAGCATGGGCTCTCACCTGCGCTTTCCTCTTCGGCGGGACCCTCGGCCAGCCGGGGGTAGAGGGCCATGGCCACCGTGATGGTGGTGGGCGATGCCTTCTCCTCCAGCTCCTCGAGCTCCTGGGCGAACTGGTGGATGCGGTCGATCAGCTCCGGGATCCGCCCCGGCGGAATGCGGGCGATGGAGAGGGCGGCCGTGTAGGAGCGGGCCCCGGCCCGGTCGTCGGCATGCTGGCGGATGTCGTCGGACAGGAGGCTGCAGAACTGCAGCAGCTTGCTGGAGAGGCTGCCCGACTGCTTGATCATCACCGTGGTCCGGGGGGCCAGGCTGTAGATCTTCTGGACCTGGTTGCCGAGCTGCCGGTTGTCATGGATCTGGACGATCTCCTCCTCCAGCATCCGGCGCAGGTACATGGTGACCACAGCGGGGGTCAGGTCCACCTCCCGGGCCAGATCCGCCACGGAACTGGGACGGCGGTCCAGGGAGAGCAGGATCCGCATCTCGTTCGGGCCGACCCTGGACTCCAGATCAAACGTGGTATCCTCCATGGTTCACCCCTCCGTCCAGGCTGTCCGTCAGATGATCGCGGCGATCTCCTCTTCGGAGAAGCTGCCGATGCCGGCAAAGCTGAGATTGCGGCGCCGCAGGTACTCCTGGGCCGCCGCCATCACCTCCTCGGGGGTGATCGACTGCGTCTGCAGATTGAGGCTCTGCACCGTGTACATCTCCCCGAAGAGCGCAGCGGCGCCCAGCCGCTTGGCCAGGGTGATCACATTCTCCGCCTCCAGGAAGCGCTCCAGCGCCAGCCTTGCCTTGGCGCTCTCCAGCTCCTCCTCGGTCACACCCAGCCGGCGCACCCGCTCGAACTCCTGGAAGATCAGCCGGCTCACCTGCTGCAGGTCGCCGGTGGCGCAGTTGGTCACCACGCCGAAGGCGCCGGCATGCCGGTAGTGGGTGGAGAGACCGGTCAGCTGGTAGACCAGCCCCCGCTCCTCCCGCAGGAGCTTGAAGAGCCGCCCCTCCCCCGGCGACGCCAGGATCGAGTTGAGCAGGTCCAGGGCGGGTGCCGAGGGGTGGCCGTGGGGCACCCCCGGTGCGCCGACACAGATCAGGGCGTTCTGGGCATGGGCCTCCCGGTGGACCAGGATGGAGGGTGACTGGGAGACGTTGTACTCGCCCCGGCGAATCCCCGAGGGCCGCCACTCCGACAGGGCGCGGTTGGCCATCTCCAGGACCTGCCGGTGCTCGCACCGGCCGATCACCACCAGGGCGGCGTTGTCGGCGGTATAGTCCCGGCTCACCACCGCGGCCAGCTGCTCCAGGGCGAAGCCGGAGACGGTCTCCCTCCGCCCGAGCACGGGCAGTCCCAGGGTGTAGTTCCCCCAGAGGCACTCCGAGAAGAGGTCGAAGATCCTCCGTGCGGACTGCTCATGCATGCTGATCTCCCGGAGGATCACCTGCCGCTCGGTCTCCACGGTCTTCCGCTCCGGGTCGAACTCGGTCAGGAGCAGCCCGAAGGTCTGGATGGCGGTGGGCAGTTGATCCTCCAGGACCGTCATGTAGTAGGTGGTGAACTCCTTGGCGGTATCTGCGTTCTGCTGGGCGCCCCGGCTCAGCAGCTGCTGGTTCAGCCGCCGCAGCTCCCCCCGGTGGGAGCCGGTGTGCAGCGCCACGTGCTCCACAAAGTGGGAGATCCCGCTCTGCTCCAGGTCTTCGTCCTTCGCCCCGCGGTTGAAGATCACCAGGGCGGTGACCGTGCGCTGAGCGGGCATCTCCTGGACGATCACCTTCAGACCGTTCTCCAGGACCGTGCTATGGACCCACAACTCGGCCACCTCCCCGGTCTTTCGGCCATGAGGAAGAGGGGGAGCCCCCCCTCTCCTACTCCCAGGTAATGGTCACCTTGTGGGCATCGACCTCGTTGACCTCGGTCACCTTCTCGGACCGGATCAACTTGGCCAGTTCCGGGTTCTTGATCACCAGGTTGCCATTCTCGTCGACCCGCACGTCGTCCCGGTTCACATTGACGCTCTTCTTCTCGGCCACGCTCTTCACCGCCTTGCCAGTATTACCAATCAGGCACCGGGCAGAGCCCGGAGCGATCAGCCCGCAGCACGGGCATCGGTCACCAGCGCCCTGCCGCTCTCACTCAGCTCCAGGAGCTGCTTGAGGGCGGTCAGCCGGGGTGTGTAGATGCCCACAGGGATCGCCAGACTCAGGTAGCAGTCGTCCCGGAGGAGGAGGACCCGGCTGGCCAGCAGGGGTTCCAGCAGCTGGTCCAGCAGCTCGTCCACCGCCTCCGCCTGCACCTCCTCCCGGAGCCGCTGGAGCACCGCCTGGCGGGGCCGGACCTGGTCGCAGAACTCGTAGAGGACCCGCTGCAGGGGAGAGAGCCGCTGGAACCGGTGGACGGCGCTCTGCCGGAAGTCGCAGACCAGGAGCCCCTCCTCGCCCGAGACCTCCAGGGTGAACAGGTCGTCGCCCTCCACATAGCGCTGCTGCCATGCCTGGAGCGCCTCCCGGAGCGGCTCGGTGTAGCCGGTCACGTCGCGGTCCACGGCGTAGTCGTAATCGAAGTAGTAGGCGAGCCGGGCACGGGTCCCCTCATCGACAAAGGGGTAGAGGTACTTGTAGGCGGCGAAGGGCCTGACGTTGACCAGCCCCGTCTGGGCCGCCTCGAAGTAGTAAGGGCTGAACCGGTCCAGCCGGATCTGTCCCCACCCCCCGCACGGGGGGAGGTGGGAGAGCGATTCGACCAGGGAGGCCATCTCCCGGTACTGCTCCGGGGTTTCGCCCACGAAGCCGAAGAGGAAGTTCCAGGAGGGCCACATCCGGTACTCCTTGCACCACTTGAGCAGCTGGATGTTCTGCAGGGCGGAGACCCCCTTGCGCATCAGCCGCAGGATCTCCGAATCCAGGCTCTCGATGCCGGGCTGGATGGTGGTGATGCCCGACCGCCGCATCGCCTCGATCTGATCCCGCCGGAGGTTGGCCTTCGTCTCGTAGAACAGCTCCACATCGATGTTCAGCGACTGAAGGGCGGGGATGAAGTCCTTGAAGTACTTCATATCGAGGATGTTGTCCACGGCGCTGACCAGGTTGGTGTAGGGGGCATAGCGCTCCTTCAGGTAGACCAGCTCGTCGATCGCCCTGGAGGCCGATTTGCTGCGGAAGTTCATGCCCATGGCGTTGAGGCCGCAGAAGACGCAGTGGTTCTTCTCGCCCCACCAGCAGCCGCGAGAGGTCTCGATCAGCACCCGCGGGGGGTCGATCCGCTCGAAGCGCGCCGCCTGATACTGGGCGAAGTAGTCGTCGTAGTCCGGGTAGGGCAGGGCGTCCAGGTCGGTGATGGCCGGGGTATGGTTGATCAGCGGCAGCGCTTCCGCATCCTCCCGGTCGGCTGTCAGCCAGGGCTGGAGGATCATCCCGGGAATGGCCGGCGGGCGGCCGGTCCGGAGGAATTCGGCCGCAAAGGCCGGGAAGGCCACATCGCCCTCACCGGAGCAGACAGCGTCGATGAAGGGGAAGCTCTCCAGGGTGGCCAGGCCCATGTCTGCCTCCACGTTGGCCCCCCCGAAGACGATGAAGAGGTGGGGGTAGCGCTCCTTCAGCCGCCTGGCCAGCGCCAGCGATGCGATCTGCTGCTGGAAGACCGAGGTGAAGCCGACAATGGCGTACTCCTCCCAGGGGGCCGCCGCCATGCACCACTCCAGGAAGGGCTCCACCTGCCGCCGGGGCTCCATCAGGGTCCCGGCCCGCACCGCCTCGGCCACCTCCAGGGCCCGCTTCATCGGCCCCTTCTGGAGGACGACCTCGGCGACGTACGCCTCATCGGACGGGGTGTGGCCGTAGAGCGCCTGGGTGAAGAGGTACTCGCCCAGCATCACCTGGGCGCGGTAGGTGCTCACGATGTCGGTGTAGGGCTTGGCCCCCACCAGCTCCGCATACTTGAGGTTGAAGTACCAGATGTCAGAGGGGATCTCCCGCCGGGTCAGCGCCGCCTTCAACAGGCTCAGGCCGATCGATGGACAATGAAGCGGTACAAAAGGCATGTTAATAAAGCCAATGCTTGCAGGTGCCACCCGATCTCCCCCGTTTCGAATCTGCACAGTATTCATACTTACGAGAGTAGTATGACTCTACGATAGTTGCAAAGTGCTGTCCCGTCAATATGTTATCTAAAAATAATTTATTTTCGGGTAACGAAGAGAAGTGGCGGTTCTGCGACAGAGTTCACCGGCGATACGGAGCCGCGACCTGGCGCATCCGTGGAAGGGCAAGCGCTATCCGCCGTGATCGGAGCGCGGCACGGCGCATTCATGAGGGAGGCCGAGCGCCATCCCACTGCGATCGGAGAGCGCCCTGGCGCATCCATCGGGAGACGAAGGGCCGTCTGCCGCGATCGGAGCGAGGCTCGGCGCTGTCACGGGGGGCGGGGTGATCGTCCGGGGATTTGGGCGCCTCCCGGCGCAGCCACCGGGAGGCGAAGCGATATCCCGGGCGATCTCGGCGTGACGCAGGCGCTCTCCATCCGGAGGCGAAGCGATATCCCGGGCGACCTGGGCACAACCACGGGAAACGGGACGCTGTCGCCGGCGATTTGAGGGTTGCATAACAGAGCTTGGCATGATAAAATCCAATTAAAGGGATTGAAGTGATGATTTTACTTACCTTCGGCAGAGGGGAGTGAGTGCTGGTGTCCGCCAACCCCGGACAGCCCAAACTCCGCGTCAACAGTTACGATGCGGCGGACCGGAAGCCCAACCAGAAGGAGCCCGGCTGCTGGTGGAGGGCTCCCGGGCGCTTCGCCTTCTACGTGATGGTCCACACCGCCCTGGTGGCCATCGCCCGCAGGCGGGGCTGGGAGACCAACCGGGTGGAGTACATCCGGGTGGGCAACGTGGAGGGCGACCCGCTGATCTACATCTGGCCCACCGACGAGCATGACCCCGACCGCATCCCGCTCCGGCGCTACCGCAGCCACCTCTCCGCCAACCTCTCCACCGTGATGGTCAACTGGGGGCTGGCGCTGCCCACGGGCCAGCGGAACCGCTACGACCTCCTGGTCGCCGAGCCCGACAAGAGCCCCGTGGGCCCGGCGCTCTACCTGGACAAGGACCGGGTGCTGGAGACCAGGTGGGAGAAGCGGGCCGAGGGGAGCTCCCCCCGCCGCTCCAAACAGGCCTGACACAAAACAGGAGGGCGAGCCCCCCGGCTGGGGCTCGCCCTCGATCATGCAGATGGGCCGGTCACGGCCGGGCCTCCTCCACCTGGAAGGAGGACTCATGGGTGATCAGGTGGACCCAGGTGGACCCGGGGGCGAGCAGCGGGACCTTGCCGCCGACCGGGGTCAGGCGGAAACCGCCCGCCTCCAGCGCCCAGCTGCCCTCCCAGCGGTGGCCGGCGCTGATCACGGTCGCCTTGCCGCCCGGCTGGAAGAAAAGGGTCCAGCCCAGATCGGGCCCCTTGTTCTCCCCCTGCACCTCCAGGAAGATCAGGTTGACCGCCCCGATCTGCTCACCGCTCTCCAGCAGGTGGGGCTCGCCGTCATCCACCCGGAGGTAGCGGCTCTCGCTCCAGCTCCAGCTGACCTGGTGCAGCTTGTGCCAGTCGACCCGGACCCGGGCGGCCTCCTTGCCGGGAGCGGGCATCGCCTCCGCCTTCGGGCTGGTGGGGATCTCCCTCCAGGCCAGCTTGCGCTCCGCCACCGCCCGGCCCAGCAGGTCGGTGGTGGTGTAGAGGTTGTGGGGCGGCTCCCGCTCCTTCCAGCGGTAGAAGTACTGCCAGGAGCCGTAGATCTCGTCCAGGTTCTTGGCCCCCCACTCGCGGGCCAGGATGTCCAGCGCCTCGGCGCTGCCCCCGGCGTGGGCGAAGGGGGCGTCGTAGGCGTCGGCGATGGCGATAAAGGCGGTCCGGGCGCTCCGGATGGGGCCGATCTTCGCCGCCGGCTGGGACCAGTAGAAGGCGAGGAAGCGGGTGATCTCGGATTCGGCCAGCAGCTCCACCACCAGGTCGGCCTTCTCCAGGCCCGCCTGGGGCCGGGACATGGGGCTGTTCTCCACGGAGACGACGGCGGGCCCTCCCCAGAGGGGATTGGGGCCGGCGGAGAGGAGGTAGAGGGGCCCTTCGGTCCGGACGGGCTCCGGTGGCTTGGTCTCAGGGGGCTTGGCGGGAGGGGGCTCGGGCTTCGGCGCCTCGCCGGCCGGCCCCGGCTGGCTGGTAACCGGCGCCGGCTGGTCGGGCGCAGCGCTGGAGCACCCCGCCACCAGCAGGAGCGCCAGCAGGAAAATCCAGAGTCGCTTCACAGAATCACCCCGTATTGGGTTTCACCGTCCCCCCCGCAATCCCCTTCGGGGAGACACCCCTGAAATTGAGGGCCACGGATTACACGGATTCCCCTGAAAATGTTGGCCACGGATTACACGGATTACACGGATAAAACAAATACATCACAACAATGTGGGGTGGTGCCCTTTTCATCCGGGGTGCTGGTGCGAAGCACCGCACCATGGTGGTTACACGGATGAAGACACAAAATTGATAAATATGGGGTTGGGGCCCTTTCCATGGGTGGTGCTGGTACGAAGCACCGCACCATGCTGGTCACACCGAGAAAAGGCTGTGGGCAGCAGGCTGTCCCATGACGCCTGGGAAAACTATCATCGGTAATTTTGTCTGAAGAATCCGTGTAATCCGCGTAATCCGTGGC
>JBMONC010000026.1:0-15241 GCA_049324875.1 Bacillota bacterium
GGGGGGGCGATCGAGCGGCTTGGTTTGGCTGCGGCCGTCCTGCCCCTGGGGGAGCTGGAGTTGGGGGCGGCGCTCTTTCTCCGCCTCTTCCTGGCCCTGGTGGCTGCGTCGGCGGGGGCGTTGGGGGTGCTCTACCTGCAGGTGGGGAGCGGGCGGTTCCGCCCGGCGGCCGGGGCTCTGGCGGATGCTCAGTGGATCTTTGGGGTTGCGGCGCCGGGCGCCTGGCTTGCAGGCCAGCTCTGGGCGCCGCTGAGCGCTGCCGCTCTGGTGGCGGGGGTGGCCTGGGGACAGGCGCTGCTGGCCCTGGGTCTGGCGGAGACCGGGCTCTCCTATGGCCGGCGGCTGCTGGCGCAGATGCTGACGGCTGGAGCCACCGTGATGGTTCTTGGTTTGATCCTCCGGGAGAGCCTGGCCGCCCTCCTCTGACCGATCCTTAGAGCGCTTTGTGGGCCGGGGCGGCGGGCGCTGCGGCCTCCCCCATCCGGAAGAGGAGGAAGTAGGTCAGGCTGTCGGCCAGCGCCTGCCAGGAGGCCTCGAAGATGTTGGTGGAGGCGCCCACGGTGGACCAGGTCTGCAGCCCGTCGCCGGACTCAATCAGCACCCGGACGATGGCGCCGGTGCCGTGGGAGCCCTCCAGCACCCGGACCTTGTAGTCCAGCAGCTCGACCCGGGCCACGGCGGGGTAGACCTGGGTCAGCGCCTTGCGCAGGGCGGAGTCGAGGGCGTGGACGGGCCCGTTCCCCTCGGCGGCGGTGTGGACCACCTCCCCGCCCACCCGGAGCTTGATGGAGACCTCGCTCTCGGCGGGGCCCTCGGCGCCGGTCACCATCAGCTTCAGGCCGAGCAGCTGGAAGGGGGGCTCCCCCTTGTGACTCAGCACCGCCAGGGAGGCCTCGGCCCCCTCATACTGGAAGCCCTGACTCTCCCGCTCCTTCACCTGCCGGATCAGCTCGGCCGCCTCCCGGCTGTCCAGGGTCTGGCCGAAGGTGTGGAGCAGGTTGGAGCGGCCGCCGAGTTCGGAGACCAGCACCCGGCGCTCGTTGCCGACGGTCTCGGGGGGGAGGTGCTCGTACATGACGGGGTCCTTCAGCAGGGCGCTCACATGGACGCCGGCCTTGTGGGTGAAGGCGTTGCGGCCGACGAAGGGCTGGGCATCCCAGGGGGGGAGGTTGGCCACCTCGCTGACCAGGTGGCTGACGGCGGTCAGCTCGGCCAGCTTCTCAGGGGCCAGGCAGGGGCGGTCCATCTTCAACTGCAGGTTGGGGATGATGGCGCAGAGGTTGGCGTTGCCGCAGCGCTCGCCGTAGCCGTTGATCGTCCCCTGGACCATGGTGGCGCCGGCCTGGACGGCGGCGAGGGAGACGGCCACACCCAGGCCGCTGTCATCGTGGGCGTGGATGCCGAGGCGGAGCCCGGGGAAGCGCTCTGCCACCGTCCCGACGATCTCAGCCACCTCCCCGGGGAGGGTGCCGCCGTTGGTGTCGCAGAGGACCAGCCAGTCGGCGCCGCCCTCGGCGGCGGCTGTCAGGGTGGCCAGGGCATAGGCCGGGTTCCGCTTGAAGCCGTCGAAGAGGTGCTCGGCGTCGTAGATGACCTCCTTGCCCTGCTGCTTGAGGTAGGCCACCGACTCCCGGATCATCCGGAGGTTTTCCTCCAGGGTGGTGGAGAGGCCGCGGGTGACGTGGTAGTCCCAGCTCTTCCCGAAGAGGGCGACCGCCGGTGTCCGGGCCGCCAGGAGGGCGGCGAGGGTGGCGTCCTCCTCGGGGCGGGCCCCGGCCCGGCAGGTGGAGCTGAAGGCCACCGCCCGGGCCCGCCGGAGCGGATGCTCCTGCAGCAGCCGGAAGAATTCCTCATCCTTTGGATTGGAGCCGGGCCATCCTCCCTCGATGTACGGGATCCCGAGGTCATCGAGGCGGCGGGCGATGCGGAGCTTGTCCAGGCTGCTGAAGGAGATGCCCGCCCGCTGGGAACCATCCCGCAGGGTCGTGTCGTACAGGGTCACAGCCAACATCCTCTTGACCTCCTTTGCCAAAATAGAAATAGCCCCGTCCCGGTTTGGGACGGGGGCTGCTGCGCCTCCGTGGTACCACCCAAATGACCGCGCCTCCGCGCAGCCGCTCAGCCGGGCATGGCAGCGCACGCGCTGCGGGGCCCGCCTCCCGGTAACGGGGGAGCTCCGGCCACGTCTAGCCCCGGTCGGCTCCGGGGTTTCGGGTGGCGGCTCGAAGGGGATCTTCGCTGGGGCGCCGTGCGGGTCTTTCAGCTGCTGACCCGCTCTCTGGGACGGCACCGGTGGCAGCTACTCGTCCTTCTCATTGCCTTGGCTATTAGGAAACACTTTAGCCGGAGAGGAGTTTGTCTGTCAAGTGAGAATTTGGGGGTCGTGCAGATTGCCGTCCGAATCCCCTTCTCTTGACCCGCTCTGGATGCTCGACATAAAATACATGGGGTGAATCATTCACTGTGTCAACTGAGGCGAAAGGTGGAGTACCTATGCAGACCCACTTGAACCCGACCTGGAACCTGGAGGTTATCTTCCCGGGCGGCGCGGAGTCCCAGGAGCTGGCCGCCTTCGTCGAGAGCCTGGAGGCGGATATTCGCGCCCTGCGGGGCCGTCTTGAGACGGTGGCGCTCCCGACCACCCCATCCCACCTGGGGGCCTGGTCGCCGCTGCTGCGCGAGTTCCAGGAGCTGGCCAAGCGGCTCCGCCAGGCTGGGGCCTTCGCCGGCTGCCTGAACGCCCAGAACATGGGGGACCAGAGCGCCAAGCTGGTCGCCGGCCGCATCTCCCAGCTCGGGGCCGCCTTCGGCTCGGCCGCCACCCTGCTGGATCACCAGATCCTGCAGCTCTCCGACGAGGTGCTGGAGGCGCTGCTGGCTGATCCGGAGTTCGCCGCGATCGAGTACCCGATCCGGGAGCGGCGGGCCCGGGCGGCGATGAAGATGGACCCGCAGCGGGAGTCGCTGGTGGGCGACCTGTCGGTGGACGGCTACCACGCCTGGGGCCGGCTCTATGATGCGATTGTGGCCCGGATTCAGATCCCCTGGGAGGAGAGCGGCAAGACGGTCTACCTCTCGGCCGGGCAGGTGGACAACAAGATGAAGTCGGGCGACCGGCTGGTCCGGTCAACCGCCTTCGCCAAGTGGGAGAAGGCTTGGGCCGAGCAGTCGGACCTGATCGCCGAGGCGCTGAACCACCTCGCCGGCTACCGGATCCAGCTCTACAAGCACCGGGGTTGGGACTCGATCCTCTCTGAGCCGCTGGAGAACAACCGCATGAAGGCGGAGACGCTGAACGTCATGTGGGAGGTGATCGAGCGGAACAAGCCGATCTTCGTTGAGTTCCTCCACCGGAAGGCGAAGCTGCTGGGGCTGGAGAAGCTGGCCTGGCATGACGTGACGGCGCCCCTGGGGGGCGTCGACCGGAAGGTGACCTACGACGAGGCGGCGGCCTTCATCGTGGAGCAGTTCCGCCGCTTCAGCCCGCACATGGCCGAACTGGCGCAGCGGGCCTTCGATGAGCGCTGGGTGGAGGCGGAGGACCGGCCCGGCAAGCGGCCCGGCGCCTTCTGCGCCACCTTCCCACTCAGCCAGCAGTCCCGGGTCTTCATGACCTTCGCCGGCAACCCCAACAACGTCGCCACCCTGGCTCATGAGCTGGGCCACGCCTACCACGGGGCGGTGATGAGAGACCTGCCGACGATGGCCCAGGGCTATGCCATGAACGTGGCGGAGACCGCCTCCACCCTGGCGGAGATGATCGTGGCCGATGCCTCGGTCAAGGCGGCCACCTCGGCGGAGGAGCGGCTGGTGCTGTTGGACAACAAGGCGGGCCGGGGCGTTACCATGTTCATGAACATCCACTGCCGCTTCCTCTTCGAGACCCGTTTCTACGAGGAGCGAAAGCGGGGGCTGGTTTCGGTGAAGCGGCTGAACGAGCTGATGGAGCAGGCGCAGCGGGATGCCTTCCACGATGCGCTCTCGGAGTACCACCCGCACTTCTGGGCATCCAAGGGTCACTTCTACTCCACCGGCCAGCCCTTCTACAACTTCCCGTACACCTTCGGCTACCTGTTCAGCTCCGGCATCTATGCCCGGGCGCTGAAGGTGGGACCCTCCTTTGCCGGGACGTACGTCGACCTGCTCCGGGACACCGGGCGGATGCGGGTCGAGGACCTGGCGATGAAGCATCTGGGGGTCGACCTGACCAGGCCGGACTTCTGGCAGGAAGCGGTGGATGTCTCGGTGGCCGATGTGAAGCAGTTCCTGGAACTGACCGCAGATCGATAGGCGCAGGGGCGAGCCGGACCGGCTCGCCCTTTTTCTCTGTGGCGGGGAAAGGGGAAGCTCGCACAGGCGGGGCGTAAGGCCCTGGGACGCCGAGGAGCCCCCATGTTTGTCCCAGGACCAAAAGAAGGATGCGAAACAATTCTAGCGAAGAAAATATTACTGTACCTTCAGACAATAAGGGAGGTAGACCGATGAACAGGCGAATGGTTTCGGTGGTCATGATGCTCCTGCTGCTCCTGGCGACCCTGAACCCCTTGGCCTCGGCGGGCGGAAGGAAGGCGGGGAGGACCCCGCCGGCTCCGGTGCCGCTGGAGCAGGCGTCCGGTGAGCTCTCCATCGCCCTCTCGGGCGGCGGGAGCGGCGGGACCCCGGGCACCATTTACATCGGCGCCACGCCGCCCAACGTGGACTACAGCAAGCCGGTGCTGCTCTTTGTGCACGGGAAGGGCGGCTCTGCCTCCACCTGGTGGACGGAGACGGCCTACCACGGAACCAACGATATGTACGCCTATGCCTACTACAACGGCTACCGGACCGCCTTTGTCGACCTCTACCCCGAGGAGTCGATGTGGGATAACGGGGCGCTCCTGAACCAGCTGATCGACCGGGTGAAGGCCTACTTCGGGGTCAGCAAGGTGGCGATCGTCGCCCACTCCAAGGGGGGCGTCGACGCCAATGCGGCCGCCGTCTACTACGGCGCCGGACCCAAGATCAGCCGGACGATCACCCTGGGCTCCCCCCACTGGGGCACGCCGCTGGCGGACATGGCCTTCTCCACCTGGACCTGGTGGCTGGCCGCCCTGATGGGGGAGACCACCGAGGCCACCTATGTGATGCAGACCGGCTACATGGAATGGTTCCGCTCCGAGACCGACCCGCGGCCGGATCCGGTTCCCTACTACACCATCTCGGGCTACAAGTGCGGCCCCCTCTTCTCGGCGCTCTGGTACGGCTGCGTCGCCATCAGCGGGGAGGACGACGGGGTCGTGCCGGTCTGGTCCGCCCGCAAGCCGGGCGCCACCCACCTGAAGGAGGGCTACTGGGACCACGATGAGATCCGGATGGGCAGCCGGACCTGGTCGACCTTCGCCCCGGTGATCACCACCGCCTCCGCTGACGGTCCGGCTGTGGCGGGCGAAGGCCCCCTGCTGGCGATGGCGGGCAGCGCTCCCCTGGCAGGCCAGGGGCGGCCCCAGGCCCCCGGCAACCTGATCCTGCGGGGCGGGGAGGTGACGGGGAGCGCCACAGGGCAGGGCTTCCCCATCGAGTCCGGCGTCCGGAGCGCCACCTTCCTCTTCTACGCCTCCAGCCCCGACTTCACGGCGACCCTGACCGGACCGGACGGGAGCGCCCACCAGGTGACGGTGGAGAGTCAGGTGCCGGCCGGTGAGATCTTCGGCTCCACCTGGGTCGGGAGCCTCACCGTGACCGCCCCCACCGCGGGCGCCTGGAGCCTGCAGACCAGCGCTGCCGACCGGACGGGCTACCTGATGGTCGCCTCGCTGGAGAGCCCCTTACAGGCCACTCTCGACCTGGGCCACGGCCCTTCGACCCCTGGCACCCAGCGGAAAGTGGCGGTCCGGCTGACCGGTCCGCAGGTCCAGGAGAGCAGCGCCCGGGCCGCCCTGAGCCGGAGCGGAGGCGCCCCGGCGGAGGAGACCGCCCTGAGCGGTGAGAGGGGCGATCACCGGGCCAGCCTGGCGGTCGGTACGGAGCAGACGGTCCGGAACATCACCGTCACCCTCACCGGGAAACTGGCCGACGGCAGCGCCTTTGAGCGGACCCTGGTCAGCTCCTTCGCCGTGGTGGCGCAGGGGCAGGGCCCGGGCTGGCTTGATTAGCTCTCCGCCAGCTGCCGGGCCCGCTGAAAGATCGCCTCCCACATGGGACGGGTGAGCACCCCGGTGTTGGTGTTCTGCCGGCTGGGGTGGTAGGAGCAGAGCAGGGTGGGGAGGCCGTCGAACGGGTACTCCGCCCCGTGGGCGAAGGTGGGCCGGCCCAGCTGGTACCCCTGCTGCCGGCGCAGCTTCAGGTAGGCGTCAAAGGCGATCTTGCCCAGCGCCAGCACCACCTTCAGGTTGGGCAGCAGGGCCAGCTCCTGCTCCAGGAAGGGACGGCAGGCCTCCAGTTCGGCGGGCAGGGGCTTGTTGTCCGGCGGGGCGCAGCGGGCGGCGTTGCCGATGTAGGCGCCGGTCAGCGCCAGGCCGTCATCCCGGTGGTGGGACTCGGGCTGGTTGGCGAAGCCGAACTGGTGGAGGGCGCCGTAGAGCCAGAGCCCGGAGTCGTCGCCGGTGAACATCCGCCCGGTCCGGTTGGCGCCGTGCGCCCCGGGGGCCAGCCCCAGGATGTACAGGCGGGCGGCGGGATCGCCAAAGCCGGGGACGGGCCGTCCCCAGTACTCCTGATCGCGGTATCGCTTGACCCTGGTGCGGGCGATCTCCCGGCAGTAGGTGCGGAGCCGTTCGCAGCGCTGGCAGGCGGCGATCTGCTGATGAAGCTCATGCATGTTGTCCATGGGGCAGAGGGTTCGCCACAGGCCGAACCACCTCCTGCGGTGACCCCTGCCATCCCCTGCTCCGGCTTGCTGCCGTCGACCCCCCTGGAAGTTTTTTTCTCGAGGCGCGAACCTTTTGGCCCCTCCATTCGTTACACCTAGTAGAAGGGTTCGGAAGGAGGGGGAGAGATGAGCGAGTGGGCAGTGGTGGCCTTTACGCCCGCCGAGCGGCTCTATTTGGCAGCGCTGCTGGGTATGGAGCAGATCGACGGGGCGGGCGATCCCTTTGCGGGCTGGACGGCTGATCAGGTGGAATTTGCCCTGTACCGCATCCGTCGCTCCCTCGTCCGGCATGAGGTGATTCGCATCGGCAAGCACGGCGTTGCCGTCGAACCGTGGGCGGTGGAGTTGATCAAGTCGTGCGCCGGCCCCCGGCGCCAGGGGGAGGGCTTCGCCCTCCGGGCGCTGGTCCGGGAGCACCCCCATCACTTCCGTCCGTATGGCTCCCAGAGCCGGGCAGGGTAGTGACCAGGCAGAAGGGCCGGGTGGCTGTGTTCAGCCCCCCGGCCCCGCCGCGTTCCGGACCGTGCGGTTCGCACCCAAGGGTAATCTTTCCTACCGGGGGCATACTAGCCAGCGAAGGAGAGGTGGGTGCGCATGCGCACATTCAACGAACAGTTCTTCGCCTGCCCGCCCCGGGAGGCGTTTCTCCATGCCTGCCGGGTTGATCGCTGGCCTGACCTCCTGCCCCATTACCGCTGGGTCCGGTTCCATGAGGGGGGGCCGGAGTCTGGTGGCCTGGTGGAGATGGCCGCCCGGCGCGACTTCGGCCGGTTGGGCTGGCCGGTCTGGTGGCTGAGCCGGATGTGGGTGGACCCCGACCGGCTTCAGGTCCGCTACCGGCATGTCGACGGGGTGACCACCGGGATGGATGTCCTCTGGCAGGTCGAGCCGGCCGAGGCCGGGAGCCGGGTCACGATCCTGCACGAATGGGCGGAGGGGCCCCGCCTGGCCGGACCCCTGGCCCCGGCGGTCGGCCGGTCGGTGATCGGGCCGCTCTTCGTCCAGGTGATCGCCGGGCGGACGCTTCATCACCTGGCCAGGCAGGCAGTGAGGGGGGTGGCGCTGTGAAGCGGCGGGCGGTGATCACCGGCATCGGCATCATCACGCCCCTGGGAACGGGAGCGGAGCCCTTCTGGCAGGGGGTGCTGCAGGGGCGCTCCCGGGTCCGGCGGATCGACCGGTTTGATGCCTCCGCCTTCCGGAGCCAGGTGGCGGCCCAGGTGGATGACTTCGACCCGACCGCCTGGCTGGATCGGCGGCAGGTGGGGCGGATGGACCGGTTCGTCCAGTTCTCCCTGGTCTCCGCCATGCTGGCCCTGCAGGACGCGGGCATCGCCCCCGCCGAGGTGGCGCCGGAGCGGGTGGGGGTCTTCATGGGCACCGCCCTGGGCGGGGTGGGCTTCGGGGAGGAGCAGCATGCCGCCTTCATGGGGGGCGGCCTGCGGGCGGTCAACCCGGGGCTGGCGCTGACCGTCTTCGGGGGGGCGGCCTCCTGTGCCATCGCCATCCACTGCGGCTTCCTCGGGCCGAACGAGACCAACGCCATGTCCTGCGCTTCGGGCGCCATCGCCGTGGGGCGGGGGCTGCGGGCGGTCCAGCAGGGGGAGGCCGAGGTGGTGCTGGCCGGGGGGGCGGAGGCGCCGCTCTGGCCGCTCTGCTATGGCGCCTTTGCCAACATCCGGGCGATGTCGACCCGCAACGGGGAGCCCGAGTCGGCCTCCCGCCCCTTCGATGCCGAGCGGGACGGCTTTGTGATGGGGGAGGGGGCGGCGGTGCTGGTGATCGAGGAGCGATCCCGGGCACTCCGCCGGGGCGCCAGGCCCTACGCCGAGCTGATCGGCTACGGCACCTCCAACGACGGCTACCACATGACCGCCCCCCGGCCCGACGGCTCCCAGGCCGCCCGGGCGATGCAGTGCGCCCTGCAGGATGCCAACCTGCCCCCTGACCAGGTGGGGTACATCAACGCCCACGCCTCATCCACCCCGCTCAACGACGTGACCGAGGCGCTGGCGATCCACCGGGCGCTGGGGGCGGATGCGGTGCGGGTCCCCGTCTCGGGCACCAAGGGGCTCTACGGCCATCCGCTGGGGGCCTCGGGGGCGATCGAGGCGGCGGTGACCGCCCTGGCGCTGCACCGCCGCTACCTGCCGCCCACGGTCAACCTGCGGCGGCAGGATCCGCAGGTGACGCTGCCGGTGCTGGCGGGGGAGGGGCTGGAGCGCCGCCCGCGGCGGGCGCTCTCCAACTCCTTTGGCTTCGGGGGGATCAACGCCTGCCTGGCGCTGGCAGAGGTCTGAGCCGCCTAGTGCGGCGCCATCGGTGAGGTGGGTGGGTCGGGGCGGGCCTCGGGCGGCTCCGAGAGGGTCGGACGGCTCCGCCGGCGGCTGGGCGGCGCCTCGGCCTGTTTGACCGCCTGCTCCAGCAGGACGATGTGCAGCATCGTGTAGGCCTTCTGCCGCTGGTGCAGGTAGAAGCCGCTCAGCAGCAGGAGACTCGCCACCCCCCAGATGGAGAAGACGGCCCAGACGGGCAGGCGGGAGAGGGGCTCCTGGATCCGGGAGCCGAAGAGCAGACCGAAAAAAGGAATGCCGGAGAGCGCCAGCGGGATCATCCCGATGCCGCTCTCCTCCTTTTTGGCCCAGGCCAGCATCAGCAGCCGCTCCTGCTGGTTCATGCCCTGGTAATAGCGGGCGATGCTCCGCACGTGGTTCAGGTGTCTGCAGGCGCCGGAGGGCGGTGTGGGGTGGTCCTTTCTGAGGGCGTGGTAGAGGCGGTCCACGTCACCGCACAGCATCGGGCAACACCTCCTGGGAGTAGTATGCCCGAACGAAATCGGGGGGAAGTGTGATCATATAGGAAGGGAATGATGCCGATCAGGAGAAGTGGTCCAAGGGAAAAGGAGGCGGTGCCATGCAAGTGATCCGCAACGCGATCCTCGGGGCGCTTTTGGTCGCCCTGCTGGCGGTTCTGGCCCTGACCACATGGTTCCGGGTGGAGGAGCATGAAGAGGCGCTGGTCCTGACCATGGGCAAGCCGACCCGACAGGTGGAGAAGGGGGTCCACGGCAAGCTTCCCTGGCCGTTGGAGCGGGTGGTGATCCGCCCGGTCAACGTGACCTACCAGCTGACCTTTGGCTACCGGGAGAAGGGGACGGAGACCGTCCTGGTGCCCGATGAGGCGCTGATGATCACCGGCGACGAGAACATTGTCTGGGCCGACCTGCTGGTGGAGTGGAAGGTCTCGGACATCGCCAAGTACGAGTTCAGCGTCGAGGATCCGCAGCGGCTGCTGCGGCATGCCACCTCGGCGGCGCTCCGCTCGGTGATGGGCACCACTAGCCTGGACTACGCCATCACCACCGGCAAGTTTGAGATCCAGGCCGAGGTGCAGAAGCAGCTGATGACCCTGATGGAGGGCTACGACGTGGGCATCAGCGTCCAGTCGGTCAAGCTGCAGGATGTGGAGCCGCCCGACCAGGTGAAGCCGGAGTTCAAGGCGGTGACCGACGCCCGGGAGGCCCGGCTGACCAAGATCAACGAGGCGGGCAGGTACGAGGCGGAGCGGATGCCCCGGGCGCGCGCCGAGGCGCAGCAGCTGCTGGAGCAGGCGGAGGCGAACCGGCAGGCCCGCATCAACCAGGCGCTGGGCGATGTGGCCAAGTACAAGGCGCTCTATGAGGCCTACCTGGCCAACCCCGAGATCACCCGGAAGCGGCTGGTGCTGGAGACGTTGGAGACGATCCTGCCGGGCGCTGAGATCACCATCGTCGACACCAGCGAGGGCACGGTCAAGTACCTGCCGATCACCCCGCGGAAGGAGGCCGGGCAATGAGCAACGTCCGACCGATCCGACCGGATCTCAAGATCACGATGCGGGACGTCCGCAAGCTGCTGATCGGGTTCGCTGTGGTTCTCCTGCTGCTGGGGGCCTACTCCCAGATCCTCTTCGTCCAGCCGGATCAGTACATCGTGATCCGCTCCTGGACGGGCGTGGTGCAGCGGGTGGTGACCGAGCCCGGCCCCACCTGGAAGCTGCCCTTCTTCGAGTCAGCCCAGGTGCTCCCCCGCTACCTGAAGATCTACGACGGCAACCCGCGGGACATCCTGACCGCGGATCAGAAGCCGATCATCGTCGACCACTTCACTCTCTGGCGGATCACCGACCCGCGGCTCTTCGTCCAGAACACCCAGTCGCTGACCAAGGCGGAGCAGCTGATCGACGCCGCCGTCTACTCGACGGTGCGGGGGGTGCTGGGCCGGCTCGGCTTCGGGGAGATCATCTCCGAGGGCGAGTCCGCCCGGGGCAACCTGAACGCCGAGGTGACCCGGCTGGTGAACGAGTCGCTGGATGCGGGGCGGTTCGGCATCGCTGTGATGGACGTGCGGATGAAGCGGACCGACCTGCCGGAGCAGAACCTGACCTCGGTCTACAGCCGGATGAAGTCGGAGCGCTCGAAGATCGCCCAGGACTACCTCTCCCAGGGTGACGAGGAGGCGCTGAAGATCCGGGCCCGGACCGACAAGGAGGCGACCCTGCTGATGTCGGAGGCGGGCCGGAAGGCGAAGGAGCTGGAGGCGCAGGGCGAGGCGGAGGCGGCCCGGATCTACAACGAGGCCTATGGCGCCGACCCTGAGTTCTACGAGCTCTACCGGACGCTGGAGTCCTACAAGACCACCCTGAAGGGCAAGCCGGTGATCGTGATCCCGATCAGCTCCCCCTATGCCCGGCTGCTGATGGGCGAATAGCAGGAGGCCCGGACCCCCGCTGGGGGAGTCCGGGCCTTTTCGCGCCCGACCGGGCACACTCCGGGCTAGGGTCAGCCCGCCCCGGTCACAGCGGCCGGGTCGTCGACGCCCCGGCGCTCCTTCTGCTTCTCAGGGCGCAGGTCATTGCCGGGCCGGTCCTCGCTCTTGACATGGCCTTCCACCCCGCCGGTGACGGGGCCGGTAGGCCCCTCGGTATGGCCGGCGGTGTTGCGGAGGGGCCCGGTCTTCCAGCGATCGGCTTCCGAGGGCATGCTCCATCCTCCTCCCATCCAAGGGTGGGGACGAGCCTTAGTCTGCCCGGTTTTCCGTCGACTACTCGCCGGTGATTCGATCCGGCGGGGGCTGGGTGCAGGCGGCCTGGAGCTCGGCACCGGCGGCGGCGACCCGGCAGCCGGGCACCGCCATGTCGGCCGGTTCGATCTGGATCCGCTGGTCGGGGGTGTGCATCCGGTGAACCTGGTGGGTCACCGCCTCCAGCGCCTGCAGCAGCCGCTCGATGGGCGGGTCGGCCAGCCCCAGCTGCTCCAGCCGGCGGCAGGCATCCACCAGCGAGTCGGCCGCCTGGCTGAACTGGCGGGCGGCCTCGGCCCGTTCCTTGTCGCTCATCTGCTCCACCTCCGCCTTAGCGTGACCGCGGCGGTCGCTGGCGATACGCGCTGTGGAGGGGAGTGGTTCTTCACAGTTTCTTCATAGATACCGGTGAGAATGGTGCTGAGCCCCTTTGGCGAGCGCCCGAGCACTTCAAGTGCCAGAGCGCCTCCTCGAGCACCCCGCACGGCGGGGTGCTCTTTCTTCGCGGCGGCCTCCTAGACCCGGTGGGCCATCGGCATCGTAAAGAGGTAGAGGTTGACCAGGCCGAAGATCAGCAGGATCACCAGGTGGGGCCAGAAGGGCTTCAGCGAGCCGTTGTAGCCCTTGCGGGCGATCTTGTAGGCGGTGTAGATCGAGCCGGCCAGGCCGAGGCCCAGGGTGGCAAACTGGAGGATCTGGATCGTCCCGGCATCGACCAGCGCCAGCGACCCGGTCAGCGGGTAGCCGAGGAGGTCGGCCACGTTGAAGAAGATCGCCTTGCCCTCGGCCAGCAGGTGGAACAGGTTGTGGGCGATGTGGCCGGCCAGGTCCAGGGGGATGACGGCGTAGCCGAAGCGGGCGAAGTTCTGGGCGAAGCCCTCGTTCACCCCGGCCCCGGCGGTGCGGGAGGCGAGGGCGGTCATCCCGAAGGGGATCGCCATGGCGGTCAGGAAGACCACGGTGAAGGCGGCGGCCTTGCTGCCGAAGAGCAGTCCCTCCAGCATCTCCATCACCGGGTGGAAGAAGGAGAGCATGGTGATGTTCTGCACCAGCACGATGCCGACGATCACCACCGCCAGGAAGGACTCCTCAAACTTGGGCCGCCGGATGAACCAGAGCTCCTGGGTGGCGACCCGGGCCTCCAGCTTGATCGAGTCGTTGGGGCAGGTCTTGATGCAGTTGGCGCAGAGGTTGCAGTTGGCCATGCTCTGCATGCTGCGGGGGAACTCGAAGACGGGGCAGCCGGGGGTCGTGCCGTCCCCCTTGTAGCAGCTCTGGGTGGTGCAGGTGGCGCAGATCTCGGGGGTGGCCCGGAGTCGGACCATGGAGGCACGGCTGTAGTTGCCCGAGAGGCCGCCCAGGAAGCAGAGGTAGCGGCACCAGGCCCGGCGCTCGAACACCACCGCCGTCACCACCACGCCCATCAGCATCATGGCCAGCAGGTAGCCGGAGCCCCGGGGGGACTCGACGATGCCGAAGACGTGGTCGGCCCAGGTGATGATGATGAAGACGGCGTCGATGATCCAGATGCCGTACTTCTTGAGCCAGGGGGGGATGGGCCGGCCCAGCCCGGCGAACTTCTGGACCAGATCAATGGCGGTGGCGAAGGGGCAGATGGCGCACCAGAGGCGGCCCATGGCGAACATGAAGACCGGGATCAGCGGCCACCAGAGCACCCAGGTGAGGCTTGTCCCCAGGTTGGCGGAGGCGGCCTCCGGGCCGAAGAGCAGGGCGAAGATGATGTAGCCGAAGAGGACCAGGGTCGGGTAGGCGAAGATGGCGGGGAACCACTTGGACTTGAGGAAGGCCTTGAACCAGCGGGAGTCCAGCAGGTCGTTCGACTCCTCGGGAGGGACGGGCCGAATCGGGGGCTTTCTCTCCGCCACCATCTGTTTATACCTCCTGCCGGCGCTGGCGCCGGCGCTCGATGGCGCCGTAGAGCAGCGCACCGGCCATGATCGACCCGCTCACCCCGACGAAGAGCCGGTTGGGGCCCCCCTGGATCACCTCGAACTTGAAGGACTCGGAGGCGCCGTCAATGCGGAGGACGGCGGTCCAGGTACCGGTCTCCGGGAGCGAGGCCTTGCCCCGGACCTGGTAGGCCTCTTCGCCAAGGGCATCGGCCTCGCCGTGGGCATCAGCCTCGCCGTGGGCGTCGGCTTCGCCGTGGGCATCGGCCTCGCCGTGGGCGTCGGCCTCGCCGTGGGCGTCGGCCTCGCCGTGGGCATCGGCCTCACCGTGGGCGTCGTCCCCGTGCCCGCCGTCGGGTCCCGCGATCACCACCAGCGGGCGGAGCGGCACCGGAACCACCTGCCCCGCGGGGCCCACGAACTGGAGTGAGAGCTCGCTGTCAGGGGACAGGCCCGGGACGGCGACCGTGATGGTGTTGGTGCCGGTGTGCAGCCGGGGTGAGTCTCCCAGCAGCCGCGCCTGATAGGAGCCCACGTCGATCCGTGCGAGTTGGGGCAGTCCGGCCCCGGCCAGGGCGGGTCCAGCGGTGGTCAGCGTCAAGAGCAAGGCGGGCACCCAGATCGTTGTTCGCATGTGACTCCCCTTTGGATTGCAGTATCTGGGCTCACTCTAGGGGCGGTCTGTGGAGAATCTGTGGAAGAAGGAAGGGCTGGCGCGAGAAGAGCACCTTGGTGCTATGGGGTTCCCTCACTGAACGGAGGGGGGAGCGAGTGCCGTCCCGGTCATGCTGCGGCGATTAGGTGCTGACCGCATTGACGGTCGGGCGGCGGGCGCGGTACAACAGGAGCGTCCCCGCCCCTGAGCCCCGAATAACCGCTGGAGGAAGAGTCATGCAGCAGCCGAGAACCATGTGGCAGACCGTCTTTGCTCCCTACCTCAGCTACCTCGCACTGTTCCTGGGGATGGGTCTGATCTCCGGCTCGATCGTTCACATGCCCATCGACCCGATCCGGTACAGCCTGCTGATGATCATCGGCGCCATTATGTTCGGGGTGGCTTCGGTGATCAACGATATGGCAGCCGCAGCCAACCGCACAGCGGGCGGCATGATTCGCTCTGTGCTCGGCGCCCTCCTGCTCTCGGTCGGCATCGGTATGGTGAGCGGCGGGATTCAGCATTTCACCGACATTCCGGAGTACGCCCCCACACTGATTCCCCTGGGGCTTGCCGTCTCCCTCGTCGCCTTTATCATCAAGCAGCAGATCAGATTAAGCGTGAAGCGCATCTATGCCGTGGGGCTGCTTCTCCTCCTGATCACCTTCCCGCTGAAGCTCTCCCTGGAGCATGCCGCCAGCAACACGACGGTGGAGCACGGCGGTGGTCACGGCCACTAGATGGACCCGTCTGGGCATGAACCGATCCT
>JBMONC010000026.1:15341-16625 GCA_049324875.1 Bacillota bacterium
CGAGTTCCTGCCCAGGGTCCTGGACTACTACCGGCGCTTCACAGGGTACGGTTACTGGGCAGCCGTCGAGAAGTCCAGCGGGGAGTTCCTGGGGTGGTTCCACCTCTACCCGGTGGCAGGGCGCGGCCCCGGGGAGGTGGAGCTCGGGTACCGGCTGCGCCGGGCCGCCTGGGGCAGGGGGTATGCCACCGAAGGGGCGCGGGGCTTGATCCGCAAGGGGTTCGAGGAGCTGGGCGCCCAGCGGGTGACGGCGACGACGATGGCGGTCAACCTCGCCTCCCGGCGGGTGATGGAGAAGGCGGGACTGCGCTATGTGCGGACCTTCTACCTGCCGTGGCCGGAGCCCATCGAGGGCTCGGAGCACGGGGAGGTGGAGTACGCCCTGGAACGGGCCGACTGGTAGCAGCCCCGGCCCGGCGGTCCGAGCCTCAGGCGGTGGACCAGAGGTAGGAGCGGGAGAGCCCCAGCGCCAGGTAGAGCACCCCCATGCCCACGTAGACCGGCAGGAGGTGGATGAAGTCGACGTAGCCCACCGCCAGGTGGGTCCAGAGGGCGGCGGCGTAGGAGGCGGCAGGGCGCCGGCGCCCGGATTGGCGGGCAGATCGGCCTGCCAGATGGCCTCCTGATCGGGGAGGCAATCGGGAGGCACCCGCTCGGGCACAGGCTCCTCCGTGACCGGCCCCAACTCCAGGAAGCCAAAGCCGAACCGGAGGAGCGCCCGGGTGGCCGCGGCCCGCCGGTCCAGTCCGGCGGCGAGCCCCACGGGGCTGGGGAAGGTGATCCCGAAGAACTGCCGGTCCAGTCCGGCGGGCGGCTGCATGTGGCCCATCAGGTCGATCAGGCGCCCGCCGAAGGGCAGCGCCGCCAGCCCCCCATCAGCCCGAAGGCGAGGTCCCGGGCCAGGGGCGCCGGCAGGGCGAACAGGGCCGGTCGGAAGAGGGTCTGGTAGGACCAGTCCGGCATCGCTCATCCCTCCCTTGCACAAGAGTGGGGGGGCGGTGGCACCCCGCTCGCTGAGGAACAGGTCAAGCCGGGCGCGCATAGCCTTCTCCTTACCAGGAGGGGAGTGATGCGCTTGGTACTGTCCATGCTGGCCTCGTTGGCGGATGCCGTCCTGCGCGGGCTGACGCTGCTCGTGGGCTTCGTGACCAACTCCAGCACCTTTCCGCAGCCGCTGGGGGAGGAGGAGGAGGCCAAGTACCTCGCCCGGCTCCAGAAGGGCGATGAGGATGCCCGAGCGGTGCTGATCGAGCGAAATCTCCGGCTGGTCGCGCACATCGTGAA
>JBMONC010000027.1:0-15224 GCA_049324875.1 Bacillota bacterium
TGGCCCGCCGGACGAAGGACATGAAGTTGTCGTCGTACTTGTAGATGGTGACGCCGATCTTCGGCTTCCCACCGGAGGCGGAACCGGAGCTGGAGGAGCTGGAGCCGGTGCTGCTCTTGGAGCCACCGCAGGCGGTCAGGATCAGTGCGGAGACCGTCAACAGAGCCAGGAGCTTTTTCACGATACTTCCCCCTTCTGTGTTCGGGAACGTGATTGACCCCAGGGTGGATCACCCTGGGGTCAATTCTAGCAAAGTTCAAATGGAAACACCCTGCAACGACTGGCCTTTCTGCTGGACCAATTCGCCACCCAAACGGAGTGCTAACGGCCTGTTCCCTAGCACTCGGGGACGAATCTGTGCGGGTCTTCCCCTCCGGCCCCTCACTCGGTCCCCAGATCGCCCCCGCCGGGACCGAAGACGTCCTCGGCTTTGTGGAAGCCGTCCTTGATCACCGTCTCCCGCAGGTTCTGGAAGGTCACCGGAATCGGCTCGATCAGGTAGGCCGGGACCGCCTTGAAGCCGTTGTCGATGCTCCCGTTCACCTCAAAGGACTTCCCCTGGGCCATGGCGACCGCCGTTTCGGCCGCCCTCCTGGCCAGCAGCCGGATCGGCTTGTAGACGGTCATCATCTGGGTGCCGTTGACGATCCGCTGGACGGCGGAGAGGTCCGCATCCTGCCCGGCGACGGGGACCTGGCCGGCCAGTTTGTGCTTGTAGAGCGCCTGAATCGCACCGCCGGCGGTGCCGTCGTTGGCACAGATCACGGCGTCCACCCGGCCCCCGGTCCTGGTCAGGACCTGGTCGACCTGCTTCATCGCCTCCTCGGGGAGCCACTCATGGGTGAACTGGTTGTGCAGCAGGTTGATCTCGCCCCGGTCGATATAGGGCTGGAGCACCCGCATCACCCCGGCCTGCAGCAGCGAGGCGTTGTTATCCGTCTCCGCCCCGCCCACGTAGACGTAGTTCCCCCGGGGCACCCGGCGGAGCATCTCCTCCGCCTGCAGCTCCCCCACCCGCTCGTTGTCAAAGGAGATGTACAGGTCGATATCCGCATCCCGGATCAGCCGGTCGTAGGCGATCACCTTGACGCCGGCCCGGTGCGCCTTCTCCACCACCGGCGCCATCGCCCTGGCGTCGTGGGGGACGATCACCAGCACATCCACGCCCCGCCGCAGCATGTTCTCCGCCTGGGAGAGCTGCAGATCATCGTCGCCCCCCGCCGACCGGATCAGGACATCGGCCCCCAGCTCGCGGGCGTGGGCCACGAAGAGGTCCCGATCCCGCTGCCAGCGCTCCTCCTGGAGCGTGTCCATCGAGAATCCGATCCGAATCCGGCGCTGTGCCGCCCGGGGCCCTGTCTGCTCGGAGCCGCAGGCGGCCAGCAGTCCGGCCAGCAGCAACAGGAGCGCAACAGCCCTGCGCATGGGCTCCCTCCTCAGGTGGAAGTTCCCGTCCGGAACTCCGACGGGGTCTGGCCGGTCACCTTCTTGAAGACCCGGCTGAAGTAGTTGGGGTCGCTGTAGCCCACGGCGAAGCAGGCCTCCTTGATGCTGACCTCCGGGTTGAGCAGCATCTGCTTGGCCCGTTCGACCCGGGCCCGGGTCAGGTAGTCCATCACCGTCTGGCCGGTGATCCGGCTGAAGATCTTGCCGAAGTAGTAGGGGGTCAGGGCGACCTCCCGGGCCACCCGCTCCAGGGTGATCTCCTCGTGCATGTGCTGATCCATGAAGCGCTTCCCCTGCTCCACGGTGCGCAGCATCCCCGGGGTGGGGCGCCACTCGCCGGATGGGGCCCGACCGGCTCCCTCCGCCGCCCCCTCGTTGCCCAGATCGCCGTAGTGGTTGACCTTGTCGGAGACGCCATCAAAGCGCAGGGCGGTCAGCGCCTCGGCGTAGGAGCGAGCCAGCAGCTCCAGGCCCTGGTAGGGCTCACCGATCCCGATGCGGAACCGGACGCCCGTCAGCTCCTTCATCCGGTCCCGGAGCCGCCGGGCCATCTCCAGCGACCAGACCCGGCTGCGGTACTCGTCATCCGCCCCGTCGATCTCCACGAAGATGGTGAGGTGGGTGCCGTCCCAGTGGCCGACGGCGCAGGGGAAGAGGGAGCGGGCCACCTCGCCGAGCCGCTCGGTCGCCTCCCGGATGGTCGCGGACCGGTCGGCGGCCTCCAGCGGCCCGTCGAAGCTCTGGGCCCCCAGGCCGACCGCCATGCAGAGGCCGCGCTCGAAGCGCAGGCCCAGCATCTCCAGCAGGTCGCGGGTCCGGCTGGTCACCTGGCCCTGCTCCAGCAGGCGGACCAGCTCCCCCTCCACCAGGGGCATCAGCTGGTGCAGCTGCTCCTTGCGGCGGAGCTCATCCTGCCGCCGCTGCCGCTCCGACCGGATCTCCCGGACCAGCCGCTCCAGCACCTCCACCATCTGGTGCTGCTTCACCGGCTTCAACAGGTAGTCGACGGCCCCCAGCCGCAGCGCCTCCTGGGCATAGTGGAAGTGGTCGTAGGCGGAGACGATCAGGCAGCGGACCGACGGAACCCGCTCCCGGATCTCCCGCAGCGCCTCCAGCCCCGAGAGGCCCGGCATGGTGATATCCATCAGGATCACGTCGGGCCGCAGGGCTTCCGCCATCTCCACCGCCTGCCGCCCCGAGCCGGCCTCGCCCACCACGTCGGCCTCGGGCACGAACCGCTGAACCAGCACCCGGAGGGCTGTCCGCTCAATGGCCTCGTCATCGGCTACCAGAATGCGCATGGTGATCCCCTCCTTCCGGGCAGAGCGGCAGGTCCAGGAAGACAGAGGTTCCCATCCCCTGGCTGCTGGTGACGGTGAGGCGGGCGTTGCCGTGGTAGAAGAGGACCAGGCGCCGTCGCACATTCTGGATGCCGAGTCCGGTGGTGTGGCCGCCGGTGCTCTCCACCGGTCCGTCGGCCCCCTCGTTCAGCGCGGTCAGCCGCTCCGGGGAGATCCCTTCCCCGTCGTCGCTGATCGCCACCAGGATCCGGTCCCCCTGCTGGTGGACCGAGAGGGAGACGGTCCCCCCCTCCTCCCGATTGCCGATGCCGTGGATCAGGGCGTTCTCCACCAGCGGCTGGAGGGTGAGGCAGGGGAGCGGGCAGGCCAGGGCTGACTCCTCCAGGGCCTCGCAGAAGCGGATCCGCTCCCCGAAGCGCTGCCCCTGGATCGTCATGTAGCGCCGGACCTGTTCGACCTCGTCCCGGAGGGTGACCGGTCGCTCCAGGTCCCGCAGGCTGTACCGGAGGAGGTCGGCCACCGTCTCCATCAGCTCCCGGGTCTGGTCGGCCTGCTCGATCAGGGCGGTCTTGGCCACCATGTTCAGCGTGTTGAACAGGAAGTGCGGGTTGACCTGGGACTGGAGCGCCCGCAGCTCCACCTGCCAGAGGAGGCTGTGGATCCGCAGGTTCTCCAGCTCCTCCGCCTGCAGGCGGCGCTCCAGCTCCGCCTTGTTCTGCAGCTCTCGCACGTGCTGCCGCAGGCTCTCCTGCATGTGGTTGAAGGCGGTGCCCATCATCTGCAGCTCCCGCCCGGAGCCCACCGGCACCGGCGGCCCTTCCAGGTCGCCGCCGGCGATCCGCTCGGCGGCCAGCGCCAGGTTCTGCAGCGGGTCGGTGATCGAGCGGGCAAAGCCCCAGGCGAAGGCGCTGGCCAGGAGGGTCAGAACCACCAGGGAGACCAGGTTGATCAGCTGCAGCTCCCGGTCGCGGCGGATCACCTCGGGGTAGACCTGGCTGTACCGCTCCAGCTCCTTGGCCAGCAGCCGGTCCGCCGTCTCCCGCACGGCGCTGGCAATGGCGGCGGCCTCCCGGTCGTGGAGGAAGTACCGCTCGGGATCCCCCCGCCGCAGGGCGTAGACAGCCGCTCCGGCCTCGATCAGGAAGGAGTCGGACATGTTGGCCAGATCCCGCATCAGCCAGACCGAGTCCGGATGGCGGGTGCTGAGGGGCAGCCCCTCCCGCAGCTGGTAGATCCGCTCCTCGATGGGGCGGAAGGCCTCCACCGCCCGCTCCGGGTCAGGGTCGGAGGCCAGCTTGCCGACGGAGCGGGCGCCCTCATCCACCGCCCGGGTCAGGTCAGCCACCTTCACCAGCGAGGAGAGGCCGTTCTCATAGATCGTCGCCGTCTCCCGGGCGTGGATCAGAATCGAGAGGGCGATGATCGTCAGGACGGCGATGGTCACCAGGAAGGTGCCCATCAGCCGGACCTGGAGTGAGGCGGATCTCATGGCCCCTCCACCCCTCCCCGCAGCACGGCCGGCGTGAAGTTGACGGACGGGGGCCGCTGATCCCTGCGGAGGTAGGCCTCCAGCAGCTCCACCGCCCGGCTGCCCATCGCCTCCGGCTCCTGGTGGATCATGATCCGGATGAACCCCCGGTCGTACAGGTCGGCCGCCTCGCCCACATCATCCCAGCCGATCACCAGGGCCCGGCCCTCGAGCCCCTGGGTGGTCAGGCTCTGGATCACCCCCACCGCATCCAGCGCCGTCGTGCCGTAGAAGACGTTGACATCGGGCCGTTCGTGCCGGATCTTCAGCGCCTGCTGGCCGGCCGCCGTCCGGGTCAGGTCCGAGGACTCCACCGCCGCGATCTCGACCCCCGGCTTTCCCCGGAGGGCATCCCGGAAGCCCTGCACCCGCTGGTCGGCCTCCTCCGGGACGAGGCTGCCCCGAATGATCCCGATCACCATCGGCCCGGTCTGGAGCTTCAGCATCTCCAGGGCGGCCATCTGGCCCGCCTGGTAGTTGTCGCTCCCCACATAGGCCAGGCGGGGGCCCGGCGCATCGGTGTCGACCGTGATCACCGGGATCCCGCGGTTGACCGCCTTGGCGATCGCCCGCTGGATCAGCGGGTCGTGAACGCCCTGGGTGATGATCCCGTCCACCTGCGCCACCGTGGCCGTGTCCAGCAGCTGCGCCTGCTCCGCCACCGAGGCACGCCGGGGCCCGAAGAAGTCGAGGTTGACGTTCAGCCTCTCCGCCATCTGCAGGGCGCCCTGCCGCACCTGCTCCCAGTACGGGTGATCGTACTGGGGGGCGATGATCACAAACCTGAGCGTCTGGCTGGTATCGGGGACCGAGCTGGCCTCGGTCAGCAGGGGCCGCCCGACGACGCCCAGGTTGTTGAAGAGGACAAAGGCGGCGGTGCCGAGCAGCAACACGAGGGAGATCCGCACCACAGCGCCCGTGGAGAACCTCATGGCGATTCCTCCCCACCCTGGATAGACAACGGGTGATCTGTTTGCATCCCTAACGACCCGTGGTATTCTCCTCCCGGCGGGCTCCATCCTTCCCGGTGGGGGAATGGCGCCGCTCCACTTGATGCAAGCAAGCGATTGCTTGCATCCTCCCGGCGTGATATGGTAGTGGTACCAGAACCGGAGGTGACCAGCATGGAGGGGAACCGAAACACCGACGACCTGATTCTGAGCGCCTTCCTGCGGCTGACCGCCGAGCGGGGGCTGGATGGGGTGACGACCCGGGAGATCGCCCAGGAGGCGGGGGTGAACCCCGTCACCCTCTTCCGGCGCTTCGGCGACAAGGCGACCATTGCGGTGGAGGCGATCCGGCGCTACAGTCCGGTCGCCCGGCTGGAGAACCAGACACCCGCCGTGGATCTGGGGAACGCCGCGGAGGACCTGGTGCTCTACCTGCTCTATCTGGCCGAGGCCACCCTGGAACACCGCCGGGTGCCCTGGCTTCGCCTGGCCATGATGGAGGTCTCAGGGCTGCCGGAGGTGCAGGCGGAGCTGCGGGCGATCGTGCAGGCGGTCTATGGCTACCTGCGGCGCCTGCTGGCTCAGGCGGCTCCGGCGCTGCGCCCGGAGGTGGACCACCACGTCACCGCCCTGCAGTGGATGGGCCTGATGCGGACCGCCACCCAGATGGGCGAGCTCCTGGGCGAGGCGGAGCTGTCGCTGGAGGACTGGCGCAATCTCCTGCGGGCCGCCGTTCGACCACTGGTGCGGGAGGTGTAAACGGGTGCGGGTGGTCCGGGTCATTCTGAACCCGGCGGGAGCCCGGCGAGGTGCTGGTGGCACCACCGGCCAGCGGGTCCGGGTGGACGGCAGCGCCGGCACCGTGGCGCCGCTGGACTGAGGCCGGGGCAGGGCTCGCCCCGGGGCCGGGTCAGGCGGCGGCCATGATCAGGACCGCCGCCACGTTGTGCAGGGCGTGGAGGGCGATCGCACCCACCAGGCTGCGGTCCTGTTCCACCTGGTAGGAGAAATAGAGGCCCAGGAGAGCGGCGGGCAGGGCATTGGCGGGGCCATGGCTGAGCCCGAAGAGCAGGGCGGAACCCGCCATGCCCGCCCTCACCCCCCAGCGCCGGCGGAGGCCGGACTGGATCAGCCCGCGGTAGAGCACCTCCTCGGCAAAGGGCGCCACCGCCACCGCTGCGGCCAGCAGCCAGACCCAGGGCCAGAGGGCGCCGCCGCGGGAGACGGCGTAGACGACGCTCTCCACCAGCCGGTACGGCCCGGCCGGGTCCGGGCCGACCAGGGCCCAGAGCCACTGTACCCCCACCGCCAGACAACCGCCCGCCAGCAGCCGCCGGAGGGCGCCTTGCCACTCCACAGGCCGGCGGAGGCCCGCGAAGGCGGCCGGCCGCACCGGGCGGAAAAGGGCGAGGCCCACCACCGCCGCCAGGCTCTGGACCATGATCAAAAAGGCAAGCCAGAAGCCCGTCCAGCCGCTGGTGATCCAGGCCGGGCGGGCCACATAGAGGTATTCGCGCACATCCACACCGTGATAGGCCAGCGCCAGGATTCCCACCAGCAGCGCCACCGCCGTCCCGGTGATCACCCCCAGTGAAAGCAACAGCCACTTCCACCAGCGGACAGACCCGGTCTCCAGCAGCCTCCCCACCCCCCAGATGGACTCACTCAGGTAATACGAGTCCGGGGGGCAAAAGGTTCGAAGCCCGCGGGAATCAGTTTGCCGTCCTTACTCCTCCCCGTTGTCGGACGGGCGGCGGGAGTGGGCGATGCGGCTGGCCGCTGCGGCGGCGATGGCGGAGACCAGGTCATCCAGGAAGGTGTGGCAGCGTCCCCCCTTGTGGGCGTTCAGCTTGCCGATGATCAGCGGCTTGGTCTTGTCCAGGTAGCCGAAGTTGGTCAGGCCGATCGAGCCGTAGACGTTGGTGATGGAGAGCGCCACGATCTCATCGACGCCGAAGAGGAAGTCGTCCTTGGCCACGATCGACTGGAGCGGCTCGGGGAGCTTCTGCTGCTCGGCCAGCACGTCCAGGGCGACACCGGTCAGGACGGCGTGCTGGACCTCCCGCTTCTTGACCACGGCATCGACGCTGGCGAGGCACTCCTCCAGCGTCAGCTCGGGGTAGTAGCCCCGCTGTATCTCCAGGACAACCCCGGCGATCTCCGCCAGGGTCACCCCCCGATCCTCCAGCATCCTTATCACATCTTTGTACATTCGTGCAGAGTCCTCCTATTCTGTTCAGCCCTGAGCCCTGTCTTCTACCTATTATGAGACGGGCGGCGACAGGGTGACGTTCTCCACCGGGGCGACCGTCACCCGGTTCCGCCCCGACCGCTTCGAGTTGTAGAGCGCCTCATCCGCCCGGGCGATCAGGCGGCTCTTGCCCTGCCCCAGCTCGTAGTTGGCCACCCCCAGGCTGATGGTCACCCCGATCTGGGTCCCCGAGACCGGGTCGAGGATCTTGTGAGCCGCCACCGCCTGGCGGATCTGCTCGGCGATCTGCTCCCCGTGGCGGGCGGCCTCCCCCTGGAGCAGCACGATCATCTCCTCGCCGCCATAGCGGGCGGGGATCGCATCGGCGGGGAGCTCACGCCGCAGCAGCGAGCCGATCTCCCGCAGGACCAGGTCCCCGAACTGATGTCCATAGGTGTCATTTACTTGCTTAAAATGATCAATGTCCAGGAAGATGATGCTCAGGGGGGCGCTCTCCAGGTAGGCCTGGCCCAGCGAGACGCCGAGGACCTGCTGGAAGTAGCGGTGATTGATCAGGCCCGTCAGCCCGTCGGTATTCGAAATAGCCGCCTGCTTCTGATAAAGTTTTGTGCCGACCAATACGAGTCCCGCCATCCGGGAGGCCACCTCCAGGGTGGCGTGGAGTTGCTCTGCAGCCCCGCGCACCGCCAGGACGCCCACCGTACCGGTATCGGCCATCACCGGAATGTAGCGGTCGCCATCCACCTGCAGCGGCTCACCGGAGCGGAGCACCGTGCTGACGCTGGCCTCGCTCACCCGCTCCCAGGAGGGCTCCCCCTGGGCTGAAGCGGTGGCCAGGACCTCCATAGCCCCCGCCTCGGCGCCGGAGAGGAGCACCGCCCCCCGGACCACCGAGAGCCGGACCAGCGCCTGGACCAGCTCATGGGCGGACCGGCGCCACTCCGCCCGGGCCACCGAGCCGACCAGGGAGGCGACCACCCCCAGCTCCTGCTCGGCCCTCACCGCCCGCTCACGCTCCACCTGCAGGCGGCGCGACAACCGGTAGAGGGCGATCGATCCCACCAGCACCACGACCATGAGAACAAGCGCGAAAAAGATCATGACTCTCCCTTTCCTCTACCTATACTCCCGTTTCCTATAGGTATTCGCTGCGATCGCGATGTTCCCTTCCTTCTTTGTTAGAATTCCCCAAGAAATGTTCACTTAATGACGATCGAACCTTCTCCGACAAGTCTCTGCAGCGCCGCCACCAGCGCCGGGGTGACGGTGACATGGAGGTGCTCGTGCAGCTGGATCCAGACGCCCTTCGGCTCCATCTTGATCCGGACCGGCGTCGGCCCGGGGTGCCGGCTCAGCACCTGCTCGATCCGCCGCATCAGCGGGGCCTCCTGGCTGGTGGCCGCCACCCGCAGGTAGACCGTGGGCCCGCCCGCCCGGGGGGACGGGGCCTCGTGGGCCCGGGGCGCCTCGGCCTGGGGCGCCTGGGCCTCGGGGGGCTGGGCTGCCCGCGCCCGGGGGGCCGGCGGGGCCTGGGCCGCCGGTTCCGGCCGGGCCGGCTCCTCCGCCAGGAGCGCCACCTCGTCGGCCAGCAGCTTCGCCTCCTCCTCCTGCACCTGCAGTCTGCCCCGGACCAGCAGCGGCTGGTCGGGCTTCAACAGCCGGCTGGCGGCGGCGAGCACCCGCGGGAAGAGGACCACCTCCACCTGCCCGGTCTGGTCTTCCAGGGTGAGGAAGGCCATGTTGGAGCCGGAGCGGGTAGCCACCTGCTTCATGTGCGCCAGGATCCCGCCGACGGCGATCCGGGCGCCGTCCTGCTGCTCCGGCAGGGTGGCGACCGGCACGCACCCGTGGCTTTCCAGCGCCCGCTGGTACTGCCGGAGCGGATGGCCGGAGACGTAGAAGCCCAGCACCTCCTTCTCCATCGCCAGCAACCGCTGGGGCGGGAACTCGGGGATCTCCGGCAACGGCTCGGGCCCGGCCCCGGCCGCCGCCTGCACCCCCAGGTCGAAGAGCGACATCTGGCCCGCCTGCCGGTGGCGCTGCAGCTTGTGCGCCTCGTCCAGCACCCGGTCCAGCACCTCCAGCAGCTGGGAGCGGTGGGCGGGACGGCCGCCCGGCGGGGCCACCCGGTCAAAGGCGCCCGCCATGATCAGCGACTCCACCGCCTTCCGGTTGATATGCCGGATGTCGACCCGCTCGCAGAAGTCCCGCAGCCCGGTGAAGGAGCCGCCCTCGTCCCGCGCCTCCACGATGGCATCCACGGCGCCCCAGCCGATGTTCTTGACGGCGCCCAGCCCGAAGCGGATGGCGCTCCCATCCGGGGTGAAGCGGGCCATGGAGGAGTTGACATCCGGGGCGAGCACCTGGATCCCCAGCCGGCGGCACTCTTCCATGTAGAGCGCCACCTTCGACTCCCAGCCCAGCACCGAGTTCATCAGCGCCGCCATGAACTCCACCGGGTGGTGCCGCTTCAGGTAGGCGGTCTGGTAGGCCACCTTAGCGTAGGGGGTGGCGTGGCACTTGTTGAAGCCGTAGTTGGCAAAGCGGATGATCTGGTCGTAGAGCGCCTCCGCCACGGCCCGCCCGTAGCCCCGCTCCTCCAGCGCCTCCATGAAGCGGCGCCCGTACCTCTCCAGGTCCTCCCGCTTCTTCTTGGCCACGGCGCGGCGGAGCAGGTCGGCCTGGCCCAGGCTCATCCCCGCCAGCCGGTGGGCGATCTGGATGATCTGCTCCTGGTAGACCATCACCCCGTAGGTCTCCGCCAGGATCGGCTCCAGATCGGGGTGGAGGTACTTGACCGAGGCCGGCTCCTGCTTCCCCCGGATGTAGTCCGGGATGTGCTCCATCGGCCCCGGCCGGCAGAGGGAGATGGTGGCGATGATGTCCTCAAAGCGGGTCGGCTTCATCTGCCGGAGGACGTCGGCCACCCAGCCCGCCTCCAGCTGGAAGATGCCGATCGTCTCCCCCCGGGCGAGCATGGCGAAGGTCTCCGGGTCGTCGAAGGGGATCTGCTCGATGTCGAAGGCGGGGTCTTGCCGGCGGACCGCCTTGCTGGCGTAGTCGATCACCGTCAGGGTCCGCAGCCCCAGGAAGTCCATCTTCAGCAGGCCGATCTCTTTCAACTGGTCCATGTCGAACTGGGTGACGGTCGCCTCGTCGCCCATCTTGTAGAGCGGCACGTGCTCCACCAGCGGCTCGGCGGTGATCACCACCCCGGCGGCGTGGACCGAGGGGTTGCGGGGCATCCCCTCCACCGCCCGGGCGGTGTCGATCAGCACCCGGACCTGCTCCCGCTCCTGGTAGAGCTCCTTCAGCTCCGGCACCTGCTCCAGCGCCGTGGCCAGGTCCCGCCCCCAGGGGAGCAGCTTGGCCACCCGGTCCACCTCCCCGTAGGAGATGCCCAGGGCCCGCCCCACGTCCCGCACGGCGCCCCGGGCCGCCAGGGTGGTGAAGGTGATCACCTGGGCGACGCACTCGGCGCCGTACTTGTTGTGGACGTACTCGATCACCTCGCCCCGCCGCTCGTAGCAGAAGTCGATGTCGAAGTCGGGCATATCCACCCGCTCGGGGTTGAGGAAGCGCTCGAAGAGCAGGCCGTAGCGCAGGGGGTCCACATCGGTGATCCCCAGCACGTAGGCCACCAGCGAGGAGGCGCCGGAGCCCCGCCCCGGCCCCACGGGGATCCCCCGGGAGCGGGCGTACTCGACGAAGTCCCAGACGATCAGGAAGTAGCCGGGGAAGCCCATCCCCTCGATCACGGAGAGCTCGTGCTCCAGCCGCTCCCGCGCCCCCGCCGGCGGGTTGCCCCCGTAGCGGGGCCCCAGCCGGTCGAAGCAGAGCTTGCGCAGGTAGCCGGCGGCGTCGTACCCGGCGGGGATGGCGTAGTTGGGCAGGTGGATCTGGCCGAAGGGCAGCTCCAGGTTGCACCGCTCGGCGATGGCCAGGGTGTTCTCCAGGGCGCCGGGGATGTGGCCGAAGCGCCCGTACATCTCCTCCGCCGTCTTCAGATAGAGCTCCTGCGTCCCCATCCGCAGCCGGTTGGGGTCGTCCAGCGTCTTGTTGGTGCCGATGCAGATCAGCACATCCTGCACCTTGGCGTGCTCCGGGAAGAGGTAGTGGGCGTCGTTGGTGGCCACCACCGGCAGCCCCTGCCGCAGCAGGAACTGGTTCAGCCCCGGCTGCTCCGGCATCCCGTGGTCCTGCAGCTCCAGGAAGTAGTTCTCCGGCCCGAAGATCTCCCGGTAGAGGGAGATGGTCCGCCGGGCCTCCTCCTCCTGGCCCGCGAGGAACTTGCGGGGCACCTCGGCGGCCAGGCAGCCGCTGAGGGCGATCAGCCCCTTGCTGTGCCGGGCCAGCAGTTCGTGGTCGACCCGCGGCTTGTAGTAGAAGCCCTCGGTGTAGCCGGCGGAGACCAGCTTCACCAGGTTCTTGTAGCCCTCGTAGGACTCGGCCAGCACCGTCAGGTGGAAGGCCTTCTCGCCCCCGCTCTTGATGTGCCGGGAGTCCGGCGCCACGTAGAGCTCACAGCCGATGACCGGCTTCACCCCGTGCTTCCTCATCGCCTTGTAGAAGGGTATGACCCCGAAGAGCACCCCGTGGTCGGTCAGCCCTACCGCCCGCATGCCCAGCTCGGCGGCGCGCGCAGCCAGGGGCTCAATCCGGTTGGCCCCGTCCAGCAGCGAGTATTCGGTATGGAGATGCAGGTGGACAAACTCCGGCCGTCCCATCGCCAGTCACCTCGTCCTGCCGGAAAAGATTCGCCGCGAGGCCGCCCCGAACCTGCATTCGGCCCGCCTCCAGGCCTTGTATCAGGAAACCGAATTGCTGTGATTCACTTGGATCATCAAATATACAGATTACCTATGCCTGACGGGGGGCGGGGGCACTTTTTCGCTATTCGATTAAACCCCACGGTCGATTGTGTCAGGTTTCGCCCTGCAGTACGCTTCGGGGAGAACCGCTCTGTATGAGTAGGAGGATGAGAATGGGCGCTGTTCGGGCCACCCGGCGCTTCACGGTCGACGTGAACGCCGCCTACTGCAAGGGCTGTGAAATCTGTGTACAGGTCTGCCCCAAGGATGTCTTCGTCATCAACGACCGGCAGAAGGCGGTCGCGGCGCATGAGGATGCCTGCTCCGGCTGCCTGAGCTGCGAGATCTACTGTCCCGACTTCGCCATCGACGTGCAGGAGGTGGAGGCGAATGGCTAAGCTCGCAGCCCCGCCCAGGACCCGCCGGCTGATGCAGGGCAACGAGGCGATCGTCGAGGGCGCCCTGGTGGCCGGCATGCGCTTCTACGCCGGCTACCCGATCACCCCCTCCACCGAGATCGCCGAGTTCTCCGCCGAGAAGCTGCCGTCTGTGGGCGGCCGGTTCATCCAGATGGAGGATGAGATCGCCTCCATGGCCGCCGTGGTGGGCGCCTCGCTCACCGGCGTCAAGGCGATGACCGCCACCTCCGGCCCCGGCTTCTCGCTGAAGCAGGAGAACCTGGGCTACGCCATCCACGGCGAGATCCCCTGCGTGGTGGTCAACGTGCAGCGGATGGGCCCCTCCACCGGCCTGCCCACCTCCCCCGCCCAGGGCGACGTGATGCAGGCCCGCTTCGGCAGCCACGGCGACTACGGCGTGATCGCCCTCTCCCCCTCCTCGGTGGATGAGGCCTACCGGCTGACCATCCGGGCCTTCAACCTGGC
Source organism: Bacillota bacterium (assembly GCA_049324875.1). GTDB lineage: Bacteria > Bacillota > Sulfobacillia > Symbiobacteriales > Symbiobacteriaceae > JAWLHU01. Next base: position 13,133 of record JBMONC010000027.1, read on the forward strand.
GGAGCGCTACCGGACCCCGGTGATCATCCTGACCGACGAGATCATCGGCCACCTGCGGGAGGCGGTGGAGCTGCCCGACCCGACCGCCCTGGAGGTGGTGGACCGGAAGCGGCCGGTCGACCCGCCCGGGGTGCACAAGTCCTACCGGCCCGACGAGCGGGGCGTCCCCTGCCAGCCGAACTTCGGCGAGGGCTACCGCTTCCACGTGACCGGCCTGATCCACGCCGAGGACGGCTTCGCCACCTCCAACCCCAAGCTGGTGGACGCCGCCGTCCGCCGGCTGACCGAGAAGCTGACCCGGAACCTGGACGACATCTACCAGGCGGAGCTGAGGGATCTGGAGGATGCCGAAGTGGTGGTCTTCGCCTACGGCGGCACCGCCCGTTCCGCCCAGCGGGCCGTCCGGTTGGCCCGCCAGGCCGGGATCAAGGTCGGCTTCTACCGGCCGATCACCCTCTGGCCCTTCCACGATGAGATGGTCCGCCAGGCGGTGGCCGGCAAGAAGGCCGTGATCGTCCCCGAGCTGAACCTGGGCCAGATGGCCCGCGAGGTGGAGCGGGTGGCCCACGGCACCACCCGGGTGGTCCCGGTCAACAAGGTGAACGGCGAGATTCTGACGCCCCAGGAGATCCTGGCGGCGATTGAGGGGGTGCGCTAGATGGCGCTGGCAGGCAAGGTTGACGTCAAGCGCTACCTGCGCCGGGAGAAGCTCCCGCATATCTGGTGCCCCGGCTGCGGCCACGGCATCGTCCTCTCGGCCCTGGTCCGGGCGATCCACAGCGTGGGGCTCGACCAGAACAAGACGGTGATCGTCAGCGGGATCGGCTGCTCCTCGCGGGCCTCGGGCTACATGGACTTCGACACGATCCACACCACCCACGGGCGGGCCCTGGCCTTCGCCACCGGGATCAAGATGGCGAAGCCGGAGCTGAACGTGATCGTCCTGACCGGCGACGGCGACGCCGCCGCCATCGGCGGGAACCACCTGATCCACGCCGCCCGCCGGAACATCGGCATCACCTGCATCTGCCTGAACAACAACATCTACGGGATGACCAGCGGCCAGTACTCCCCCACCACCCCGGAGTGCGCCCTGGCCACCACCTCCCCCTACGGCAACATCGACCCCTCCTTCGACCTCTGCCGGCTGGTGACGGCGGCGGGCGCCTCCTACGTGGCCCGCGGCACCGCCATGCAGGCCCGGCAGCTGGAGAAGCTGATCGCCAAGGCCCTGAAAAACGACGGCTTCTCCTTCATCGAGGCGGTCGACCAGTGCCCGACCTACTTCGGCCGGAAGAACAAGCAGGGCGATGCCTACAACATGATGAAGCTGCAGCAGGAGCGGTCGGTCCCGGTCAGCAAGGCGGCCAGCATGGATCTGGCCGACCTGGACGGCAAGATGATCGTGGGCGAGATCCACAACGTCCCGCGCCAGGAGTACACCAAGGCCTACGATGCGGTCCTGCGGAAGGCCCGCCGGGAGGGATAGGTCAATGAAACAGGTCATGTTGACAGGTTCCGGCGGTCAGGGGATGATCCTGGCGGGGATCATCCTGGCCAAGGCCGGCATTCTGGATGGGCTCCACGTCACCCAGACCCAGTCCTACGGGCCGGAGGCCCGGGGCGGCGCCAGCCGGGCCGAGGTGATCCTGGATGAGGAGCCGGTGGACTACCCGAAGGTGGTCCAGGCGGATGTGATCCTGGCGATGACCCAGGAGGCGGTGGACAAGTTCCACACCAAGCTCCGCCCCGGCGGCGTGCTGCTGGTCGACCCGATGTACGTTCAGAGCGTCCCGCCGGTGGACGGCCGGGTCCACCGGGTAGAGATCACCCGCCTGGCCCGGGAGGCGACCGGGAGGGCGATCACCGCCAACATCGTGGCGCTGGGGGCGCTGAATCAGGCGGCCGGCCTGGTCACGCCGGAGGCGCTGACCGAGGCGGTGCTGGACTCGGTGCCGAAGGGGACCGAGGCGCTCAACCGCAAGGCGCTGGAGGCCGGGGTCGGAGCGATCGCATAGGGCATGGGCAAGGGCGGTGCGCAGGTCGCACCGCCCTTTGGTTACATGTACCTTTGCCACGGATTACACGGATT
>JBMONC010000028.1:0-24765 GCA_049324875.1 Bacillota bacterium
TTTTTGCGCCAGCCATTCGCTTTTGCTGAACTGTAGCAGGCTAAAGTAGTACAGAGAACGAAGTATCTTCAGGTCAATAGTCAGGGGAGGCCGATCGAGGATGAGGATGATTGATCTGCGGAGCGACACGGTGACGAAGCCGACGCCGGCGATGCGCAGGGCCATGTTCGAGGCCGAGGTGGGCGACGATGTCTATGGCGAGGACCCGACCGTCAACCAGCTGGAGCGGGAGGCGGCAGCCATGCTGGGCAAGGAGGCGGCCCTCTTCGTGCCCACCGGCACCCAGGGCAACCAGATCGCCGTGCTGACCCACGCCGGGCGGGGCGATGAGGTGATCGTCGAGGCGGAGAGCCACATCTTCTACTACGAGGTGGGTGGCATCGCAGCCCTGGCTGGCTGCCAGGCGCGCCCGGTGCCCGGCTTCCGCGGCCAGATGGAGCCGGCGGCGGTCCAGGCGGCGATCCGCGGCGAGAACGTCCACTTCCCGAAGACCGCCCTGGTCTGCGTGGAGAACACCCACAACCGGGCGGGCGGCTGCATCCTGCCGATGGAGAACCTGAAGGCGGTGGCGGCGGTGGCCCACGCTGCGGGGGTGCCGGTCCACATGGACGGCGCCCGGGTCTTCAACGCTGCCGTGGCCCTGGGGCTGCCGGTCGCTGAGGTGGTCGCCCCGGTCGATTCGGTCATGTTCTGCCTCTCCAAGGGGCTGGGGGCGCCGGTGGGCTCCATTCTGGCGGGCTCGGCGGAGTTCATCGCCAGGGCCCGGCGCAACCGGAAGCTGTTGGGCGGCGGCATGCGGCAGGCGGGCATCCTGGCGGCGGCGGGGCTGGTCGCCCTGCGGACCATGGTGGAGCGGCTGGCCGAGGACCATGCCAACGCCCGGGCGCTGGCCCGGGGGCTGACCGAGATCGAGGGACTCCGGGTGGAGCTGGAGACGGTGCAGACCAACATGGTGATGTTCGACGTGCTGGATGAGCGCTGGGACGGCGCCTCGCTGGCCGGGGCGATCTCCCGGGCCGGCGTCCTCTGCAACGCCATGGGCCCCCGCCGGATTCGGCTGGTCACCCACAACGACGTCCCGGCCGATGCGATCCCCGAGGCGCTGGAGCGGATCGCCCGGGTGGTGAAGCAGGGCCCTGACGCCGGGGCCTCCGCCACGGTCTACGGGTAGCGAGGCAGGCCCGTCGCCGCCGTTCGTGCATTCGGGCCACTTCTGCTATAATGGACAGGATCATTCCAGAGAGATGGAAGTGGCTTCATGACAGAGATGGACTCCAAGCTGCGGCTGATCGCCACCGCCCCGATGGGGCTGGAGGCGGTGGTGGCCCGGGAGCTGAAGGACCTGGGCTATGGGGAGCAGATGGTCGAGAATGGCAGGGTCTGGTTCCTCGGCGATGAGGCGGCCATCTGCCGGACCAACCTGTGGCTCCGCACCGCCGACCGGGTGCTGATCGAGATGGGGGAGTTCCCCGCCACCACCTTCGAGGAGCTCTTCGAAGGGGTGAAGGCGCTGCCCTGGGATGAGTGGATCCCCGAGGACGGCCGCTTTATCGTGGAGGGGCGCTCCCGGGACTCCCAGCTCTCCAGCGTGCCCGCCTGCCAAAAGATCACCGAGAAGGCGGTGGTGGAGAGGCTGCGGCAGCGCTACCCCGTCGACTGGTTCCCCAAGACCGGGGCGCGCTACACCATTGAGGTGGCGCTGCTGAAGGACATGGCGACGATCACCCTGGACACCACCGGCGCCGGCCTGCACAAGCGGGGCTACCGGAAGCTGGCCGCCGAGGCGCCGATCAAGGAGACGCTGGCGGCGGCGATGATCCTGCTCTCCCGCTGGCATCCCGACCGGCCCTTCCTCGACCCCTGCTGCGGTTCGGGGACGATCCCGATCGAGGCGGCGCTGATCGCCCACAACCTGGCGCCCGGGCTCCACCGGAGCTTCGATGCCGAGGGTTGGGGGCGGATCGGGCCCAGGCTGTGGGAGCAGGCCCGGGAGGAGGCCTTCGATCTGGCCGACTACGACCGGCCGGTGGAGATCTTCGCCTCCGACATCAACGCCGAGGTGCTGGAGCTGGCCCAGCACCACCTGCGGGCGGCCGGCCTCTCCAAGTCGGTGCAGATCGAGCGGAAGGCGCTGCAGAAGGTGGAGCTGGACCGGCACTACGGCTACCTGATCACCAACCCGCCCTACGGGGAGCGGCTGGGTGAGCGGCCGGTGGTGGAGGAGCTCTACCGGGAGATCGGCAAGCTGGCCCGGCGGCTGCAGGACTGGTCGGTCTTCGTGATCACCGCCGACAAGGGCTTCGAGCGGCTCTACGGCAAGCGGGCCGACAAGAAGCGGAAGCTGTACAACGGACGGATCGAGTGCGACCTCTACCAGTACCACGGGCCCTATCACGCCCGGCGGGTGCCCGACCCGGCCCAGCCGGCCACCGAGTAGCTGTCTCGGAACGGGCCCCTGAGGTGAGGACCGAACTGGTGGAGATCGGCGGCATGCCCCCCGCCACCTGGGTCGCCTTCCAGCAGCGCTGCCACGGGGTGGTCTGCGCCAGACCGAAGCCGGTGAAGAACCCGAGGGGGAAGGTGGCGGTCATCTCCATGATCGCCCACGTGGGGATCCGGGAGCGGGTTTCGCAGATGGGCCGGCGCATCCTCCAGGCGCTCTGGGCAGGGGCAAAGGAAAGAGCCTGTATTCCCCGGGCTGCGAGGGATACAGGCTCTTTGGCGTCACCGGGTGAAACCCACCGTGCCGCCGCCCTCCACCGACAGGCTGACGGCGACGATAGAGCGGTAGGGAATCACCGCCCGGGCTATGTTGCCCCGGCCCTTGTAGTCGCAGAGGAGGTAGGTGTCGGTGCAGGTGGGCTCTCCCTCCAGCTTCAGGCTCTGCCCGTCCCGCAGCATCAGCGTCACCGCCACCCTCTTCTCCCCGATCTCCTGGCTGTAGGCCGCGGTCAGCCGGCCCAGCTCCTCCTCGAAAAAAGCCCGGGTAAGCATCTCTGCCATCGCCTCAACCTCCTCACAGCTAGGGTGTCCTGCTTTTGGATTCGCTGCGCGGCCTCGGACTCCTACGAGGAATTCGCCGGGCCCATCGAGAAGTGGTTCCGGCTGAAACGGAGGTGTCCCTGTGGACCTCTTTGCCTACGGGGCCCAGCAGCAGCTGGCCCAGACCGCCCCTCTGGCCGCCCGGATGCGGGCCCAGAGCCTCGATGAGTACGTCGGCCAGGAGCACCTGATCGGCCCCGGCAAGTTCCTGCGCCGGGCGCTGGAGGCGGGGCAACTCCCCTCCTGCATCCTCTTCGGCCCGCCCGGGACCGGCAAGACCACCCTGGCCCGCCTGGCCGCCGCCTACGTCAACGCCCACTTCGAGCAGCTGAATGCCGTCACCTCCGGCGTCCCCGACATCCGCCGGGTCGTCGAGGAGGCCCGCTCCCGCATGGGCCAATATGGCCGGCGGACCATCGTCTTCATCGACGAGATCCACCGGTGGCGGAAGGATCAGCAGGATGCGCTCCTGCCTCACGTGGAGGAGGGGCTGATCACCCTGGTCGGAGCCACCACCAACAACCCGCTGGTCTCGGTCAACGCCCCGCTGGTCTCCCGCACCCGGATCTTCGAGCTGAAGCCGTTGAGCGACCAGGATATCCGCAAGCTGATGGAGCGGGCGCTCACCCTGCCGGGCCGGGGCCTCGGCAACTTCCACGCCACGGTGGAGCCGGCCGCCATGGAGCACCTGATCCGCACCGCCGGCGGCGACGCCCGCACGGCGCTCAACGCCCTGGAGCTGGCGGTCACCCTGACCCCGCCCGACCCGGAGGGGCGCCGGGTGGTGACGCTGCAGGCAGCGGAGGAGGCGCTGCTCAAGCGGGCGGTGGTCTACGATCACGGCGGCGACGAGCACTACCACGTCGCCTCCGCCCTGATCAAGTCGATCCGGGGCTCCGACCCCGACGCCGCCATCTACTGGCTGGCCCGCATGATCTACGCCGGCGAGGACCCCCGCTTCATCGCCCGGCGGCTGGTGATCTCTGCCGCGGAGGATATCGGCCTGGCCGATCCGCAGGCGCTGGTGCTGGCGGAGGCGGCGGCTCGGGCGGTGGAGTTCATCGGGATGCCCGAGGGGCGGATCCCGCTGGCGGAGGTGGCGATCTACCTCGCCTGCGCCCCGAAGTCCAACACCGCCTACACGGCGATCAACCGGGCGATGGAGCTGGTGGGGCGGGAGAAGTCCCCGCCGGTGCCCAACCACCTGAAGGATACCGGCTACGGCTCCGGGGAGCGGTTGGGCTACGGCAAGGGCTACCTCTACCCCCACGACTACCCCGCCGGCTGGGTCGCCCAGCGGTACCTGCCCGAAGGGGTGGAGGGGCCCCTCTGGGAGCCAGGCTACCGGGGGCGGGAGGAGGTGCTGGCCCGGGTGCTGCGGGAGCGACGTTCGGTGCCGCCCCAGGAGAACCGGCCCCGCAAGTGAGCCGCCATCCGGTCCGCAATTGGCACCAAGGGCGGATATGGGACAGGCAGTCCCCTGTGCTACGCTGAAGGTGGAGATTACGAGCGAGGGGGGCTGTTCCATGACCCAAAGCGCCGTTGATGCCGGGCGTGATACGCTGGAGCAGGCGGTCACCCGCTTCTTCCACATGTGCAATACCCACTGTCCCGGAAACCTGGCCCCTTTGATGACCCCCGACGTCGAATGCCTGGCCGACCGGGCCGCGAAGGGGCAGGAGGAGGTCCACGCCTACTTCGTCGAGCTGTGGGAGGCCTACCCCAAGCTGACCTTCCTGGTGCAGAACGTGCTGGTGGATGGCAGCGGCGCCGCCGCTGAGGTGACCTATACCGACGGCCCCCATGGTTCGGGCGCCCGGTGCCTGCTCTTCCAGTTCCGGGGCAACCTGATCCGCCGGATCCGCTGCTACTAGAGCGAAAGGCGAAGCCCGCCGGAGGGAGTCCTCCGGCGGGCTCTCATCTTATGCCCGCAAGGTTGCCAGGCCGTCGACGGCCATCACGCCGTGCTGGTAGGCGATCAGCGGGTTCAGGTCCAGCTCCTGCAGGTCGGGCCAGCTGCTCAGCAGCTGGGAGACCGCCATCAGGGTCCGGCTCAGCGCCATCAGATCGACCGGGGGCTTGCCCCGCACGCCGGTCAGCAGCGGGAAGCCCTTCAACTCCTGCAGCATGGCCAGGGCCTGCTCCTCGCCCACCGGGGCCAGCCGGAAGGAGACGTCCTTCATCACCTCGGTGAAGATGCCGCCCAGGCCGACCATCACCACCGGGCCGAAGGAGGGGTCTTGCAGGCCGCCGAGGATCACCTCCACCCCGGGAGGGGCCATCCGCTGCACCAGGATCCCGTCGATCCGGGCGTCCGGGGCATGCTCCTGGGCATTGGCCAGCACCTCGATGCAGGCCGCCTCCACCTGCATCGGGCCGGAGAGGTTGAGACGGACGCAGCCGGCCTCGGTCTTGTGGCCGATCTCGGGCGAGACCACCTTGACCGCCAGCTTGCCGCCGAGCCGCAGGGCCGCCTGAGCCGCCTCGGAGGGCTCCTGCACCAGCTCGCAGGGCGCCACCGGCACCTGCCACTGGCGGAGGATGGCATAGGTCTCCCATTCGGTCAGCTGCCGGCGCCCTTCGGCCCGGCAGGTGGCCATGATCTCATCGAGGGTCTGACGGGCCTCGGTACGCACCGCCACGCGCTATCGCCTCCTCGTCATGGAACGCCGGTCAGGGGCGGGAGGGCCGCTGCCGCTCGGTGGCGTAGCGGACCATGGCCGCCATCGCCGCTGCCGCCTGGTCGGGGGAGCCGAAGGTCATGATGCCGTTCTCCTCCAGGAGCCGCCGGGCCTGGGCCACACCGTGTCCGGCCAGCAGCACCGGGAAGAGCGGTTTGTCAAGGGTGTTCCGCTTCAGGCCGGGAAGCAGGCTGAGCAGCTCCCGGGCCATCTCCTCGGCCGTGTTGAACCGGGTGGGAATGAACAGGTGGAAGACAGCGTCGACCCCGGGGTCGCGGAGCGCTGCCGCCACCGCCTGGGCCACGGCGCGGGGGCCCACGCCGCCGGTCATGTCCACATAGCCGTCGGGCTCACCTACGGTGGCGAAGGGCGGGAGTGTTGCCCGCAGCGAGGCCTTTGTGGCGGGGCTGAACCGGGCCAGGGAGAGACCCTGGTCGGCCAGGGCATCCAGGGAGTAGACCCCCGGACCGCCGGCGTTGGTCAGGGCGGCGACCCGACCGCCCAGGGGCAGCGGGAGCCGGTCGAAGGCGGAGAGGGTGACGGCGAACTCCTCCACCCGCTGCATCCGGATCAGTCCGAACTGGCGGAAGGCCCCGTCGTAGATCCGGTCAGCGCCCGCCAGCGCACCCGTGTGGGACTTGGCCGCATCCGATCCCTGCTCGGTGCGGCCCACCTTGAGCACCACCACCGGCTTCCGACCGGCGGCCCGCCCTGCGGCCTCGATCAGGGAGCGGGCTGCCCCGTTGCCCTCCACGTAGAGCCCGATCGCCCGGGTGGAGGGGTCCCGACCCAGGAACTCGAGGACCTCTGCCATCTCCAGTTCAGCCATGTTTCCCAGGGAGATGAACTTGTTCAGGCCGACCGGGACGGGCAGGGCGGCCCATTCGAGCGCCATCCAGGCGCCCATCGCCCCGCTCTGGGAGAGGAGCGAGATCCCGCTGGCCCGGCGGTGGACACCGGTGAGGAAGGTGGTGTCCACCCGGCTGCGGTTGTCGATGACGCCGACGCAGTTGGGGCCCACCAACCGGACACCCGCCTCGCGGCAGGCCCACGCCAGCATCTCCTGATACTGCAGCCCTTCCTCGGTATGGGTTTCGGCAAAGCCGCCGGCTATGGCCACCACAACCCGCAGGTCACCCCGCTGCCGCCGGCGCAGCCGTATCGCCTCCGCCATCTCGGGGGTGGTGGGTGCAGGAACGGCCAGGACCAGCATCTCCACGGTGCCGGGGATCGACAGAAGGTCCTGGTAGGCAGGTACGCCCAGGACGGACTGGGCTTTGGGGTGGATGACGGCTATATGGCCGGGAAAACCTGCCTCCAGGAGGTTGTGCAACACCTGGTGCCCCGGTTTGGTCGGGTCATTTGAGGCGCCTGCGACGGCGATCCCGCGAGGGCGGAAGAGCGCATCCAGGGAGGCTGTGCCCTGCATGACCTGTCCGGAAGAACTACCCATGACTTTCACCGCGGCTACCTCCTTTCCGGTTAGACTTGCTGCGGAGTCCCCTCGGCTTCGGGCTGCTCAGCCGCCCGGCCTGAGGACAGACTCCCCCTGTTTCCAGAGTACCGGGGCGAGGTATGACGGGCATATCCACCGGATGGACCAAAAAGGCATCAATCGCGGATCGGTCATGGATCCGGCAGGCTCCTCCCCGATTGTGTCGAACCATCTGAATGACGTGATCACGAAGGGGAGTAGGCTCCGTGACCGACGCACCACGCATCCTCATCGCCGAAGATGACGCCGACCTGCGGAATATGGTCCGGTTCCTGATGGAGCGGGAGGGCTATCTGGTCCTGACCGCTGCCGACGGCGCCGCCGCCCTCCTGCTGGCGGCCCGTGAGCGCCCCGACCTGGTGATCCTCGACGTGATGATGCCCCATGCCGACGGCTGGGAGGTCTTGAGGGAGATCCGCCGCTTCAGCGACGTGCCGGTGATGATGTTGACCGCCCTCGGTCAGCCCTCCCAGCGGGTAAAGGGGTTGGAACTGGGCGCCGACGACTACCTGCCGAAGCCCTTCCATCCGCCGGAGCTGGTGCTGCGGGTTCGGGCGCTGCTCCGGCGCAGGGTGGGGGCACAGGCGGCACCCGGCGCCCCGGCGGCACTGATGCCCGACCCGGGGACGCCGGAGCGGCTGGAGTTCCCCGGCCTGGTGATCGATGCGGCTGCGGGCCGGGTCAACGGCCGGGAGCTTCCCCCCAAGGAGTTCGCCCTGCTGCTCACCCTGGCCCGGGAGCCGAAGCGGGTCTTCACCCAGCAGGAGTTAGGGGAGCTGGTCTGGGGGCGGGCGGCCGACTTCGACCCCCGCACGGTCCACACCCATGTCAAGCGGCTGCGGGCCCGGCTGGAGAACGGGCCCTACCATTACATCCACACCGTCTGGGGTGTGGGCTACCGGTTTGAGGTGACGGAGTCGTAAGGCATGTGGGGGGGATTTTGGTGCGCCAGGTGAAGACCACGGGGGGACGGGCCTGGGAGCTGTACCAGAAGGCGAAGCAGTTCGGGCGTTGGGATCCGCAGGAGATCGACCTGTCGGTGGATGTGGCCCAGTGGCAGCAGCTCCCGTCCGAGGAGCGGGAGTCGATCATGAAGCTCTGTTTTCGCCGGAGCCCCGATGGCCCCCGGGAGGAGCGACTGCGGCTGTTGGTGACAGGGGTGACCCATTACCACGGCGTGATCGAGGGAATGATCGCCTCCACCGCCTACCATGGGGTGGAGGAGATGCTGGCGGCCCGGGGGCTCCTGCCCGGGCTGGTGCAGGGCTTCCGCCAGATCCGGGCCGATGAGGGCCGGCATATAAGCTTCGGCATGGATTTCCTCCGGGAGATGGCGGCCCAATCGGAGGAGTACCGGGGGCTGATTCAGGAGCGGTTTGCCCGGTACCTTCCGGCCATGGGTCCGATCGAGGAATGGACGCTGACCCCCAATCCGCTCCAACTGGATCTGGGCGGGTTTGTCCAGTACGCCTTCGAGCCATATCAGCGCAGGCTGGCGGAGATCGGGCTGGCGGACCCGGTGTGAGCCGGTGGATTCACTTTCTTGCGCCACAACTCGCCGATACCGTAGACACGCTCCACGTCATACCCCTACAATATAGAAAGGATTCGGCCATGAAACCAAAGGAGGATGGTCTGGTGGCACTTCGTATCCTCCTTATTGAGGATGACCCGGATATTCAGAAGATGGTTCAACTCTCCCTAAAGTACCAGGGAGGCCACCAGGTGTCCGTGGCTTCCGGCGGGAGAGAGGGCCTGCAGAAGGCAGGAGCAGAGAAGCCGGACCTCATCCTCCTCGACGTGATGATGCCCGAGATGGATGGATACGAGACCTGTAAGCGGCTGAAGGCGGATCCGGTCACCCAGCATATCCCCGTGGTCTTCCTCAGCGCCCGGGCGCAGCAGTCGGAGATCCAGAAGGGCAAGGAGCTGGGGGCGATCGGCTACCTGGTGAAGCCCTTCGACCCGATGAATCTCTCCAGCCAGTTGGAGGCGATTCTCAAGGGTTCGCAGAGTTAGAGCAATCGGTCCCGCTGCTTTCCATCAGGAGTGACGGCGGAGAAGGAGCGGTAGCGATTGGACTTTACCACGATTCTCCAGGAGGTCTACCACAACAGCCTGGACGGCATCGTCATCGCTGATAAGGACACGATTATCACCGACGTCAACGCTGCCTACGAAGCGGTCACAGGCTATTCCCGGGAGGAGTTGATCGGGCAGCGGACCAACATCATCCGTTCGGGCCTGACCCCACCCGAGGTCTTCCGGGAGATGTGGGATCAGTTGTCGACCCGGGGGAAGTGGGTCGGTGAGATCATCAACCGGCATAAGAACGGCACCCTCTGGTACTCCTTCCTCTCCATCACCCGGGTGGTGGATGAGAAGGGGGATGTGGTCGCGTACGTGGGCATCGCCCGTGACATCACCCGGCGCAAGGAGATGGAGCAGCAGCTCCGCCAGAACCTGGTGGAGATTCAGGCCGCCCGGGAGATGGCCGATGCGCAGGCCAACCGGCTGCGGTCAATCCTGGAATCGGTGGGCGAGGCGATCATCATGGTCGACACCCTGGGCCTGTGCGTGGTGGCCAACCATCAGGTGGGCGCCGTCCTGGGCCTCCCTGCCGAGCAGATCATCGGGAAGTCGATCCACGAGCTGCGCTCGGTGGGGGCCCGGACCTTCCGCATGGGCGGAGCGCTCCAGTGGCAGCCCGGCCCGGGCGGGGGTCCGCCGATCGAGATCGAGACCTCCATCGTGGAGACCCGGGAGGAGAAGCCCCGCGTCTTCCACGAGTTTGCCGCCCCGGTGCAGGATGAGGCCGGGCGGGTGATCGGCCGGATCTTCGTCTACCGGGACATCACCAAGGAGACCGAGGTGGACCGGATGAAGTCCGAGTTCATCGCCACCGTCTCCCACGAGCTGCGCACCCCGATGACCTCCATCAAGGGCTCCCTGGGCCTGGTGCTGGGCGGTGTGGCGGGTGAGCTGCCGGCCGAGGTGAGGGACCTGCTGAGCATCGCGCAGAACAACACGGACCGGCTGATCCGTCTCATCAACGACATCCTGGACATCTCCCGCATCGAGGCGGGCAAGATGGAGATCAAGCGGGCACCCCTCCCCGTGCCGGAGGCGATTCACCGGGCGGTGCTGGAGATGGAGGGCTTTGCCCACCAGCGGGATATCGCGATCACCACCGAGATCCCGGAGCAGATGCCCCGGGTGATGGCCGATGCCGACCGGCTTCAGCAGGTCCTGGTCAACCTGCTCTCCAACGCCGTCAAGTTCTCGCCGCCATCCACCACGGTGACGGTGCGGGCGGGACTGGATCGGGACTATGCCTACATTCAGGTGATCGACCGGGGGCCGGGCATCCCGCCCGATCAGGTGGGGGCGATCTTTGAGAAGTTCCATCGCATTGACAACGCCGCCTCCCGCAAGACGGGCGGAACCGGCTTGGGCCTGGCCATCTGCAAGGCGATTGTGGAGGAGCACGGCGGCCAGATCTGGGTCGAGTCGGAGGTGGGCGAGGGTTCGACCTTCACCTTCACCATGCCGATCGAGCCGGTGCACCAGGATTTCTCCCTCCCGCTCACCGTCGGGAACAAGACGGTGCTGGTGGTGGATGATGATCCCGACATCGTGCGGCTGATCATGCTCTCCCTGGAGCAGGAGGGCTTCCAGACCGTCGGTGCCACCTCCGGGGAGCAGGCGCTGGAGATCGCCCGGTCCCGGCACATCGACGCCATCACCCTGGACCTGCTGATGCCCGGTATGCACGGCCTGGAGGTGACCCGCCGGCTGAAGGAGGATCCGACCACCCGGAACATCCCGGTGGTGGTGATCTCGGCCTACACCTCGGGGAGGGAGCCGGAGTTGGTGGCGCTGGGGGTGGCCGGTGTCATCGCCAAGCCGATCGACGAGGCGAAGCTGTTGACCACCATCCGGGCGGTGCTGGGCGCCGTCGAGGGGGAGAAGCTGCAGCCGACGATCCTGGTGGTGGACGACGACCCCGATGTGCGCCGCATCCTGGGCGTGATGCTGGAGCGGGCGGGCTACACCGTCCGATCGGCCTCCGATGGCCAGGAAGCCTTCCGAATGATCATGGACGAGCGGCCGGACCTGCTGATCCTCGACCTGATGATGCCCAACCTCGACGGCTTCCAGCTGGTGAGGCTCCTGCGCCAGCGGCGCTGGACGCAGCAGATCCCGCTGCTGGTGCTGACGGCGCTCGACCTGACGGAGGGCGAGAAGACCCTGCTCCAGCTGGGCCCCACCCACCATGTGACCAAGGGTCCGCTGATCCAGGAGGAGGTTGTCTCCCGGGTGCGGGAGCTGTTAAAGCCATAGGGGAGAGGGAGTGGAGGCCGGAGCACCTGGTCAGGCCCCATCCCATGCAAAACCCCCACCAACCTGGCGTTGGTGGGGGCTCGTCTTATATCCCGTGCTTTGCCGCGGCCTGACCGATCTCCTCAACCACCCGGTCGACCAGAGCAGCCACCTGCTGGTCGTCTCGCTCCAACTCGCCGTCAAGGATCAGGATGATGGTGTCTTCGGCCCTGGCCGCCGCGTTGGAGAGCTCATGAAAGCCGTAGAAGCCACCGGAGCCGCGCAGTTTGTGAATCTCCTGCCGCAGGGGCTTCAAATCGACGGAGGCCCCCTGGCGAAGCGCCTCCGCCTGCTCCATGAGCAGCTCGACACGCTGGATCGCACCCTGGAGATACTCGCGGCGCAAGGCCTGGAACTCGGGTGTATCGTACATCTGTTGCCATCCGGAAAGGGATTCCTGATCCCTTCCCGTCCCTCCTTTCGTGGGAAGCGGGTCCATCTGTCGCCCGCCACATCGGACTGCGGGCCTGTGACGCATCCGCCTTCCCGACGGCCCATCTGCCGGGTTGCTCCGGGGTACTTAGTTCAGTTCGATGTGATGGAACTCCTGCTTGTGAGAGGTATCACCGAAAATCGTTAAGCGAAATGGTACGCTGGAGGAGGAGGGGGGGATCTCCATGTGGATTCGCATCGGGCCGCCGCCGCTGCCGCGCGAGCATGGCGCATGGGCGATGCTGCTGACCCCACCGATTGTCGCTATGATTGCCCAGGGGATTCACCCTGACGCGGTGCTGGCGATGATCGGGTGGTTCGCCGCTTACTCCATGAGGGGACCGGTGGAGGTCCTGATCGGCAGGGGAGCCTCCGGGCGTGCCGGCATGGCGCAGGCGGAGCGGCCGGTCGCCCGGTTCTGGCTTCTGCTGCTGGGCGGCCTCACAGCGCTGTTGCTGGGCTTGGCGGCACTGGCCCAACCGGTGGTGCTGCTGCTCCTGACAGGGGCGGGAGCGCTTCTGGGGGCGGTCTGGCGGCTGGCCTGGCAGGGCGAGAGCCGCTCGCTGGCTGCGGGGTTCCTGGCTGTGACCGGGCTGATGGCCGGGGCGCCGCTCTACTATCTGACCGCCCTCGGCACCATCCCTCCGGAGGGGTGGGCCCTCACCTACGGCTGCTTCGCCTTCTTCGGCGGATCGGTCCTCCGGGTCAAGGCGCTGGCCCGGGAGCGGCGCTCTGCCGCCTTTCGGTGGCTCTCGCTCACCGTCCACCTGCTGCTGGTCCTGGTCGCCGCCGGTGCCGCCTGGAGGGGCTGGACCTCGCCCCTGCTGGCGGTCGCCCTGCTGCCGGCGGGTGCCTGGGCGGCATACGGAGCCTGGCGGGGCGGGCGGGGAACGCCGGTCAACCTCGGCTCGGTCGGCAAGGCCGAGATCTGGCTGACACTGCTCTTTGCCCTGCTGCTCATCCTGTCCGTTCGGATCTAGCGGCGCAATCGGCAGGGGCTGACTCCCGAAACACCTCCACGGGCAACCTAACGCCTGTGGGGGTGATCTTATTTGCGAGCCATCTCGGCGCTGCTTCATCTGGGCCGCTCCATGCGGGCCCTGCTGGGGGGCATCCTGCTCTTTCATGTGGGGTGGTACCTGCTCCTGCCCTTCTTTGCCGTCCTGTTCACCACCAGGCGCGGGCTGACCCCGGCCCAGGCGGGCCTGTTGCTGGCGGTCCAATCCTTCACCCTCCTGGCCGGCAGTCTGGTCGGGGGCTGGCTGGCCGACCGGTTGGGACGCCGCCTGACCATGGTGGGGGGGCTGCTGGCCCGGGGCCTTGGGCTGTGGGGCCTTGGTTTCATTACAGGCCTCCCGGCCCTGCTGGCGGCGGTTGGGGTGGCCGGCCTGGGCGGTGGTCTGTACGGTCCGGCTGCCAAGGCCGGCATTGCGGAGAGCGCCACCGAGGAGAACCGCCCGACCGCCTTCGCTGCCCGGGGGATCGCTGCCAACATTGGCGTCTCGCTGGGACCGCTGGCCGGGGGTCTTCTGCTTCCGGGCGGCATGGGGCTGCTCTTTGGGACGGCCGCTCTCCTCCATCTGGGTCTCGCTCTGCTGACCTGGCTCTTCTACCGGGAGGAGCCGGCCGCAGCCAGCCCCCCTCGGGGGGCGCTGCGGGAGGTCCTGTCCGACCGGAGCTATCTCCTTTTCAGCCTGGTCACCACCCTGGCGTGGGCGCTCTTCGCCCAGTTGATGATCTCCGTGCCGCTCTATGCCCGGGAGATCCTGGGGTTGGAGTCCTCCATCGGGCTGCTCTGGACCGCCACCAGCCTGACGGTGATCCTCTTTCAGTTCCTGGTCACCCGGTTCTCCACCGCTCGGCTGCAGCCCATGACGGCGATGGCGATCGGCACGGCGCTGCTCGGGTCCGGCCTCGCTCTGGTCAGCCAGGCCGGCTCCTTCGCGGGCCTGCTCCTGGCGGTCCTGGTCTTCATCGCCGGAGAGATGCTCCTGATGCCTACGGCCGACTCGGTGGTCTCCACCCTCGCCCCCAAGGAGATGCTGGGCAGCTACTACGGCCTTGCCACCGTGGTCTGGGGGCTGGGGGAGGGGGTCGGCAACCTGGTGGGAGGCTCCCTGATGCAGTATGGACTGGCCACCCGGAGAATCTGGCTCCCCTGGGCCGTGTACGCCCTCGCTGCCCTGGCGGTGAGCGGGCTCTACCTGGTGCTGGGCCGGCACCTGCAGCGGCGGGCAGCGCCCGGGCCGGAGCGGCCGGCCCAGGCCCTGCGGGCCCAGCTCACCCGCCCCGGGCAGCCGGCCCCCCGGATCCATCTCTTCCGACCCGGTGAGCCCGCCGGGGAGGGGGAGCGTCAACCCCTTGGACCCAACGGTTCCACCGGGGAGGTTCCGGGCATAGGGCTGAAGCAGGGGCCAGGGCGGAGGCAGGAAGAGGAGTAGGTCAAGCCGAAATCTTCCAGGCGTGGCGTCCGACGCTCTCCGGGCCCCCGCAAGCGGCCCGGCATGACCCCGGGTCCATGAAGGAGGAGAGACGGCTGTGACCGATCTGGATCTGGAGATCGCCCAGCTCTTCCTGGCAGGTGTACCGGGAACCAGCCTGACGGAGGAATGGCGGGAGAGCCTTCAGCGCTTCCCCTTCGGCGGCGTTCATCTGAGCGATTGGAACCTGACCGGCCCGGAACAGGCGGCGGCCCTCCTCGAGGAGATCCGCACCGCCATCCGGGAGAGCGGGGTGACCGACCTCCCCTTGATGGCCCTCGATCACGAGGGGGGCAGCCTGACGCCCCTCCGCCATGGGGAGGCCACCAACCTGCCGGGTGCGATGGCACTCGGGGCGATGGACGACCCCGCTGCCGTCCGGGAGATCGGGCGGATCATGGGCCGCGAGTTGGCCTCCCTGGGCTTCAACCTGAACTGGGCACCGGTGATGGATGTCAACTGCAACCCCCGCAACCCGGTGATTGGCATCCGTTCCTTCGGGGATGAGCCCCGCGGGGTGGTGGCGATGGGGATCGCCATGATCGAGGGGATGCAGGAGGGGGGCGTCGCCGCAACGGCCAAGCACTTCCCCGGTCATGGCGACACCGTGATCGACTCACATCACGGCCTCCCGGTGGTCGAGGACGACCTGGCCCGGTTGGAACCGCTTCACCTGCTCCCCTTCGCTGCCGCCGCAGCGGCCGGAGTGGATGCGATCATGACGGCCCATATCCTCTTCCCGAAGCTGGCAGGTTCCCGCCTCGACCCGGATGGTGCCCATGCGCACCTGCCGGCGACGCTCAATCCGGCGATCCTGGAGGGGCTTCTCCGGCGCCACCTCGGATTTGACGGCGTGATCGTCACCGACGCCCTGGAGATGTGGGGGATTCAGGGGCAGTGGGAGATCCCGGAAGCGGCGGTGATGGCGCTGGAGGCGGGGGCCGATATCCCGCTGATCGTCTTTGACCATGAGGCGCGGGAACGGGCCTTTGCCGCGGTCAGGCAGGCGGTCGAGACCGGTCGGATCAGCCGGGAGCGGCTGGCCCGGTCCGTCGCCAGGGTTCAGGCCCTGCGGGAGCGGATTGCCGCCCGTCGGCTGGAGGCGGGGCACAGCGATCGGTTTGACCCGGCGGCCCACCGGCGGATGGTCGCCGAGCACCAGGAGCGGGTGACCGCCCTGGCCCATCGTGGGATCTGGACCAGCGCCCCGGTGGAGCCGATCCCGGCGGGAAGCGGTCTGCTGGTGGTCACCCCGGTGCAGGAGAACCTGACCCCGGCGGATACCACAGGCGGCCAGCCGGTCAGCCTGGCCGGGGAGCTGGCGGGCCTCGGTTACCGGGTTCAGGCCATCAGCCCGAGCCTGGAGGTGGACGCCACGGAGCGGGAGGCGATCCTGGAGGCCGCCAGGGGTGGCTGCGACCGGGTGATCCTGGGCACGATCAACGCCTGGCGGTTCCCGGGGCAGGTCGAGCTGGTGAGCGCCCTGGCAGGGACCGGTCTGCCGGTTATCTGCGCCGCCCTCCGGGACCCGACCGATCTGCTCCACGTTCCTCCCGGTCTCCCCCGGCTTGCCACCTGCTCCACCGAACCGGTGATGATGCGGGCGCTGGCCGAGGTGCTGGCCGGGCGGCGGACGCCGGAGGGCAGGCTGCCGGTCCGCCTCCCCCTGCAGGGGGGCTGAGCGGCGCCAGGCCGTACCCCACGGTCCGCCCGCCGCGTCAGAACAGATGGGGGAGCAGTTCAGGGGGACTGCTCGTACATTGACGGCAAGGAGGAGCGATGCACTGTGGATATCCATATGTTCATGCCGAACTTCAATGCCATGCGGGAGGAGTTGACCCGCATCGGCTTCCAGGAGCTGAAGACGGCCGATGAGGTGATGGCGACGCTTCCATCGGCCAAGGGGACGACCCTGCTCGCCATCAACTCGGTCTGCGGCTGCGCCGGCGGGATTGCCCGTCCCGGCGTCACCCTCGCCTTGCAGCAGGGCGTCAAGGTCGACAACCTCTACACCGTCTTCGCCGGCCAGGACAAGGAGGCGACCGCTGCGGCCCGCTCCCTCTTCCCCGAATACCCGCCTTCCTCGCCCTCCTTTGCCGTCCTGAAGGACGGAAAGATCGTCACCATGGTCCACCGCCACCAGATTGAGGGCTCTTCCCCTCAGGCGGTGGCTGCCCGCATCAGCGAGGCGGTGAAGCAGGCCCAGGGCTAACCCAAACGGACGGCAGGCGCCCCCTGCCGTCCCTGTCATTGCACAGCAAGGGGGAGAGCAGATGGACCGCCCCATGGGTCAGATCCTCCAGGACCAGGAGTTCACCGGGGCCGACTTCGACCAGGCCGCCTTCGAAGATGCCCGGTTTCGGCGCTGCCGGTTCATCCGCTGCAGCTTCCGCGGGGCGCAGCTGAACGACTGCCAGAGCATCGGTTCGCTCTTTGAGCAGTGCGATTTTACAGGGGCGAACCTGTCCGGCTCCCGGCATGAGCGGAGCAGCTTTGCCAACAGCCGGTTCACGTACGCCCACCTCTTCTCGATCAACTTCGTGGAGTGCAAGCTTACGGGGGCGACCTTCGAAGAGGCGGCCACCGCCGGCTGGTCGATCGCGGGCGGGGATTGGTCCATGACCAACCTGCGGGGCCATTCGCTGAAGGGGCTGGACCTGCGAGGGATCAAGCTGACCGAGGCGGATCTGTACGGCTGCAACCTGGAGAAGGCCGACCTGCGGGCGGCAGATCTGGCCCGTGCCCAGCTGGGGCAGGCGAAGCTGAAGGGGGCAGACCTGCGGGGTGCGAACCTGGAGGGGCTCGACTGGAAGGGGATCGATCTCCTGGGGGTCAAGATCGACCTGGGGCAGGCGGTCGCCCTGGCCCGTTCCTACGGGGCGCTGGTACTGGAGTAGGATTTTTCGGGCAGCGCGCCGAAAGGATCGCCCAAACCTAGTACCGGGGGTTCTTTTCGTTGCAGCAGTTCTTCTTCAGTGAACGCTACCTCCGCCTCATCGAGCTAAATCGCTCCGGTCAGCATGCGGAAGCGAGAGTGCTCGTGAACCGGGCGCTGGCAGAGACCGAGGGAAAAGAGCGCGGGTTTTGGCTCCTGGTGCGGGGCGCCCGCCCCATGGCCTTCGGTGTCTATCATATCCCCACGGTGATGGCGGATCTCAACGCCGCACTGGCCTGCGCGCCGGATGATCCGGAGATGCAGGAACACGTCCTGGTCAACCTGCTCGCCTTGGTGGTGAAGGTAGAGCGACCGGATCTGCTCGAGGGCTGGCTCGGGCGGATACACCACATCCTCCGGCAGGCTCAGGAGCCGTTCCGCATCCATGCCAACCTGGGGATGCTTCAATCATTTCGGGGCCGCCCGGGAGCTGCACTCCGCCACTTCAACCGGGTGATCGAGGAGATGCGTGTCCTGCCGCCAGAACGGATCGCGGCCCATCGAGGGCGATTTGCTGCACTGCACTGCCGGCGGGCGCTGGCCGCGCTGGAGTGCGGACAGATTGAGCAGGCCGAACGGGATGTTCAGACCGCGAGCGAGCTCTACGCCCACCCGCAGCTGCCCCGGATCTCGCACCTGCCGCTGGCGCTGGCCAGGGCCGGTCTCCACCTCGCTCACCATGATCTGCAGACGGCCCGCCAGGTGCTTCAGTGGGTGCGGGCAACCGAGACCGGCAGCAACTCCCGAAGGGTCGAGGTTCAGTTCCAGGCCGAAGCCGAACTGATGGCCGGCCGGATCGCCCTGGCGGAGGGGAACCTGCTGGCCTTTGAACACTTCGCCAGGCGGGCGCTCGACCTGCTGGAGCGGAACCAGCTGCAGATCAGTGCGGCGCGGGTCAGGGCGATCCGCCGGAGCCTTCTGGAGCGGTCAGGTGCGCCCGTGTCCATTCCAGGGGAGGGCTCCCCATAACCAAAAGAGGGGGAGCGGCTGGCCTGCAGTCGCTCCCCGCTTCGTCGCTTCTTCCGCATCACGGCACGATCAGGATCGGGCTGGGCGTACCATGGAGTACCGCCTGGCTGACGCTGCCCAGGAAGAGCTCCTTGAGGGGGGAGAGCCCCCTCCGGCCCATCACCAGCAGGTCGTATCTTCCCTGGCGAGCCTCGCTCAGGATCGCCTCGCCGGGCGCTCCCACCACATAGCTCCGATGGATCCGCTCCGGAGGCAGGTCCAGGGCCTCCGCCGTGGTCTCCAGCACCTGCTCCACCCGCTCGTGGAGGTACTCGTCCAGCTTCATGGGCAGGGTGAGGGGCGCACCGGCGGCCGCCGCCGGGTTCAGCACCTCGGGAAGCGGCACCACATGGAGGATGGTCACATGGATCTCGGGATCCTTCCGGGCCAGTTCCCCCAGGACGCGCGCCGCCCGGAGGCTGTGTTCCGAGGCGTCGGTGGCGAGCAGCACCTTCTTCATGGTGGGCGCCTCCTTCCGAATGCAGGTGGTACCGGCTGACTCGCGGCCAACTTCATCCACCGATTCTCTACGGGATTGCTCCCCGAAACTCCTGCGGGCTGATCGAGGTCGGGCTTCTCACTTTACAGCCGTGCGGGGTCTGGTAGAATGGGGGAATGGAGGCGATTCTTGTTGCGGCCTGAGTTGGAACAGAGCCTGTTTGTGGAGTTCGAGGAGCTCTTCGCACTGCGGGAGCGCCTCCGCTCCGTAGCAGACCAGCTGCGGGCTCACCTGCTGGCAGCGGGCCTGCGGGAGCGGCTCGAACCGGAGATCTTTGACCAGGAGCTGGAGTTCCGCGGAACCGAGGGCTCCAATCTGCTGATCCGCCTGGACAGCTACCGGCTGGAGATCACGGGCGCCCGGCCCGAGATAGCGATCCACGCCCTGGCCGCTATCATCCTGGCGGAGGCGGAGGTCTTCCGGCTGACCAGCGTGGAGCTGGGGCTCTCCGCCGTCTTCAAGGCGGACCAGAACCACCCCCTCAACCTGGCGGCGCAGGCCTTCACCCCGGTGGAGGAGCCGGGGGAGGAGCCGATGCTGGACCGGCGCTTCGCCATGACATGGGACTGGGGGACCGCCACCACCGGCTTCTCCTTCCATGCCGCCGACACGGAGGGCAGGGAGCTCTTCCTCAGCTTTAAGGCCCGCGAGGGCTACATGACCCTTCCCGAGTTGCAGAGCGGCGCCTGGGTGGGGGAGCAGACCCGGCGGTTTGAGCAGCTGGTCCGCCGGTTCCTGGCCCAGCTGGGGTGGAAAAGCTGACGCGGGGGTGTTGAGCGATGCGGCGTCGGGCCATGGTTCTCCGAATCCTGGTCGCTGTGGGGTTGTGCGTACTGGTCGGCCGTCTGGCCTGGTTTCAGGTGGTGAAGGCCGACGAGGTGGTCGCCCGGGAGGAGTTCTACCGCCTCCAGCAGGAGTCGATCACCCCGGTGCGCGGCGCCCTGAAGGACCGGGAGGGACGCTACCTGGCCGTTTCCATCCCGGTGCGGAACGTGATCGCTTCGCCCTACCACATGGAGCCGAAGAACTTCGCCAGGGTGGCTGCGGAACTGGCCCGACACCTGCCGATGAAGGCGGAGGAGATCGAGCGGCTCTTCCAGGGGAAGCCGAAGTCCCAGTTCGTGCCGATTGCGAAGGGGGTCGACCTGCAGACCGCCGGGAAGATCCAGGAGAAGAAGCTGCCGGGCATCTCGGTCCTGCCGGCCACCCAGCGCACCTACCCCCAGGGGGCCACGGCCAACCAGCTGATCGGCTGGCTGAACTTCGAGGGCCGGGGTGACTACGGGCTGGAACACTACTACGACAAGGAGCTCCGCGGCAAGGAGGGCTTTGTCAGGGCCGAGCTGACCTACGGCGGAACCCCCATCGAGGGGACGGTGAAGAGCCAGCTGCCGCCCGAGCCGGGGCTTGACCTGACGCTGACCATCGACGCCTACCTGCAGCAGACCTTTGAAGCGGCCCTGGACCGGGTGATCAAGGAGCAGGAGGCGACGCGCGCCCTGGCTATCGCCATGGATGTGAAGACCGGCGAGATCCTGGCCATGGCGATGCGCCCGGGTGCGGACCTGGGTGACCGGAGCCAGTGGGTCCTGCCCAACAACAAGCTGGACGAGAGCCGGCTCTTCAACTGGGCGATCACCCCCCTGCCCCCGGGCTCCATCTTCAAGACCATCACCACCTCCATCGCCCTGGAGGAGCGGCTGATCGACCTGAACACCCTGATCGAGGACTCGGGCAAGCTGGTGATCGACGGCTGGGTGGTGACCAACTGGGACCAGTTCATCCCCGTGCAGCCCAAGCCGATGACGATCGCCGAGCTGCTCCAGAACTCCAGCAACATCGGCCTGATCAAGGTGGGGCAGCGGATCCCCAACGAGACCTTTGTGCGCTACCTGCAGAGCTTCGGGTTCATGGCCCCCACCGGGGTCGACCTGCCGGGGGAGTTGGGCTCCGTGGGCCTGGAGGGGTTTGAGGAGAAGCGGCCCGTCGACTGGGCCAACATGTACATCGGCCAGCACCTGGAGGTGACGCCGCTGCAGATGGTCCGGGCGGTGGCGGCGATCGCCAACGGGGGCCATCTGGTGCAGCCCCACCTGGTCAAGGAGATGCGGGACCCGGAGGGCACGCTGGTCTGGAAGGCGCCCACCAGGTCGCTCACCCAGGTGATCAGCGCCCAGACCGCACAGGAGGTCCGGGAGCTGTTGGTCAGTGTGGTCGAGAAGGGGACCGGCCGGGCGGCGCTGGTCGACGGCTACACCGTGGGCGGGAAGACCGGCACGGCGCAGAAGTATGAAAAGGGCAAGGAAAAGGCGCGCGGCCTGGCAGACTTCATCGGCTTTGCCCCCGCCTCCGACCCCCGGGTGGTGCTGATGATCCTGGTGGACGAGCCCAAGCCGCCGGGCTACGGCGGGCAGATCGCCGCCCCGCTCTTCCGGGAGCTGATGCCCCATGTGATGCGCTCCCTGGCCATCCCGCCGGACAAGCCGGCCGACCCGGCCAAGGCCGGCCCGCCCCAGCCGGCGCCCGCCGGTGCCCAGGCCCTGGTTCCCGATGTCCGCTTCCTGCCCCTGGCCTGGGCCGAGCAGAAGCTGAAGGATGCCGGCTTCGCCGTCAAGGCCGCGGGCGACGGCCCCGTGGTCGCCGAGCAGTCGGTCAAGCCGGGCGCCTCGGTGAAGGTCGGCAGCACGGTGGAGCTGAAGCTGGCCCCCCCGCCGGCGGGGAAGGTGCAGGTGCCCGACCTCCGGGGGCTGACCCTGAGCGAGGCCAGCCGCCTGGCCACAGAGCTGGGTCTGACGCTGAAGCAGGCGGACGGCTCGGGCTTCGTGGTGGAGCAGAGCGCTCCCCCCGGCACCGCCCTGGACCCGGCGGCGGTGGTGACGGTCCGGCTCTCCACGACCCGTCCGAACCCTTGACACCCCGCGTTCCCTGGGATACACTGGAGCCAGCGAAATGCCGATAGAATTACTCGGGATTTGGGGGGCTCGCCGATGAAGCTATCGACCAAAGGGAAGTATGGGGTCAAGGCGCTCTTCGAGCTGGCGATGCACGAGGGTGCCGGCCCGCTCTCACTCAAGGCGATTGCCGACAGGCAGGGGCTGTCGGAGCACTACCTGGAGCAGCTGGCTGCGCCCCTGCGGAAGTCAGGCCTGATCACCAGCGTGCGGGGGGCCCAGGGAGGCTATGTGCTCTCCCGCCCGGCCCATCAGATCACGGTTGGCGACGTCATCCGGGTGCTGGAGGGGCCTGTGGGCTTCACCGACTGTGCGACGGAGGGTGAGCCCGATCCGGCCTGTGCCTCCACCTGTCCGGTGCACGGCGTCTGGGAAAAGGTGACCCAGCAGATCGTGGCCGTGATCGACGGCATCACCCTGCAGGACCTTGTGGACCAGGCCCGTGCGGAACAGCAGAACCTGATGTACCATATCTGACAGACCGGTGCGGCGTGCCCACGCCGCACCGCTGATGCCCCTGATGCTGCAGAGGATGTGATCCTTCGTGCGCAAGGTGTACTGTGATCATGCCGCGACCACCCGGTGCCACCCGGAGGTCGCCAAGTTGATGTACGAGTACCTGGTGAACGACTTCGGCAACCCCTCCTCGGTGCACGGGTTTGGTCGGCGCGCCCGCAAGGGGGTGGAGGAGGCCCGCCAGCAGGTGGCCGATCTGATCGGCTGCCGGCCCGGTGAGCTCTTCTTCACCAGCGGTGGGACCGAGGCGGACAACTGGGCGCTCCGGGGCTCGCTCTACGCCAACCGGGCCAAGGGGAATCACCTGATCCTGACGCCCTACGAGCATCATGCCGTGCTGGACATGGCGGAGGCGCTGGCCCGGGAGGGGTTCGAGGTGACGCTGCTCGACCTGGAGCCGGAGACCGGCCTGGTGAGCAGGGAGGCGCTGCTGAAGGCGATGCGGCCTGAGACGGTGCTGATCTCCATCATGATGGTCAACAACGAGATCGGTACGATCCAGGATATCGCCGGCCTCTGCGCAGCCGCCAAGGAGCGGGACCCGAAGGTGATCTTCCACACCGATGCCGTCCAGGCGGCGGGGTACATCCCCCTGGATGTGAAGCAGCTCGGGGTGGACCTGATGACCATCTCCAGCCACAAGATCTACGGTCCCAAGGGTGTCGGGGCGCTGTACGTCAAGAAGGGCTTCCGCTTCGGCTCGGTCCAGGTGGGCGGCGGGCAGGAGCGGAAGATGCGGGCCGGCACCGAGAACGTGCCGGGCATCATCGGCTTCGGCAAGGCGGCCGAACTGGCCCGGGCGGAGATGGAGCGCCGGGTGCAGCACGCCCGCGCCATGCGGGACCTCTTCCTGCGGGGCGTCCTCTCGATCGAGGGGGTCCGGCTGAATGGCATCGACCCCTTTAAGCACCCCGAGCAGCGCCATCCCGGCAACGCCAACATCTCGGTGGAGCGCATCGAGGGCGAGGCGATGCTGCTGAGGCTCGACATGGCCGGCATCGCAGCCTCCTCCGGCTCCGCCTGCACCTCCGGTTCCCTGGAGCCCAGCCATGTGCTGATGGCGGTCGGCTGCAGCCGCGAGGTCGCCCAGTCCTCCCTCCGGTTCTCCTTCGGCGAGGAGAACACGCCGGAGGATATCGAGTACGTGGTGGCCGAGTTCCGCAAGAGCGTCGAGTTTCTGCGCAAACTAGCGCCGACGGGCCGGTAGGGGTCGTGGTGCTGGTGCGAAGCACCGCACCATCAATGCCGTGGGAGTGTTCATCTATCCTCATGGGGAGTACTGACGCCGAGGTCAGCCGAAGAAGGTGAAAAGGGAACACCCTGGTGCGGTGCTTACGCACCAGCACCTGTGATCAAGTGGACTTAAACCACATTATTATTTATTCCATGTATTTATCCGTGTAATCCGTGGCAAAGTTAACGACCGGGGTGCTAAGCATGACCAAGCGTGTCTTAATGGCGATGTCCGGGGGGGTGGACTCCTCGGTGGCGGCGGCCCTGCTGGTGGAGCAGGGCTACGAGGTCATCGGGGTGACGATGAACACCTGGACCGATGACATCCCTGAGGAGATCCAGATGAATCAGCACTCCGGGTGCTGCTCGTTGGCTGCCGTGGAGGATGCCCGTGCCGTGGCCAACCGGCTGGGGATTCCCTTCTACGTGATGAACTTCCAGGGGCACTTCGCCGGCACCGTCATCGACTACTTCGTCTCGGAGTACGTGAAGGGGCGGACGCCCAACCCGTGCATTGCCTGCAACCGGTATGTCAAGTTCTCGGCCTTCCTGGAGAAGGCCCGCCAGCTGGAGTGCGACTACGTGGCGACAGGCCACTACGCCGTCATCAGCCGCGATGACCGCTATCCGGGGCGCTGGCTGCTGGGCAAGTCGGCTGACGCCCGCAAGGACCAGACCTATGTGCTCCACAACCTGACCCAGGATGCACTGGCCCACACCCTCTTCCCGGTCGGCGATATGGAGAAGCCGGAGGTGCGCCGGCTGGCCGCCCGTTATGGGCTGATCACCGCCGAGAAGCCCGACTCCCAGGAGATCTGCTTCGTCTACGACAACGACTACGGCCGGTTCCTCCAGGAGCGGGTCCCCGAGGCGATCATCCCCGGACCGATTCTGAACACCCGGGGTGACGTGATCGGGGAGCACAAGGGTCTGCCGCTCTACACCGTGGGGCAGCGCAAGGGGCTCGGCCTCACCACCAGCCGGCCGGTCTATGTGACGGCGCTGGACCCGGAGCGGAACGCCGTGATCGTGGGGGAGGATACCGAGACCTACCAGCCCGCCCTTCTCGCCTCGGACATGAACTGGATCGCCCTCACCGACCTGACGGGG
>JBMONC010000028.1:24865-63296 GCA_049324875.1 Bacillota bacterium
CGGTGATGGTGACCGAGCCGCTGGTGGCGCTTGCTTCCACATCACCATCCACCTCTTCCATCCGGATGCTGCCGCTGCTGCTCAGGGCGCTCACCGGGCCCCGGATCTCCCGGGCGCTGATGGAGCCGGAGCTTGCCCGCAGATCGACCCTTCCCACAACCTCTTCCACTTGGATGGAACCGGAGCTGCTGGATAGGGTCAGGTCGGCCCCCCAGCCGGCGACCTCGATCGCACCCGAGGAGGTGCTGATGGTCAGCCTGGCTGCCTTCGGAGCGACCACGCGAATCGCGAGGGGGCTCACCCCGGAGCCGGTGGGCAGTTCCATCCCGACGGTGGTGGTGGGACCGGTCTCGATCCGCAGCCTCGCCTCCCGGGCCCTCGCTTCGGCCTCCGCCCGGTTCAGCCCCGTCGCCCGGACCACAAACTCGAGGTGAAGCCTGTCGCCCGGCTCCACGGTCACCGCGGCCGAGCCGCCGCTGATGATCAGGTGGGTGAGGCCGGTCACCTCGGGCTCGTAGGTGGTCACCACATCGTCCGAGGCGAAGGGCCCGTGGAAGATGGAGACCCTGGGTCCGCCCCACCCGGTTCGGACGGTGCGGACCGTCCGCCAGGCAGCACTGAAGGAGCCCACCAGGATCGCCCCGATGATCAGCAGGGCAATGGCACCTCCATCCACCTGCGCCGGCTGACCGGGGCGGCTGGAGGCCGCGATCCACTCCACCCCGAGCATGATCAGCAGGGCGGGCCAGAGTCGGAACAGGGTCCAGCTGACCGAGCTGCCCATGATGTTGTCATAGACGAGTACGAGCCCGACCACGATCAACGTGATCGCCAGGGTCAGACGCCCCACGCGGTACTTCATGGATGCTGTGCCTCCTCACGGAACCTGTCGTCTTGTTAGACGACGGCGACGGGCGAAAATCCTTCATCCTGCCATCGGGAAGTTTTAACCGGACCGCCGCGGGGTAGACTGCCATTGATGACAGGCTGATCCGCAGCCGCGAGTGAGGGACGATGTACGGTGCCGAGAAGCAGCGATCTGATCGGCCTGCCCGTGCTGGCAGGCCCCCGTCTGAAGCGAATCGGGCGGGTGCAGGAGGTCCTGATCAGCCGGGACGGCTCCCGTCTCTGCGGGCTGGTCCTGGAGAGCGGGGGGATCCTGCACCCCCGGCGGGTGCTTGACTTCTCGGCCATCCGGGCGCTGGGGGCCACCCATCTGCTGGCCGAGGAGATCTACCTCGACGATGAGCGCGGTACCTGCTGCGGCGAGTCGCTGCACGGCCTGCCGGTGCTCGATGGCGCCGGCGAGGAGCTGGGGATGATGGATGACATCCACTTCGAACCAACCACGGGACGCATCCTGGCCCTTCAGCTCTCGCGCGGCTTTGTGGACGACCTCCTGAGCGGCAAGGGAGTGGTACCGATCAGCGGACCCGTGACCACGGGCGAGGCGGCCATCCTCCTGGGTCCCGCGGGAGATCTGGATGGGGGGTTGCAGGGGTGAGGTGTCCCAATTGTGACGGTCGGAGTATCGGCCGCGTCGGATCAGAGCAATACTACTGCTGGGACTGCTGCATCGAGTTTAACACGGGCCGCGGATCCGTGCGCATCTTCCACCTGGATGCCGATGGCGAACTGATCGCCGCGGCGGTCCACCAGCGTGAGGAGGACACTGTGGGGATCCCGGTCACGCAACGTCGGTGAGGGGGTTGACCAGCATGCGGAACGAGAACAACGGGTTCGTAACCGGAATGGTGGCAGGGGCAGCCTTGGGCGCCCTGATGGTGATGGCCCTGACCCCGCAGGCCCGCCGCCCGGTCATGGAGGGCATGAACCGGATGATGGAGAACCGGATGATGCGGCGGATGGTGCGCAGGGGCGGCGACATGATGGAGGCGATGGTGCCGGGTGACGCTGAGTAGGCCGTGACCAGGAAGGGCCGGCGAATCGTCTCGGCGCTGGTGTTGGGAGGGCTGGTCCTTGCCGCCGGATGGGGGCTCTGGGTCATCCGCCCGGTGCTGGCGCCCTTTCTTATGGCCATCGGCATCGCCTACCTGCTGGCCCCGCTGGTGAACGGCCTGGCCAGGCTCGGTCTGAGCCGGGGCTGGGCGATCCTCGCCGTCTATGCCCTCCTGGGAGCGCTCTCCACCCTCGCCTTCCTGAAGCTGCTGCCGGCGGCGGTGGCCGAGGTGCGCCGGCTGACCGAGTCGATTCCGCTCTACTCGGAGCGGGCGCGCGGGCTGACCGATGGCCTGCAGCGGTGGGTCTGGGAGATGGGGCTGCCCCCGGAGATCCGGGAGAGCCTGGACCGGGCCATCACCCAGGTGGAGGTTCGATCGGTGGCCACCCTGCAGGGGCTGTTGGATGTCAGAACCCTGAGTGCGGCGGCTGAATTCATCCTCAGCCTGCTCCTCGCCCCCTTTCTCGCTTTCTATCTGCTGAAGGATCTGGACCGCTTCAAGGAGCGGTTTTTGCTTTCACTCCCGCGGCGGTACCGCCAGGAGATCATCCAGCTGCTGCGCGGGCTGGACCGGGTGCTCTCCGGCTTCGTGCGGGGGCAGATCCTCCTGGGCATGGCCGTGGGCACGCTGGCAGCTGCCGCCACCTGGGCGCTGGGGCTCCGCTTTGCGGTCCTGCTGGGCATCTGGGCGGGCGTGACGGAGTTCATCCCCTATGTGGGGCCGCTGCTGGGGGCGGTACCCGCCGTGCTGGCAGGCCTCTCGATCTCCCCGTGGAAGGCGGTGGAGGTGGCCATCGCCTTTGCGGTGATCCAGCAGTTGGAGAACGCCGTGCTCTCCCCCAAGATCCTCGGGGAGTCGGTGGGGCTGCATCCGATCGTGGTCCTCTTTGCCGTGCTGGCGGGCGGGTACCTGGCCGGGGGATGGGGGCTGATCCTGGCCCTGCCCGCTGCGGGGCTGGTGCGGGTGCTCTGGTGCTTCCTGATCGCCCGGCTGACCGAGGCGCCGGCGGCTGCGGTGCTGACGGCACCGGCAAGCCGGCCGGAGGTGCTGCCCGCCGATGAGGAACCCTAGGCTGACCCAGAGGCGCCCATGGACGCGCCAGGGCGGCGCCCCGGTGAGGAGCGCCGCCCCATCTCTTTACCGGCAGGTGGCCTCGATGAAGTAGACCTGCACCCTCCAGTTGCCGTCCTGCAAGGCCAGGCGGGTAACAGCCCGGGTCCGGAAGAGGCTGGTCCAGCCCATCACATACCAGGGGGTGCTGCGCGAGTCCGAGTCGCGCATGGACTGGCCGGCGTAGCTCCACGTGTACTCCCCGGCTGGAATCCGGTAGAGGTCGCCCGACAGGTAGCCCACCCCGGTCAGGTCTGTGAAGGTGACCGAGATGTCGTAGCCGCTCGCCTCCCTGGTCACCCGGACCCGGGCCTCCCCGCTCAGGGTCAGGTCTTCCATGGTACAGGGGTTGTAGAGCGTGCCTTCCACCGGAAGCAGGCCATCCATGATCGCAGGCGCGGCCGATGCCCCCACCATCCGGGGAGAGAGGAGCAGAACCGTCAGCATCAGAAGCAGACTTCCCCATCGTTTCATGGCGTCTCGTCCTTCCCCCAACAAGGTCGCCCCCGTCCCGGCCCCCGTCTTCCCCAAGACGGGTAAGCCTACGCCTCCGGGGTGGAATCTACGACTATATCATCTTAATTTCTGCGCATGTTTCAAATCTCCTGTCAGACGGATCAAACTCCTGCCCCTGGCGACGAAAGAGCCCGGCCACCTGGTGGCCGGGCGTCTGCTATACGCGGGTCCTGGGCCGGTCCTCAAGGGTGTGGGCCAGGGTGTATCCGAGGGCGAACATGACGAACGAGAGGTCAAGGATCTCCTGGTAGAGCGCTTCAAGCTGGGGGGCCGTGAGCGAACCGCCGCTCTCCTGAATCGCTGCGGCGAGCTTGGGCAACCGCTGGCGCACCAGGAGCTCAATGCCCTCCCGCGACTGGGCGCGGTTCTCCGTGAGCAGTTTGAGCGCTTCATCCCGGTGGGCCCGCAGGATATCTTCCACCTGTTTGACCCCCTCAATCTTTTTGATCATGTCCATTATACAAGTGGCCAATGAAATGGGACAAGCACCTAAAACAGGGAGCCGGTGCATCAACTCGATCTTGAAATTTCATCCATCTTCGATCCTTTTTGCCTCGATTTACGTATTCATAGGTACATAGCTTTCCATGGTGGGGATCTGGGTAAGGGGGACCACGGAATGGAAGAGGGAAAGCTGTTCGATCAGTACATGGAGCTGCCTGACGGTTACCAGGTGCAATTGATGGTGTTGATGGAGATCCCGGCAAGCCGCCCGCGGGTAGCTGTTTACCGCAGCCGCCTCTGGATCGGCCACGAGAGCGAGCCGGACCCGATGATCTACAAGAGCCAGGAGCATGTGGAACTGCGGCGGGCGATCGATGCCTGCTACAGCATGCTGCTGAAGAGTGCGCCCCTGGCCGTCGGGTCACCCACGGCCATCGAGGCGATTCACCAGCAGGTGCACGCCTACTTCAGCGGGGCGATGCCGATCGTCTAGCGCGCCCGTCTCCGGGAGCGAGCGGGCCGGCCTCCGCTGCGCCACGGCGCGGCGGACTTCATTGGCGCGCATCTGGCGGTTGACAGAAGGGCGCTCTGCCGCTAGAATAACCCTACGTCAGGGTAACCGAAGAGGCAATCGTACCCAGCATGGACCGCTAGCTCAATGGTAGAGCATCCGACTCTTAATCGGACGGTTGAAGGTTCGAGTCCTTCGCGGTCCACCATCCATGCTGATGTAGCTCAGTAGGTAGAGCACGTCCTTGGTAAGGACGAGGTCACCGGTTCGATCCCGGTCATCAGCTCCAGCGCCCTTCGCTGCCGGCGAAGGGCACGATGCGAGGGTAGCTCAGTCGGCTAGAGCACACGGCTGATAACCGTGAGGTCCCGAGTTCGAATCTCGGCTCTCGCACCATCACATCTCTTGCCGTGCCGTCCAGTATTTCGTATTGGACGGCACGCCGCTTTTCAGGTAGAATTAGAGTCTGACCCGAAGTTGCGACCACAACTTCATATGTGAGAGTCTGACAGGTGATCGCGCTGGGCGATGGGGAGGCGACAAGCCGTCTGTACCCGGTTGGCCCGGTGAGGAACTTCCTGGCACCGCTACTGGTGAAGTCCGAGCTCGTCGCAAGGCGGGCGTCTGAGGGCCTGTAGTCAGTAGAAAGTTGGCGCAGGGCGCAAGCCCTGGCGGCGTGAGCCGACGATGGGGAAGGTGATCTCATGCGCTTGCGAGCGGATGAGACGCCGGTACCTGTAACGAGCTATAGAAACGCAAGCCGTCCGGCGACGGACGGATGAGACGGGCAATCTCCGCCACGGTGCAAGTCCAAGTAGGGGCGCAAGCCCGGGTAGGACGCAGTCCCGCGCGCAAGCAGGGACCATGGCTGCTGGTCACAGCCATGAGATAAATGATCATCCTAGACAGAACCAGGGGTATGGCAGACTCTCACAGCGTTAGGAGCGAGTTTTCGCACGGTTACGTGCGGGCTCGCTCTTTTCGCTTTGCCGGTCATAACCCCTGGTTTCCTTGGGGAGGCCATGGACGCGGAATACTATGTTCGACTGTAGTCATAATTACCCATTTATCGGGCTACGTGAGTCATTTCGGAAGAGCAAGATTGCCGGTACCACTCTCGTAGCGTGATCAGCCGCCCTCTTAGCTCATAGAGGGCGGCTGATTACATTTAGGGAGATTTCGAAGTCCCTGGTGTGGTTCCGTCCCTGTCTAGAGGAAGCAAGCTCCTCGTACTCCGGCCGTACCCCTATGCCCCAGGGAGAACATATGCCTCCACCGTGCCATCCTCCTTCGGTTTAAGGAACACTCGGGTAATCGTGTTCTCGGCTTGGGGTTCAGGAAGCTCGCGAACTGCATGGAGCGCCGGGAACTCCATGGTACTAATCTGGCGGGTAAGCGTCTTCTCATCCCATTTGAACCACTGGTTTTTTATCTGCTTGTATCGCTCACGTGAACCTCTCCGCAGAAAGTCAACGTAGTCAGCAAACCAGCGCGCCTCCTTGATCATCTCGCCCAGCGCACGATCCGCCTCGCGACGCGTATGGGTCAGGGCGGCAGGCGCTTCAACCGCCTGAACGGCCATTAGCACGTTATAGTATCGGGCTGTAGCATCAACCAACCCGAGAAGCGTAACGAAGTCGACCATCGGTCGGCCGGGAAGTTCTTGAAGCTGCGTTATACGGGCACGCGTTTCGGCCCGACCGAAGAGGGGGCCAGGAAAACGGCTGTGGTAGTCATGCAGGTTGCGGACGCACTCATAGAAGGAGTTGGTGATGTCCTGATTTATGGTCGCCAAATCTCCCTGCATGCCAGACAGAGTCAAAAGTCCAGCGTGGTGAGCAGACTCCAGCTGCTCAAGGCGTCGGATGGCGCCTCTTACCCGACCATAGACGGTAGCCTGTTGCCGGCTCAACACCTCGTCGACTGATGCTTTGATGGACCCCAGTTTTTTCGAGATGTCAGCGAGGTGAATTTGGGCCGTGACAACGGAGGCAACCTGGAACACCGCGATCCCGGCAACCTTTGCCGGGTGCACTGGAGGAACAGGTTGGAAGCGGGCTTGGTTCCTGATGGTGTTTGACCCATCAACCAGGGATCCCAACAGGTTACCATCGCTCTTGGAGCGCATGAAGTTGAGCGTCCCGGATTTGAGTTGCGCCAGTGCCTGTGGCGGGCCGACGATTTCGACTAGGCGTTTGGTCCTGATGGCATGTTCTATGATGTCTGACGAGAGCACGGCATGCTGCACCAGGGGTGCAGCCGCCGCCAGGGCACGAGCACCTCGGGGAATCTCGACGGGCTTGTCCAGCATGGACTCAGACGAAAACCTTACGAGCAGTCCGTGGGTGTCACCGGCTAGGATGATCTCGTTCGGAATCAAAGGCTCGGGAGGAGACGCTACGGCGACGGGGGTACGCGTGACTGGTCCGATTGAGGTTTCCACGGGTGGCTTTCCTTGAGTGGGCGTGAGCTGCTCAGGAACCCTCGCGATGCGGAGCAAGCGTTGGAGCCACCCAAGGACAGACAACAGCAACCTCTTGAGCATGCCTGTTCGCCTTCCTTTCCTCCTATTAACTAAATAGACTGAATCGTGTGGTGGTTAGGTTCGGGTATTGGACTACTGGCCGATAGGCCTGGGCAGACGGAGTCAGCAACCGGACGACTGTCTCCGGGGTCAGATCGTTTAACTGCCCCTTCCAGAAACAGGGGAAGGGAAGAAGAGGGGGAGTGCAGAAGATTACGTCTTGAAGGTTCGCCAACCCGTTGGGAGTTATGGGGCATGGCAAAGTATCGACCGATATTCCTTGTTATCGCTTCGGGAACGTCTGGGGCCACAGGGGTTTTTACGGACCTGGTACCATTCGACGAGCCTACCGGAGCTGGATTACCCAGGCTATGTGGCGCTCAAAGCAGCCGACGCCCTTCGAGAGGTTTATGGGAAGAGCCGTCGCAACATTGACGAGGAACTGGACGCTCCAGCCTGGATCTCGGTGTTGGAGCGGGTGGACTCCCAGGACCGTGGCGACGCGGCTGTTCGCTTGGCTTTCTTAACCTAGGGCGAGGATATGCTCGAATGGGCTGAAGTTGAGGGCGACAGGAACTTGGCTCTTGCCTATCTCACAGGTAACAAGACAAGCCGCTGTAGAGTTAGGCTTGGAGGAGGGAGGAAAATGGAGAGCGAGACTGTGAGAGGACTCTATAGTCCATTCACATCGGTTCGGTCCTTCGTACATGCACTCGTTGAACCTCTCAGTGTCAACCAGAAACGACTCACGCCCCGGCCATACAACCAGTATGATCCAGACCAGTCGCTGTGGTGGTTGGTGCCGTCCACGGAATGGCCAGCATACGACCGTGGCAAAGTGGTGGTGTTTCGTGAGACCGGGGGTCAAATCTTCGTCGGTCTTCATGTGGAGCGTGGGTTCCACCTGAAGGCCGTGGCAGCCAACGGCATCTCCAGACGGTTGGCCATGGACAAAACGTGGCTCGGGTCAAGGTTTCTGGACGACATGGAAAACGGCAGCCTGGATCACGCCGCTTCCCAGGTTCAGGCGAGGACGGGTTGTCTTATTCGAGTTCAACTGACGACGCCCGTACCTGACACGGCGGATCTCAAGCGCGATCCACGGCCTGCGGAGCGCATGATCCAGTGGGACTGGAATGACGGCCTGCTTACTCGGGGTGGAGAGTGGGATCTGCCCTCTGAGCTCGCTGGCAATCTTCCGAACCTGACCTCGTTTTCGGCAATTGCCAGAGAAGTGGCCGGCAACTCTGCGTGGGATTGGTTCTGGATGAACCTTTTTATTGGAGTCTTGCTCTCTTCGGCAGAGCAAGGGGAAGAGTCGCCGCCTCAGATTTTGAACGGCGACCAAATCGTACGAACCTGTGTTGAGCCCTGGCTCGCCTGGGTTCGGTGAAGGCGAGGGCTTCCAATAATAGGGCGAGCACTGAGGCGTCTGCCACGATCCGACCACGGTGACCGAGGTGCTCCAGCTGCTCCAGCGGCACGGCGACGAGGCGAAGCTGCGGCCTCCCCCATCGAGCGATCTCCCCCTTTGATGATGGAGTGTACGGAGCCACCGGACCTGCACCACTGCCGCAGCGGGTGTGGGCGGAGAGCCGCCGAGAGAAAGCCGCTCCCTTCGGGCCTTGCTCCCCGGGGGGAGCTTTTCGTATCATCTTGATGGGATTGCGTCGATGCGGAGGTGCCCCTGTGGGAGAGAGAGCGGTGCAGATGATTCGGGAACTGGGCGAGGCGCTGGCCGCGGGCGCCGGCCTGCCGGCGACGGTTGCGCCGGCCGACCTGCAGCGCCTGGATTTCGGACCCCGCCAGGGAGTCCTGGTGCTGGTGGGCTCGGCCAGGGCCGAGGCGCGGGCCCAGGTGGAGCGGCTGGCTGAAGCGGAGGCCCTGGTGCTCACCCTTAGCCGGGAGGCGGTGCTGAACGAGGACGAGACCTTTCTGATGGGGATCCGCTCGGGGGCGGCGGCCGCCATTGCGAAGGGGCGGAACGTGGTGGTCCGCTCCGAGAACTGGCCGGGGGCGGCCGAGGTGACCCTGCGGCTGGCGGCGAAGCGGTGGATCCCCGCCGAGGAGGTAGGGCGCCGGGTCACCAGCATGCTGGCCCGGGTGGGCGAGGGCGTGGTGGCGGCCACAGGCGGTCGCCGGCTGGTGGTGGTGGGCACCGAGACTGGTGAGGCGCTCTGCCGCCAGCTGAAGCTGTCGGAGCTGGCTCCGGCGGGAGAGGCGGCACCCGGCGTGGCTGCCCTGCTGGCGCCCGGACCCCAGCCGCTGCTGCTCGCCTGGAAGCCCGGCGGCACCGGTCAGCCCGGGGCGCTCGCCGAGGCGGTAACCTGGCTGCGCACCCTCCCCTGAGCGTGGGAGGGCGCCTGTCCCCGACAGAGACGGAGGTGTGCCTGCCATGTACCAGGAGATTCAGGGGGTCCGGGTCTGGGGCGCCCATCCCCAGGAGGATGCCGTCAAGCAGGCTGTCCAGTGCTCCTGGGTCGGCGATGTGGCCGCTGTCGCCCTGATGGCGGATCACCACAAGGGGTACAGCCAGCCCATCGGGGGCGTCGTCGCCTACCGGGGCTTCGTCTCGCCCTCGGGGGTGGGCTATGATATTGGCTGCGGCAACAAGGCGGTGCGGACCGACATCCAGGCGGCCGACATCCGGCGGGATCTCGGCCGGATCCTGGATGAGATCGAGCGGCAGATCAGCTTCGGCATCGGGCGGAAGAACCCGAAGCCGGTCGACCATGAGTTGTTCGATGACCCCACCTGGAGGGAGATCAAGCCGGTGGGCGCCTTGAAGGATCTGGCCCGCGCACAGCTCGGCACCGTCGGTGCGGGCAACCATTTCGTCGACCTCTTCGAGGAGCCCGCCACGGGGGCGCTCTGGGTCGGGGTCCACTTCGGGAGCCGGGGGCTGGGGCACAAGACCGCCAGCGGCTTCCTGAACCTGGCGCGGAACCGCCCCTTCGACTCCCCTGCCCCCGGCGAGTCGATGGATCAGGCGCCCACGGTGCTGAGGCTGGGTACGGAGCTGGGTGATGCCTACATGGCCGCCATGCAGCTGGCCGGACGGTATGCCTACGCCGGGCGGGACTACGTGGTGGACCAGGTCCTGAAGATCCTGCGGGCCCGGGCGACCTACACCGTCCACAACCACCACAACTACGCCTGGGTGGAGGAGCACCAGGGTGAGGAGCTGGTGGTGGTCCGCAAGGGCGCCACACCCCTGGCCCCCGGCCAGTTGGGCTTCATTGGCGGGTCGATGGCCGACATCTCTGTCATCGTGCGGGGCCGGGATACCGCCGAGGCCCGGGCTGCGCTCTACTCCACCTGCCACGGAGCGGGGCGGATCATGAGCCGGACCACAGCCCTGGGCAAGTGGAACAAGCAGACCCGCCGTCGGGAGGGTGGCCAGGTCACCCCCCGGCAGATGGCTGAGGCGGTGCGGGCGTACGGGGTGGAACTGCGCGGTGCAGGGGTCGACGAGTCGCCCTTCGTCTACCGGAAGCTGCAGGAGGTGCTGGACGCCCATGCCGAGACGCTGGAGGTGCTGCACCTGCTAAAGCCGGTGGGCGTCGTCATGGCCGGCGGGGATGTCAAAGACCCGTACAAGGACTGAATGCGCCTGCAGGTCCGAGCCTATGAGATGGTCAAAGCCACCTCCTTGCGAAGACGACTTCAGTCTACGCGGGGGGTGGCTTCGTGTACGCCGGTCCTAGTCGGCTGCCGCCATCTCATTGGTCACCGGCTGAGCCAGCCGCTGCCGGATCAGCGGGAGGGCATTGACCGCCGCGTCCTCTCCCGCCCGGACCTGCGCCCGGGACCGGTGGAACTGGAAGGAGCCGCAGTCCACATGGGGCTGAATCGCCACGTCCGCCTCCGCCAGCTCCCCGACCACCAGGTGGTGGTCCATCATCTCGATCACCCGCAGGAGGTAGGCGAGCGGGTGCCGGACCCGCCGCCCCCGCCAGGGGGCGGGGTGGCTCAGGTCCACCGCAATCACGATCTCAGCGCCCAGGCTCCGGGCCAGTCGGACGGGGACCTTGTGGACAACCGCCCCGTCGATCAGCCGCCGCCCCTCGTACTCCACGGGCCGCACCAGGCAGGGGATGGCGGTGGAGGCCCGCAGCGCCATCGAGAGCGGGCCGTCCTGAATCGGGACCGGCTCCCCGGTGAGGGCGTCGGTCGCCATCGCCGCAAAGGGGATGCGAAGATCCCGCACCTGGAGCCGCCCCACCACCCGCTCGACGGACTGGGCCAGGGGGCTGTTGTCCAGGAGGCCGTCCGCCGCCCAGACCGGGCGGAACAGGTCCCGCAGCCGCACATAGGAGAAGATGCGCTCGATCTCATCCACCGGCATGCCTGCGGCATACGCCGCCCCGACCATCGCCCCGGAGGATGTGCCGGCGATGCAGTCGATGGATATGCCCGCCGCCTCCAATACCCGCAGCACCCCCACATGGGCCGCTCCCCGGGCTCCACCACCGCCGAGTGCCAGGCCGACCCGGGGCCGCCTGTTCTGCTGCTGCATCGCTCTCACCTCGGACCCAGTATGCCCACCCTGTGGCAAGCTGAGACGCAAAAAGAGCGCCCACGGTGCATCCCGTGGGCGCCCTGTTCACAGATGCCGCTTCACCCGTTTCAGGTAGGCCTCCACCTCGTCGAACTGGCCTGTCTGGTTGGCGTAGCGGATGTAGTTCTGGACGGTCCGCAGCCACTCCAGGGTGGAGGGGTGGAGCGCTTTGACCGACCGGAGGAGGTCCTCCTGCCGGATCGGCCGCTCCTGACCGGTGCGCATGATCTCGGCCAGCACCTGCTCGGTCGCCTGCTCGATGGCGTTTTCGATGTCGGCGCCCGAGAAGAGTTCGGTCTCCCGGGCCAGCTGTGCGACCTCGATCCCCTCCGCCGGGCGCCCGGCCAACTTCAGCTGGAAGATCCGGGCCCGGGCCGGCTCGTCGGGCGGCGGGACGAAGATCATCCGGTCGAAGCGGCCGGGCCGCTTGAAGGCCGGGTCCACATCCCAGGGCAGGTTGGTGGCGCCGATCACCATCACCTGGTCGTTGTCGGAGCCCATCCCGTCCAGCTCGTGCAGGAACATGTCGATCAGGGGTCGGTAGGTGGAGTAGGCCTTGGAGCGCTGAAAGGCCAGGGCGTCCAGCTCATCAAAGAAGAGGACCGAGGGGCGCTTGGCCCGGGCGGTGTCGAAGAGGTCCCGCAGGTTCCGCTCGCTCTGGCCGATGTACGGATCCAGCACGTCGCTGATCCGGACGGCGAGGAAGTGGGCCCGGCACTCCCCGGCGGTGGCCCGGGCGATGAAGGTCTTGCCGCAGCCCGGGGGGCCGTACAGGAGAATTCCCCCGCCCGCCCTCTTCCGGAAGCGGGCGAAGAGCCCCTGGTTGTAGAAGGGCTCGATGATCTTCATCCGGATCGTCTGCTTCAGCTCGTCCAGCCCGCCCACGTCGGCAAAGGTGAGCGGCTCCGGGCCCGGCTCCGGTGGCGCCGCATCGGCGCCGCCACGCACCACCCGCAGGTGGGGAGCGCTCTCGCCGGAGCCCGGCCTGGCGGCCACGGCCGGTCCGGGCCCGGCCTGGGCGGGCGGCTGGGGGAGGGGGCCTTCCTGCGACCCCGCGCCGGCGCCGGGCGGCGAGGAGGGGGCGGTCAACTGGGTCAGCTGCTTCATGACCTCCGCCTTCAGTGCGGCGTCGCCGTGCTCCATCGCCCTGGCGAAGGCGGCCAGCGCCCTGGAAGTCTCGCCGGTCCGGGCGTACTCGGCGCCCAGCAGGTACCAGGCCCGGGCGTTGGTCGGCTGCTCGGCCACCATCGCCTCCAGGAGGGAGATGCTGTTCATGTCGATGTCACCTCGCACCGTAGTAGCGGCGCAGCAGCGGCGGCACCACCCAGGTATAGAGCGCAAAGAGGAGGTAGAGCAGGGCGAAGGCGGCGGCGAACTCCACCCAGCCCAGCGCCCGGCTGCCGAAGCCGATCAGCATCGCCCCGATCCAGACGGCGCCGGGCCCGCCGACCCGGCTGACCCACCGCAGGGGCGCCATCAGCGGGTGGCCCTCCACCTCCATGTGCCGGAGGATGGAGAGCAGTTCCTGATCGGTGGGGTTGAGCAGGAAGGCCTCCCGCACCAGCTCCCGGGCCTCCCGGTGACGTCCCCGGAAGATGGCGGTGCGGGCAGCGGTCAGCAGCTTGTTCACCTCGTTGCTGCCGTGGATCATGTAGCGCTCCAGCGCCTCCAGCTCGCCCTGGAGCTGCCCCTTTGCCTGGTGGAAGAGGTAGCGCACCTGGAGCACCACCTCGTTCTCCGGGTCGAGCCGGAGCGCCTCCTCCAGCACCTGGCGCGCCTTCTTCTCATGCCCGGCCTTCAGCAGCACCTGGGCATAGAGCGCCATGTTGGAGGCGTCCTGCGGATCCATCCGCAGGGCGGCCAGCAGGTGGCGCTCCGCCGTCGGGTAGTCCTCCCGCTGCAGGGCGATGCGGCCCAGGAGCGCCTCCGCCCGGGGGTCGTCCGGGTCGCCGTAGGCCCGGACCTGGCGGCAGAGCTGCTCCGCTTCGTCATAGTGATCGAGGCTGTACTCGCAGACCGCCAGCAGGAAGAGCAGCTCCGGGCTGCGGGGCTCCTCGGCCAGCAGGTCGAGCAGGAGCCGGCGGGCCTGGGGAAAGCGCCGGATCGAGATGTAGTAGCGGGCCTCGGTCAGCGCCCGGAGACGGGACTCATGCATTGGCCTGCACCGCGATCACCGTGGCGGTCAGGAGCAGGAACTCCACCAGCCCGGCCACCAGTACGGCGATCAGTCCGTCCTTGAGCAGCGGGAGGGTCTCGCCCCGCAGCACCTCATGCTGCCGGTAGGCGGGCCCCATCACCCAGCGGTAGC
Organism: Bacillota bacterium; assembly: GCA_049324875.1. Classification (GTDB taxonomy): domain Bacteria; phylum Bacillota; class Sulfobacillia; order Symbiobacteriales; family Symbiobacteriaceae; genus JAWLHU01. The sequence continues at coordinate 38,801 of JBMONC010000028.1, forward strand.
CGAAGAAGAGGAGGATCGCCAGCCCCCGGAAGAGGTAGCGAACCGTCCGGGTCTGCTCCACGGCGGGGTTCATGGCCACCCAGACCAGCTTGCCGATCAGCATCAGCAGCGCCACCCCGGCCAGCAGGTAGATCCACTTCCGCTCCACCCGGAGCCAGAGGGCGTTCCGGGTGCCCAGCGCAGCCACCGCCAGCGGGCCGCCGAAGAAGGCCACGTAGATCAGCTTGTTGATATCGTAGCTCTGGGTCGGGGCGGTTCCCTGCTGGAGCACAGGCTCGAAAAGCCCTTGCCGGTCACGATCCATGCGCTTTCGAAACCCCCTTGGTTCTGCATCGAGGTCTGGCTTTTTTTCGGTGTCACAGGGGGACACTCCTGCGTCGTGAAGAGCCCTGGACAAAATTACGATGCCCACCCGTTTCCCCCGTTGTCAGGGGCTTGTGAGTATGTTACCATGCAGACATAAATCGGCCAACAACTGCATAGTCCCGCTCGTATATCCTCAGGAATCGGCCTGAGAGTCTCTACCGGGCTCCCGTAAAGAGCCCGACTACGAGTGGAAGTGCACCTAGGGTTCCGGCCGCGCTTGGCGCGGCGCCTGGTCCGAGCGGTGCAGGCGCGCCGGCGCTACACCAGAGGGAGAAAAGCCCAGAGGGGGAGGTTCTGCTCAAGAACACTCCCCCTCTGTCTTTTTGTTTGTGTGACGATACTGATGATACCAGGGAGGCCAGACCGCTCCATGGAGCAGCTGAAGGAGCGCATCCGGACAGACGGACGGGTCCTGGGCCGTGACATTCTCAAGGTGGACTCCTTCCTGAACCACCAGTTGGACCCGGCGATGATGCAGGCGATCGGACGGGAGTTCGCCGCCCGGTTCGCCGGGGCCGGTGTGACCAAGATCCTGACCATCGAGGCCTCGGGGATCGCCGTCGCCCTGGCCACCGCCATGGAGATGCAGGTCCCGGTCCTCTTTGCCAAGAAGACACGGGCCTCCACCCAGGTGGACGGGGTCTACACGGCAGAGGTCCACTCCTTCACCCGGCAGGAGACCCGGACGATCGCCGTCAGCAGCCAGTTCCTCTCCCCCGGCGATCGGGTGCTGATCCTGGACGACTTCCTGGCCCACGGGGAGGCGACCGCCGGGCTGATCTCACTGGTCGATCAGGCGGGAGCTGAGCTGGTCGGCATTGGGATCGTGGTGGAGAAGGGGTTTCAGGAGGGCGGCAGGCGGCTGCGGTCGCAGGGCGTGAGGCTGGAATCGCTGGTGGTGATCGCCGAGCTCTCCCCGGAGTCGATCCGCTTTGCCGATGAGCCCGCCCCGACCAAGATTTAGCACAGCCCGGGATTCGCCATACCGCGGTAGCTGCCCGCCGTCCGGCCGGCGACGGGACGTGATACACCACACTTTGATGCAGTGAGGGATGGGAGTATGCGCAAGGTCGCAGGGGTTCTGCTGGTGTTGACGATGGTTCTGTCGGTTCTGGCGGGCTGCGGTGGCTCCAAGCAGGAGAGCGCTCCGGCTCCGGCCTCAGGCGCCGAGGCCCCGAAGAAGGAAGAGAAGCTGAAGGTCGCCTTCGTCTACGTCGGCCCCATCGGTGACGCCGGCTGGACCTGGGCCCACGACCAGGGCCGCCTTTACCTGGAGAAGCAGCTGGGCAGCAAGGTGGAGACCTCCTACATCGAGTCGGTCCCCGAGGGCGCCGACGCCGAGCGGGTCTTCGAGGAGCTGGCCCAGAAGGGGAACAAGGTGATCTTCGGCACCTCCTTCGGCTACATGGACGCCATGCTGGCCGTCGCCCAGCGCCACCCCGACGTCAGGTTCTTCCACGCCACCGGCTACAAGACGGCGGCCAACATGTCCACCTACTTCGGCCGGGCCTACCAGGCCCGCTACCTGACCGGCATCGTCGCCGGCCTGCAGACCAAGAAGAACCAGATCGGCTACGTCGCCGCCTTCCCGATTCCCGAAGTGGTGCGGGGCATCAACGCCTTCACCCTCGGTGTCCGCTCGGTCAACCCCAACGCCACCGTCAAGGTGGTCTGGACCAACACCTGGTATGACCCGGCCAAGGAGAAGGATGCCGCCAAGTCGCTCCTGGATGTGGGCGTCGACCTGATCGCCATGCATCAGGACACCCCCGGCCCGCTGCAGGCTGCGGAGGAGCGGGGCGCCTTCGGCGTCGGCTACAACTCCGATATGTCCAAGTTCGCCCCCAAGGCCTTCCTGACCGCTCCGGTCTGGAACTGGGGTCCGTACTACGTCCGCTCGGTCGAGTCCGTGATGAACAACACCTTCAAGTCAGAGCAGTACTGGGGCCCCATGAAGGACGGCATCATCGACATCGCCCCGATCGCCGCCTTCGCCCACCCCGATGCCAAGGCCAAGGTGGAGACGGTCAAGAAGCAGATCCTCGACGGCTCCTGGGATGTCTTCACCGGCCCGATCAAGGACCAGACCGGCAAGGTCCGGGTTGAGGCGGGCAAGCGGATGACCGATGCGGAGATGCTCTCCTTCGACTGGTTCGTAGAGGGCGTCGAGGGCAAGCTGCAGTAAGGAAACGGGTTCAGCACGGGCGCCTCGCAAGGGGCGCCCATCCCCCTTTACCGCCTTCGCCACAGATTTGAGGAGGTTCGGACGTGCTGGTTCAGATGCAAGGGATCACCAAGCGGTTCCCGGGCGTCGTCGCCAACGACTCGGTCGACTTTGACCTGCGGGCCGGTGAGGTCCACGCCCTGCTGGGCGAGAACGGCGCCGGCAAATCTACCCTGATGTCGATCCTGACCGGCCTCTACCGGCCCGACGAGGGCCGGGTGCTGATCGAGGGCCGCCCCGTCCACTTCGGTTCGCCCCGGGAGGCGATCGCGGCGGGCATCGGCATGGTCCACCAGCACTTCAAGCTGGTCGCCCCCTTCACCGTGGCCGAGAATGTGATCCTCGGCCAGGAGGGGGGGCTGGGGCTGGGACTGAAGCAGGTGGAGGAGCGGATCGCCGCGGTCAGCGCCACCTACGGGCTGCAGGTGGAGCCGGCGGCCAAGGTCTGGCAGCTCTCCATCGGGGAGCAGCAGCGGGTGGAGATCGTCAAGACGCTCTACCGGGGCGCCAGGATCCTGATTCTGGACGAGCCGACCGCCGTCCTCACCCCGCTGGAGGCGGAGGAGCTCTTCCGGACCCTCCGGCGGATGGTGGAGCGGGGCCACGGGGTGATCATCATCACCCACAAACTGCACGAGGTGATGGCGGTCTCCGACCGCTGCACCGTGCTCCGGGGCGGCAGGCGGGTGGGGACGGTCGCCACGAAGGAGACCACCCCCGAGGCGCTGGCCCGGATGATGCTGGGCCGGGATGTGGCCCTCACCCGGGAGAAGCTGCCGGTCCAGCGGGGGCCGGTGCGGCTCGCCGTGCAGGAGCTGCGGGTGCGGGGCGAGAAGGGGACGCCGGCGGTCCGGGGGGCGACCCTGGCGGTGCACGGCGGTGAGATCCTGGGCCTGGCGGGGGTGGCCGGCAACGGCCAGCGGGAGCTGGCGGAGGCGATCGCCGGGCTCCGGCCCGCCGAGGGTGGCACGGTGCAGGTGGATGGCTCCCTGGCCTTCATCCCGGAGGACCGGCTGGGGATGGGGCTGGTCCCCAACCTGGACCTGGTGGAGAATGCACTCCTGCGGGCCTACCGCAGGCCGCCGGTGGCCAGGGGTCCCTTCCTCAGCCGGCAGGCGATGCGGGAGACCGCCAGACAGTTGATGCACCAGTTCGGCGTGAAGACCGCCGGCCTGCACACCCCGGTCCGGCTGCTCTCGGGCGGCAACCAGCAGAAGCTGCTGGTGGGGCGGGAATTGGCCGAGGACCCGGGGGTGATCGTGGCGGCCCAGCCGGTGCGCGGGCTGGACGTGGCGGCCACCGAGGCGGTCCACCGGCTGCTGCTGGAGGCCCGCTCCGCCGGCAAGGCGATCCTGCTGATCTCCGAGGACCTGGATGAGCTGCTCAACCTGTCGGACCGGATCGCCGTGATCCATGAGGGGCGGATCATGGGGATCGTGGAGGCGCGGCCGGAGGCGAGGACCCGCATCGGCCTGCTGATGGCCGGACGGGCGGAGACGGAGGAGGGGGCTGCCGCATGTTGATCGTCACCCCCGCCGACCGAAAGCCCTGGCAGGTGGCGCTGATCTACGCCGGTGCCATCGGGCTGGCGCTCCTGCTCTCCACCGCCTTCCTGGCCCTGGCGGGCAAGGATCCGGTCAAGGTGCTGGCCACCATGTTCGGCGGCGCCTTCGGCACGAAGTACGGCCTCTCCGAGACGCTGGTCCGCTCGGTTCCGCTGGTCCTGGCCGGCCTGGGCATCGCCCTGGCGGCCCGGATGCAGCTCTGGAACGTGGGCGCCGAGGGGCAGCTTTACATGGGCGCCTTCGCCGCCTCCGGCATCGCCCTCTCCCTGGGGGAGCAGCTGCCGGCGCCGGTCCTGCTCCCGCTGATGGCGGTCGCCGGCATCGTGGCCGGCGGCCTCTGGGGGCTGCTGCCCGGCCTGGCAAGGGCCTACTGGTCGACCAACGAGACGATCACCACCCTGCTGCTCAACTATGTGGCGATCAACTGGGTCTCCTACCTGGTCTACGGCCCCTGGAAGGATCCGAAGGGCTTCAACTTTCCCCTGACGGCCACCTTCCATATCAATGCCTGGATGCCCACCCTCTGGGGCCGGGTCCACTCGGGGCTGATCGTCGCCATCCTGGCGGCGGTGCTCCTCTACCTGGTGCTGGGCTGGACCCGCTGGGGCTTTGAGATCAAGGTGGTGGGCGACTCGCCCCGGGCGGCCCAGTACGCCCGGATCTCCATCACCCGGAACATCCTGCTGGTGATGTTCACCGCCGGCGCCCTGGCCGGCCTGGCGGGGATGATGGAGGTCTCGGGGCTGATCCACCGGCTGCAGCACAACATCTCGCCGGGCTACGGCTACACCGCCATCATCGTGGCCTACCTGGCCCGGCGCCACCCGCTGGCGATCCTGCCGGTTGCCTTCCTCTTCGGCGGGCTCCAGGCCGGCGGCTACTCCGTCCAGACCATGGGGGTGCCCCTGGCCTCCGCCTACATGATCCAGGGGGCCCTGCTCTTCACCGTCCTGGCGGCTGAGATGCTGACCCGAAACCAGATCCGGCTCCACTGGCGAAAGGAGGCGGCCTGATGGACAGCTCCCTCCTGATCGCCACCCTGGCCGCCACCATCCTCGCCGGCACGCCGATCCTGTACGCCGCCCTCGGGGAGGTCTTCGCCGAGCGGGCGGGCGTGCTCAACCTGGGCGTGGAGGGGATGATGCTGACCGGTGCCGTCACCGGCTTTATCGTCGCCCTGCACACCGGCAGCCCCTGGCTCGGGGTCCTGGCCGCCGCGGCGGCGGGCGCCCTGCTGGCGCTGGTCCACGCCGCCCTGACCGTCACCTTCCGGGCCAACCAGGTGGTGAGCGGCCTGGCGATCACCATCTTCGGCACGGGCCTCTCCGCCTACATCGGCAAGCCGGTGATCGGCACGCCCCTGCCCACCCCCATGACCAAGCTGCCGGTCCCGGTCCTTGCTGACCTGCCGCTCCTCGGCCCGGTCCTCTTCGACCACGACCCGCTGGTCTACCTCAGCTTCCTCCTGGTGCCCGCCCTCTGGTTCTGGCTCTACCGGACCCGCCCCGGCCTCAACCTGCGGGCGGTGGGCGAGAACCCGGCGGCGGCCGACGCCATGGGGCTGAACGTCTTTGCCACCCGCTACCTCTACGTCGCCCTGGGCGGGGCGCTGGCCGGCATCGCCGGCGCCCACCTCTCGGTGGCCCTGGCCCCCAGCTGGGGCGAGGGGATGACCGCCGGCCGCGGCTGGGTGGCGGTGGCCCTGGTGATCTTCGCCACCTGGAACCCCGCCAAGGCGGCGGTAGGGGCCTACCTGTTCGGCGGGGTCGAGGCGCTGGCCTTCCGGCTGCAGGCGGCCGGCACCTCCATCTCCGCCTTCTTCCTCGCCATGCTGCCCTACCTCTTCACCCTGGCCGTCCTGCTGGTCACCACCGCCCGAGCCCGGACCGGCCGCCTGGAACTGCCCGGGGCGTTGGGCGCCTTCTACGACCGGGAGACGCGTTGAGCGTTAGCCGTGGGGTCCGTTTCTTCGCCACGGATTACACGGATTCCCCTGAAAATGACGGCCACGGATTACACGGATTACACGGATAAAACAAATACATTACAAAAATGTGGGTAGTGCTCCTTTCATTAGAGGTGCTGGTGCGAAGCACCGCACCATGGATTAACTTTTCTTGTGTGACGGGTGCCACCACCCCCATTCGCAGTCGGGTTCCTTCCGTTATTCTCGATCTCCTGGTTCGGCGCTTCGCACCTGCACCTCCTGATGAAAAGGGCATGAACCCCATCATTGTCCATATTATGTCTTCATCCGTGTAATCCGTGTAATCTGTGGCAAAATATGGGCCCATCACCACCCTGCTCCTACCGGGCAGGGTGGCTGCGCGCGACCACCCATTTTCGGAATCCGAAGTGGCCCGCCTGGAAGAGGGTTCGGCATCCTTCTGCCGAAGAAAGTGTAGATAGGAATTATTTGTGCTGGCTTGTGGGCCGGCGCGGCCGGGGCCGAATGAACGGGGAGGAACAGATCGCATGACCAGACTCCGGAGCTTTCTCAGCGGTCTTCTTGTCATCCTGATGCTGCTCAACGGGCTGGCACTTCCGGCGCAGGCTGCTGCGGAGGAACTGGATCAGAGCCAGACCCTGCAGGAGGGCTTCCAATACTGCAAGGCCAACTACGCCTGTGCGCAGGTCTTTACCGCCGGCAAGAACGGCGGCGTCACCCGCGTCCGCGTCCTGGTGGCGAAGGAGAGTGGTACCGGCGATCTGCTTCTCCAGGTCCGGGCGCTGAACAGCAGCGGGGAGCCCATCGGGACCACCCTGGCCTCCGAGGCGGTCGCCGCTGCCGACGTGCCCGGGGCCGGGTCGCCCGCCTGGGTGGACGTCACCTTCGCGACCCCGGCCTCGGTGACGGCCGGGACGCAGTATGCCCTTTACATGACCGCCCAGCCCGACACGGTCTACCACTGGTACGACTCCCGGCTGAACCCCTATGCCGGCGGGCGCGAGTGGCTGCAGGACACCGACGGGACCTGGGATCCCTTCTCCAACAACGATCTGGCCTTTGAGACCTACGTGACCCCGCTGCCCAACAACGCCCAGCTGAGCGATCTGACCGTCTCGGCCGGCACCCTCTCCCCGGCCTTCAGCTCCACCACCTACAGCTACACGGTGGTGGTGCCCAACGGGGTCACCTCCCTGGTGGTCACCCCCACCACCGATGATCCCAATGCCATTGCCAAGGTGAACGGCAGCGATCCCTCCACCCCGGTGCCCCTCAAGGTGGGGGACAACGCCATCGACGTGGTGGTGACCGCCGCCGACCTTGTCACCACCAAGACCTACTCGATCAACGCCCACCGCAACGCCCTGCCCACCATCACCGGCCCCTCCGACCAGACGATCCAGGAGGATACCAGCACCGGGCCGGTCCCCTTCACCGTGGGGGATGCCGAGACCCCGGCTGACAGCCTGCTGCTCTCAGCCACCTCCCTCAACCCCGAGATCGTGCCGGTGAGCAACATCTTCCTCAGCGGCTCCGGCACCGACCGGACGATCCGGGTCACCCCGTCCCCCAACGCCTTCGGCACCGCCACCATCGAGATCCAGGCCAGCGACGGCATGGATGTCCGGACCAAGCAGTTCAAGGTCTACGTCACGGCGGTCAACGACCCGCCGACGATCAGCGCCATCGCCGACCAGTCGATGCCAGAGGATGGCACCCTGGACGTCGCCTTCACCGTCAACGACCCGGACGGGCTGCTGGACAGCCTGACGATCACGCCCAAGTCCAGCGATCAGGCGGTCCTGCCCAACACCCAGCTCTTCGTGGGCGGGACAGGCTCCAACCGGACGCTGACCATCGCCCACCAAGGGCTCCCCGGCACCACCACCATCTCGGTGACGGTGAGCGACGGCAGCGCCACCGACACCTCCAGCTTCGGCCTGACGCTGAACCCGGTCAACGACGCCCCGGTGATCTCCACCCTGGCCAACAAGACGATCCTGGAGGACACCGAGAACTTCAGCTTCTCCTTCACCGTCTCCGACGAGGAGACGGCGGCCGGCAGCCTCCTGATCAACGTGCTCTCCTCCGACCCCTCCCTGGTGCCCGAATCGACTGCCACCATCACCAACACCGGCGGCAACGTGACGGTCACCATGCATCCGACCCCCGACATGATCGGCTCCACCACCATCACCGTCTCGGTGAGCGATGGGGCGGCCACCACCACCAGCTCCTTCACCCTGACCATCGTGGAGTCCAACGACCCGCCGGTGATCGGGCCGGTCTCGGACCAGACCACCGATGAGGATACGATCCTGGGCCCGATCGACGTGACGGTGAGCGACGTGGACACCCCCGTCGCCGACCTGCTGCTGACCGCGACCAGCAGCAACACCGCCCTGGTGCCCAACGCCAACATCGCCGTGGGCGGCTCTGACTCGGTCCGCACCCTGACCATCACCCCGGCGGCCAACCAGTCGGGCTCCACCACCATCACCCTGACGCTGAACGACGGCCTCAGCCAGACGACCAAGTCCTTCAAGCTGACGGTCAACCCGGTCAACGACCCGCCCACCATCAGCGAGATCCCCGACATGACCGTGGCGCAGGGGGACCCGGTGCCCACCGTCTCCTTCACCGTGGGCGACCTGGAGACCGCTGCGGGCAGCCTGGTGGTCACCGCCAGCTCCAGCGACACATCCGTGGTGCCCGAGTCCGGACTGAAGCTGGGCGGTACCGGCTCCACCCGCTCGCTCTCCATCACCCCGACCGGCGCCGGCACCACCATCATCACGGTGACGGTGAGCGACGGCAGCCAGACGGCCGCCGACTCCTTCGTGCTGACGGTCAGCCAGCGGCCCACCATCTCGCCCATCGCCGACGTGACGGTGGACGAGGACAACTCCACCGGCCCCATCGCCTTCACCATCGGCGACCTGGAGACCAGCGCCTCGGCGCTGATCCTCAGCGGCAGCTCCAGCAACCAGAGCCTGGTCCCCGACGGCAACATCCTCTTCGGCGGCGCCGGCAGCAACCGGACGGTGACCGTCACCCCATACGCCAACGCCTACGGGACGGCGACGATCACCATCACCGTGACGGATGGCGACGGCCTGAGCAGCAGCCGCTCCTTCCTGCTGACGGTCAACTCGATCAACGACCTGCCGGCGATCAGCGCCATCGCCGATATCACGGCGCCGGAGGATGCCACCATCGGTCCCATCGCCTTCACGGTGGCCGATGTGGAGACCTCGGCGGCCGCCCTGGAGATCGTGGTCCTCAGCAGCAATACCAGCCTGGTGCCCAACAGCGCCTTCATCCTGGACGGCGCCGGCGAGAACCGGACCCTCACCTTCAAGCCGGCGGCGGAGCAGAGCGGCAGCACCACCATCACCATCTCGGTCTCGGACGGGATCGGGGCGACCACCGAGTCCTTCAACCTGACCGTGACGGCGGTGGATGACCCGCCCCGGTTCATCATGCCCTCCAACCCGAGCGTACTGGAGGACTCCAGCATCACGGTGGACGTCTCCGCCGAGGATGTGGACAGCCCGCTGGGCACCTACACCCTCACCGCCGTCTCGCTGGACCAGGTGAAGGTGCCGGACGCCAACATCTCGGTGACGGGCAGCAGCCCCAACTGGTCGGTGACGATCACCCCGGGGCCCAACCAGAGCGGCTCCGTGGCGATCCGGCTGACCGCCACCGACGTGGACACCGCCTTCTCCTTCTCGGACGACATGCTGCTCTCGATCGTGGACATCAACGACCCGCCGACCCTCTCGGCCTTCACCAACCAGGCGACCACCGAGGATACGCCGATCCTGGATATCCCCTTCACGGTGGGCGACATTGAGACGGCGGCGGACGACCTGCTGATCTCCGCCTCCAGCGACAACCCCCAGCTCCTGCCGCTGGACAGCTTCGTCTTCGGCGGGAGCGGGACCAGCCGCACCCTCTCGATCTATCCGGCGGAGGATCAGTACGGCACGGCAGGCGTCTTCGTCACCATCGATGACGGCACCGACAAGGTGGTCCGGAGCTTCATTGTCGACGTCACCTCGGTGGCCGATGCGCCGCGGCTGAAGGGGCTCTCCCCGCAGACGATCAAGGAAGATGAAGTGCTGAAGATGTCGGTGGTGGTCTACGACCCCGACTCTTCCCTCTCGACCGTCAGCGTCTCGTTCAGCTCCGACAACCAGGCGCTGATCCCGGATGCCAACATCGAGCTGGTCGGCACCGGTGCCAACCGGACGCTGGTGATCACTCCCACGGCTGACTACAGCGGCCTGGCCACCATCACCGTCACCTCCACCGGCGAGGGGCTGACCTCGGTCCAGTCCTTCCCGGTGACGGTGGAGCCGGTCAACGATCTGCCGCTGATCAGCCTGATTCCCGACCTGACGGTGCTGGAGGACAGCACCCCCGGACCGCTCTCCTTCACCGTGGGCGACGTGGAGACCCCGGCGGCCGAGCTGACGGTGACCGCCACCTCCTCCGACAAGACGCTGGTGCCGGATGCCAACATCCTGATCGGCGGCTCGGGCCCCACCCGGACGATCACGGTGACGCCCGCCCCCAACCGGTTCGGCTCGGCGACCATCACGGTCAGCGTCTCCGACGGCGCAGCCACCGCCAAGGAAACCTTCCAGGTGAAGGTGACCGGGGTCAACGATGCGCCCTCCTTCACCCTGGCCGGCGACCTGCTGGTCGATGAGGATGACGGCAAGCAATCCCTGACCGGCTTCGCCTCCTCCATCTCGGCCGGCCCGTATGAGACCGGCCAGAAGCTGACCTTCGAGGTCAGCGTCGACAACCCGACGCTCTTCGAGTTCCTGCCCAAGATCACCTCGTCGGGGCAGCTGACCTTCACCACGGCGCTCCACGCCTTCGGCTCGGCCACGGTCACCGTGAGGCTGCTGGACGACGGCGGCGTCGCCAACGGCGGCGTCAGCGTCTCGGGCGATCAGAGCTTCACCATCACCGTCAGCCCGATCAACGACCTGCCGCAGATCTCGGCGGTGCCGGGTCAGGGGACGGAGGAGGGGACACCCACCCCGGAGCTTGCCTTCACCGTCTCCGACGTGGAGACGACGGCGGCCGCCCTGGTGGTGACCGCCAGCTCCTCCAACAAGACGCTGGTGCCCGATGAGAACATCGAGCTGGGCGGGATCAACGGCGACCGGTGGGTCCGGGTCCGACCGGCCCCGGGCCGGATCGGCACCACCACCATCACCCTGACGGTCAGCGACGGGACGGGCTCCAACAGCACCAGCTTCATCGTGATCGTCAACGACGTCAAGCTGGCGGAGCTGACCCCCTCGGTGGGCGTCTTCACCCCGCCCTTCACCCCCAACACCCTGGAGTACACGGCGATCTACACGGGGGTGCAGACCACCGCCACCCTGACGCCGGTGGGCTTCGACCCGGATGTGACCATCTCGGTCAACAACAACGTGGTCCAGAGCGGGGAGGAGTCGCCTCCGATCGAGCTCCTGGAGAACGGGGGGCTGGCGGAGATCCGCATCGTCGCCCCGACCGGCATCTCCCGGACGTACAAGGTCCGCTTCCTCCGGGCGCCGTCCAACATCACCGACCTGATCGAGCTCTCCCTCTCCCGGGGGACCCTGGAGCCGGCCTTCGACCCGGCGGTGACCGAGTACACCGCCACGGTGGAGAACTTTGTCGAGAGCGTGACGGTCCACGCCCGCCCCGGCGACGGCCGCTCCAAGGTGCTGATCGACGGCGGCGAGGAGCTGCAGGTCGGCTCCAACCTGATCCAGGTGCTGGTGATCGCCGAGAACGGCGAGCGGAAGATGTACCGGATCACGGTCACCCGCGACAAGGGAGCGCTCGGGCTGACGAACGTGAAGCTGGAGCCGGGCGCCGAGTATGCGGCGATCACCTTCACCACCGATGCCCCGGCCGAGGCGGTGGTCTACTACAAGGCTTCTGGCAGCGCCAAGGAGGAGAGCGTCTCGGGCCCCCTCACCTCCAATCACCGGCTCAGCCTCGGCCCGCTCCAGCCCGCCACCACCTACACCTTCCGCATCGTGGCCACCCGGGAGGATGAGACCAGCGCCGGCTACTCCAGCTTCTTCACCACGGAGGAGCCGCCGGAGGTCTCCATCTGCCCCGGCGGCGAGATCCGGACCGAGGGGCCGCGGACCGTCCTGGTCCGCTGCCCGGGTGACGCCGAGGCGAATCGGGCCGTGGAGAGCGCCTTCCTGACGCCGCAGCCGGAGGGAACGGTGGCGACCACCACCGTGATCGACGAGCAGATGATGCGGGAGGCGCTGCGGCAGGCCGGCATCCAGCCGGGCAGCGACCTGCCGGCCACGGTGGTGATCCGGACCAGCGGGGGCGGGGAGATGCAGAGCGCCGTGATCGACAGCGCCGCGGCCCAGCGGGCGGTGGCGATGAACAGCGCCATCGAGATCCGCTCGGACTTCGGCTCCCTCACCCTGCCGCCGCTGGCGGTGGCGGGGGCGAACCAGAACCCCTTCGGCCGGCTGGTGATCCTCTTCCGGCGGCTCCCGGAGGATCGGGAGGACCTGAAGCCCTGGCTCCAGGACGACGTGGTCCGGCAGCTCTCGTCGGTGGTCGATGTCTCGGTGGTCACCGTCTTCGACGACGGGCGGGTGGAGCGGCACGACCGCTTCGGGGCGCCGGTGCTGCTGAAGCTCAGGACCGACAAGGAGCCGATCACCGACCCGAAGCTGGTGGGCGTCTACTGTCTGGTGGAGAACCGTCGGACGGGCGAGATCGTCGACCGGTCCTATGCCGGCGGGCGGGTGGACCTGGAGGCGGGCACGATCGCCGCCGAGCTGAAGCACCTCTCCACCTACGTCGCCCTGCACCATGAGGCCAAGTTCACCGATGTGCCCACCTCTCACTGGGGGTACAGCATCGTCCAGCAGATGGCGGCCCGGCAGGTGATCCGCGGCAAGACCGAGACCCTGTTTGAGCCCGACACGCCGGTCACCCGGGCCCAGGTGGCGGCGATGCTGGTCCGGGCGATGCGCCTGGACAAGGACGAGCGGTACGCCTACGTCTACTCCGACATCCAGCGGGGCGACCCGCTGGCGGGCGAGATCGGCGGCGCCGTCATGGCTGGGCTGATGATGGGCTACCCCGACGGCACCTTCCATCCCGACGCCCTGATCACCCGCCAGGAGCTGGCGGTGGTGCTGACCCGCCTCCAGGTCCGGCTCAACCTGGCCACCGGGGTAGAGAGCGGCCTGGCGGCCCAGCGGGTCGCCGCCCTCCAGGACCTGGATTCGGTGGCACCCTGGGCCCGGCAGGCCGTCCAGAACGCCATCGCCCAGGGGTTGATGACCGGCCGCGAGAACGGCACCTTCTCCCCCGAGGGGAACACCACCCGGGTCGAGGCCGCCACGGTGGTGAAGCGGCTGATCGACTGGGTGGAGGGCTACTCCCAATAGCGAGAGAGACCCGGCGCAACAGCGCCGGGTCTCTATATATAGCCACGGATTACACGGATTACACGGATTAATACATAAATAAATGACAATTGGGTTGTACCCTCTTATCCGGGGTGTCGGTGCGAAGCACCGCACCATGGCGGGGGATCACGTTTCTTTGCCACGGTTACGCGGGTTACTCCATAAAAATTGGGATTGTACCCACTTTCCATTCGGTGGTGCTGAAGCGGCAGATCATGGGGGGTGCTGTGCACCAATACTTAGGCTCATTATTTTTTCATTGTTTTTAATCCGTGTATATCCGTGTAATCCGTGGCAAAATTTAGGCCCGACTTGTTCGCATGATAACTTTCATTCTCGACTTTTCACAGAAGGAGAAACAGCCATAGGGATAGAAATTGGCATACTGGAAAAGTGGTAATACCAGTTTACCAAATGAATGGTGCCTTTACAAAGTTCCGGTCTTCACAAGCGAAGACTACTGAGGGGGTATGCGGGTGGCGATCCAACCCGTGAAGCGAACCAGGGCCTACGAGGAGATTGTGCAGCAGCTGGCGGAGATGGTCCGGCAGGGGGAGCTGAAACCGGGGGACCGGCTTCCGTCGGAGCGGGACCTCGCTACCGCCTTCGGGGTCGGGCGGCCCACCCTGCGGCAGGCGCTGACGGTGCTGGCACAGGCGGGGGTGGTGGAGATCGTCCCGGGCTCGGGGATCTACCTGCGCAAGCCCGTCACCGAAGCGCCCGGCGGGGCCTCCCATGCAATGGCGATGGTGCTGATCACCGAGAGCAAGGACCTGCTGAATATGCTGGAGCTGCGGATCGCCATCGAGAGCGAGGCGGCCTTCCTGGCCGCCATGCGCCGCACGCCGGAGGCGGTGGAGCGGCTGATGGCGGCCTACAACGCCCTGGAGCGGGCCTTCACCGTCCGCCATGAGGCGATCGAGGAGGACTACCAGTTCCACTGCGCCGTGGCCGCAGCGACCGACAACCCGGTCTTCGTCAAGGTGATGGCCTCGCTGGCCGACCTCTTCCTGCAGATGTTCCGCAAGACCACCGAGTCGCTCTACCACGAGCCGGATCGGATTCTGGCCAACCTGCAGGAGCACCGGGCCATCCTGGAGGCGATCGTGGACCAGCGGGCGGAGGATGCCCGGGAGGCTATGGTCCGCCACCTGCGGCGGGTCTTCACCCGGCTGGAGCGGGCCCGGTCACTGGGCGCCTCGACCCCGGCCGACCTGTAAGCGATCAGATTCCGCCGCCCCGCTGCGGCGGTCTAGGAGGTACATCCATGTCCAACGTCGCGCGCATCGCCCCTGACCGCCTGCAGGATTGGTCCACCCGACTCCTGATCGCCGCCGGGGTGCCCCGGGAGGATGCCGAGGAGGTCGCCCGCCACCTGCTCTTCGCCGACCTGCGGGGCATCGACACCCACGGCACCAGCCGGCTGAAGATCTACCTCGTCCGGATCGCCAGCGGGGTCCTCTCGCCCACCACCCGGATCACGGTGCTGCGGGAGAGCCCGGTCAGCGCCCTGCTGGACGGCGGCAACGGCCTGGGCCACGTCATCTCCCGCCGGGCCACCGACCTGGCGATCGCCAAGGCAAAAAGTTCGGGCGTGGGGATTGTCGGGGTCCGAAACTCGAACCACAACGGCTGCATGGCCTACTACACCCTGCTGATGGCGGAGGCCGGCCTGATCGGCTTCGCCTGCACCAACTCGGTGGCCAACATGCCCCCCTGGGGCGGCCTGCAGATGTTCTTCGGCACCAACCCGATCTCGATGGCCGCCCCGGCCGCCGAGAGCCCGCCCTTCGTCTTCGACATGGCCACCAGCCAGGTGGCCCGGGGCAAGATCATCAACGCCGCCCGGGAGGGAAAGCCGATCCCGGAGGGCTGGGCGATGACCAGGGAGGGGCTGCCCACCACCGACTCCAAGGCGGCGATGGAGGGCGTTCTGCTGCCGATGGCCGGCCCCAAGGGCTCGGCGCTGGCCTACGGGGTGGAGGTCCTGGCGGGGGTGCTGACCGGCGCCCTGATCGGCCCCGAGCTGCCACGGATGTACGAGCAGCTGGACCAGCCGCAGCAGGTGGGCCACTTCTTCATGGCCTTCCGGCCCGACCTCTTCCGCCCGATGGAGGAGTTCACCCGGCGGATGGACCAGACCGCCGAGATGGTCCGGGCGGTCCCGCCGGTCCCCGGCGTCGATCAGGTGCTGGTGCCGGGCGACCTGGAGCGGATGCGGGCCGAGGAGAACCGGCGGCTGGGCGTCCCCATCACCCCCGGGGTGCGGCGGGAGTTCGCCGAGATGGCCGAGACGTACGGCGTTCCGCTCCCCGAGGAGCTGCAGTAGATCATCCGCGCGAAAGGAGCACCCCCATGCCAGTCTTCGACGATCGCTTCCCCGGAATGCTGCAGGAGGGCCGCCCGCTGGCCGGCCTCTTTGTCGGGATCACCGCCCCGGCCCTGGTGGAGATGGCCGGTTTCGCCGGCTTTGACTTCGTCATCATCGACAACGAGCACGGCCCGGCGGGGATCGAGACCACCGAGAACATGATCCGGGCGGCCAAGGCGGCAGGGATTGTGCCGCTGGTCCGGGTCTCGGGGGCGAATGTGCAGGAGATCCTCCGCACCCTGGACGTGGGCGCTTCGGGCATCCAGGTGCCGCAGGTCAACACCGCCGAGCAGTGCCGTCTGGTGGTGGAGGCCGCCAAGTACCCGCCGCTGGGCAACCGGGGGGTCGCCTTCTCCACCCGGGCCGCCGGCTGGGGCTTCTTCGGCGGACCGGCCCACCTGACCGGCTCCAACGAGAAGACGGTGGTGGTCACCCACATCGAGACCGGGCTGGCGGTGCAGAACCTGGACGAGATGCTGGCCGTGAAGGGCATCGACGTGATGTTCATCGGCCCCAACGACCTCTCGGTCTCCCTGGGCTACGCCGGCAACTACAACCACCCGGATGTGCAGGCGATCATCGCCGACTGCATCCGGCGGATCGCCGCCGCCGGCGTCATCCCGGGCATCCTGGCCACCAACCCGGACGAGTTCCACAAGTACGCTGCCCTGGGCGCCCGCTACATGCCCTGCACGGTCAACGGGCTGCTGGCCGGCGCCATGAAGAGCCACATGGCCGGCTGCCGCAAGTAGCGGGCGGCGCGCAGAGGAGGGCTTGCTCATGAAGATCGTGATCGCACCTGATTCCTACAAGGGCTCCATGACCGCCGCCGAGGTGGCGGAGGCAATGGGCCGGGGGGTGCGCCGCCTCTGGCCGGAGGCCGAGGTCGACCTGGTGCCCATGGCCGACGGCGGGGAGGGGACGGTCCAGGCGCTGGTGGATGCCACCGGCGGCCGGCTGGTGACGGCCACGGTCCGGGGCCCGCTGGGCGAGCCGGTGGAGGCCGCCTTCGGGCTGATGGGCGACGGCGAGACCGCCGTGATCGAGATGGCCCAGGCCTCCGGCCTGCCGCTGGTGCCCCCGGAGCGGCGGAACCCGCTGATCACCAGCACCTACGGCACCGGCGAGCTGATCCGGCACGCCCTGGACCTGGGGGCGAAGCGGCTGATCATCGGGATCGGCGGCAGCGCCACCAACGACGGCGGGGCCGGCATGGCCCAGGCGCTGGGCGCCCGGCTCCTGGACGGCGACGGGCGGGAGCTGGAGCCCGGCGGGGCCGCCCTGGCCCGGCTGGAGCGGATCGACCTGACCGGCCTGGACCCCCGGCTGGCCGGCTTTGCGATCACCGTCGCCTGTGACGTGGACAACCCGCTGACCGGTCCCCGGGGCGCCGCAGCGGTCTTCGGCCCCCAGAAGGGGGCGACCCCGGAGATGGTGGCCCAGCTGGACGCCGCCCTGGCCCGGTGGGCTGAGGTGCTTCGGCGGGAGCTGGGGTGCGACGTGGAGGAGATGCCCGGTGCCGGCGCCGCCGGCGGCCTCGGGGCCGGCCTGGTGGCGATCCTGGGCGCCACCCTCCGCCGGGGGGTGGAGATCGTGGTGGATGCGGTCAAGCTGACCGAGCGGATGGCCGGGGCCGACCTCTGCCTGACCGGCGAGGGCGGCACCGACTTCCAGACCGTCCGGGGCAAGACGCCGATGGGCGTCGCCCGGGCGGCCAAGGTCCACGGCGTCCCGGTGATCTGCCTCTCGGGCGGGCTGGGGCGGGAGTACCAGCAGATCTACGCGGTCGGCATCGACGCCGCCCTCTCCATCGTTCCCGGCCCCATCAGCCTGGAGCAGGCGATGGCCCGGGGTGCTGAACTGGTCGAAGATGCAACCGAGCGGGCGCTCCGCCTGGTGGCCCTGGGGGGCCGGCTCGGCAGGTCGTAGCAGCATACGGAGGCGAGAGAGATGCGGGAGAACCAGATCAAGCGGGCGCTGAAGAACGGCCAGATGGTGATCGGTACCATGGTCTCCGAGGTGCGGGGGCCGGGCGTCATGACGATGCTCGACACCGCCGGCTTCGACTTCGTCTACATCGACATGGAGCACTCCACCTACAGCCTGGAGACCGCCGGTGATATGATCACCGCCGCCAAGGGGACCAACCTGCACACCATCGTCCGCACCCCGGGCCTCTCCCGCCTGGCCATCCAGCAGCCGCTGGACGCCGGCGCCGACGGCATCCTGGTCCCGCAGGTGGAGAACGTGGCCGAGGTCCGGCAGATCGTCGCCTGGGCCAAGTACTTCCCCATGGGGGAGCGGGGCATGGCGATCCGGCGGGGCCACTCCAACTTCGCCAAGGTGAACACGGCGGACTACACCAGGCACGCCAACGAGGAGACGTTGGTCGTCATCCAAATCGAGAGCGTCAGCGCCATCGAGGATATCGACAACATGGTCTCGGTCCCGGGCGTCGACGCTGCCTTTATCGGTCCGGCCGACCTCTCCCAGTCCTATGGCATCCCCGGCAAGACCGAGGACCCCCGGATCATCGAGGGGCTGATGAGGTTCATCGCCGCCTGCAACCGGCATGGGGTGGCGCCGGGCATCCACGTCTACGAGATGGAGAAGGCCAAGTGGTGGATCGACCAGGGGATGCGGCTGATCGCCTATGGCAACGACATCTCCATGATCGTCGACACCGGCAGCCGCCAGACCGGCGAGCTGAAGGGCTACCTGAAGAGCAAGGCGCAGTAGGGGGGCCGCGTTCATCATGAAAAAGGTTCTGATCGTACAGCCGATCCACGAGAGCGGCGTGAAGATCCTGCAGCAGCACTTTGAGGTGAAGGTCGCCTCCGACCCCTCGGTGGCGACGGTGATCCGGGAGATCCAGGGCTGTGAGGGGGTGGTGGTCCGCACGGCGCCCTTCACCCGGGAGATCATCGAGGCGGCGGACAGCCTCCGGATCATCGCCCGGCACGGGGTCGGCGTGGACAACATCGACGTCCAGGCGGCCACCGAGAAGGGGATTTACGTGGTCAACACCCCGGACGCCAACGCCGTCTCGGTGGCGGAGCACGCCATCGTCGCCATGGGCGCCCTGGCCAAGCGGATGCTTCGGCAGGACCGGGCCACCCGGGCCAACCAGTGGGAGGTCCGCAACGAGTACAAGGCGGTCGACCTGGAGGGGAAGACCCTGGGGCTGGTCGGCATCGGCCGGATCGGCTCCCTGGTGGCCCGCAAGGCGCAGGGCGCCTTCGAGATGCGGGTGATCGCCTACGACCCGTACATCTCCCCGGAGGCGGCGGCCCGGCTGGGCGTCACCCTGGTGGATGAGATGGAGCAGGTCTTCCGGCAGGCGGATGTGCTCTCGCTGCACACCCCGCTCACCCCCGAGACCCGGGGGATGGTCAACGCCGCCCGGCTCAGCCTGATGAAGCCGACCGCCTTCCTGATCAACTTCTCCCGGGGCGAGGTGGTGGACGAGCAGGCGCTCTGCACCGCCCTGACCACCGGCCAGATCGCCGGCGCCGCCCTGGATGTCTTCGAGCAGGAGCCGCCGCCGGCGGACAACCCGCTCTTCGGGTTGGAGAACGTGCTGCTCTCGCCCCACAGCGCCGCCCTGACCACCGAGTGCGTGGTCCGCATGGCCTCGGGCGCCGCACAGGGGGTGGTCGACCTGCTGACCGGCGGGCAGCCCCGCTGGGTGGTGAACAAGGAGGTCCTGACCCGGAAGGGATAACGCAACAGCGAGGTGATGGAGGCGGTGAAGCGGTACGAACGGATCGCCGGACTCCTGCTGCTGGCGGTGGGGACCGCCGCAGCGCTCTACTCGGTCTTCTACCTGAAGTTTGGGACCCTGAAACGGCCCGACTCCGGCATGATGCCCTTCCTGGCAGGCTCGGTGCTGGCGCTCTTCAGCGCCCTCTGGCTCTGGGCCGGCCGTGGGAGGGATGAGAGCCCACAACCCTTCTGGGAGAAGGGGGAGTGGGTTCGACCGGCCCTGGCCCTGGGGCTGCTGCTCCTCTACGCTGTGACGATGGAGTGGATCGGCTACCTGCTCTCCACCCTGCTCTTCCTGGGCGGGTGGCAGGTCCTGGTGGAGCGGGAGCGGTGGCTGCGGGCGGCGATCGTCACCGTGGTCGGAACGGCGGGCATGTACCTGCTCTTCGCCCGGCTCCTGGGCGTCCCGGTACCGCCCGGCATCTTCGGACGCTGAAGGGAGGCCTTGTAGATGGAGATCTTTCAGGGCCTGCTGGACGGCTTCGGCGTCACCCTGACCACCACCAACCTGCTCTTCGCCTTCCTCGGCGCCCTGCTGGGCACCGCCGTGGGCGTGCTGCCGGGGCTCGGCCCCGCCGCCACCATCTCACTCCTGCTG
This sequence comes from Bacillota bacterium, assembly GCA_049324875.1. GTDB lineage: Bacteria > Bacillota > Sulfobacillia > Symbiobacteriales > Symbiobacteriaceae > JAWLHU01. The sequence goes on from JBMONC010000028.1 coordinate 59,107, forward strand.
CCGGTCACCTACAAGATGGGCTCGCCGGCCACCGCCGTCATCTTCATGGCGGGCATCTACTACGGGGCGATGTACGGCGGCTCCACCACCTCGATCCTGCTCAACCTGCCGGGTGAGGCCGCCTCGGTGGTCACCACCCTGGACGGCTACAAGATGGCCCAGCGGGGCCGGGCCGGTGCCGCCCTCGCCATCGCCGCCATCGGCTCCTTCGTGGCGGGCACCCTGGGGGTGATCGGGCTGACCTTCATCGCCCCGCCGCTGGCGGAGTTCGCCCTCCGCTTCGGCCCGCCCGAGTACTTTGCCCTCACCCTGGTGGGGCTGCTGCTGGCCGTCTTCCTCTCCGGCTCCTCGCCGGTCAAGGGGATGATCACCCTCTCGCTGGGCCTGCTGCTGGCCGCCATCGGCCTGGACCCGGTCACCGGCAAGCTCCGCTTCACCTTCGGCTCGGTCGGGCTGGAGAGCGGCTTCGACTTCGTCACCCTGGCGATGGGCATCTTCGGCCTCGGCGAGATCTTCTACAACCTGGAGAAGACCGAGACGGCGCAGATGGTGACCAACAGGATCGGCACCCTCTGGCCGAGCGCCCAGGACTGGGCCCGCTCCCGCTGGGCGATCCTCCGGGGATCGGTGATGGGCTTCTTCATCGGGGTGCTGCCGGGTGGCGGCGCCGTCATCTCCTCGCTGGCCTCCTATGCCACCGAGCAGCGGCTCTCCAAGCACCCCGAGGAGTTCGGCGAGGGCGCCATCGAGGGGGTGGCGGGACCGGAGTCGGCCAACAACGCCGCCTCCAGCTCCTCCTTCATCCCGCTGCTCACCCTGGGCATCCCGGGGAACGCCTCCATCGCCATGATCTACGCCGCCCTGCTGATCCAGGGCGTCCAGCCCGGACCCTTCCTGCTGACAGAGCACCCGCAGGTCTTCTGGGGTGTGATCGCCTCCATGTATATCGGCAACCTGATGCTCCTGCTGCTCAACCTGCCCCTGGTTGGCCTCTGGGTGCAGCTGCTGAAGGTGCCCTTCTCGATCCTCGGCCCGATCGTGGTGCTCTTCACCGTGGTGGGCGTCTACAGCACCACCAACGACGTCTTCCAGGTCTTCGCCCTGATCTTCTTCGGCATCCTCGGCTACTTCCTCCGGAAGTTCAACTTTGAGCCCGGACCCCTGCCCATGGCCTTCGTGCTGGCACCGCTGATCGAAAACTCCATGCGCCAGTCGCTGCTGATCTCCGGCGGCAGCCTCTCGATCTTCGTCACCCGGAAGATGTCGGCCGTCCTGCTGGCCATCTTCGTGCTGCTGGTGGCGGGACAGATCATCAAGGCGCTCCGCTCCCGTTCCCGCCGCGGAACGAGCAAGGCTGCCTGATCCTCATGGGGCCAACCCGCCTCCGCCACCCCGCAACCGCGGGCGGAGCACGGGTCCAATAACCTGGCTGCACCACACGAAAAGGGGGATTCAAGAATGCGTCGCACACGTACCTGGATGGCTCTGACCCTTGCGCTGCTGCTCCTGGTCGCCGCTGGCTGCGGCGGTGCCTCCAAGCCCGCTGCCGAACCCGCCAAGGAACCCGCCAAGACCGAGCCCAAGCCCGAAGCCCCCAAGGAGAAGAGCTGGGCCCCTGAGAAGCAGGTCACGCTCGTCGTCCCGTACTCCGCCGGCGGTTCCACCGACTTGCTGGCCCGTGCGGTGGAGAAGGTCTGGCCGAAGTATGTGAAGCAGCCCCTCGTGGTGGTCAACAAGAGCGCCGCCGGCGGCATCGAGGGCCGGCAGTTCGTGGTGAACGCCCAGCCCGACGGCTACACCCTGCTGGCGGGCTATGGCTCGGGTGAAGATCTGGTCACCCCTCAGGTCCGCAAGCTCCCCTTCGACACCTTCACCGACCTGGTCTCCGTCGCCCGGCTCTCGATCCACTCGATCATCGTGGCCGTCCCGGCCAACTCGCCGCACAACAGCCTCAAGGACCTGGTGGACTGGGCCAAGAAGGAGAAGAAGCCGATTACCGCTTCGGTCTCCACGGCGGCCGGCTCGGTTGATCTGGTGATGCGCGGCATCGGCACCTCGGCCGGCGTCGAGGTCACCACCGTCCCGCACTCCGGCGGCTCGCAGGCGGTCACCACCCTGGTGGGCGGCCAGACCATGATGGGCGGCGGCCACCCCTCCGAGATCATGCCCCACGTCAAGTCCGGCAAGCTGAAGGCGATCGGCGTGGCGCTCCCCGAGCGCGACCCGGCCACCCCGGACATCCCGACGCTGCGGGAGCAGGGCATTCCCTTCCACACCTGGGGCTCCGTCAAGGGCATTGCCGCTCCGAAGGGCACCCCGCCTGAGGTGATCAAGTTCTACGAGGGCGTCTTCAAGCAGATCGCCGAGGACCCGGACTTCAAGAAGGCGATGGCCGACATGCTGCAGCCGATCATGTACCAGAACAGCAAGGACTTCGGCGCCTTCATGAAGCAGGCCTACGACGACTACGCCAAGCTGATCAAGGAGCTCAACATCCCGAAGCAGTAACGGCTCATACCTGGGAGGATGGTACCCATGCCGAAACTCGCCGCCAACCTGACGATGCTCTTCACCGAGCTCCCCTTCCCGGAGCGGTTCGCCGCTGCGAAGAAGGCCGGCTTCCGTCACGTGGAGTTCCTGTTCCCCTATGACTACCCCGCTGACCAGGTGAAGGCGTGGGTCGACGAGAACCAGCTGCAGGTGGTCCTGTTCAACCTGCCCAGCGGCAGCTGGGCGGCGGGCGACCGGGGCATCGCGGCTGATCCCCGCCGGGTGGACGAGTTCCGGGCCGGCGTTCCGCAGGCGATCGCCTACGCCAGGGCGCTCGGGGTCCCCCGGGTCAACCTCCTGGCGGGCAAGGCCGCACCGGGCTTCTCGGCCGAGGAGCACTGGAAGACGCTGGTGGCCAACTGCCGCTTTGCGGCGGAGGCCCTGGGCGAGGCCGGGATCAACCTGATGGTGGAGTTCATCAACCACTACGACATCCCGGGCTTCTTCCTCAACCGGACGGAGCAGGTGCTGGCGCTGATCGACGAGGTCGGGCTGCCCAATGTCTACCTGCAGTACGACGTCTACCACGCCCAGCGGGAGGAGGGGAACCTGGTTCCCACCATCCGGCAGCACCTGGCGAAGATCGGTCACATTCAGATCGCGGACAACCCGGGGCGCCACCAGCCGGGGACGGGGGAGATCAACTACCCCTACCTGCTGGACGAGTTGGACCGGCTGGGCTACAGCGGCTTCGTCTCCATGGAGTACGTGCCCTCGCCCGACACGGTGGATTCGCTGGGCTGGGTCCGGGAGTTCGGCTATCAGCTCTAAGTGGGAGGGGTTCGTCGGATGAAGATCGGGTTTATCGGCCTCGGCATCATGGGGAGGCCCATGAGCAAGAACCTCCTGAAGGCCGGCCATGAGCTGGTCGTCTACGACATCGTGGAGTCCTCGGTGCAGGAGGTGGTCGCCGCCGGCGCCACCGCCGCCCCGTCGGCCCGGGATGTGGCCGCGCAGACCAGCTTCATCATCACCATGCTCCCCAACTCGCCGCACGTGAAGGCAGCGATCCTGGGCGAGGGTGGCGTGATCGAGGGCGCGAAGCCCGGGAGCCTGGTGGTGGACATGTCCTCCATCGACCCGATCGTGGCCCGGGAAGTGGGCACGAAGCTGGCTGAGAAGGGGATCCGCTTCCTGGATGCCCCGGTCAGCGGCGGGGAGCCCAAGGCGATTGAGGGCACCCTCTCGATCATGGTGGGCGGCGCCGCCGCCGACTTCGAGGAGGCGGTCCCGGTCCTGAAGTGCATGGGCGCCTCGGTGGTCCGCACCGGCGAGATCGGCGCCGGCAACGTGACCAAGCTGGCGAACCAGATCATCGTGGCGCTGAACATCGCCGCCATGAGCGAGGCGCTGGTGCTGGCGACGAAGGCCGGGGTCGACCCCGAACTGGTCTACCAGGCGATCCGCGGCGGCCTCGCCGGCTCGACGGTCCTGGACGCCAAGGCCCCGCTGGCCCTGAACCGCAACTTCAACCCCGGCTTCCGGATCAACCTGCACATCAAGGATCTGGCCAACGCCCTGAGCGCCGGCCACGAGGTAGGCGTCCCCCTGCCCCTCACCTCCTACGTGATGGAGATCCTCCAGGCGCTGAAGGTAGACGGCATGGGCGACCTGGACCACGGCGCCATCATCCGCTTCTA
>JBMONC010000028.1:63396-72253 GCA_049324875.1 Bacillota bacterium
TCAGGGGAATCCGTGTCATCCGTGGAGGTTGACGCCAACCAGCCTGTGTGGTACATTCCGGCTGATAGCGGACTTGAAGAGGGAGAGAGGCGCATGAATCCCACTGTGACCGCCGACTGGCGTGAGACGGCCCGACGGGTTGCCCGGGGGATCCGGCGGCGGGTGCTGGAGCATGTGATCAACAACAACGGGGGGTACCTGAGCCAGGCCTGCTCCTCGGCGGAGACCTTTGCGGCGCTCTACACCCGGATCATGAGGCTGGGGCCGAGCCAGGCGCCGATGATTCCGGCGCCCTTTCCGGGGGTGCCCTCGCCCTCCAACCGGGAGTACTTCACCGGGGCGCTCTACAACGGGCCCCGGGGGGCGGATCTGGATCGCTTCTACATGTCGCCGGCCCACTATGGGCTGGTGCTTTACGCCGCCCTCATCGAGACGGGGCGGATGGCGCCGGAGGGGCTGGCGCAGTTCAACAAGGACGGGGCCTCCGTCGAGATGATCGGGGCGGAGCACTCGCCGGGGATGGAGGTGACCACCGGCTCCCTCGGGCAGGGGCTCTCCCAGGCGCTGGGGGTGGCCCTGGCGCGCAAGCTCCGGGGGGAATCGGGGCGGACCTGGGTCTACATGTCCGACGGGGAGTTCCACGAGGGGCAGACCTGGGAGGCGATCCAGATCGCCGTCTGGCAGAAGCTGGACCGGGTGGGCATCTACGTCGATATGAACGGGCAGTGCTGCGACGGGGCGATGGACTCCGTGCTGGCGATGGGCGACCTGCAGAAGAAGCTGGAGGCCTTTGGCTGCCGGGTCTTCGCCGTGGACGGCCACGACCTGGACGCCCTGGCCGCCCCCGCCGCCCTGGAGCCCGACGGGCGTCCGCTCGTCGTCCTCTGCTACACCGACCCCTGCCGGGAGATGGAGCTGCTGCGGGCCAACGCCCCCAAGCTCCACTACCTGCGCTTCAAGAACGCGGAGGAGAAGGCGGCTTACGCCCAGCGGCTCCGTGAAATGGAGGAGGAGGGCTAGGCCATGGAGATCCTCAGCAAGGTACACGCCAGGAACATCGTCAAGTGGGCGGCGGACAAGCCCCAGGTGGTGGTCTTCTCCGCCGACCTGACCTCCTCGTGCGAGGCCGACCTCTTCCGGGATACCTACCCCGACCGCTTCTTCTCCATGGGGCTGACCGAGCAGAACATGCTCTCCATGGCGGGCGGGATGGCCCGGGAGGGCTTCTACCCCTACATCCACACCTTTGCGGTCTTCATCTACCGGCGGGCGCTGGACCAGATCGCCATGAGCGTCGCCTACCCCAATGTGCCGGTGCGGATGATCGGCTTCCTGCCGGGGATCATGACCCCGGGGGGCGCCACCCATCAGGCCATCGAAGACATCGCCGTCATGCGGTCGCTGCCCAACATGACCATCCTGGAGACCGGCGACGCCACCGATGTGGAGTCGGTGCTGGATGTGGCCCAGGCCATCGACGGGCCGGTCTACGTCCGGATGCTCCGGGGCGAGATTCCCCGGCTCTTCGACGCCTCGGAGCCGATGGTGTTCAACCGGGCCCGGGTGCTCTCCCGCGGGACCGACATCGCCCTGCTCACCTCCGGGATCTGCACCGAGGAGGCGATGCGGGCGACCAACATCCTCCGGGAGAAGGGGGTCTCCATCGAGCACCTGCACATCTCCACCCTGAAGCCCTTCACCGACCCGCAGGTGCTGGAGGCGGTCTCCAGGGCGAAGTACGGCGTGATCACCATGGAGAACCACACCGTCATCGGCGGGCTGGGCTCCGCTGTGGCCGAGGTGATGGCAGAGCACGGCGCCGGCCGGCGGCTGGTCCGGATCGGGCTGAAGGACACCTTCGCCCACGGCGCCTCCAAGCCGTACCTGATGAAGGAGTACGGCCTGGATGCCATGGCCCTGGTGCGGGAGGTGGAGGGGCTGATGCAGCGCTCCTTCGCCATCTCCGAATCCGACCTCGCAGCGGTCCGCCTGGTGGCGGTCCACTCCGAGGCGAAGGCGGAGGCGCTCTAACCGATGCTGCCTACACCTGAGCTGCACCTCTCCGGGGAGCGGTTCGCCGTGCTCTACCGGATCGCCGGGGCCGATGAGGCGGAGGCCCGGCAGAAGGCCTTCGAGGTCGCCGTCGAGCAGACGATTGAATTCCCCTATGAGCTGGCCCCGGCCAACATCCAGGAGCAGGTGGTGGGCCGGATCGAGGCGCTGGAGCCGGCCGGGTCTGGGGCCTGGATGGCCCGGATCAGCTACGCCGTCGAGTCCTCCGGCTTCGAGCTGCCCCAGCTGCTGAACGTGCTCTTCGGCAACTCCTCCATCAAGCCCGGGATCCGGGTGGAGCGGCTGGAGCTGCCCGAGCCGCTGCTGAAGCACTTCCGCGGCCCCCGGTTCGGCGTGGCCGGGCTGCGGGCCTCCCTTGGCGTGCCGGAGCGGCCGCTGCTCTGCACGGCGCTGAAGCCGATGGGCCTCTCGGCCCGGGAGCTGGCCGATCTGGCCTACCAGTTCGCCCTGGGCGGCATCGACATCATCAAGGATGATCACGGCCTGGCCGACCAGCCCTTCTCCCCCTTCCTGGAGCGGGTGGCCCGCTGCGCCGAGGCGGTGGCCAGGGCGAATGCGGAGACCGGTGGCCGGGCGATCTACATGCCCAACGTGACCGCTCCCGCCGACCGGCTGCACCGTTACGCCCGCAAGGCCAAGGAGCTGGGCGCCGGCGGCCTGCTGCTCGCCCCCGGCCTGGCCGGCTTCGACGCCATGCGGATGCTGGCCGACGATGATGAGATCAACCTTCCGATCATGGCCCACCCGGCCTTCCTCGGCTCCTTCGTCACCTCCCCCGCGTCGGGGATCTCCCACTACGCCCTCTTCGGCCAGATCGCCCGGCTGACCGGGGCCGATGCCAGCGTCTACCCCAACTGGGGCGGCCGCTTCAGCTTCAGCAAGGCGGAGTGCGCCTCCATCGCCGAGGGCTGCGCCGCCCGGATGGGCGATCTCTACCCGATCTTCCCCAGCCCCGGCGGCGGCATGAGCCTGGAGCGGGTGCCGGAGATGTATGAGGTCTACGGTCGGGATGTGATCTTCCTGATCGGCGGCGGCCTCTTCAAGAAGGGGCCGGACCTGGTGGCCAACTGCCGGGAGTTTCTGAGGATGATCTCCTGAGCAGGGTTCATCAGTGGTGCTGGTGCGAAGCACCGCACCATGGTGGTTACATGGATGAAGACATGGAAAAGGGAATGGATGGGCAAAGCTCCATTGTCATATATGTCTTCATAATCCGTGTAATCCGTGGCGAAGAAAAATGCCCCACTTCCCTGCATGAGCACCACCCGGTGGAAGCCACCGCGTGGTGCTTTTCTCATCGGGCACACGCTCGCCCCCGCTCATAGGATGGCGGCGAGGTGAGGCCATGGAGGAGCCGTGGATCCGACTGCACCAAAATGAGGACCTGCCGAGGGGGTGGGTCCGCCTCCCCGAGGGCACGCCGGGCAAAGCGGTCCGGCTGAGGCTCGGCTGTGCGGAGGTGCGGGCCAGCCAGGGCGAGCCGGCTCCCGCGGGGGAGCTGCAACTGGCCCGGGACCTCTGGGAGGCGCTCTCGGTGCCCTACCCGGGCCTCCGCCTCCGGCTCCGCCGGTCCCCTCCGGATCAGGTGGAGCTGGGGCCGGCGGTCGGGGTGATCTACCCGGGCAGGGGGCGGCTGCCGGAGCGTGAGTGGGTGGAGCGGGCCCGGCTCTACTTCGGCCACCGGATCGGGGAGCCGGGGCTGCTGGGGCTGGGATTCGACGAGACCATCGACTGGGAGGGGCGGCGTCTCCTCGGGTACGTGATCGACAACCGGCCGGGACGAGCGGGGGAGGTGGTGAAGGCCTGGTTCCCGATCCCCGCCGCTGTCCGGCTCACCTGGTCGATCCGGCGGGAGGTGATCGGGGGGCTGCGGGAGCTGACCGGGAACCGGGCCTTCAACTGGATTCGCTCCATCGGGAAGTGGCAGTTCTACAGCCTGCTCTCGGCCGTGGAGGAGCTGAAGGAGCACCTGCCGGAGACCCGGCGGCTTCAGAGCGCAGCCGACCTCGCCGCCATGCTGGCCCGGCACGAGGTGGTCTTCGTCAAGCAGACCCATGGGATCAAGGGCCGGCGTGCGGCGCAGGTGCGGCGCACCACCGGCGGATTCCGCCTCTGTCACATCCAGGATGGGGTCCACCGGGAGCGGTCGATCCCCCGGCTGGAGGAGCTGGTGGTCGCCCTCCGGCAGGTGACGGGGGCCGGGCGGTGCGTGGTCCAGCGGGGAATCCTGACGGCTGGCCCGGAGGGGAGGCCGCTCCACTTCCGCATCGTCACGGTCCGCAGGGCCGAAGGTGGATGGCGGGTCGCGGTGGCCACCGCCTGCGTGGCCCGAAAAAGCGGAACGGTCTTCACCAACCTCGCCAACGGCGGGGCGGATGAGGAGCCGCTGGCGAGCCTGGAGCGCCACTACGGGATGAGCCCGGAGGAGGCCCGGCGCTCCCTGGAGCGGATGGAACAGCTCTGCCTTATCGCCTCCTCCGCCCTCACAGAGGCCTTCGACCCGCTGGGGATGCTCGGCTTCGACGTGCTGGTGGAGCAGGGGAGCCACCGGATCTGGCTGCTGGAGGCCAACGCCGTCCCCGGGTGGGGATATCCCCCCGAGATCCAGGCGGATCTGGCCCGCAGCCAGACCGACCTGGCCCTGGCCCTCACCGGCCTTGGGCCCCGGGGCAGGGGGTGAGGCCGGTGCACCGCCCGGCCCGGGCCTGGTGGGCGAGGTGGACCCCGTAGGCAAAGGGGAGCCGGATCAGCCGGTCCTCCTCCATGCCGGGGACGGCGGGGTGCAGCGGCTTGGTGTTCGCCTCGAAGACCCAGGCCGAGCCCTCCCGGTCCAGGCCGATGTCAATCCCGACCTCCCCGAGCAGGCCGAACCGGGACTCCAGGGCAGCCAGCGTCCGCAGGGCCGCATCGGAGACCCGCTCCTCCAGCTCCGACAGGAAGGGGAGCTGGTGGCCGAACCGCTCCCGAAACGGACCGGGGAGGAAGGGTTCACCGCCCAGACTCATGTTGGCCGCCACCTCTCCCCGACCGGCCAAGCGGATGAGTACCAGGGGGAGCTGCCACCGGCCCTCCCCGTCCTTCTGGGCGACCACCCGCAGGTCAAAGACCCGCCCATCCACCGAGGGAAGCTCGATCCCCTGCTGCACCACCCACTGGCAGCCGGGCCGCAGCAGGGCGAGGAACTCCAGCAGCTGCTCCGGCCGGTCGAAGCACTCCTCGACCCGGTGCCCTGCGATCCGCCCGTGCAGGGCCACCGTCCCCCCGTCCGCCCGGATGCGGCAGACATCGCTCCCGTGGCTGCCGTGGTTCCCCTTCAGGAAGAGGGCCGGAAACTGGCTCAGCATGGCGGTCAGCAACTCCGGCCCCGAGAGGGGGGCGGTCTCCGGGGCCAGGGGAGCGGTCTGGGGGAAGAAGCGGAGCGCCTTGTAGACATCCAGCTTGCTGAAGGCGTTGACCGGGTTGATCAGCCGGGTCCGCCGGCGGGCGGTCAGGGTGCGGAGCAGGCGGATGGCGGCCCGCCTCCGCTTCGCATCGCCGTAAGTGGCCCGGTTGTAGATCACCTCGGGAAGGGGGAGGGTCACCTGCTGCCAGCCGCCCTTCTGCTCGACCCAGCCCCGCACCGCGCCCGCCTCGCCGTCCAGTCCGGCCAGGTCGAAGAAGACGGGAGATGCGCCGGCCGCCCGGGCCTGTGCGGCCATCTGCCGGTAACGGATGCGCTGCCGGAGCCGCCCCATCTCCCTCGGCCCGAGCATGATGCCGATCAGGGGCGGGCCCGGTGCCGCCGCCTCCCCCTCGGCGGAAAGGGGGAGCGAGCCGGTGTCCAGGTAGGCGGCGTAGTGGATCGGGAAGCGGTCGATCTGCTCCCCGATCCGCGGGTCCTTCAGCCGCTCGAGGCTGACCCGCAACGGAATCCCGTTCACCTCGATCAGCTTGACACTGCCGTCCTCCAACACCCCCAGGTCGAGGCCCAGCTCGGCGCAGGGCCCCAGCTGCTGGTCGACCCGCTCCGCCAGTGCCAGGGAGACCCGCTCCACCTCGGCCCGGACCTCCTCGGCCCGCTGGCCGAAGGCATGCCGCAGGGCGCTCTCCAGGGGGGCGACCTGCCCCCCGCTGCGGGGGCTGGTGATGGTGCTGCCCTGCGGGGCGATGCGGGCCACCACCCCGGTCACCTGCCAGTCGCCCCGGCCGTTGCACTGGACCAGGGAGCGCAGGTCGAACCGGTTGCCGAGGTAGCGGGCCAGCGGCAGCCCCTCCTGCACCAGGTAGTGCAGATCCGGGTCGAGCAGCTCCGCCAGGGCGGGGATCACCTGGTCGGCCCGGGGGACCCAGCGCCGCTCGTTGGCGGAGGCCACCCGCCGCAGCAGCTCCCAGCCGCCCGAGTGGCGCCGGAGGCGGCAGACCCCCTGGCCCTTGTAAAGCGAGTCCGGCTTGATATAGAGGTCATCGTACCGCCCCATCAGCATGAGGAGCGACTCCTCTGTCAGCGGCAGGGTGAGGGGGAGGTGGGGGGCCAGCTCCCCGAAGGGCTGCAGGGCGCCAAAGGCCCGGAGCTTGGTGATCTTCACGGGGTGGTTGAGCACCACCACCCCCAGGTCGGAGACCGCCGCGCGCAGCGCCGCCGCCGCAGCCCGCCCCGCCCCGCCAAAGCACCGGTCGTAGATCACCCGCGGCAGGGGCGCCTCCACCGGCTCCCACCGGCACCGACCCGCCCCCTCACAGATGTGCTGGTAGCCGTTGACCCGCCGCTTCGCCGGATCGAGCCCTTCAGGGGCAAAGAAGAGCAGAAGCCCCCCGGTTTCACGGCCGGCCAGGGCGTAGCGGCAGTAGACATGGTCCTGCTTGCCGCCCAGCACCGCCTCCAGCTTCTCGGCCGAGATCAGCAGCCCCACCAGCGGGCCCAGGGCGATCTCGGACGGGGAGGACCGGAGGATGGTGACCGAGAGGGGCTGCCTCAGGCGGAGGTATCCTGCCAGGTCTGCGGAGAGGCGGAGTTCGCCCGGACCGAGCCGGTCATCCGCCTCCCAGAGGGCCTCCGCCTCAACGAGGCCAAAGCGCAGCGGGGCGAACTCATCGGTGCGGAGGCCCAGCCGGGAGAGCAGGACAGGGGAGGCGCCCGCCGTGGGCAGCTCCCCTTCCGGCTGGGTCCCGGGCGCAATTCGGACCGGATGGCGTTGCATCGGGGGACCCCCCTTGACCAGAGTGAGCGTTGCCGTACTCCAGTCTATTCAGCCCCCGCGTTATGTCACCCCGAATCGCTCCCGAATACCCTATCTCTGCAGAGACTTGCAGCAGGGGAAGGGGAGGGGCCAGATGAGGTACCACACCAACATTCGCAAGCTTGACCAGCTTTCCCCGGCGGAGAGGGAGCGTCTCGCCCCGGTCACCGACGAGTACGTCTTCCGGGTGAGCGACTACTACCTCTCGCTGATCGACTGGAACAATCCCGCCGACCCGATCCGGCGCATCGTGATCCCCACCGAGGCCGAGCTGACCGAGTACGGCCGCCTCGACCCCTCGGACGAGGCCAGCAACTACGTGGCCAAGGGGTGCCAGCACAAGTATCCGACCACAGCGCTCCTCCTGGTCTCCGATGTCTGTGGCGCTTACTGCCGCTTCTGCTTCCGGAAGCGGCTCTTCAAGGATGACGTGGAGAGCGAGGTCAGCCTCGATGTGAAGGAGGGGCTTGCCTATATCGCCGCCCATCCCGAGATCAACAACGTCCTGCTGACCGGCGGGGACCCGCTGGTGCTCTCGGCGGGGCGGCTCGATAAGATCCTGGGCGCCCTTCGGGCCATTGAGCACGTCAAGATCATCCGGCTCGGTTCGAAGATGGTCGCCTTCGACCCCCGGCGGATCACGGGGGACCATAAGCTGCTGGATACCCTCTCCCGCCACTCCCGTCCCGACGCCCGCCTCTACCTGATGGCCCACTTCAACCACCCCCGGGAGCTGACCGCCGAGGCGCTGGAGTGCATCCAGGCGCTCCAGGCGGCGGGGCTGATCACCGTCAACCAGACCCCGCTCCTGCGGGGGGTGAACGACGACCCGGCGGTGCTCGGCGAGCTGCTGGACCGCCTCTCCTGGGCGGGGGTCACCCCTTACTACCTCTTCCAGAACCGGCCGGTGGCCGGCAACGCCGACTTCGTGGTCCCCCTGCGGGAGGGGTACACCATCGTGGAGCAGGCCAAGGCCCGCACCTCGGGGTTGGGCAAGCGGGTCCGGTATGTGATGAGCCACGCCAGCGGGAAGATCGAGGTGCTGGCGGTGGAGGGCGACCGGATCTACCTGAAGTACCACCAGGCACGGCGGCCAGAGGACCAGGGGCGGTTCCTGATCCGCCGGCTCCCGGAGGGAGCCGGCTGGTTCGATGACCTCCCCCCAGCGGAGGGGTCCGCATGACGCGAGGAGTCCCCCCTGCGTCCGGACAGGGGGGACTGGCGCGTCACGGGCCGGGGCTCTCCTCGGCCTCCTCAGGGTCCTCCTCCTTGAACAACTCCACCCCGGCCAGGTTGAAGAGCAGTTCGGTGATGCCGGTGATCTGGCTCACCACCTCGCCCAGCATCTGCTCCTCCGCCTCGGTCAGCGGCCGGCCCAGCTCCAGCCGGGCGCAGCGCTCCACCCACTGCTCGTACAGGTCCAGGTTGGCGGAGGCCTTCTCGCTGAAGAGCGGCTCCATCAGGTGGCGGTAGCAGTCATGGGCGCACTCGCTGCCCACCGCCTTCTCCAGGATCCCGAAGCTGTTCTCCAGGCGGCGGACCAGGGCCCGCAAGAGCCGCTGCTCCAC
>JBMONC010000028.1:72353-109783 GCA_049324875.1 Bacillota bacterium
CGCTGAAGAGCGGCTCCATCAGGTGGCGGTAGCAGTCATGGGCGCACTCGCTGCCCACCGCCTTCTCCAGGATCCCGAAGCTGTTCTCCAGGCGGCGGACCAGGGCCCGCAAGAGCCGCTGCTCCACCTCGGTCTGGGTCACGATGCTGCTGATCAGCTTTTCCATCCTCCGGGGCAGCGCCATCCTCCATCCCTCCACTCCAGACTACGTGGGCGGGGTCCGGAGGGAAACCGACTCCCTTCGCTTTACGACTTGTGCTATTCTTAGGAGAACAGCCTGCAAAGAGGGGAGTCCATCATGTCGCCGGATGATCTTGTCCTGTACCATTCCTGGAGCGAAACCGACGCAGGGCGGGCGATGACGCTCTTCCTCCAGGCGCCGCCGGGCGGGCCGGAGGTCCGGAGCGCCTACCTCCGCCTGGTGCGGGCGCTCTTCGCCGCCGGGCCGGTAGCCGGGCCCACCGCCGACGCCTGGCAGAACCTGCTGATCCAGCAGATCCTGCTGGAGGAGAACGCCTTCACCCTTGCCGTCGAGCCCTCCCGGGCCCTGCTGGAGGCGGCCCGGCACGACCTGCGTCGCCTCCACATACTCTTCCGGATGACCGGGGAGGTCTGCCGGGAGCGGGCGGGCGGCGGTGGTCTGCCCACCTGGGCCGGCTGGGTCCCGGCGGAGGGGGCCGGCTTCGTCCCCCCCGCCTGCGAGGCGATGGCCCGCCGGCTGGCCGAGGCGGAGGACTGGGGCGCCCTGGCGGAGGAGCTGGCCGCCTACCACGCCCGTCACGGCGCCGGGGTGGTGAGCCGCTCCTGGTTCCTGCACTGGGACGGCGCCCGCCTCCAGCCGGTGGCCGACCCCGACCTGATCCAGCTCGACGACCTGGTGGGGCTGGCGGAGCAGAAAGCCGCCCTGCTGGCCAACACCGAGCCCTTCGTCCAGGGCGCCCCCGGCAACAACCTGCTGCTCTACGGCCCCCGGGGCACCGGCAAGTCCTCGCTGGTCCGCTCCCTGGCCCTGCGCTTCGGCCCCCGGGGGCTCCGGCTGGTGGAGGTGGGGCGGGCGCACCTGGGCAGCATGGTGGAGCTCTTCCGGGTGCTGAAGGCGCACCGGCAGCGCTTCATCGTCTTCCTGGACGACCTGGCCTTCGATGCGGATGATGCCGAGTACCGGGCCTTCAAGTCGACCCTGGAGGGGGCGCTGGAGCGGCGCCCCGCCAACCTGCTGCTCTACGCCACCACCAACCGGCGCCACATGATCCCCGAGCGCTGGGCCGACCGGAACAGCCCGGATGTGGCCGAGGTGCACGGGCAGGACGCGCTGGAGGAGAAGCTCTCCCTGGCCGACCGGTTCGGCAAGTCGATCCTCTTCCTGCGCCCCAGCCAGGAGGAGTACCTGGCGATCGTGGAGCGGCTGGCCGCCCAGCGTGGGCTGCCCATCACCGGCGAGGAGCTGCGGCAGGCGGCGATCCGCTGGGCGCTCTGGCAGAACGCCCCGTCGGGGCGGGCCGCCCGGCAGTTCGTCGACGACCTGGCCGGCCGGATGGGGAGGTGATCCCATGAGGGCCGACCGGCTGCTCTCGATCCTGCTCCTGCTCCAGGTCCACCGGCGGATGACCGCCGGCGAGCTGGCCCGGCGGCTGGAGGTCTCCGAGCGGACGATCCACCGGGACATGGAGGCGCTCTCCGCCGCCGGGGTGCCGGTCTACGCCGAGCGGGGCAGCGGCGGGGGCTGGGCGCTGCCCGAGGGCTACGAGACCAACCTGACCGGGATGACCCCGGCGGAGGTGGCCTCCTTCTTCGTCAAGCCGCTCCGGGTGCTCTCCGACCTGGGGCTGGACCGGGCCTCGGAGGCCGCGATGGTCAAGCTGATCGCCTCCCTGCCCCCCGTGGTCCGGCGGGACGCCGAGCACGCCCGCCGGCGCTTCCTGGTGGACACCGCCAGCTGGCGGGGCGGGGGCGACCCGGTCCCCTGCCTGCCCATCATCCAGGTGGCGGTCTGGCAGGACCGGAAGCTGAAGATCCGCTACGAGAAGGGGGACGGCACCCTCTCCGAGCGGGTGGTGGACCCGCTGGGGCTGGTGGCCAAGGGCACCACCTGGTACCTGGTGGCGCTGGACGGGCAGGTCAAGTCCTTCCGGCTCTCCCGGGTGCGGGAGGCAGAGGTGCTGGAGCTGCCCGCCGCCCGGCCCGACTCCTTCGACCTGGCGGCCTACTGGGAGCAGTCCAAGAGCGAGTTCGTCACCGCCCTGCCCCAGTACCAGGCGACGGTGCGGGTCAACCCCGCCATCCTCCGCCGGATGCGCTTCTCCGAGCGCTTCGCCCGCATTGAGCGGGTGGAGCCGCCCGACCCGACCGGCTGGCAGCGGGTCCAGATCCGCTTCGAGACCGAGGAGGAGGCCTGCGGCTACGCCCTCTCCTTTGGTCCCGACCTGGAGGTGCTGGAGCCGCCCGCCCTGCGGGAGCGGGTGGTGGCGGCGGCCCGGGCCCTGCTCAGCCAATACGAAGCCAACAGCCCTGCTCCCCGGTGAGCAGGGCTGTTCCGCGGACAGGGCGGAGCAACCTGGGCGCCGGCAGCGCCGCCGGCGATGCCGTCCGGTTTGACCAGGCGGTCTGGTGGGGGACGCCGCCGCGGGCGATGTGGGCGGCAGCTATCCGACGCTGGCGGTGACCGGGCTTCACGGACGGCTGGTGACCGCCACCGCCCCCGTCTTCAGCGACTGCCCGTAGGTTTCACAACCGCCCCGCCATGCCATACTAGGGCTGGGGGTGGGGAATGTGGATCAGATGCAGGAGTTGCTGGAAGCCAGCTTCAAGCGGCTGGAGGGGCTGATTGGCGAGGTGAAGGAGTTGCGGTTCAAGATCAAGGATGTGCAGGGCGATATCGACGGCCTGCGTTCCGCCATCAAGGAGAGCCGGCAGGATGACCAGCAGGGCGCCGGCCGCCAGGGGGGTCAGGGCCCGCAGCGCTACCAGCTCCAGCAGAGGCAGCAAGGGCAGGGCGGCGACGACCTGGAGAAGCGGCTGACCCGGATCGAGGACCGCCTGGACTACCTGTCGCAGCGGTGGATGGAGGTCGACGAGACCCTCTACAAGCTGCACCGCAAGGAGTATCACTAGCTGACCACCGATCCCCGTCCGCTTGGGCGGGGATCTTTCTTTGGTCATGCAGAGAAGTGGGGGCGTTCATTTTGCCACGGATTACACGGATTACACGGATGAAGACACATAACAAACAATGATTTTTACGGGTGTGCTGGTGCGACGCACCGCGGTATGACGGTTACCCCACCAGCACTACGGATGACATGGGCACGGACCCCCACTCCGTGTCACCACCATGGTGCGGTGCTTCGCACCGGCACCACGAATGAAAAGGGCGCCACCCACATTTTTGTAATGTATTTGGTTTTATCCGTGTAATCCGTGTAATCCGTGGCAAGGAAAACGCGTCGACCATCCCCTGGCAGGAACTCTGCATACCCCTCCGAGAATAGCAGATGCACAGCCAGGGACGGGAGGATGGGACGATGTTGTTCGATGAAGCTACGCGTGCCGGCAAGTTCGCTGAACTCTGCGAGAAGCTGACCGCCCTCATGGAGGAACACCGGGTGCCGGGGGTGGCCGTGGGGCTGCTGGTGGACGGCCGGGAGTACCTCCGGGGCCTCGGGGTCACCAGCGTGGAGAACCCGCTGCCGGTCACGGAGGAGACCCTCTTCCAGATCGGCTCCGTGACCAAGACCTTCACCGCCACGGCGCTGATGCGGCTGGCGGAGCAGGGTCGGCTTGACCTGGAAGCCCCCGTCCGGCGCTACCTGCCCGACTTTCAGGTGGCCGATGAGGCCACCGCCGCCGCCGTCACCGTCCGCCACCTGCTGACCCACGTGGCCGGCTGGCCGGGGGATCTCTTCGTTGACACCGGCAACGGCGACGACGCCGTGGCCAAGTACGTGGCCGGGATGGCCAAGCTGGAGCAGATCACCCCGCTGGGCGAGCTCTGGACCTACAACAACGCCGCCTTCGTGGTGGCCGGGCGGGTGCTGGAGGTGGTCGCCGGCAAGAGCTACGAGGCGGCGGTCAAGGAGCTGCTGCTGCAGCCGCTCGGCATGAGCCGCTCCTTCTTCTTCCCCGCCGAGGTGATGATCCACCGCTTTGCCGTCGGCCACATGCTGCGGGAGGAGGGGCTGGAGATCGCCCGCCCCTGGAACATCCCCCGGAGCAGCAACCCCGCCGGCGGGCTGGTCAGCACCGTGACCGACCTGCTCCGCTACGCCCGCTTCCAGATGGGGGACGGCCGGGCGGAGTCGGGGGAGCGGCTGCTCACGCCCGAGTCGCTCCGGCTGCTGCAGACCCCGGTGGTGGCGGCGAGCAACGGCCAGCGGATGGCGCTCAGCTGGTTCATCGAGGAGGTCGGGGGCGTCCGCTTCGCCGGCCACGGCGGGGCCACCTTCGGCCAGATGACCCTCTTCTGGATGGCGCCCGAGCAGGGAGTGGCCCTGGCGATCCTGACCAACGGGCAGCGGGGCAACGCCCTGAACACGGCGGCCAGCGCCTGGGTC
The DNA here is from genome assembly GCA_049324875.1 of Bacillota bacterium. GTDB lineage: Bacteria > Bacillota > Sulfobacillia > Symbiobacteriales > Symbiobacteriaceae > JAWLHU01. The sequence goes on from JBMONC010000028.1 coordinate 76,904, forward strand.
CGCAAGGAGCTCCTGGGGGTGGCTGCCGAGCAGCCGGAGCCGCTGGACCTGCCCGAGGCCGAGCTGGCCCCCTATGCCGGGCGCTATGAGCACGAGGGGGCGGTGATCCACCTGGAAGCCCGGGGGAACCGGCTGATCGCCCGGGTGATCCCCAAGCAGCTGGAGGTGCTGGAGACCAAGCCGAAGGAGGAGCCGCCCGTCGCCGCCGCGCTGACCGGCAAGGACCGGCTGCTGATCCTGGAGGGGCCGATGAAGGGCGGCCGCGGCGAGTTCCTCACCACCTCCGACGGCCGCCGCTGGCTGCGGGTCGGGGTCCGGGCCTACGAGCTGAAAAAGTAGCCATCCCCTCTGGACAAACATGCGCATAGGTGTATAATTATGCATCATCACCCTGCATGCAGATGTCTGGAGGAAAACGTTATGAAGCGCATGTTCCTGGCCCTCACCGCCGGCGTCCTGGCCCTGTCGATCCTCGCCGGCTGCGGCGGCGCCAAGCCGGCCGCCGAGGCCCCCGCTGCCGAGAAGCCCGCTGCCGAGAAGCCCGCTGAGAAGTCCGCCACGCCCACCATCGACCGGATCAAGAAGGAAGGCAAGCTGGTGATCGGCACCTCGCCCGACTACCCGCCCTACGAGTCCCTGGACAAGGACAACAAGGTGGTCGGTTTCGACATCGACATCATGCAGGAAGTGGCCAACAAGCTGGGCGTCAAGCTGGAGATCGAGCAGATGGCCTTCGGCGGCCTGCTCGCCGCCCTGCAGGCCGGCAAGTTCGACATCATGGCCGCCGGCGTCTCGGTCACCGAGGAGCGGAAGAAGGCGGTCGACTTCTCCGATCCGTACATCGTCGGCAGCAACGCCGTGGTGGTCCACCAGGACTTCACCGGCACCATCAGCAAGCTGGAGGACCTGGCCGGCAAGAAGGTGGCGGTCCAGCTGGGCACCGTGCAGGCGGAGGCGGTCGCCAAGGTGAACGGCGCCACCGTCAAGGAGTACAACCTCTTCACCGAGGCCGCCTCGGCGGTCAGCTCCAAGCAGGCCGACGCCATGTTCATCTCCGGCTTCGTGGCCAAGTCCTTCGTCAAGGCTGACCCCAACCTGAAGGTGGTCTGGGAGACCCCGGCGGACGACACCGCCTACGCCCTGCGCAAGGACACCCCGGACCTGACCAAGGTGGTCAACGAGGTGCTGGCCGAGCTGAAGCAGTCCGGCAAGATGGACCAGCTGATCAACAAGTGGTTCAAGTAGCCCGAGGAATGCGAGCTGCGGGGGACGGCCATGCCGCCCCCCTCCGCTACGTTTGGGGGAGAGCAATCCGATGACGATGGAGTTGATCCTCGAATCCCTGCCGCTGATGCTGCAGGGCGCCCTGATGACCCTGAAGATCGTGGCGCTCTCGGGCACCATGGGCATCATCTTCGGCACGGTGCTGGGCCTGGGCCGGGTCTCGGGCATCCGGTGGCTGTCGGCGCCGATCACCGCTTACATTGAAGTGATCCGCGGCACCCCGCTCTACACCCAGCTGCTCCTGGTGGTCTTCGGCATCCCGCAGATCACCGGGATCAACTATGAGGAGTTCCCGGCGGCGGTGATCACCATCGGCCTGAACTCCAGCGCCTACGTGGCCGAGATCATGCGGGCGGGCATCCAGTCGATCGACAAGGGGCAGATGGAGGCCGGCCGCTCCCTGGGCATGTCCCACGGCCAGGTGATGTGGGACATCATCCTGCCGCAGGCCTTCAAGCGGGTGATCCCTCCCCTGGTCAATGAGATGATCTCGCTGATCAAGGAGTCCTCCCTGGTGGCAGCCATCTCCCTGGTGGAGCTGACCCGCACCGCCCAGATGATCGCCAGCCGCACCTACAAGCCCTTCCCACCCTACATTCTTTCCGCGCTGATCTACCTGGTGATGACCCTCACCCTCTCGCAGATCGCCAGCGCCCTGGAGAGGAGGATGCGGGCCAGTGATTAAGATTCAAGGACTGCACAAGAAGTTCGGCAAGCTCCACGTCCTGAAGGGGATCGACCTGGAGGTCGGGCAGGGCGAGGTGGTCTGTGTCATCGGCCCCTCCGGCTCCGGCAAGTCCACCCTGCTCCGCTGCATCAACCGGCTGGAGGCGCCCACCGAGGGCACGGTCTCGGTGGCCGGCACCCCGGTCCCCAGCGGCGGCAAGGCGCTGGATCAGGTCCGGGAGGAGCTGGGCATGGTCTTCCAGCGCTTCAACCTCTTCCCCCACAAGACGGCGCTGCAGAACGTCACCCTCGGCCCGATCCGGGTCCGGAAGATGGAGCCCTCCGCCGCCGAGGCGCTGGGCCTGCAGCTCCTGGAGAAGGTGGGGCTGGCCGACAAGGCGAACGCCTACCCGGCGCACCTCTCGGGCGGCCAGCAGCAGCGGGTGGCGATCGCCCGGGCCCTGGCGATGCAGCCCAAGGCGATGCTCTTCGACGAGCCGACCTCCGCCCTGGACCCCGAACTGGTGGGCGAGGTGCTGGAGGTGATGAAGGCCCTGGCCCGGGAGGGGATGACCATGATGGTGGTCACCCACGAGATGGGCTTCGCCCGCGAGGTGGCCCACCGGGTGATCTTCATGGACGAGGGCCGGATCGTCGAGGAGGGGCCGCCGGAGCAGATCTTCCGGGAGCCCCGGGAGGAGCGGACCCGAACCTTCCTGCGAAAGGTGCTGCATCCCTGATGAGGATCTTCCCGCCGCACGTGGAGCAAGCCCTGGCCTACGACCCACCCGGCTCCTGGATGCCGCCGCTCCCGCCGGGCTGCATCCGGCTGAGCGCCGGCTACCCCTTCCCGGAGTCGGTGCCGGCCGCCGAGCTGGCCCAGGCGACCGCCGCCCTGGTGGCGGCGGAGGGTGACCTGCCCTTCCACTACCTGGGCAGCCCCTCCATGAACCGGCTGGCCGAATTGCTGGCCGCCCGCTGCGCCCAGCGCGGCATGCCGGTGGGACAGGGCGAGCTGCTGGTGACCGCCGGCGCCGCCCAGGCGCTGGACCTGGCTGCCCGCGCCCTGCTGGGCCCGGCCGATCTGGTGGCGGTGGAGGCCCCTACTTATATGGAAGCGTTGGAGATCTTCCGGAACTACACCCCGGCGATCGTGGGCTACCCGGTGGACGGCGACGGCCTGCAGACCGACCTGCTGGCCGCCGACCTGGCCGCCCGCCGGGCGGCCGGGAGGCCGCTGCCCAGGCTGCTCTACACCATCGCCTCCTTCCAGAACCCCACCGGGGCGACCCTCCCGCCCGAGCGGAGGCAGCAGCTGCTGGCCCTGGCGGCCGAGTACGACTTCTGGATCCTGGAGGATGACGCCTACGGCGAGCTGGCCTACGGCCCGGTCCCCACGCCCCTGCGGGCGATGCCCGGCGGCGACCGGGTGATCCACGTCGGCTCCCTCTCCAAGCTGATCGCCCCCGGCCTGCGGGTTGGCTGGGCGCTGGCCCGGCCCGAGATCATCCGGGCGATGGGGCTCTACAAGAAGGACCTGGAGGCCCCCTTCGCCATGGCGGTGACCGCCCGCTACCTGGAGGGTATCGACCTGGAGCAGCGGCTCGCCTGGCTGCGGGCGCAGTACCGGGCCCGCCGGGACCACCTGCTGGGCGCCCTGCGCTCGCAGATGCCCGAGTGGGTCAGCTGGACCGAGCCCCAGGGGGGCTTCTTCGTCTGGCTCCACACCCCGGGGGTGGACACAGCGGCGCTCCTGGACCGGGCGCTGCAGGCGGGCGTGGCCTACGTGCCCGGCAAGTACTTCTACTTCGGCGGGGAGCCCCGGGACCATTTGCGGCTCTCCTTCAGCTACCTCCCGCCAGAGCAGGTAGAGCGGGGCGTGGTATTCCTCGCTGGGGTCCTGCGTAGATCTGGCCGCGGATTCCCCGGAACATGACGGCCACGGATGACACGGATTACACGGATGAAGACATAAAACTGACAATGATGGGGGTCGCATCCGTTTCATGGGCGGTGCTGGTGCGAAGCACCGCACTATGTGGTTAGGGGGATTTCACCACGCTCCGTGTGGGGAAATGCTCGGCCCTCTGAGAGTTTTCATGTGCCCGGGCCCGAATGGCAGGACATCTGATGGATCTGGTATATTCACAATGAACAGACCAACGGTGAAAGGGGTATGCCCGATCCCGGCGAGGCGTCCAACATGTGGACGGAGCCCGGCATCGCCGTTCCCTGGGTGGCGGGGGGCCATGGGATCGAGGTGGGCAGCGTCACGCCGTGTAACCAGCATGGTGCGGTGCTTCGCACCAGCACCACGGAGGAAATGGGCGCCACCTCCCATTATTTTCATGTATTTGGTTTTATCCGTGTAATCCGTATAATCCGTGAAATCCGTGGCAAAGAAAAGGGCCCGCCCCACTTCGGGGCAGGCCCTTCCTTTATGCCTCCAACCTTACGAGCAGGTCCCCGGCCTCCACCCGGTCGCCTTCCCGGACCAGCACCTCGGCCACCCGGCCGTCCCGGGGGGCGGAGAGGACCGTCTCCATCTTCATCGCCTCGGTCACCACCAGCTGCATCCCCTTGGTCACCTCGTCGCCCACGGCGACCAGCACCTTCAGGACGTTGCCGGGCATCGAGGCGGCCAGCTGGTTGGGGTCGCCCTTCTTCGCCTTGGGCCGCTTCGCCCCCACCTTGACCAGCTTGGCATCGGCCACCTCGATCTCCCGGGGGAAGCCGTTCAGCTCGAAGACCACCTCGCGCATCCCGTTGGGCTTGGGATCCCGGACGTTGACCAGCTTGACGATCAGCGTCTTGCCCTGCTCGATCTCCACCGCCGCCTCCTCGCCCTGCCGGAGGCCGTAGAAGAAGATCGGGGTGTCGACCACCGATGTGTCGCCGAACTCCTCCTGGTGCCGGTGCAGCTCCACCATGGAGCCGGGGAACATGATCTCCGAGAGCACCTCCCGCCGGGTGACGGGCCGCTCCAGCTTCTCGGAGAGCGCCCGCTCCTCCGCCGCGAAGTCGATGGGCGGCAGCAGTTCACCAGGCCGCACGGTGATCGGCTTGCGCCCCTTCAGCGCCACCCGCTGCAGCTCCTCCGGCCAGCCGCCGTAGGGCTGGCCCATGTAGCCCGAGAGCATCGTCACCACCGACTCGGGGAAGGAGAGGGACTCGCCCCGGGCCACCAGCTCCTCGGCGGTCTGAATCCCGTTCTGCACCATAAAGAGCGCCAGGTCGCCCACCGCCTTGGAGGAGGGGGTCACCTTGACGATGTCGCCCAGCGCCAGGTTGGCGGTCCGGTAGGCCTTCACCACCTCGGCCCAGCGGCTGCCCAGCCCCAGCGCCTCCGCCTGCATCCGCAGGTTGGAGTACTGGCCGCCCGGCATCTCGTGCAGGTAGACGTCGGCGGAGCCGGCGTGCAGGCCGGTCTCCCAGGGAGCGTACCAGCGGCGGACCTCCTGCCAGTAGTCGGCCAGCAGCTGCAGGTCGGCCAGGTCGAGCCCCGTATCCCGCTCGTCGCCCATCAGGGCGGCCACCAGGGCGTTGAGCGAGGGCTGGGCGGTGATCCCCGAGAGGGAGGAGAGGGAGGCGTCGACGATGTCCACCCCCGCCTCCGCCGCTGCCAGCAGCATCGCCACCCCGGTGCCCGAGGAGTCGTGGGTGTGCAGGTGGATCGGCAGCGAGACCTCCTCCTTCAGCGCCCGGATCAGCAGCTTGGCCGCCCGGGGCTTGAGGAGGCCCGACATATCCTTGATGGCGATGATCTGCGCCCCGGCCTTCTCCATCTCCCTGGCCAGGTTGACGTAGTAGTTCAGGGTGTACTTGGTCCGGCCCGGGTCGGTGATGTCGCCTGTGTAGCAGATCGCCGCCTCGGCGATCCGCCCCGTCTCCCGCACCGCCTCGATCGCGGTGCGCATGTTGGGCAGCCAGTTGAGCGAGTCGAAGATCCGGAAGATATCCATCCCGGCGGCGGCCGCCTCCCGGACGAACTCGGTCACCAGGTTGTCCGGGTAGTTGGCGTAGCCCAGGGCGTTGGCGCCCCGGAGCAGCATCTGGAAGGGGATGTTCGGAACCGCCGCCCGCAGCTGGACCAGCCGCTCCCACGGGTCCTCCTTCAGGAAGCGGAGGCTGGTGTCGAAGGTGGCGCCGCCCCACATCTCCAGGGAGAAGAGGGAGGGGGCCAGCCGGGCGGTGGCCGGGGCGATGGCCAGCAGGTCCTTGGTCCGGACCCGGGTGGCCAGCAGCGACTGGTGGGCGTCCCGCATGGTGGTGTCGGTCAGCAGCAGCCGCCGCTGCGAGCGGATCCAGTCCAGGAAGGCGTCGGCCCCCTGCTCCAGCAGGATCTGCCGGGCGCCGGCCGGGACCGGCCCATCCACCTGGGGGATGTGGGCCTTGGCGTGGGTCGGGTGCTTCGCCCCCGCCGGCACCCCCGGCCCGCCGTTGACCACCACGTCGCCGATATAGCGGAGCAGCTTGGTCCCCCGGTCCCGCCGGGTCGGGAACTGGAAGAGCTCCGGGGTGGAGGCAATGAAGTCGGTGTCCAGGTCGCCCGCCAGGAAGCGGGGGTGGCGGACCACGTTCAGCAGGAAGGGGATGTTGGTCTTGACCCCCCGGATGCGGAACTCCTGCAGCACCCGGTTCATCTTGGCGGCGGCGGCGCCGAAGTCCAGGCCCCAGGTGCAGACCTTGACCAGCATCGAGTCGTAGTAGGGGGAGATGATGGCGCCGGGGTAGCCGTTGCCCGAGTCCTGCCGCACGCCGAAGCCGCCGGCGGAGCGGTAGGCCAGGATCCGGCCGGTGTCGGGCAGGAACTGGTTGGCCGGGTCCTCGGTGGTCACCCGGCACTGGATGGCGTAGCCCCGCCGCTCGATCTGCGCCTGGGACGGCGCCCCCAGCGCCTGTTCGATCCGGGCGCCCTCGGCGATCTTGATCTGGGCGTGGACGATATCCCGCCCGGTGATCATCTCGGTGATGGTGTGCTCCACCTGGATCCGGGGGTTGACCTCCATGAAGTAGAAGCGCCCCTGCTGGTCCACCAGGAACTCGACGGTGCCGGCGTTCACATAGCCCGCCCGGGCCAGCAGCCGGACGGCGGCGCCGCAGATCTCCTCCCGCTGCGAATCGGTCAGCGCCAGGGAGGGGGCGATCTCCACCACCTTCTGGTGGCGCCGCTGGATCGAGCAGTCCCGCTCGAAGAGGTGGACCACCGAGCCGTAGCGGTCGGCGATCACCTGGACCTCGATATGCCGCGGCTTTTCGATGTACTGCTCCAGGTAGACGGCGGCCGAGCCAAAGGCGGTCTTGGCCTCGGAGCCGGCCCGCTCGATCGCCTCCCGCAGCTCCTCCTCGGAGCGGACCACCCGCATCCCGCGCCCGCCGCCCCCCATCACCGCCTTGACGATGATCGGGTAGCCCACCTGCCGGGCGAAGGCGAGCGCCTCCTCCTGCGACCGGACCGGGCCGTCGGTGCCGGCGGGGAGGGGGAGCCCGGCGGCGATGGCCATCTGCCGGGCGGCCACCTTGTCGCCGAACATCTCCAGGTGCTCCGGGTCGGGCCCGATGAAGGTGATCCCCTCCTCCCGGCAGCGGCGGGCGAAGGCGGCGTTCTCCGAGAGGAAGCCGTAGCCCGGGTGGATCGCATCCACGTTATGCCGCCTGGCCAGGGCGACGATCCCCTCGATGTCCAGGTAGGCCTCCACCGGCCCCTTCCCCTCACCGATCAGGTAGGCCTCGTCCGCCTTGTAGCGGTGCAGCGAGAGGGAGTCCTGCTCGGAGTAGATGGCGACGGTCTGCTTGCCCAGCTCGTTGCAGGCGCGGAAGATGCGGATGGCGATTTCACCGCGGTTTGCGACAAGGATCCGCTCAAATGAGGGCATGCAGCCTCACCCCTTTAACGTAATGAAGGGTAATGATTCGACCCCCATGAAAGGATTCCTGCCGCGCTCGTTCGAGAATTCTCATGGAATCCCCTATCTGGTGAGCCAGAAAAGTGCCCGCACCGCCGGGGCGGCGAAGAGGCCGAAGAGCAGGGAGATCGGCAGCATGCCGGGGGAGAGAGAGCCCAGCTGCAGCAGCTCCCGCACCGGCCCGGTCATCAGGATCATGATCACCATGTTGACGATGAAGGTGCTGGCCAGGGCGGTGGCCCGGGCGCCCCAGCCAGCCCGGAGCCAGAGGCCGAGGGCAGCGGCGATGAAGAGCGGGGCGGCGAAGACCAGGAAGATGATCGGGTCCCGCACGAAGGGCTCCGCCCAGTCCACCGGTCCCCGGACCTGCATCGTCATCTCCATCGCCTGGCCGTGGGCGCTGGCCCAGAGCCGGGCCGCCATCAGGGCCGAGAAGAGGGCGACCATGACGGTGAAGTAGCCGGTCAGCACCCAGCGGGAGCGGCTGGGCCCGGGGCTGCCCAGGGGCAGGAGCCCCCAGGTGAGGATCACCGAGAGCCCGCCCAGGCTCAGCTTCAGGATCCAGAGGAAGATCCAGAGGTTCTGCTGGCCGGTGGCGACCAGGGCGTAGTTGTAGGCCAGGGTGGAGGCCACCCCGCCGACCAGGATCGGGCCCCAGGGGCTGCCCCGCCGGAGGGCCCAGAGCCCGGCCAGCCCGGTGGGGACCAGGATGAAGGCCTCGTACAGGTCGCCGATCACATTCAGCTCGTAGAAGGCGGCCTCGGAAGCGGGGTAGTGGTAGCCGGTCAGCTGGTGCAGGAGAATGCCGCCCAGGGTCAGGATGAGGAGGGCGGCAAAGATGGCAGTCAGGCCGGTGGCGGGTCGTGGCATGTGGTAGTTCGCTCCTCTCGTGCGCTTTCAGGGTGATGGTACCACCTGCACCGGAGGGGGGGCGTCCCCCGAAGGAGGGAGTGGTGGGAGTGATCCTGCCTGCTCAAGGAGATCGCGCAGGGGGGTGCGAATCCAGATAGAGGCCGAGAGGAGGAGTCTCCCATGCTGGATATCCGGGTACTGGCTCTGCCGGCCGCCGTGCTCTTGATCGGGCTCCTTTTCGCCCTGGCACTCAGAGCGGCCGTGTCGACCCGCTCCGGCATCATCCGATGGTCATCGATCGGCGCCGCGACACTCCTTTTCTCAGGGGGGTTTTTCGCGGCGCTGGGATCGGCGGGCAGCCTGTTCGGGCTGCAGGGCTGGGACGACTGGAACTGGGATGGACCGGTCTTCCTGGTGGCTCTCGCTCTGCTGTGGGCCTACTTCGGTCACCGGTGCGCAGCGGGGGTGGGAAGGCTGATCCTCTTCGGAGGCTCCCTGTGTGCCGTAGCGTGGGCTTTCCTGTACACCGCGCTCCTGCTCACCGGCGGGCCGGATCCAAGGTGAGGTGAGGCTGGCATACGTACGAATGGAGCCCCTGTCAGGCGGTAATCGCCTGGCAGGGGGAGGCACCGGGCTACGGCAGCGGGCTGGATGAGTAACCCCGGCGCCCCGGAAAGGCTTTTCGGCGGGCGGGATCGAAAGAGAGTCAGGGGCCACCGAGTAAAAAGCCGACAGGGGGAAGGTCATGCCACTGGATATCGAACGATCCTACAAGACCCGGGACGTCGTCGCCAAACTGCGCCGCCTGGCGGATGCGCTGGAGGCCGGGAAGGGCTTTGCGATTCAGATCGGCGGCCGGCGGGTCCACATGCCGCCCGGGGCCACCGTGGCCTTTGAGTACGAGTGCAGCGACGAAGAAGAGGAGATCGAGATCGAGATGACGTGGAAGCGCCGCCGTCGGTCGAAGGGCGGCGGGGCGGAGGGCGAGACCGAATAATCGGGGGCTTCGAAGCAAGGAACCCTGGCGCGCCGGTGCGTGCCAGGGTTCCTTGTGGTAGTGTCGCTTAGGGACGAGGAAAGCCGGCGCGGGACCAAGTCGGCCTTTCCCTTACGTGAGGGAAGCCAGAAACTCGTTGCTGGCCTGAGCCAGGAGCTGTGCCCGCTCGAGGACGAAGTTACCGTACGCATCTATACTCCAAGTTTTCTCCGCTTCAGGTGTATGGGCAGCCTGCACGAATTGGCTTGGGATTAGATGATCGACTAAGTCGGCAGGCGCGATGTTACACTCTTTGATGTAGCGCCACGGTTCCTTGCCACCCAGCTTTCGGACGTTGGTGCCTTCATTCATAACGGTGATGTTGGCGAGGGCGTTGATGTCCTCGTCCTTTGCGTTACCGGCAAGGACAGCTCTCGGGTAAATGTGGTGCCACTGGGGCTGAAAGCCCGAGGTTACGGGTCCACCTGTCTTGTCATAGCCGAGGCGGGTGCCATCTACCCAGTCTTTGGCTGTACGGTCAAACAGGACCAGGTAGACCATCAGGCGCAAGAATCGATTTCCTGCTCGGCTGTAATGGAGTAGGTACTCAGATGGATCAATATGCGGCGATACCCGCAGGCGGTTGAGGAGGGCCTGCAGCGCTGCGTCGAAGTTCTGTGACTCCGTGATTGTCCGGACATCCTCGTTCAGACTGGTGACGGCAGACCCACTATATCGACCATCGCGGTTGGCCAGCAGAAACCAGCGCAACGCCCGCTTGAAGTGGTACCCCGGTTTCCCCTTCCACTTGTAGTGCAATACAAAGAGGGGAATCAGGCTGTTGGTTGAGGGGAGGAGGTCTGGCGAGAGAACCCCGTACTGCGCAAGCTGCAAGACCACTTCGTTGACCGCAGCCTTGCATTTGTCCCAGGCGGTGGGCAGCTCAGCGGGTCCCCACAGGGTCTTTGGTACTTCGAGCAGGCGGGCGCGCCCGACAGCAATTCCGGTGATGGTACGTATGAAGATACCGGCATCCAGAGCCCAACCCCGACTCTCCAGGTCATTGCAGAAGGGGAGGTAATCGTTGCGTACCCATCCAGGATTTCTGACCGCTGCCAGTGCAAGAATCACATCGGCTTCACGCACACGTGTTCCTGCTTGGTTTAGCCGGGCGAAGATCTCCGCAACATCTTCCACCTCGTGGTTGATCTTGACCACCGGTATGTCTCGTTCCCGGATCTGCCAGATACGTTGAAGCCGCCCGTGGACTTTGCCGAATAGGGTCATGACCTCGGAGGGAGTTTGCGTAACAGATGACAAGATTTCCTGCGCAATAGGTGTTAAAGCCTCAACCTTTTCAGTGGACACAATCTTCCTCAGACTCACCCACCGGGGATCCCTATCACGGACCGGGTTCCGCAACGCGAACTCCAGTCGGTCATCATCGTGATCGGGCAGGAGATTTACCATGACGTCATATCGGGACAAAGCCTTGTTCCAGTCGCTGGTGCCATCCCACCAGTAAGGCTTCTGCCCCAGCAAGATACAGAGCGCAGTGGTGCGCTGCTGACCGTCCACAATCCACAGGGTTGCCTGGCTGCCCTGTGCTGTCTTTGCCTCCTGATAGTCCGTTGAATCCCAAAGCAAGAAGGAACCGACGGGATAGTCTCTGTGCAACGACTCAGCTAACATCTTGACCTGCTCTGGGTCCCAAACAAAGGGACGCTGGAACTCCGGGATGTCAACCGTCTTGCTGACGGCCTGCTTAACAATCTCATGGACCTTCAACTGCTGGAGCGCCATGACCATCCTCCCCCCTCTACGGGTACACCAGAATTTGACCAACTCAAACCATTCTGCATGGTTTATTCGTTTCAACTATGCGCAGGTCCTCTTTGACAGATACCGAATCGTTCGGCCTCTGGTCTTGGTTCCGGGAGTACCGCTCCTCCATCTAACCCGCGCTGGTGAGGACGGGGCTGACCCTGGGGATGTTCTGCAACGCTCCCTCGGGGAACGTCGCCTCAAGCTCAGCGGGTCCGCATCCCATCTGCATCGGCGTCGAACAACGTAGGGTTGCTGACGCAGTTCGGTCCACGGAAGCATGTACCGGTTAAGCCCGGCTCATGGACGAAACCCCTGATGTTTGGTATGGTTAGAGATGGAACTGTCAGACAGCGGATCCCTGGGGCCGGGTGTGTCGCATACGCTAAGCACGGAGGAACGGCTGTGCTAACCCAACACGAGGCCGATGCGCTGATCAGGATGCCGAAGCGGTTGACCCTGCCGCCCAAACAGCCGATCACCCTTCCCTCCAACGGCCAGAAGAAGGTCTTGGAGGCCGAATCGCTTGATGGGCGTGAGCGGTTCCACTTTGACATCAACCGCGCGTCAATCAAGGTGACGCAGGCTACATACCAGAACCGATCGCGGGGGACCATCTTGCTGCGGCTGGATCTGGACGGCCCACCCCACGAGAATCCGGATGAAACCCGGACCGAGGTTCCCTGCCCTCACCTGCACGTTTACCGGGAGGGATGGGAGACCCGATGGGCCATCTGTCCGGTGGTTGATATCCCTTCCGTCCAAAGGGGATTTGTGTGATGACTGCTAGCCATCAACTGATTGATTCCTACCTGGCCTGGCTGAAGGCCAAGCTATCGGTGAAGGACCTCGGGGGAACCCTCGAGATCACGACCCCCTTCCTGGACCGGCACAACGACCGCCTCCAGATCTACGTGAAGGAACAAGGAGCCGACCTGGTGTTGACAGACGGGGGTTACATCCTCTCCGATCTGTCCATCTCAGGAGTCGACATTCAATCCGATAGGCGCAGGCGCATCCTGACCTCAATCCTGAACGGATTTGGCGTACAGCTCGAGGGGGAGGCCCTGGTGGTCAAGGCGAAGGCCAGCAGCTTTCCACAACAGAAGCACGCCCTTCTTCAGGCGATGCTCTCGGTGAACGACATGTTCATGACAGCTCGGTCGACGGTGGTCAGCCTGTTCCTTGAAGAGGTGCAGGAGTTCCTCCGGGAGAACGAGATCCGGCATGTGGCTTCGGTCCACCTTCCGGGGAAAAGCGGGTTCTCGCACCGCTTCAGCTTTGTGATTCCCGCCTCCCGACGGAGTCCGGAGCGGGTGGTGGAGCCGATCAACATCCCCGACCGGAACCGGATCGAGCCCCTGCTCTTCAGTTGGAGCGATACCCGCGAGACACGACAGCCGGACACCGTCCTCTATGCGCTGCTCAACGATACGGAGAGGCGAGTCTCCCCCGCCGTCCTCAGCGCCCTGGAAGAGTACGAAGTGAAGCCGCTGCTGTGGTCTCGGCGTGCGGAGCATGTCGAGGAGCTTGCCAGTTGAGGTATGTGGTTTGCCCTCCGGCGCTGGAATCGTTCGTACCCCTGCCTGAGAATGCAGAGCGGGGGTATTTCGTTTTTGTGTAGAGAACCGGCGCCCCCCTACGTCGGAGAGTGACGTACTGTTGTCACCGTGCCTTGTTATGCTCAAACCATTCCAAGGTCGCGAGGAGGAAGGGTATGAGCCAGAAGGTTCGCCTGATTGGGCTGGCGCTTGTCGGACTGCTGCTTTTGTCTGGCGTTGCAGGGGCAGCCGGCGATTACAAGGGGTTTGCGGTGGTCCACGTTCTGGTTAACGGGCGACCCGTGCAGAGCGATGTTCCCGGAATCATGGTGGATGGTCGGACAATGCTGCCGGTCCGGGCGGTGGCAGAGGCTGTCGGCGCCCAGGTAGAGTGGGATGCCGCCACCTTCACCGTGAAGCTGACGACGGGCTCGGGGGCCGCTCCTGCCGGCGACCTGGCTGCGGCTCAGAGCCGGATTCAGCAACTGGAGGAGGAGAACGCCAAGCTCAAGGCGCAGTTGGCCGGCACCGAAGGGGCTCCGACCCAGCCGGCTGTCGAAGGCTTCCGCGGCCTGGTCTGGGGCTCTACTCCCGAACAGGTGAAGAGCAAGGAGACGGCCACCTTCCTCGGGGCAGAGGGTGATAACCTCTACTACACGGGCGTAGAACTCGATGGGGCGAACTATGCGGTCGTCTACCGTTTCCTGGAGGGGCATCTCGCCGCCGGGTACTACATCCTCGACGAGGAGTTCTACAACAACAACCGCTATATCGACACCTACTCATCGCTGCGGAGGCTGCTGATCGAGAAGTACGGCGCCCCGGTCAACCCGGTGGATCAGATTTGGAAGGATGACCTGTTCAGGGACTCCCCCTCGGACTGGGGTCTGGCCGTGGCGGCTGAAGATCTGGTCTACCGAAGTGAGTGGCAGACCCCGGAGTCGACCATCCGGATGGTGCTCTCCGGAAAGAACTTCGACATCAGCCTGGTGGTGGCATACTTTCGGACCAGCAGTATGGATCGGCTGGAGAGCGGATCCAGGGGTGAGACGCTGAACGACCTGTAAACCTCGAACAAGGGGGGCCTGTCCGGCCCCCCTTGCCATCAATCCGGCCCGGGCTGGGGGCCGGATCACTTTCGTTTCCTGCCCGTGGGGCGTGCCGCTCTGGTTCTCCTGGTCCTGGAGGTGGTGGCAGCCTTCACACCATCCCGTGGGTTTCGGGTCTTCTCCTCCGCCTCCGTCTTCTTCTTCGTCCGCATTGGACCCCGGGCGGCCTTCGCGGCCGTGGAAGAGACAGGTGCCTTGCCTCGCCCCGCCGACCCGCCCTTACTGGTGGATCTATTGGCTGTCATAGCCGAAGCCTTTGGTGCTGAGGCCTTGTGTCGGGCAGGGGCCGCCTCCGCTATCAGCAGAGCGCCATCTTCCAGCACGATCTGGTTTGCCGGCAACTCTGTGTCCATCGACGGGAGATAGAGGGCCTCCAGCAGCAATCGCTGCTCCGCTGCCATTCGGGTTCGAATGCGTTGGGTTATCGCTTCGTGGCGAGTGGTCCCCACTCGGATCCGTGATGGGTCGACCCCAAGGATCTGGGGCGAATCCAGGTCGATGCCAAGCAGGTGCAGGAAAAACCCGTAGACCCACCGCTTGGCCGTTGGTGGGAGCGCTCGAATTTCCGAAAGTCTCTCCTGGGGTGAGAGAGTCTTCGGAGGGTGGGGCGGCTCCAGCAGGGCGGTGTACTGCTGCAAGTACCCCGCGGAGCTGTAGTGGTTCTTGTCCCAGCCAAAGGCGCTCCTGGCGGCGATTTCGTCGTAGAGATCAGCGAGAGCAGCAATCACGTCAGGCGTCTGGTTCAGCTCCTCCAAACGGCCTTCCGCATACCGAAGCAGGGGGATCGCACCCTCTCGCAGCGGCAGGCCGTGCTCCGTTCGGATAAACCCAGGAAGTGACTGGAACCGCTCCAACAGTGGTTCGATCTCGCTGCGCCGGCCCCTGGCCCGCTCCTCGTACAGCGGGGTGACAAAGTAGGTGAAGCCCTCGGTCCACTGGTTGCTTCGGTCGAGAAGAGGGGACCTGGAGGCCCAGAGGAGGTACGGGCCCTTTCGCACCCCGCTGTTGCGATGCTCGGCCAGTGAGGCTAGCGCCATTCGGACCTCGGTGAGAACCAGCGACCGGGCCTGCTGGAGTCTGGCGCCGAGGGCATCCAGACGATATTCGTATGCCGTGCCGATCGCCAAGAGTTCACTGGCGTCCGGCAGGGCCATAGTCTTTGACGCTAAGGGAGGCAGGCCGCACGCCTGCCGCACGGCGTTTCTCAAGTGGAAGCGGCTCTGTGCGGAAAGAGAGATCTCCCGACAGTACTCCTGAATGAGCCTCCCACCTTGCCGGGTCAGGACGAAGACGGGCAGAGTCGGTTGTTCACAGAGCGCCGCGGCGTTGTATCTTGCCTCAATATGCTCCAGAGCGAAGATGAACGGCAGGAGGAGAGGGTTCTCTGGGTTGTCGTGCACCACCAGTTCCACCACCAGGTGCTGGTTAGCCGCCTCCTCCACCTGGATTCCCCACTTTACCTGCTGCCACTCTGCCGGTGTCTCCGTGAGTACAAAGAGCTCTATCTCTCCATCGCTGTTGGCCTGGTGAAGCAGTTCACCCCCGGACCAGAAGTAGCTGTACAGGTCTTCGCGGGTTCGGGGGATCTCGGTTCGGGTGCGCGTCCGGTCAAGGGGTGTGACATAGGCATGGACATAAACCTCGGGCACATTGAGCTCCGCAAAGGTTTCCGGGCGGATCCACTGGGGCATGTGGGGATCCCTCCTTCCAATCCTCCTGGGTCTATGTAGAACACCAGCCCTCTTGCATCTGTGACATACCACCACACTTGGACCCCTGGGTGCACAAGCGCGACGGGGAGGCGAGAGAAGGTGCTCTCTTGTGACAGCTTGTCACTGGTCAGATATATAGTAAGCGCAGGTAATTCTAAGGTGCAATGAATTCTGTATCAAATCATAATATCGGTGCAAGAGTCAAGTAGGTGACCCATAGGGGCTGGAGTGCCGTTGCTAGACGGCTACAGAAACCGTCTCGAATCGTATAACGAGGTTTTCGATCACCTCCGGTTGCGACAGTCGCTCGTACCCTGGCCTGCAGCCGCAGAGCGGATTCCCTCTGCGTGCAGAGAACGGGCACTCCCCTGTGACGCCAAGTGACAGACTGTTGTCACCCGTCGATGATATGGTGACCACACTGGCTTGTTAGGTACGGTGACAGGACGACGATGCGCAGTACAGGACAACGGCATCCAGTTGTAGAATCTTACCGTGCACATATCATCAGCAACCCAAGCCATTCCTCCCTTATGGAATTGATCAACAGGAAGGGGTCAACCGCATGGTGCAGTGGGATGATCTAAAGCCAGGGGCGACGATCCGGGGGATCCTGCCAGACGCCCTCGTCACCGTGGTCGCCCTCAAGCGGTATGGCGATCAGGCAGCCGAACTCACCTATAAGGAGCCGAATGGCCGCGTCGCCAACCGCCTCCTGTACGGACTGGACTTGGACCGGCTGGAGCTGGTCGAGAACGGTCGGCCCTGGAGCTTCGACGGAGACGGGGCACTCTTCCGCCTGGTCTCGGAGGCCCAGCGCATCCGCCTGGCCCACCTGTTTGACCCGGTCCTGGCGGTCCACACTTCCATGGTCGAGCCGCTTCCGCACCAAATCACCGCGGTTTACGAGGCGATGTTGCCGCGGCAGCCGTTGCGCTTCCTGCTGGCCGACGACCCCGGCGCTGGCAAGACGATTATGGCGGGACTGCTCATCAAGGAGCTGATCGCCCGCGGTGATCTGCAGCGCTGCCTCATCGTCTGCCCGGGCAGCCTGGCCGAGCAGTGGCAGGATGAACTCAACCGCCGCTTCAATCTGCCCTTTGAGATCCTGACCAACGACAAGCTTGAGGCTGCCCGGACCGGGAACTGGTTTCTGGAGAACGACCTGGTGATCGCCCGGCTTGATAAGCTCGCTCGGGACGAGGATTTGCAGCAGAAGCTGCAGGCCCCCGACTGTCAGTGGGATCTGGTGGTCTGCGACGAGGCCCACAAGATGTCCGCCACCTTCTTCGGTGGCGAGGTCAAATACACCAAGCGCTATCGCTTGGGGCAGCTGCTCTCGACACTGACCCGCCACTTTCTGCTCATGACCGCCACGCCGCATAACGGGAAGGAGGAGGACTTTCAGCTTTTCATGGCCCTGCTCGATGGCGACCGCTTCGAGGGTCGCTTCCGGGACGGGGTCCATACCACCGACGTCTCTGACCTGATGCGCCGAATGGTAAAGGAGAACCTGCTAAAGTTCGACGGCAAGCCCCTCTTCCCCGAGCGGGTCGCCTACACCGTCCCCTACAAGCTCTCGGATGATGAGGCCTACCTCTACAAGGAGGTCACGGAGTATGTTCGGGCCGAGTTCAACCGGGCAGAGGCGCTGCAGAACGACAAGCGCGCCGGCACGGTTGGCTTCGCCCTCACGATCCTTCAGCGCCGACTTGCCTCCTCTCCGGCGGCGATTTATCAATCGCTCCGGCGCCGCCGGGAGCGGCTTGAGAGCAAGCTTCGGGAGCTGGAGGCCCTCTCCCGCGGCAGGCAAGCCCTACTCAACTCATCCATCTCGATGCGAACCCTGGACGACGAGGATCTGGAAGACCTCGATGAGGCGCCCGATCACGAGGTGGAGGCCGCTGAGGATGAGATCCTGGACCAGGCAACGGCGGCTCGTACTGCTGTAGAACTGAAGGCAGAGATCGAGACGCTGAAGCGGTTGGAGGGGTTGGCTCTTGGTGTTCAGCGCAGCGGTACAGACACGAAGTGGCGTGAACTGGCCAGTCTGCTGAGCGAAATCTTCACGCCTGAGGCGATTCTGAACAAGCAGGCCGCTGCGGGGGATGGCACCGCTGCCCCAGAGTTTGCACCCTCCCCACGCCAAAAGTTGGTGATCTTCACCGAGCACCGGGACACCCTGAACTACCTCCAGCGGCGAATCGGCGACCTGCTCGGCCGAGATGAAGCGGTGGTGGTGATCCACGGCAGTATGGGCCGGGAGGATCGGGCCAAGGCACAGGAGGCGTTCAAGAACGATCCAGAGGTCCAGGTGTTGATCGCCACCGATGCTGCCGGCGAGGGCATCAACCTGCAGCGGGCCCACCTGATGGTCAACTATGACCTCCCCTGGAACCCTAACCGCCTGGAGCAGCGGTTCGGCCGGATTCATCGCATCGGTCAGACCGAGGTCTGCCACCTGTGGAACCTGGTGGCTGAGGAGACCCGGGAAGGCGATGTCTTCCGACGGCTGTTGGAGAAGCTCGATCAGGCCCGCCAGTCTCTTGGCGGTCAGGTGTTCGATGTGCTGGGCAAACTCCAGTTTGAGGGGAAGCCGCTGCGGGAGCTGTTGATCGAGGCGATCCGCTACGGGGACCTGCCCGAGGTGCGGGCCCGGCTCACCACCGCCGTCGAGCAGGCTCTCGACCGCAACCAACTCCAGAACCTGCTCGAGGATCGGGCGCTGGTACACGAGATGATGGATGCCAGCCGGGTTTTTCGGATTCGGGAGGAGATGGAGCGAGCCGAGGCCCGGCGGCTTCAGCCTCATTACATCGAGTCATTCTTCCTGGAGGCGTTCCGCCGCCTGGATGGCAGTGTGAAGCAACGGGAGCCCCGGCGTTACGAGATCAGCCGTGTGCCGTCGATCATCCGTAACCGGGACCGTCTGATTGGCCAGGCTGCGCCGGTGGTGCCGCGCTACGAGCGGATCGTGTTCGAAAAGGACCTGGTGGCACCCCCTGGACAGCCGCTGGCCAGCTTCGTCTGCCCGGGCCATCCCCTGCTTGATGCGGTGATCGACCTGACCCTGGAGCGCAACCGCGACCTGCTGCGGCGGGGCACCATCCTGGTGGATGAGAGGGATCCCGGCTTGTCACCGCGGGTGCTCTTCACCCTGGAGCATGCCATCCAGGATGCCGGCCGGACCCGGAGCGGGGAGCCCCGGGTTGTCTCCAAACGGCTTCTCTACGTCGAGATCTCTGCCGACGGTACCACACGCCATCTGCATTACGCCCCGTACCTCGACTACCGCCCGCTGGCCGAAGATGAGCCCTCCATGGAGGCGATCCTCGACCGTCCGGAGTGCGCCTGGATCAGCCAGGACCTGGAACATGCGGCCCTTGGTCACGCTATCGCAACGGTGGTGCCGCACCATTTGGCCGAGGTGCGAGAGCCGAAGTTGGAGCTCATTGCCAAGACCGAGGCGGCCGTCAAGGAACGGCTGATCAAGGAGATCAACTACTGGGATCACCGGGCCGAGGAGCTGAAGCTCCAGGAGCAGGCGGGCAAACCAAACGCCCGGCTGAACTCCAGCGAGGCCCGGAAGCGGGCAGATCTCCTGCAGGGGCGGCTGCAGAAGCGGCTCGAAGAGCTAAAGCGGGAAGCGGAGCTCTCTCCCCTTCCGCCGGTGGTATTGGGCGGGCTGTTGGTGGTGCCCGTGGGCCTGATTACCGCCATGATGGGCAAGACAGCCCCGGTGGTGGCGCCCTCCGACACACAGGCGAGTGCGGCACGGGCCAGGGCCGCCGTCATGGAGGTGGAGCGCCGGCTCGGCTATGAGCCGGTCGACCGGGAGACGGAGAAGCTGGGCTACGACATTGAGAGCCGCGTGCCCGGCACCGGCAAACTGCGCTTTATTGAAGTAAAAGGCCGGGTGAGCGGGGCCGAGACCATCACCGTGACCAAGAATGAGATTCTGCTCTCGCTGAACAAGCCGGATGACTATATCCTCGCCATTGTCGAGTTCCTGGACGGCGAGCGGGAGCGGGTTCACTACCTGCGCAGGCCGTTTGGAGCGAAGCCGGACTTCGACGTGACCAGCGTCAATTATGATCTGGCGAAGCTGCTGGCCAGGGCGGAGGAGCCGTCGTGATGCGGCTTCCTCCATACTTCGAGGCCATCCGTCAGAAGGCGGCCGCCCGTTGGGACCAACTGGAGCGGGACCCGGAACTGGCGGCACCCTGGCATCAACTGTTCAAACAGGTCCAGAGCCCCCGCCATGTCCTGTCTGAACTCCTGCAGAACGCCGATGACGCAGGGGCGACCCAGGCGGTCGTCTCCATTCAGGGTGGCACCTTCCGTTTCGCCCATGATGGCGACGACTTCTCGGAGGAGCACTTCCGGTCACTCTGCCGGTTCGGTTACTCCAACAAGCGCTCTCTTCACACGATTGGCTTCCGCGGAATCGGCTTTAAGTCGACCTTCAGCATCGGCGATGAGGTGCGGCTCTTTACACCGACACTCTCCGTCGCCTTCCGGCGGGAGCGTTTTACGGAGCCGATCTGGATCGAGCGTACAGCAGAAGACTCGGACTGGACCGAGATTCACGTGGCGATCAAGGACGAACACCGGGCGCTCGAACTGGAGAAGAACCTGCAGGAGTGGTCTCAGAGCCCAGCCTCGCTCCTCTTCTTCCGCTCGATCCGCCGACTTCTGATCGAAGGGCGGGAGGTTCACTGGGAGTCCGATGGCCCGGGCCCCGTTCCTGAGAGCGAGTGGATGAAGCTCTCGACCGATCCGGACCGAAGGTACCTGGTGGTCCGATCCCCGGAGGAGAGCTTTCCCGCTGCTGCGTTGGAGGAGATCCGTCAGGAGCGGATGGCGACCGATGGCGACCTCGACTTTCCTCCCTGTCGGGTCGAGATCGTGCTGGGCATGGAGGGCAGGCTTTTCGTGGTCCTGCCGACCGGGGTGAAGACCACGCTCCCCTTTGCCTGCAGCGCCCCCTTTGTGCAGGATCCCGCTCGGGTCAAGATCAAGGATCCTGAGATCTCACCGACAAACCGCTGGCTCCTGGAGCGCATCGGTGCGCTGGCCGCCCGTACCCTGATCAGTTGGGTCGGGAGCAAGGAGTTGGCCCCTGATCAGCGGGCGGAAGCCTACCAGCTCTTGATCGATCCCGACCCTGGGGACAACTCTCTTGAGGCACAGTGCGCTGGGCTCGCCAGAGCGGCCTTCGCTGCGATGGTAAAGACCTCCCGGTGGCTGCTGACGGAAGAGGGAGGGCTTCAAAGCTGGCAGAGGTGTGCGGCGGTTCCGCCGGCGCTCCTGGATGTCTGGTCACCGGGCCAGGTATCCGACCTCTTCGACCCCGCCAAACGTCCTGTGCTTTCCCGGCACGTCGCTGAGGCTCACCGCCAAAGGCTGGTCCGGTGGGGTGCGATCGGCGAGGTCTCGCTGGCTCGCGTCGTAGAGGTCTTGCGGGCGGTGCATCCGCCCCGGCCTAAGGCATGGCGACAGCTTATGATCCTCTGGGCGTGCGTCGCTACGGAGTTCAGCAACCCACGTTATTACTGGAGCCGTCCGAAGGGTGTTCGGGTGGTGCCCGTGCAAGGGTCTGATCTGCTTCACGCCGAGAACGAGGTCGTGCGTCTCGGGGAGCGGCAGATCCTCCAGTCGCAGGATGATTGGGCTTTTCTTTCGAAGTACCTTCTGGTGCTCAACCAGAACTGGACGCGCTACCTGGCGGAGCAACGGCGTGCAGCCGAGGAGTCCAAAGAGCGCCACCTCAGCCAGACCGTAGCGGCGGCCTATCGCCTGCTCAAGGAGTTGGGCCTCGACGAGACTTCCGATGCGGGCAGGGTCCTGGCTATGGTCTCCCAGAAGTTCTACGCCGAGGAGGACTGCGACCGAGCCGACTGCATTCGGCTGGCACAGATCGCCGCGAAACTGGGCGCCCCGATCCCCGACGACTTCGAATTCGTGACTCAAGATGACTACCGAAGGCCTCGAACGGCCTCGATCCTGGTCGACCATCAGGGGGACCTGGATCTGTTCGTAGACGAGGACTGGTACGCGGAACATGTGCTCCATTCGGATTACTTCAAAGCGTACACGAGTTGCAGCGAGGAAGAATGGCGGCAGTGGTCTGCCTCCCCGCGCACGGGGCTGCTCGGTTTTGCTCCCCTCAAATCGCGTGACACACGGGTCTGGGGAGCGAACCGAATCCGTGAAGAGTTGACAAGGCGGGGGCTGAAGGAGGAGCCCAGCTTCCCCTACCAGAGCACCGAATTCGTGATCGAGGATCAGGATTTCGAGCCGGAGATCTGGAAGTACTGGGAGGAGCAGGCGGCTCAGGACCATGGATTCTGGGCACGGGTGATGGCACGCATCCTCAAGCAACCGCAAAGCTACTGGTCGAAGGCGACGACCGCCCGTTGCGTACAGGTGGCGAGAAACGGCCATACCCGGGCTGTGACCTCCGAGCCGCTCCTGCCCGCGTGGATTCTGAAGTTCCGTGAGTTGCCCTGCCTTCAGGACACCTGGGGCCGGTACTGCAAGCCCGGGGACCTATTGCGTCGGACTCCCAACACCGAAGCGCTCCTCGATGTGGAGCCCTTCATCCGGCGCGAGTTCGACACGGAGAGCCTGGCCCCGCTGCTCAAGCTGCTGGGCGTGCGTGACACCGCGACAGGCTCCGGCCCCATTCTGGACCGTCTTCGGGCCCTGGCCGGAATACCGGACGCCCCCCTGCATGAGGTGCAGAAGTGGTACCACCGCCTGGACCAGATCACCGACCACTGCTCTACCAGTGAGTTTCGGACCGTAGAGTCAGCCTTTCAGACCCAGGCCCTGATCCTGACCCACTCCCTGGAGTGGGTGCAACTGGGCGAGGTATTTCTCTCCGCCGATGAGGAGGATGTGCCCGGCGCCGCAGTCGTTCATCCATCGATCCGCCACCTGGGGCTCTGGCGGAAGCTGCACGTACCGGATCGCCCCACCGCCGAACTGGCCATGGATTGGCTGAAGAGCCTGCCATCTGGCCAGACTCTATCGGCAGATGAACTGCGCCGGGTCCGCTCTCTGCTCCCCCGGTACCCCGAACGGATCTGGGCAGAGTGCGGCCACTGGCTCAGCCTGGAGGGGGAATGGGTTCCCGTTGCAGAGTTGCAGTATGCCCTGACGATGCAATCGCTGGTCCCGTGGAAGCACCTCTTTCCAGAGGTCAAGGCCAAGACGGCGGACCTGCAAAAGCTCCCCGCCGACCTGTGTGAGCGGGAGCCCTTCTCTCGCCTGCCGCGACTAGGAAGCTGCATCGAGGAGCGGTTCCACGCGAAGCCTGGCGCTCTGGGCACCCCGCACACGAGACCGTGGATGGTCGCCTTGGGGCTCGGCCTCGCTCGAATCATCCTGGACGATCCCGACGAGATGCAGCGCGTCCGAGAGCTGGGCAGCCGCCTGGCAAGGACGCTATGGCAGCCGGCCTCGGTGCTGGAGACTGTACCCTACCTGGGGGGGACGCCCGCCGGAACGCCACGGCGCTGCGAGGTGCTCTGGCGGGAGGATCTCCTCTATGTGGAGGATCGCTCCCCTGCCAAATTGGCCGCTGCCGTCCCTCATGAGCTGGGGAGGCTCTTTGCCCGCACCGAAATCAGCGATGCGGTGAAGCTCTGCTATGAGCGCTCCCCCGAGTTCGTTGAGGATTTCCTCCAGACCGCCTTTGAACTGGCTCCTCCCGAGGAGATTTCGGAGCCGACCCAGCCCGCCGATCCTGGCAAGGAGAGGGAGCCAGCCCGGTCGGAGGTGGCCGTGACCCGGGAACCCGAACCCGTTCGCCCGACCGTTCCGAAGGAGTGGTTCAAGCCGAACGACCAGGAGCCTCCCCCATCACCCCCGCAGCAGCCAAAGCAGCCCAAACCCCCGCAACCCAGCCTGATCGACCTCTTCGCAGCGGGCAGGGGCTTCGCCAAAGATGGCGCCGACCGTTTCGTTCACCCCGATGGCCGATGGCTTGGGAAGAACAGGGAGAGCCTCTTTCCTTGGGTCCTTTGGTCGGCGAACGGGGACCCGCTTCAGCACTATTGGGTGAAGGAGCACTGCCTGGAGCGGGAGCCGCTTCAGCTGGAGTCGGAGATCTGGCAGTTCTGCCAGCGCTCGCCTGACCGCTACTCGCTGATCCTGACCACCCCGGAGGGCGCTCCCGTGGAGGTTTCGGGACGTCGCCTCGTCGAACTCTATGAACGTGAAGAGTTGACCATTTATCCTGCCACGTATAGGTTGGTGTATCGCACATGAGTCAGTACCGCAAGAAGCTGATTGAGGTAGCCCTGCCGCTGGAGGCGATCAACAAGGCCAGCGCGCGTGAGAAGTCGATTCGGTACGGGCACCCCAGCACGTTGCACCTCTGGTGGGCCCGGCGCCCGCTGGCGGCGGCGCGGGCGGTGATCTTCGCCCAGATGGTAGATGATCCGTCCTCCTACCCGGACCTTTTCCCCAACGAGAAGGCGCAGGAGAAGGAGCGGAAGCGGCTCTTCAAGATCATCGAGGAGCTTGTCCAGTGGGAGAACACCACCAATGAGCGGGTGCTCCAGCAGGCGCGGGACGAGATCTGGGCGAGCTGGCGCCGGACCTGCGCCGAGCACGCAGACCACCCGAGGGCCAAGGAGCTGTTCGATCGGAACAAGCTCCCGGCCTTTCATGATCCCTTTGCCGGCGGCGGCACGCTGCCTCTGGAGGCCCAGCGGCTGGGGCTGGAGGCATACGCTAGCGACCTGAACCCGGTGGCGGTTCTGATCAACAAGGCGATGATCGAGATTCCGCCCAAGTTTGCCGGAATGCCGCCGGTTAATCCGAAGTCTCGGGCGGAGGGAGCGCTGCGGGTCTGGCGGGGGGCAGAGGGTCTGGCGGAGGATGTCCGCTACTACGGGCAGTGGATGCGGGACGAGGCGGAGAAGCGGATCGGGCACCTCTACCCGAAGGTGGAGGTGACGGCGGAGATGGCGAAGGACCGCCCAGACCTAAAGCCTTACGTGGGGCGGAAGCTGACCGTGATCGCCTGGATTTGGGCAAGGACCGTGAGGAGCCCCAACCCGGCGTTTGCGCAAGTAGATGTTCCACTGGCTTCTACCTTTATGTTGTCGACCAAAGCGGGGAAAGAGGCTTATGTGGAGCCTATCGTTGCGGGTGACACCTATCGTTTTGCTGTGAAGGTGGGTAAGCCGCAGGATCTAGAGGCGGCGAAGAACGGAACAAAGCTTGCACGCGGAGCTAACTTCCGATGCATTCTATCCGATACGGTCATTGAGGCTAAGTACATTCGAGCGGAGGCGCAGGCGGGTCGTTTAGGTACACGGTTGATGGCGATCGTAGCCGATGGCGCGAACGGGAGGTTGTATCTACCCCCTACCCAGGAGATGGAGAGCATCGCGAAGTCAGCCATACCTTCATGGAAGCCGGATCTCAAGGTACCGACACCGTGCCATGATGTGGACAGGTTGCCGATGTATGGGATGCCAAGCTGGGGCGACGCATTCACCCCTCGCCAACTCGTGGCATATGCAACCTTCTCTGACTTGGTCCAGGAAATCCGCGGGTTGGCAAAGGATCACGCACAGGCGGCGGGTTTGCGTAATGAGGACCATGCTCTAGCCATCGGAGGAACTGGGGCTACCGCTTATGCAGATGCGATCGCCGTCTTTGTGGCGTTTGCCATCTCAAAGATCACCAATGTGGGCTCATCAGTTGCCTCATGGATGAGTGACCGCGGATCATTCCGCGAGACGTTTGCCCGCCAGGCCATTCAGATGGTGTGGGACTATGCCGAGGCGAATCCGTTGTCCGAGGGCGGTGGCAGCTTTGCCACGGCTGTCGAAAAGGGAACTCTGGCCCTTGCCGCACTCCCGGCAAGTCCTCGCGGGGTTGTGGAACAGGCTGACGCCTCCTCGCAGGTCCTTTCTAATGGTAAAATCGTCTCGACTGACCCGCCCTATTACGACAACATCAGCTACGCCGACCTCTCGGATTTCTTCTATGTCTGGCTTCGCCGCTCATTGCGGCTGGTCTATCCCGATCTGTTCGCGACGCTTGGCGTTCCAAAAGCTGAAGAGTTGGTGGCCACGCCGTATCGCCATGGCGGCAAACGAAAGGCTGAGGCTTTCTTTCTATCTGGCATGACTCAGGCCATGCATCGCCTTGCTGAGCAGGCTCATCCGGCCTTCCCTGTTACGATATACTATGCCTTTAAGCAGTCTGAGAGGGATGGTGTTGATGGCACAGCGAGCACTGGCTGGGAGACTTTTTTGGAAGCTGTGATCTGTGCGGGCTTTTCGATCAGCGGCACGTGGCCGGTGCGTACGGAGGGCTCCGGGCGTATTATCGCCAAGGGCACCAACGCCTTAGCCTCCAGCATCGTTCTTGTCTGCCGGAAGCGCCCCGCTAACGCTCCCACCGCCACCCGGCGAGAGTTCCTCGCAACCCTCAAGGCCGAACTCCCCAAAGCACTCACCCACCTCCAGAAGGGCAACATCGCCCCGGTCGACCTGGCCCAGGCTGCCATCGGGCCCGGCATGGCCGTCTACACCCGGTACGCCAAGGTCCTCGACGCCGAGGGCAAGCCGGTGCCCGTCCGCGAAGCCCTGGCCCTGATTAACCAGGTTCTCGATGAGGTGCTGGCCGAGCAGGAGGGCGAGTTCGACGCCGAGACCCGTTGGGCGCTGGCCTGGTTCGAGCAGAACGGCTTCGGCGAGGGCGAGTTTGGCGTCGCCGACACGCTCTCCAAGGCCAAGAACACCAGCGTCGCCGGCATGGTGCAGGCCGGCATCCTGGACTCCAAGCGGGGCAAGGTTCGCCTGCTCCGCCCCGCCGAGCTGGACCCGAACTGGGACCCGACCACCGACAAGCGGCTGAACGCCTGGGAGGTCGTACACCACCTGATCCGCTCCCTTGAGGAGGGCGGTGAGCCGGCGGCGGCTGCTCTGGTCAAGAAGCTCGGCACCCAGGCCGAGGCGGCCCGAGATCTGGCCTACCGGCTCTACACCATCTGCGAGCGGAAGAAGCGTGCCGCCGAGGCGCTCTCGTACAACAGCCTCGTTCAGAGTTGGCCCGAGATCATCCGCCTGACCCATGAGGGCGGTGCGCAGCGGATTGAGCAGTCCACCATCTTCGACAACGAGGAGCTGGAGTAAGCCATGGCCATCACAAACCGCGACCGGGTCGACAAGGCGCTCGAGGTCCTGCGGCAGGGGCTTGCCCCCTTCATCGAGAGCGAGGTCAAGACCATGACGCCGGCCGATGCCCGGGCGCTCATTGCCCGGGTGGGTGCTGAGGGCGTACTTGTGACCAATAAGCCCTTCGCTCAGTGGGATGTGGCCGCCCTGCTCAAGCTGATGTGGGAGGGCTGGCGCGACCTCTTCAGCCTCACCCTCGGCCACGCCGAGCGGGCGCTGGTCAGCGAGTTGCGAGAGTACCGCAACCGCTGGGCTCACCAGGAGTCCTTCTCCAGCGACGACGCCTACCGGGTGCTCGATTCGGCGGGGCGACTGCTCACCGCCGTCTCCGCTCCGCAGGCCGATGATGTCGAGAAGATGAAGATGGAACTGCTGCGCCTGCGCTTCGATGAGCAGGTGCGCGGCGAGAAGCGCAAGAGCGCCGGTACCGCCATCGAGAGCGCTGCAGCCCACAGCCTGAAGCCCTGGCGCGAGGTGATTACGCCTCACAAGGATGTGGCCAGCGGTAAGTACCAGCAGGCCGAGTTCGCCGCCGACCTCTGGCAGGTCCACCTGGGGGAGGGCTCCGATGAGTACAGGAACCCAGCCGAGTTCTTCCGGCGCACCTACTTGACCGAGAGCCTCAAGCAGTTACTGGTAGGCGCCGTCCGGCGGCTGACCACTGGCGACGGCGACCCGGTGGTGCAGCTCCAGACCAACTTCGGCGGCGGCAAGACCCACTCGATGCTGGCGCTCTACCACCTGTTCTCCGGCGTATCACCCGGTGACCTGACCGGGGTGGACAGCTTGCTGGCGGAGGCCGGCGTGAACCATCTGCCGAAGGCGAATCGGGTGGTGCTGGTGGGCAACAAGATCTCGCCAGGGAATCCGGTCACCAAGCCGGATGGGACGGTCGTTCGCACCCTCTGGGGCGAGCTGGCCTATCAGCTTGGCGGCCCGAGGGCCTATGCCCGGGTGGCTGCCGATGATGAGCGGGCCACCAGCCCTGGTGATGTGCTCCGGGAGCTGTTCAACGAGTACGGCCCCTGCGTGATCCTGGTGGATGAATGGGTCGCCTATGCCCGCCAGCTCCACGACCAGAGCGACCTGCCCGGCGGCGGCTTCGAGACGCAGTTCACCTTCGCCCAGGCGCTGACCGAGTCGGCCAAGCTGGCAAAGAACTGCCTGCTGGTGATCAGCCTGCCGGCCTCCGACACCGCCGGCTCCCCCCACACCCGGGCCGATGACACCGAGGTGGGCGGCCAGCGGGGGCGGGAGGCGCTGGACCGGCTGCGGAACGTGGTCGGGCGGGTCGAGTCCTCCTGGCGTCCCGCCAGTGCGGAGGAGGGCTTTGAGATCGTTCGGCGGCGGCTGTTCGAGCCGCTGACCGACCCCGCCCAGTTCCGGGACCGCGATGTGGTGGCACGTGCCTTCTCCGAACTCTACCAGTCCCAGCACCAGGAGTTCCCGCCCGAGTGTCGCGGCATCGACTACGAGAACCGGATCAAGGCGGCCTATCCGATCCATCCAGAGATCTTTGACCGGCTCTATGGGGACTGGTCGACGCTGGTCAAGTTCCAGCGGACCCGCGGGGTCCTTCGCCTGATGGCGGCGGTCATCCATAGTCTGTGGGAGAAGGGCGATCGGAATCCCCTGATCCTGCCGGCCAACATCGCCATTGACGACCCGCGCGTCCAGTTTGAACTGACCCGTTACCTTTCGGACAACTGGGTGCCGGTCATCGAAAAGGATGTGGATGGCGCCAACTCGCTGCCGATGCGCATCGACGGCGAGGTGCCCAACCTCGGGAAATTCGGCGCCTGCCGGCGGGTGGCGCGGACCATCTACCTGGGGTCGGCGCCCACCACCACCGCTGCTCATCGCGGCCTCGAAGACCGGCGGGTGAAGCTCGGCTGCGTCATGCCCGGCGAGTCGCCGGCCATCTTTGGGGACGCCCTGCGCCGCCTCGCCGCTGCGGGAACCTATCTCTACCAGGATGGGCCTCGCTACTGGTACTCGACCCAGCCTACGGTGACCAAGCTGGCGGAGGACAGGGCCGAGCAGCTGCTCCGGGACCCAGATAAGGTGGCCCAGGAGATCGAGCAGCGGGTGCGGGCCGATGTGCGCCAGCGCGGCGACTTCAGCCGGATCCATCCGCTGCCGCATTCGGGTCAGGATGTGCCCGACGATCTGGACGCCCGGCTGGTGGTGCTCGGGATCGAGCACCCGTACAGCAAGGAGGAGGGGAGCCCAGCTCAGGTCGCTGCCCGGACGATCCTCGAATCCCGCGGCAGTGCACCGCGGCTCTACGCCAACACCCTGGTCTTCCTGGCGCCGGATCGGACCCGGCTGCAGGACCTGGACGAGGCCACCCGCAAGTTCCTGGCCTGGGAGTCGATCCTGGCCGAAAAGGAGACGCTCAACCTGGATCCGCAGCAGGTGAAGCAGGCAGAGACCCAGAGGGCCGCGGCCGATGGCGCCGTGACCGCCCGGCTCCCCGAGACCTACCAGTGGCTGCTGGTGCCCGAGCAGACCTCGCCACAGGCGCCGATCACGTGGCAAGCCCTGCGCCTGACCGGGAGCGACCCGCTGGCCGTTCGGGCCAGCAAAAAGCTGCGGAGCGAGGAGCTGCTGGTGACCAGTTTCGCCGCCTCCCGGCTTCGGATGGAGCTGGACCGTGTGCCGCTCTGGCGGGGGGATCATGTGGCCGTCAGGCAGCTGGTGGAGGACTTTGCCCGGTATCTCTACCTGCCCCGTCTGAGGGATACCTCGGTGTTGCTGGCAGCCGTCCGGGAAGGGGTTTCGCTCCTGACCTGGGAGCTTGACGGCTTCGCCTACGCGGATAGCTACGACGAGGCCACCGGTCGGTACCGGGGGCTTCGTGCCTCCCAACTCCTTTCGATTGGTGACACCGACGCACCGGGGCTCGTGGTAAAGCCCGACAGGGCCCGGCGGCAGCAGGAGGCCGAGCAGGCTCGGGCCCGCGACGAGGTTCGTCCCGGAGGGGATACCACGGGCGGAACCCCGACCGGGGGTGGCGGAACCGGGGGCGGGGGGACGCGCCCAGAGGGAGGTACCGGGGGCGATACTGTGATCGTGGTGCCTCCTGCTGAGATCCGGCCACGGCGTTTCCACGGCTCGGTGCCCCTGGACCCAGCTCGGGTGGGGCGAGATGCCAGCCGGATCGCCGACGAGGTTATCGCCCATCTGGTCGGGCTAATGGGGGCCAACGTGACCATCACGCTAGAGATCGAGGCGGAGATCCCTGGTGGGGTGCCGGAGAACATCGTGCGGATTGTCACAGAGAACGCCAGGACTCTGAAGTTTGCCAGCCAGGGGTTTGAGAAGGAGTAGGTCTTAGAAGGGTGCCTTCACCTTGCCAGGCTCACCAAAGCGACCAGGTTACTGTATACGATAGAGAAAGAGCGGGAGGCCATGGATGTCTCCCGCTCTGTTCCACTCTTGTAGGGAAGGCACTCGGACTCTTCCCGGAATCCCGCGGCGCCGTGCGAATCGCGGCCTTGTTATCCCCATCAGCCTGCTCTCCCCACCACCCCATCCAGCGCCGAGAGGGCCCCCCAGTCCCCCCAGCGGACCCACAGGAGCGGCAGGCCCACCTTCTCGCAGATCCCATTCTTGAGCCGGTCCCGCGCCATCGTCAGCGGGTCCTTCTCATGCGTCGCCCCGTCCAGCTCCACCGCCGCCACCGGCTTGAAGCCCCCCAACTCCACCACCACCATGTCCAGGTGGGCCCGGAAGGCGTAGTCCCGCTCCTGCCGGCTCAAGGCCCCCAGTCGGTCCGGCCCCAGCGCATCCAGCACCCGCACCTTGGGCGCCAGCATTACGGGGCGCCCCTGTAGGCGCGCCTGCAGCTCCCGGTAGAGCACCTGCTCGCCGCCGTTCAGCACCCCGTGCCCAGCCGGCGGGCGAACTGGGCGGCCTCGGCGTCGGTCAGCTCCCCGCTCTCGGTCAGGAAGCGGCGGTTGAGCAGCAGGTCGCCCTCCCGGATCAGCCGCACCGCAACGCCCGGCCCGCCCTCGACCCGGACGGGGGTGTAGCAAATGGGGATCAGGCTCCGCTGCTGCTGGACCAGCGGGAAGGCGTAGTAGAGGAGTTGGTTCTCCTCCGGGCCCTTGCGGGCGATCAGCTGGCGCACCTGCTGCAGGTCGGAGGGGTCGGTGATCAGCGCCTCGGACGCCTCCCGGGTGATCAGGCGGTCCTCTGCCATCCGGAGCAGGGCGTAGCCGCGCCGCTCCAGGGCGACCTGCAGCCGCTCCATCTGCTCCCGCTCCAGGCACTGGCGGAAGTAGGCGACCAGGGCGGGCCAGTTTCGTGTGGGGGCGCCGGGACGGGTCGGACTGGGGTGCATGGGGGTCCCTCCTGCGGAGATCGTTACGCTTCGACGATTCGGCTTGGTCGATGGGATCTCCTTGCACGGATGTCTCACAGCTTGAATGTTTCACCAAGTGAGCAGGAGCCAAGCGAACCCGATCAGAATGTATACGCATTTACGAGATAGGTGGTGCCGCCATGACCCATCGAGACCGGATCCTGGCCTTCCTTGCCGAACGCCCCTCGCTCTGGTTCGATGATGACGAGCTGGCCCGGGCGCTGCAGATCCGGCCCCGGCAGGCGGTCAACCAGATCTGCCGCAAGCTGCATGCCGCCGGGCAGATCCGCCGGGAGCAGCGAGACGGCAAGCTTCGCAACAGCGCCGCGGGCGCCGGCCTTCCCGCGGGGGCGGTCGCAGCCAGCCTCCAAAGCCGAGAGGAGGGTCCATCCATGACGCCCGCCGGCTTCGAGGCGCTGGCCGCCAGGGTCCTCTCACAGCACTTCGGGGTCAGCCTGGCGCCGGGATCGGTTCGGAACGTCCCCAAGCGCTTTGACCTGGTCTCGCCGGGGGGCGAGGTGGTGGGGGATGCCAAGTTCTACACCCTGGTCCGAGGGGAGAACCTGCCGCCCGCCAAGTTCTCGGTGATCGCCGAGCATCTCTGGCTCCTGGAGAAGACCGGAGCCCGGACGAAGTTCCTGGTCTTCGGCAACGACCGGCGGGTGCCCGAGCAGTGGCTCCGTCGCTACGGCCATCTGGCCGGCGATGTCGCCTTCTTCTTCCTGACCCCCGCGGGGGAGCTGGAGCGACTCACCTAAACATCGGGCCAGAAGAGGAGAGCGATCATGTCCTCACAGAATGCAGGCTGCCTTGGCTTCCTGTTCGGCCGGCCCCGCGAGACCCGCCCCTCCTCCCAGCTCGACGACTGGAACCTCCCGAGTCCCGTCGCCCAGCGCCTGCCCTATAACCTGCGCCGCGCCTTCCTCTCGCCCGCCGAACTCTCCTTCTACCACGTCCTGCGCCTCGCCGCCGGAGAGCAGTATGCCATCAGCTGCAAGGTGGGGCTGAGCGACATCTTCTACGTGGCCCAGAAGGATGGGCGCATGAGCTGGCACAACAAGATCGACCGGAAGCACGTAGACTTCCTGCTCTGCAACGCCCAGAGCATGCTCCCCATCGCCGGCATCGAGCTGGATGACGCCTCCCACTACCGGGAGGATCGGTACGAACGGGACGCCTTCGTGGACGAGGTCTTCCAGGCCGCGGGGCTGCCGCTCTTCCACATGCCGGCCCGCCGCTCCTACTCGGTGGAGGAGCTGCGGGAGAGCCTGGGAGAGGTCCTGACCATGGCGCCGCCGGCGGCCACTGTGACGGTGGCGAAGGGGGAGACGCCCACCTGCCCCCGCTGCGGCGTCCCGATGGTCCGGCGGGCCGCCCGGAAGAACGGGAGCCCGTTCTGGGGCTGCAAGAACTACCCGCAGTGCCGGGAGATCA
>JBMONC010000029.1:0-11398 GCA_049324875.1 Bacillota bacterium
CGCCGGCCTCCGCTCCGTTATTCCCCCTCCGCTGCCCCCAGGGAGGAAAGCACCGCCCGCAGCCGGTGGGCCTGGTCGGCCCGGACGCTGACCGCCTGCACCGACCCCCGGGCCCGGAAGGACTCCTGCACCCGCCGGTCCCGCCGGGCATGGCCGAACCGGCCGCCCGGCCCCAGGGTGGACTGGAGGTGCCCATCCGCCCAGACCTCCACCTCCCCCTCCGAGATGAGGTAGAGGTAGCGGCCGAACTGCCCGGCCCCGATGATCTCCTCCCCCGGCTGGAAGCGGTGGTGGCTGATCTCGTAGTCGTCGGCGTCGCTGACCGACATCTCCACGATATCCCGCCCCACCAGCGGCCAGATCAGCCAGTCGGCCAGCAGCCGGAGCCGCCGGTCCCAGGTGGGGATGAAGGAGAAGAGCAGCAGCCGCCAGATCAGCCAGGAGGAGAGCCCCTTGAACTCCATCCCGAAGGCCTCCGCCACCGCCGTCCGCCGCCCGATGGAGACCGCCTGCCCCAGCCCGGCGAAGGTGAAGGGGCGGGGCTCCTGCCCGGCCATCAGCCGGAGGATATTCCCGCTGGCCCGCTTCCCCTGCTCCAGGGCGAAGATCCCCACCGGCGGGCAGGTGCCGCCCTTCGGGTGCGGGACGGCAGCGCAGTCGCCGGCGGCCAGCACGTGGGGGAAGCCGGGCACCTGCAGCGTCCGCCCCACCACCACCCGGCCCCGCTCATCCTGCTCCACCGGCAGGCTCTGCAGGATCGGCGCCGCCCGGGTCCCCACGGCGCTGATCAGCGTCCGGGTCGGGATCCGCATCCCGTTGGAGAGCCCGACCTCGTTAGGGGTGGACCAGGCCACCCGGGTCCCGGTCAGCACCTCCACCCCCAGCCGCTGCAGGTGGCGGGTCGCATAGGCCACCAGCCGGGGGTGGCCGCTGCCCTCCCGACCGTACAGCTCCGGCAGGATCGTCTCCCCCGGGTGGACCAGCACCACCCGGCACTCCTCCCGGCGGACGGCGCGGTACTCCCGGCTGGTCAGCAAGCGGATGTAATCCGCCAGCTCCCCCGCCACCTCGGTGCCCGCATAGCCCCCGCCGGCCACGAAGAAGGTGAGCAGCCGCTGCCGCTCCGCCGGGTCGCTCTCGATCTCCGCCTGCTCGAACATGGTGAGGATATGGTTGCGCAGCCGGAAGCAGTCATCGTAGGTCTTCAGCCGGAAGCCGTGCTCCGCCAGGCCCGGGTAGGCCTCCAGGTTGTCCACCGAGCCCAGGCAGAGCAGCAGGTAGTCGTAGGGCAGCTCGTAGCGGCGCCCGTCCAGCTGGCGGCTGGTGGTGACCCGCTGCCGCTGCAGGTCGATCGCCTCGATCTCGCCCACATGGACCTTCGCCGGAGCGAAGATCCGGCGGGCCGGGCTCAGGATCTGGCCGGGCTGCACCCGGCCCGTCAGCATCTCGGAGATGAAGCCGTGAAAGACGTGGTAGTTCTCCCGGCTGACCACCGTCACCTCCGCCTCCCCCCGGCGGATGGCGCCCCGCAAGGCCCGGGCCGCACTGATCGCCACATAGCCCCCACCCAGGATCAGGACCCGGACCGGCTGCTTGCTCATGCCCCTGCCCCTCCTTGCTCCCCCGCTGCCGCCTGCGTCCCGGGCCCGTCGATCCCCCACACCTGCCGGAGCTCGGTGGGGATCTGAAAGGCCGCCCGCTCATAGCCCGCCAGGGCGATCGCCTGCCGGGTCATCAGGGCGATGCCCAGCCGGTTGACCACGTTCCGCACGATCTGCAGGTTCCGCTGCACCGCATCGAACCAGCCGCCGATCAGCCGCTTGTGCTCCAGCACCGCCTCCCAGCGGGACTCGGGCACCTCCATCCAGTCGGCCACCCGGTCGCCCACCAGCTCCCGGATCAGCGCCGGCACGATCCCGTCGAAGAGCTCCCCGGGGATCAGGTCGGCGTGCATCTCCAGCAGCGCCCGGGTCATCTGGACCCCCTCCGGCGAAGGGCCGTGGTGCCGGCGGGCGATCGCCTCGGTCAGCTCCCGCACCTCCGCCATCGTGGCGGGGATCACCTCCGGCCGGATCCCCAGCAGCTCCCCCGCCACCCGCCAGAAGTAGATGAAGTCCTCCGCCTCCTGCTCCCCCACCTCCACTCCCAGCTTCCGCAGGTCCCGGATCACGATGTAGGAGAAGGCCATCAGCGTCCCCAGCATGTCCTCCTGGCAGATCGGCACCCCCAGCTCCCGCTGCTCCCAGCGGCCGGTGGCGGCCACCAGGTTCCGGATGGCGGCGTGCATCAGCCGGACCTTCTGGATCGCCTTGATCCCCTGCCCCCCCTCGTAGAGGCCGCCGGGGGTCATCACCAGGATGACGAACTGGGCGGTCTCCGCCACCCGCCGGTAGGCGTTCTGCCCCAGCCGGTAGCTGAAGGTGAGCACCTTCACCCCCTTGACGGCGGCATAGCACTCCACCAGCGAGGCGGTGGCCAGGATCAGCGAGATCGTCACCCCGTGCTCCACAAAGAGGGCCGAAGCCCGGTCGATGCGGCTCCGGTCCACCCAAGCGGGCAGGGTTCCGCCCTCCCGCAGCCAGAACTCGATGTTGTCCGGCAGCTCCTCCGGCACCGGCTGGCTGTTCTGGATCAGGTGGCGCAGGATGGCGTTCGCCTCCTCCACCTGCCCCTCCCGGATCAGCTCCCCCAGAATGCGGTCCGGCTCTGGATCCCCCTCTGCCCGGAGCCCCTCCAGCGCCTCATCGGTATAGCGCATCGCCGAGCCTCCCGCCTGGTCAGCATAGATATAAAGGTTATTGTATATTACACGAATGATGAGCAAAGGCCTGCTGCCGGGCAAAGGAAAACAGACCGGGGGCTGCCCGGTCTGTCATGCTGCCAATCCCTAGGGGTTGACCGCCCGCATCAGCTCGCTCAGGAACCGGCCCTCGGGGTACCGGCCGGTGAAGCTGACCTCGGTCCGGCCGTTGATCACGGTCAAGGGCACGGCGCGGACATCGTACCGTTCCGCCAGCTCGGGGAACTCGCTGGCATCGATCCCGATCGCCCGGATCCGGGGATTCTCCATCGCCGCCATGTGCGCCAGGCGAACCGCCTGGGGGCAGTGCGGTCAGGTCGGGGTGGTGAAGACCTGAATCGTCACATCCTCCTGGATGGACTGGAGCTGCTGCCGGCTCTCCTCGGTCAGGCGAGTCTTCCCGGCGGAGACGTCCACCAGGTCCTCCAGCAGCACCATGAACTCGTAGCCCAGCGGGGCGCCGTAGAGCCGCATCTTGGTATCCTGCCCGCCCTCGCCCAGCAGGACGATCGCCGGCAGCTCCTCGATTTGGTAGGCAGCCGCCGCCTCCTGGCTCTCGGCCATGGGCATCTCCCGCAGGGTGATCCTGCCCTCCGAGAGGCTCGCCAGCTCGCTCAGGATCTCCCGGGCGGCCTGGGTGAACTGGTTCTGCTCCTCCTCCGTGTCCACGTGGAAGAGCAGCACCTCCACCGGGCCGCTCAGTTGTGTGTCAAAGAGCTCCTTCACCTTCTGCCTGTGGGCATCTGTCAGGATCGCCAACCCGGATCCCTCCTTACTATCTGCCGGATCCGCCGTACTGTTTAGTCGATGGCCGTGGTTATCCAGATGCTGGTCGTGCATTCAGGCCGCCGGCGCCGCTAAAAAAGTGGGGTCGCGCAGCGAGGTGGGTTCTGATCTAAGCGCACGGTGCGCTGCTTCGCACCAGCACCGCCCATCCGTGGCCGTCCTTTTCGGAGGAGAAAGGCCCCCTACGGCTCCTGGGCCAGGCTGATCCGGAAGCGGAACTCGCCGGTCCGCTGCGCCATCCCCAGCTGGTCCACCAGCCGGAGCAGCGAGTGGAGCTCTATCTGGGTCGATCCGTTCCGGATCTGCAGATCGGCCCGGAAGTCGGGCTGGCCCAGCACCATGCCGGTGTCGACCATGATCGTCAGCCCCTCGATCCGGATCGTGCGGGTGGCCTCCTCCCAGAGGATCCGCTCCGGCAGGTCGCCCAGCCGGCCCGGCGAGGCCTTCACCAGGAACTCCCGCAGGGGCAGGTACCAGCGGCCCTCCCGGCGGGTGGCCTGGAGGGTTCCGCCCGGCAGCCCCTTCACCTCACCGTTCCCGTCGATGAGGACCTCCCGGTAACCGATCAGCCCCAGCCCGGGATAGATGCGCGCGATCTCGTAGCCGGTGTACGTCTCCTGCTGCGGCACGAACTCGATCTGGGCGACCCCCTCGGCGTCGGTGGTCAGCGGCTGCTGGGCCCAGGGGGTGGCCAGGGTCCGGCTGCGGACCGGCTCGCCCCGGGCATCGGTGAAGCGGACCCGGAAGCGGGTCGGGCGCTCCATCGGGACCGCTGCCATGGTCAGGGCGGGACGGGCGTGCTGCTGGCCGAACTGGGACTCCACCGCCGGCACGTCCATCAGCTCGGCCCGGTAGGCCACGGTAAAGTGGGCGAACTCCCGCTCCTCGCCGTCGGAGACCAGCAGCAGCCCGTGGGAGCCCTCCTCGTCGAAGGTGACCACCTGCCGGAAGGTGCCGTCACCGGCGACGGGGATCGTCAACTCCCGGCCCGAGGGGAAGCGGATCTTCACCGCATCGCCGCCCTCGCCCCGCTGGGCCACCTGACCGACGACGGGGAAGGAGTCGCCCACCACGATCTCCGACCAGCCCAGGAAGGCGGCGGAGCAGCAGTGGAGCTTGGGCAGGGTGGCGAAGCAGGCGCCCCAGAAGTCGGCCCCCTGGCAGACGGGGGGCGCGGCGGGGGCCGGAGCGGCAAAGGCGGTCAGGGAGAGCAGGGTGAGCAGGATCAGGAGCCGCTTCATAACAACACCTCCGGTCAAGACCAACGCGCTGCAGGTTGGCCCCCCCGGAGGATAGGGCAACCCCGGGGAGGCCCACCATTCATTGGTTGGACCTCGCCCGGGGCAGCGGGGTTGCATCTCTTTCCAAACTGTATGAATCGGCCTGGATCAGGAGCGGCGCCCCGGCAGCTTCCGGTTGGCCTCCGCCGCCCCCTGGACCCAGGCGGTGAGCCGCCGCTCGAACTCCTTGACCGCCAGGCTCTCCAGCGGGACCGGAACCTCCTTCGCCGGGCCGCTCCCCTCCTGCAGCCGCTCGTAGATCACCCCGTCCCGGCACTCCAGCCGGAGCTGCAGGGCAGGCTTCTTGATGGTGAGCGCCAGGGAGGGGTACCGCTGGTCGAAGCGGCTGATCTGGAAGGTGATGTCGACCCCGAAGGCATCGCCGAAGGCCTGGGCGTTCTCCAGCACCGGCTTCAGCTCCTCCAGCCGCTGGCGGAACCCCTTCAGGGTGGCCGCCTTCGCCTCCTGGACCGCCTGCTCCTTCGCCTGCAGCTCCCGGTTCAGGCCGGCCAGCTTGTCACGCCAATCGCTCATGCTCACTTCCACCTCGGCCCCCATTCTACCGCACCGGGGGCCGGGCTGCCTAGCCCTGCGGGGGCTGGTAGCCCGGCGGGATGTAGGCGCAGGCCGGGTCCTCCGCCAACCAGTCGCCGTAGACCCCGTAGGCCCGGGCCCGGGAGCCGCCGCAGATCCCGCGGTACTCGCAGGCGCCGCACTTCCCCTTCAGCTTCGACGGGTCCCGCAGCAGCCGGAAGACCTCGGACTCCCGGTAGATCTTGGTCAGCGACTCCTCCTTGACGTTGCCGGCCCGCCAGGGCAGGAAGCCGGAGGGGTTGACATCGCCGGTGTGGGAGATGAAGGCGAAGCCCTTGCCGTCGTTCACCCCCATGGTGGGCAGGCCGGTGATCCCCTTCTGCAGCAGCACCCGCCGCCAGTGGGGCCCCTCGGTGGACTTGATGGCGAAGGGCGCCGTGCGGCTGTACTCCGCCAGCCACTCCATCACCTCTTCGTGCTCCTCGGGGGTGAGCATGTCGGAGAGCTGGCCCCGCCCGGTGGGGATCAGGAAGAAGACCGACCAGAGGGCGACCCCGATCTCGGCCACCCTGGTGGCGATGTCCGGGAGATCCTTCCAATTGTAGCGGGTGACGGTGGTGCCGATCTGCACCTCCATCCCGGCCTGCTTGGCGGCGGCGATCCCCTCCATCGTCCACTGGAAGGAGCCGTTCACCCCCCGGAAGGCGTCGTGTGCCTCGGCGGTGGAGTGGTCCAGGCTGAAGGCGACCCGCTGCATCCCCGCTGCGGCGCAGCGCTCCATGTTGGTCAGGTTGGCCAGCCGGGTGCCGCTGGGGCTGCCGGAGATCCGCAGGCCGATGGAGGTGCCGTAGCGGACCAACTCCGGCAGGTCCTTCCGCATGAACGGGTCGCCGCCGGTCAGGACGAAGACCATCGGGTCCAACTCCCGGACCTGATCCATCAGGCGGCAGCCCTCTTCAAAGGTCAGCTCATTCGGGTCCCGGCGGGGGTTGGCCTCGGCCCGGCAGTGCTTGCAGGCCAGGGCGCAGGCCCGGGTCACCTCCCAGATCACAACAAGGGGGCGCTGGTCAAAATCGATCGCCGGACGATGGGCCGGCTGACCGGTCAGTTGCGGGATCATGCCATCCGCTCCTCTCGAGAATCGCGCTCACCTGTTGAGCCCAGTCTATCAAGACGGCCGGCGCGGGCCGTGTGACAATCCTCACAGAGCGCCGGGTCATGCACCCAAATCAGGTCCGCAACCGAGGCGGGCGCGAAAAACCCCCGGCGGGAGGGCCGCCGGGGGCCGGATCGCTAGTCGTGACCGGCACCGGGCGCCGGCTGGGGGGCCGGTGCCTGCTGCTGGAACCTCATGTTGGGCAGGAGCCAGGCCGCCGCCAGGCTGGCCACCGCCGCCAGGACCACCAGGATGTGGACCTGCCGCAGGGCGTAGGCGAGGGCATCGGTCAGGGCGTCCAGATGCTCCACCGGCAGGTTGGGCCGGGCCTCCCAGTCCAGGAGCTGGTTGGCCACCGCCCCCGCCTCGGCGGCGCTGCCCGCCTCGATCCCGGGGATCTGCCGCAGCCGCCCCAGCAGCGAGAGGTTCATCACGGCGCCCATCACCGACATCCAGACCATGCCGCCCAGGGTGCGCATGAACTGGAGCTGGGCGGTGGCCACCCCCCGCCGGGTCCAGTCCACGGCGTTCTGGACCCCCAGGATGAAGGCCACCGTGGAGAAGCCCATGCCGGAGCCGATCAGGTAGGTGACCACCCCCAGCAGGACCTCGGGGATCTGCTCCATCGACCGGGCCAGAAGCAGCAGGGCGAGGGTTCCGCCCACATTCAGCCCCAGGCCCAACAGCACGGCGGGCCGGATGCCCATCCGCATGATCAGCCGGCCGCCCAGCACAGCGGCGATCGGCCAGCCGATGGAGAGCCAGAGCAGCGAGGCGCCGGACCGGGTGGCGGAGAAGCCCTGCACCCCCTGCGCCCAGATCGGCAGGTAGACGGTGGTGCCGAACATCACCCCGCCCACCATGAAGGAGGCCAGCACCGCATAGCCGATGGAGGGCTCCCGGAAGAGCGACAGCGGCAGGATCGGATCGGCCGCCCGGCCCTGCGACCAGACGAAGGCGAGCATGAAGGCGCCGCCCACCCCCAGCATGGCGAGCACCTGGGGCGAGGACCACGGGTAGTGGGTGCCACCCGAGAGCAGCGCCAGCAGCAGGAAGGACATGCCCAGGGTCAGGGTGACCGCCCCCAGGTAGTCCACCTGCACCTGCTTGGTGGAGACCTTCTCCTCCAGGAAGCGCCAGACCATGAAGAGGGCGACGGCGCCCAGCGGCAGGTTGATGTAGAAGAGGTAGCGCCAGCTCAGGTAGTCCACCATCAGCCCGCCCACCAGCGGCCCCACCAGCGCCGAGAAGCCCCAGACCGCCGAGAACCAGGCCTGGTACTTGGCCCGCTCCGCCGGGGTGAAGATGTCGCCCAGGATCGTCTGGACCACCGGCAGGATCGCCCCGGCGCCCAGCCCCTGCAGGCCGCGGAAGAGGATCAGCGCCTCCATGGAGGTGGCCAGCCCGCAGAGGGCCGAGCCCAGCACGAAGATGACGGCCCCGGCGGTGAAGGTCTTCTTCCGCCCGTACAGGTCGGCCAGCTTGCCGTAGACCGGCACCGTGGCGGTGGAGGTGAGCATGTAGGCCGAGACCAGCCAGGTGAGGAGCGAGAAGCCCCCCAGCGAGCCGACGATCCGGGGCATGGCGGTCTCCACGATGGTCACATCCACCGCGGTGAGAAAGCTGGCCAGCATCAGCGCAAACACCGTGTACTTCCGTTGGTCCTGTAACACGCGCAGTACTCCCCTCCGGGGCTTGACCCCCCACAGACACAGGCCGGATCGGTCCCGGGCGCCGGCTGCCAGGGGGCTGAGCCCCCGTCGCAGGTCCGATCCCACAGAGGCGCCGGCTGCCGGGAGAGCTCCCCACTCGCCCGGCC
Source organism: Bacillota bacterium (assembly GCA_049324875.1). Lineage (GTDB taxonomy): Bacteria > Bacillota > Sulfobacillia > Symbiobacteriales > Symbiobacteriaceae > JAWLHU01. The sequence goes on from JBMONC010000029.1 coordinate 8,376, forward strand.
GATCGACCCCTGCATGCTGCCACCCTGAGGAGTTCGACGGCGATCCCCCCTTCTCCCTGCGGGCGGCCGCGACTGGCCGGATCGGTATCACGTCGAATCAATGAACCATGCGATGGGAGGAACTGCTGTGGCTATCTCCTGGCAACGGACCGCGATCACCGCCATCGCCGCACTGCTCGTGCTCGCCGGGTGCGCAAAGAGCTCGGAGCCGCCGCCCGAGCCTCCCCCCTCCGCCGTGGCGGAGAAGCCGGCGCCAGCGCCGGCCGCCGACCCCTTCGAGGCCCGCACCGGCTGTGCCGAGCGCTCCGGCAACCCGCCGGAGGGCGGGGTGGGCAGCGCCGTGGTGGCCGGCGGCCTCTGCCGGACGTACATCCACACCGACCCCACCTCGGTGATGTTCCACCTGCCGCCGGAGGTTCCGGAGGCGGTGGCCCGGAAGAGCCTGCAGGTGGAGGGCGCCGAGCCGGAGTCGGTCAGCTACTACAAGAGCCCGGCGATGGGCTTCCTCGCCGTCACCCTGCCCGCCGGTGCGGCCGGGGATCAGGTGACGGTCCGCCTGCGGGGGCCGGTCGGTCCCGGCGGGACCGAGGCCGACCTGGGATTTCAGATGAAGCGGCTGCCGACCCCCCGCATCACCACCGAGGTGCGGTACGGCGGGGAGGAGTGGAAGCCGCTGCAGCCCGGCTCAACGCTGCCGCGGGCGCCCCTGCACCTCCGCTTCCACCTGATCGGCCAGCCGAAAAAGGAGCGGGTGGAGCACGCTGTCAGCGATGCCTTCCGGGTCCAGGGCGCCGAATGGCGCTTCAGCCTGTCCTGGGAGGGGGATCATCGGCTGGTGGCCAGCGTCGAGGAGCCGCCGCCCCAGCTCACCTTCCGCTTCGATTGGCTGGAGGCGGCCCACGGGCTGCAGGTGCAGCGCTCCACCACCTCCTTCCACACCGGGGCCCACCCGCCCCAGTTGGTCCGGCTGGATCCGGCCACCGGGGAGGAGCGCCCGGTGGGCGAGGTGCCGGCGGACCTGCTGGAGGGCGCCCTCTCCCCCGACGGCCGCTGGGCCGCCCTCTTCGCCACCGCCCCGGACGCCACGGACCGGGAGCAGGTCTGGCTCGTGGATACCCGGACCGGGGCGCGCCGGCTGACCGGCTTCAGCTCCTCGTGGGTCCACCAGCGGGCGGTCTGGCTGCCCGACCGGGTGCTCTTCCCCACCTTCCGGGGGGTGGACCTCTGGGACCTCCGCACCCACCAGGGCAGCCGGATCGAGAGCGAGGCCAGCCTCTGGGGGCCGCTCTCGCCCGACGGGCGCTACCTGCCCGGGGCGGTGATCCACCACGAGCGGGCGGATGAGCAGAGCCTGCTCGCCCCGGTCTCGATCGTGCTGGTCGACCTGGAGCGGCTGGCGGTCCGGAGCTTCCCGGATGTCACCGTGACCCGCCTCCGACAGAGCGACGCCCCCCCATCGGTGGGGATGGTCTGGTCGGAGGGGGGCGGCCGCCTGCTGCTGGCCGATGTCGGCAGCTCGGGCTGGCGCTCCCTGGACACCAGCTCCGGCCGGGTGGAGGCTGAGCGGGCCGCGCCCCCGCCGGAGGCGGGGCCCCGGCCGTGGCCATCCTCGGTCAGCGGCTGGGCCTTCCGCCCTCAGACCAGCTGGGGCCCGGTGCTGCTCCGGTCGCCCGGGGGCGGGGAGCGGCAGGCGGGCCAGGGGCTGGTGCTGGGCTGGGAGCCGAATGGCAGCCTGCTCCTGGTCCGCTGGGAGAACTTCCCCCACCGGCGGATGCCGGAGGGGCTCTAGCGGGAGGGATGTCCGATGAGGCGGCTCCTGCCCCTGTTGCTGGCGGCCTTGCTGGCCGTTGCCTGCAGCTCGCCCTCCCCGCCGCACGGGGTCCCGGTGGCGGGCGCTCCCCCTGTGGAGGGATCACCCGGGACCGAGACGCCGTCCGAGGCGCCGTCCGAGGCGCCGCCGTCCGATCAGCCCTCCGGGCAGGAGCCGGAGCAGCCGCCCCCCGCGGGTCAGCGGGCTGCCGGCTGCCTGAAGGCCGGGCCCGGCCTGCCCTTCGGCCGGGTCTACGACCCGCTGCTGGAGGTCTGGGTGGGATCGGGCGAGTGCGCCGTGCGGGTGCATGCCGATGCGCTGCGGATTGACTTCGAGCTGCCCCTCCGGGTCACGCCGGAGGAGGCGCTGGCGGCGCTCCGAACCCGGGGTCCCTCCCGGCCGGAGAGCTCTGTCTTTCAGCGCGGGCCGAACCGGGTGCTGATGGTGGAGTATCCGCCCGGGGAGCCCGAGGAGCAACTGCGGGTCTGGCTGGAGGGCCCCCTCGGCCCCGCCGGGGAGCAGGTCAGCCTGGGCTACACCCTGGAGCGGCTCCCCACGCCGCGGGTCAGGGCGGAGTACCGGCAGGGAGATGACCGCTGGCGCCCCCTGGCCTCCGGCACCACCCTGCCCCGGGCGCCCCTTGAACTCCGCCTTCACCTGGAGGGCTCCCTCGAGCCCGCAGCGGTGGAGGAGCGGCTGGGGCAGCTCCCCTGGGAGCGGGTCGCCCGGCCGACCTATCTGCTCCGGCTCCTGGAACCGCCCCCGCACCTGATGCTGGACCTGAACCACCTGCCGGCCTTCGAGGGGCTGAGGACCCGGAACTCCCTGCTGGAGCTCTTCTTCGGGGAGCCGCCCCGGCTGGTGGCCCTGGAGCCGGAGACCGGCCGGGAGACAGTGATCGGCGAGGTGCCGGCCAACCTGGAGTGGGGCCGCCTCTCCCCCGCCGGCGACTGGGCGGCCCTGGTGGGGTTGACCCCGGAGAACACCTGGGGCTATGAGGTCTGGCTGCTAGAGACCCGCACCGGCCGGCTCCAGCGGCCCGGCCTCGCCTATCCCATTGACGGGACCGGCCTCTTCTGGAGCGCCGTGGGGCTGGTGGTCCCCGATGGCGGGGAGCTGCAGCTCTGGAGCCCCGAGGAGGGGAGCCGGCGGGTGATCCGGACGAAGGGGTACAGCTACACCGCCCTCTCCCCCGATGGCCGGCGGCTGGCGG
>JBMONC010000029.1:11498-14785 GCA_049324875.1 Bacillota bacterium
GTGGGGCTGGTGGTCCCCGATGGCGGGGAGCTGCAGCTCTGGAGCCCCGAGGAGGGGAGCCGGCGGGTGATCCGGACGAAGGGGTACAGCTACACCGCCCTCTCCCCCGATGGCCGGCGGCTGGCGGGGATCATGGGGGTAGGCAGCCGGGATGAGGAGAAGCGCCTCGCCCCGGTGGCCATCGTGCTCTACGACCTGTTGACCGGGGAGCACCGCTTCCTGGCAAACGGCCGGCTGAAGGTCAACCTGCCCTTCCACGCCAGCCCCCGCCTGCCGATGACGTTCACCCCCGACGGCAGCGCCCTGCTGATCGACGAGCCGACCCGGGAGCGGGACCGGCCCTACCACCGCTGGCGGCTGGACCTGGCCGGCGGGGAGCTGACCGCCCTGGATGAGCCGGGGCCCGGCCCGGCTGGCCGGGAGACCGGGCCCGACGGCCACCGCTTCGAGTGGCGTGCTGCCTGGGGCGCCGTCCTGCTCCGCAGCCCCAGCGGGGAGGAGCGGGATCTCGGCAAGGGGCTTCCCGTCGGCTGGGGGTTAGACGGCAGGCTCTACCTGATCCGCTGGGAGAACGCCGAGCACCGCCGCATCCTGATGGTGCCGTAGGGGAAAGCGGTTTCCCCGGGGTTCCTGCCAAGCAGAAAGGCAGCCGGGTCTGGATGACCCCGCTGCTTTTATCTATGTCGCCTAGCTGGCCGTCTGGTTCTGGTCCTCCCCGTTGGCGGGCTTCTGGCCGGACTCCTTCTTCTTCCGCCTCATCCGGTACTTGCTCTCCATCAACTCTCCGTCCTTCAGCCGCAGGATGAAGACGGAGCCAGCCTTGGGGTGCCGGTGGATCACCGTGACCGGGACCCGCATGCAGTACCCGGGGGCGATCCTCCACCCCTTGCTGATCAGCTGGGACTGGAGGTTCACGCGCATCTCCATCCCGTCCGGAGACCAGGAGACGGCTGCGATGTTCGGCCGTCCCTCCACATACTTGGCCTCCGGGCGGCAGAGCATCGTCTGGGTGGAAGCGCTGTACTGGACCCGGACCGCCTCGAACTGCCAACTCGTGAGGCGGTTCTCAAGGGCAGCGGCCTTCGTATGCTCCGTCAGGGTTCGGTTGGCGGTGCCCAGTCCGAGCGATGAGATGTCGAGGAGGGACGGGAGTTGACCATGCTGCAGGACCTCGTCGGGGCTCTCCTCAATGTCCTCGTAGGTATCAAGGATCTCATCGAACTCCGGGATCTCAGCGGCCGCGTTCTCGTCCAGGATCTCCTTCCGGGGCTCACGGGACTCAGGTGTGCGGGTCATAAACCGCCCTCCTCTATGGGGTCAATTAGGGTACATGACATTTATTTCTATAAAACCCGTTCTACTCCTTCTTGGCTGTGAAGATTTTGAGCGGTTCTTTTGCAGAACAGCCCGTAGACGCCCCAGGTTAGTCAGGGATCGTTGACGGTGGGGGCGCGCCGGGCGCGGTCGGGGCGCGGTCGGGGGGCGGTCGGGGCAAGGTAAAGGCGCGGTCGGGGCGCAGTCCGGGCGCGGTCGGGGCGCGGTCCGGGCGCGGTCGGGGGGCGGTCGGGGGCGCGGCTGGGGGGCGGTCGGGGCAAGGCCGGGGCGCGGTCGGGGGGCGGTCGGGGAAAGGTCGGGGGGTGGTCTGGGCGCGGTCAAGGGGCGGTCGAAGCGCGGTCGGGGGGCGGTCGGGGCAAGGCCGGGGCGAAGTCGGAGCGCGGTCGGGGCGCAGTCGGGGCGCGGTCGGGGTGCGGTCGAGGCGCGGTCGGGGCGCGGTCGGGGCAAGGTCGGGGTGCGGTCGAGGCGCGGTCGGGGCGCGGTCGGGGCAAGGTCGGGGTGCGTCTCAATCGCGGCGGAAAAGGGGTCTTCGCCGGTTATGTGCACATGTGAAATGGCTGGTCTCTGGCGCACCATGATGATCAGTCCTTGGCCCAAGGGGTGATGAGGGGTGCGATAACCACAACCTGTTGCTTCGACGGATGGCCGCCAGTCTGCCGGACGGTGCTTGTCAGCACCGTCCGGCCGCCCCAGACCAAGACTTTCTTCAGCACTGGTGCACCCCCGTTCGTGGTGATCCCCCGTCCAAGCCTTCGCGGTGCAACCATGTCAAGCATCGATACGTATGTGAGGCCCCAAGGCATGACCCCTCCTTACGGGCGCCCTTCGGCTACCCGCTGCCGCAAATAACCAAGCCCCACCCGCGTAGACTGAACCAAGGCGGTGGGGCTGGATGCGCTGGGCGGTGATCGGGGCCCTGGTTCTGCTGCTGACGGCTACAGCCGGTTCGAACGGTAGGGGAAGCGACCGCCTGCCGGAGCCGCCGGGGATCGGGACCGACCTCCGCACCCTGCCCCCCGCTCCTGTCGACTGGGGGCCCGAGAGCCGCTACCCGGGCTTCAAGCCCTTCACCGAGGGGCAGCTGGCGGTCCTGCAGAACCTCTCCATCGACCTGGAGGCGGTGCAGGGCCGCCGGGTGCCGGCACAGAGCCGGCGATGAAGCGGGCGCTCGACCTGCTGCCCGCCCCACAAGCGGCCGCTGATTTTGGCAGGAGCCGGCCTCCTCCGCGCCGAAGCATCCGATACCCTGCTGGCGCCGGCGAAGGCAGATGAGATCACGGCCCCGGTCCTGGCGGAGGTCCGGATTGAGAAGGCGAACGAGGTAGCGATGGACCCGTCGATCGAGGTGACCCGCGGCCCCATCCCCTGCCCAACGGGCGTAAGAGATGGCACCAAGGAGGAGTTTGCGATGCTGAACCTGGCAGGGGTCTTTCCCCCGATTCCCACGGCCTTTGATGAGAACGGCAACCTGGCGCTGGACAAGTACCAGGAGAACGTCCGGAGCCTGTGCGCGGCGGGGGTGGACGGGATCGTCTTCCTCGGCTCCAACGGCGAGGCGGTCTTCCTGAGCGAGGCGGAGAAGCTGGAGGTGATCCGCGCCGGCCTGGAGGCGCTCCCGAAGGGGAAGCTGGGCCTGGTGGGCACCGGCTGCGAGTCGACCCGGGCCACCATCGAGCTGTCGGAGCAGGCGGCCAAGCTGGGCGCCCACGCCGTGATGGTGATCCACCCGTACTACTACAAGCCGCTGATGACCAAGCAGGTGCTGCTGGAGCACTACCGGGCGGTGGCCAAGGCCTCCCCGGCCCCGGTGATCCTCTACTCCATGCCCCGCTTCACCGGCTTTGACCTGCCGGTGGATGTGGTGGCCGAGCTCTCCCACGAGCCGAACATCATCGGCATCAAGGACTCGGCCGGCAACGTGATTCAGCTGCACGAGATCGTCTCCCGCTCCA
>JBMONC010000030.1:0-14609 GCA_049324875.1 Bacillota bacterium
AAGAAATTCGACAACACGGGCGAAGATGTGGACGATCTCATCAGCATCGGCACCGTCGGGCTGATCAAGGCCATCGGCACCTTCAAGCCCGACAAGGGGACCCGGCTTGCTACCTATGCGGCTCGCTGTATTGAGAACGAGATCCTGATGCACCTGCGCAGCCTCAAGCGGGTGCGGGGGGAGGTCTCGCTCTACGATCCCATCGGCGTCGACCGGGAGGGCAATGAGATCACCCTGATCGACGTCCTGGGCTCCGACCCCGACGTGGTGCCCGACCTGGTGGGCAAGCGGCTGGACGAGTCGAAGCTCCGGGAGAAGCTGAAGAAGCTGGGGGGCAAGGAGCGGCAGGTGCTGGAGCTCCGCTACGGCATCGCCGGCGGGCCGCGCAAGACCCAGCGGGAGATCGCCCGGATGCTCGGCATCTCCCGCAGCTATGTGAGCCGCATCGAGAAGAAGGCGGTGCTGAAACTCTGTCGTGAGCTGTTCGAAGAGGGGTATACGGGATAAGGGCGCGGCCGGCGGGGCGATTCCGCCGGCTGCTTCGTTCAGCCCAGGCCGAGAAATCCGCCGGGGGAGTGCAGGGATTTGGCCTCGCCGGTGCGAAGTACAACAGGACCATTTCTTTATGCCTATTTATGCAACCGTTTGCACGACGGGGTCGAAAGGTGGAGAGCTATGGCGACGATCAAAGATGTGGCCCGGCTGGCGGGGGTGGCGCCCTCCACCGTCTCCCGGGTGTTGGCCGGCTCCAGCCGCATCAGCCCGGAGACCCATGAGAAGGTCCGGGCGGCGATGAAGGAGCTGAAGTACCATCCGAATGCGATCGCACGCAGCCTGCTGACCAAGGCGACCCACACCATCGGACTGATCATTGCCCGGCCGGCGGAGCAGGCCTTCACCAACCCCTTCTTCCCCGAGCTGATGCGGGGCATCGCCTCGGTGCTCCACAAGCAGGGCTACAACCTGCTGCTGACCATGGCCGACTCGCCGCAGGAGGAGCGGTCCGCCTGTCTGAAGCTGCTCCGGCAGCGCCGGGTGGATGGGGTGGTGCTCACCTCGGGCCGGCTCAAGGACCGGCTGATCGACGACCTGCTGGGCGAGGGGCACTCCTTTGTCCTGGTGGGGCGGGTTCCGGATGCACGGCCGGTTCACTGGGTGAACAACGACAACGTCGCCGTGGGCGCCATGGCGGTGGAGCACCTGATCAGCCGGGGCCACCGGCGGATCGCCCTGATCAACGGGCCGGCGGACATGATGGTGACCATCGACCGTCGGCAGGGCTACCTGGACGCCCTGCAGCGGTCAGGCCTGCCCCACGACCCGGCCTGGGATCTGAACGGCGGCTTCACCCGGGAGGGGGGCTACCGCGCCATGGTGCAGCTGCTCAGCCTGAAGGATCCCCCCACCGCCGTCTTCTGCTCCGACGATGCGATGGCGGTCGGGGCGCTGACGGCGCTGCGGGAGCGCGGGCTGCAGGGCTCGGTCGCCCTGGTGGGGGTCAACGACGACCCGCTGACCGCCCTGCTGGACCCGCCGCTCTCCACCATCCGGATCCCGGTCTTCGATCTGGGTGCCACCGCCGCCCACATGCTGGTGGAGATCCTCTCGGGCAAGGTGGAGGGGCAGCGGCAGGTGATCCTGCCCAGCCAGCTGGTGGTGCGGGCCTCCTCCAACTGGAATCTGACGGTCTCGGCATAGCTGGCGCAGATGGTCACACCTGTGGTAGAATGAGGCTCTAACCTGGAGGTGTGAAGGGTGCGCGTCCTTCGTCCCGCGGAGTACCGGCAATCGATCTTCAACATCGACCTGGCCAGGCTGAAGCAGATGGGCAAGCGGGCGATCATGCTTGACCTCGACAACACCCTGGTCCGTTGGAACGACCCCGACCCCACCCCGGGGTTGATAACCTGGCTGGATGAGGTGCGGGCGAAGGGGTTCCAGGTCTGCATCGTCTCCAACAACACCGGCCCCCGGGTGAGCGAGTTCGCCGCCAAGGTGGGGATTCCGTTCATCTCCAGGGCGACCAAGCCCCGGCGGAAGGGCTTCCGGGAGGCGATGGAGCGGCTGGGCGTCACCCCGGCGGAGACGGTGGTGGTGGGCGACCAGATCTTCACCGACATCCTGGGCGGCAACCGGGCGGGCGCGTACACCATCCTGGTGGTGCCCATCGACCCGCGGGAGTTCATCGGCACCCGGCTGGTCCGGCAGGTGGAGCGGCGGGTGCTCACCTACCTGCACCGCAACGGGCTCCTGACCGAGAAGTGAGCAGGGCGCCCGGCTGGCAAAAACGCCAGCCGGGTTTCTGATTGGCAGGAGTTTTACGCGTAAAACGACGAACCATAGAGGGCGCATTCGACCCCGCAGCGCCTCAGACGGTGCGGGGGGCGAAGTTCGGGTAGAGGAGGGAACCTGTTGACACAGGGTGGGGCCTTGGTCGGTCAGGCGCGGCAGCTTGGCATCTTGGGCCATCCAGTCGGTCATTCGATCTCCCCTGCGATGCACAATGCGGCGTTCCGGGCGCAGTCGATGAACGCTGTGTACGGGGCGTTTGATGTGGAGCCGTCCTGCCTGGGAGCGGCGGTCGAGGGGATTCGGGCCCTGGGCTTTCTGGGTGTCAACGTGACGATCCCTCACAAGGAAGCGGTGATCCCCTTCCTGGATGAGGTGGCGCCCACCGCCCGGCAGGTGGGGGCGGTCAACACCATCGTCAACCGGGGTGGGCGGCTGATTGGCTACAACACCGACGGCTGGGGCTTCATCTCCAGCCTGGAGGAGTACCGGATCAAGGTGACGGGGATCCATGCGGTGGTCCTCGGGGCCGGCGGGGCCTCCCGGGCGGTGGCGATGCACCTGGCGATGGCCGGGGTGCGCCGGCTGACCATCTCCAACCGGACGCCCGAGCGGGCGGAGGCGCTGGCGACGGAGGTCTCCCGGGTGGAGGGGCGGGTGGCCGTCGGGGCGGTGGAGGCGGGCTCGTCCGAGGAGCGGCGGGCTCTGATGGATGCCGGCCTGGTGGTCAACTGCACACCGCTGGGCATGCACCCGGATGTGACCTCCACCCCCATCGAGGAGATCAACCTGCTGCCCCAGGGGGCGGTGGTCTACGACACGGTCTACCGGCCCATGGAGACCCGGCTGCTGCGGGAGGCGCGCATCCGCGGGCTGCACGTGCTGAGCGGTCTCTCGATGCTGGTCCACCAGGGCGCCTGTGCCTGGGAGTACTGGTTTGGCCGCCGGGGCCCGGTGCCGGTGATGCACGCGGCCGCCCTGGCGGCGTTGGAGGGAAGGGAATGATCTGGCAGGTAGCGCTTGCGGGGGCCCTGGGCGCCGGGCTCGGATACCTGGGCGGCTGGCTCGCCCCCCGCTGGTTGGAGAGACGGCCCCGGCCCTGGACCCTTCCGGTGCTGGCGGCGGTCAACGCCGGCTTCACGGCGCTGCTGGCGGCGGCGCACCCGGTGACGGGGCCCTACTTCTGGCACCATCTGCTCTTCATCGCCATCCTGACCACCGCCGCCTACGTGGACCTGCACGAGCGGATCATCCCCAACGAGCTGGTCCTCTTTGGCCTGGCGGCGGGGCTGCTGGTGATGCTGCTCTCCCCCTACCCGGAGAAGTCCTGGGTCCAGGCGCTCTCCGGCGGGGCGGCGGGCTTCGGCTTCCTCTTCCTGCTGGCGGTGATCGTCCCCGGGGGCATGGGGATGGGCGACGTCAAACTGGCCGCCGTGATGGGGCTCTTCATGGGGCTCAACTACATCGGGATGGGGATGATCTTCTCCTTCCTGATCGGCGGGGCGGTCTCCGCCGGGATGCTGCTGGCCCGGCTGGTGGGGCGGAAGGGGCACCTGCCCTTCGGGCCCTTCCTCGCGCTGGGGTCGATCATCACGGTGCTCTACGGCTGGGAGATCTGGGTCTGGTACATCGGCCGTTACTAATTCGTTCGAGGTGGATGAGGGGGCGGGCCTGCGATGTTGCGCTATCTGACAGCGGGGGAATCCCACGGGCGCGCCCTGGTCACGATTGTGGAGGGGCTGCCGGCGGAGGTGCCGGTGGACCTGGCCGCCATCGACCGGGACCTGGCCCGGCGCCAGTCCGGCTACGGCCGGGGCGGGCGGATGAAGATTGAGAAGGATGCGGTCCAGGTGCTCTCGGGGATCCGCCACGGGAAGACCCTGGGCAGCCCGGTGGCGCTGCTGGTGGAGAACCGGGACTGGATCAACTGGACCGAGGTGATGTCGCCCACGCCGGTGGAGGCGTACAGCGACGCGCGCTCGCTCCAGAAGGTGCGCACCCGGCCCCGGCCGGGCCACGCCGACCTGGTGGGGGCGCTCAAGTACGACCAGGCCGACCTGCGGAACATCCTGGAGCGGGCCTCGGCCCGGGAGACCACCATGCGGGTGGCGGCGGGCTCGCTGGCCAAGCAGTTCCTGGCCGCCTTCGGGGTGCGGGTGGCGGGCCACGTCCGCTCCATCGGCCGGGTGGAGGCGCCGGCGCTGGACCTCCCGCTGGATCAGCTGGTGGAGCAGGCGGAGGCGAGCGAGGTCCGCTGCGCCGACGAGGAGGCCTCCCGGGCGATGATCGCCGAGATCGACGCCGCCAAGCGGGATGGTGACTCCCTGGGCGGGGTGGTGGAGGTGATCGCCGCCGGCCTGCCGCCGGGCCTGGGCAGCCATGTGCAGTACGACCGGAAGCTGGATGGCGCCCTGGGCGCCGCCCTGCTCTCGATCCAGGCGGCCAAGGGAGTGGAGATCGGCGACGCCTTCGCCAACGCCCGGCGGCGGGGCTCGGAGGCGCACGACGAGATCGGCTGGTCGCCGGAGCGGGGCTACTTCCGGCACACCAACCGGGCCGGCGGGCTGGAGGGCGGCATGACCAACGGGATGGAGCTGGTGGTCCGGGTCGCCTTCAAGCCGATCGCCACCCTCTACAAGCCGCTCCGCTCGGTGGAGATTGACACCCACCGGGAGGCGGGGGCGGAGATCGAGCGGTCGGACGCCTGCGCCATCCCGGCGGCGGCGGTGATCGCCGAGTGCGTGGCCGCCTTCGAGCTGGCCCGGTTCATGTTGGAGAAGTTCGGCGGGGACTCCCTGGGGGAGTGCCTGCGCAACTACCAGGGCTACATGGCGCGGGTGGCGGAGCGATGAATATCGTCTTGATCGGACTGATGGGCTCGGGCAAGTCCGCGGTGGGCCGGCTGCTGGCTGACAGGCTGGGCCGGCCCTTCGTCGACACCGATGCGTTGATCGAAGCGGAGGCGGGCCTGCCGATCCCGGAGCTCTTTGCCCGGGAGGGCGAGGAGGGGTTCCGGGAGCGGGAGGCCCGGGTGATCGCCGCCGTGGCGGCCCGGCGCGGGCTGGTGATCGCCACCGGCGGCGGGGCGGTGCTCCGGCCGGAGAACCGGGCGGCGCTGCGGGCGAGCGGGCTGGTGGTCTGGCTCTACGCCCCGCCGGAGGCGCTCTACCACCGGGCGAAGGCCCAGGGGGTCGAGCGGCGGCCGCTGCTGGCGGGGACCGACCCGCTGGAGCGGCTGCGGGCGCTGGCGGCGGAGCGGGCCGGGGCGTATGAGGCCGCGGCCCATGTGCGGGTGGAGACCGACGGGCGGCCCCTGCTGGCCGTGGTCACGGAGATTCAGGAGCTGTTTCGGCAGCGGGAAGGGGTGAGGTAGCGTGGCTCAAGTCTGGGTGGAGTTGGGTGAGCAGCGCTACCCGATCCAGGTGGGTACAGGGCTCCTCCGCCAGATGGGCAGACTGATGCGGGAGCGGCTTCCGCGCGTCCGCCGGGCCCTGATCATCACCGATACCAACGTGGGGCCCCGGTATGGGCAGGTGGTCCGGGAGGCCCTGGAGGCGGAAGGGATCACCGTCACCAAGGCGACGGTGCCGGCGGGCGAGGGCTCCAAGACCCTGGCCCAGGCCTACAGCCTCTACACCAGCTGTGTGAAGGCGGAGCTGGAGCGGCAGAGCGCCATCGTGGCCCTGGGTGGCGGCGTGGTGGGCGACCTGGCCGGCTTCGTGGCCGCCACCTACCTGCGGGGCATCCCCTTTGTGCAGGTGCCGACCACGCTGCTGGCGCAGGTAGACTCCTCCATCGGCGGGAAGACCGGGGTGGACATGCCCGAGGGGAAGAACCTGGTGGGCGCCTTCCACCAGCCCTCCCTGGTGGTGGCCGACCTGGAGGTGCTCCAGAGCCTGCCCCGGCGCGAGCTGATCGCCGGCATGGCCGAGGTGGTCAAGCACGGGATGATTCGGGACGAGGAGTTCCTGAAGTACCTGGAGGTGCATGTGGGCGATATCCTCGCCCTGGAGATGGCCGTGCTGGAGAAGGTGGTGGAGGCCAACTGCCGGATCAAGGCGGAGGTGGTGACCGCTGACCCGCGGGAGAGCGGCCTGCGGGCGATCCTGAACTTCGGCCACACCGTGGGCCACGCCGTGGAGGCGAAGATGGGCTACGGCGGGTGGCTCCACGGCGAGTGCGTCGCCTGCGGCATGGTGGCCGCCACCGCCATCGCGGGCAGGGCGGGGATCCTGCAGGAGCCGGACCTGCAACTGCGGCTGGAGCGGCTGCTGGACCGGCTGGGGCTGCCCACCCGGCTGCCCCCCGGGGTGGAGTTCGCGGCGCTGAGCCCCTTCATGTACCGGGACAAGAAGGTGGAGGACGGCCGGATCCGGTGGGTGATGCCCCTGCGGGCCGGCGAGGTGACGGTCACGGCGGAGGTGCCGCCCGAGGCGGTCCGCTGGGGCTTGGAAGCGATGAGGAGGTAGCCTGTCTTGAAGAGCCTGCTGGATGTGACGCCCGAGGTGCGGGCGGCGCTGGATGCCGGACGCCCCGTGGTGGCGCTGGAGTCGACCATCATCAGCCACGGGATGCCCTACCCCGAGAACCTGGCGATGGCCCGGGAGGTGGAGGCGATCGTGCGGGGGGAGGGGGCGGTTCCCGCCACCATCGCCCTGATCGACGGCCGCTGCAAGGTGGGGCTGACAGAGGCGGAGCTGGAGACGCTGGCCACCTCGCCGCAGGCGGTGAAGGTCTCGCTGCGGGACCTGCCGGTGGTGCTGGCCCGGCGGCAACTGGGGGCGACCACCGTGGCCTCCACCGCCACCATCGCCGAGGCGGCGGGGATTCCGGTCTTCGTCACCGGCGGCATCGGCGGGGTCCACCGGGGCGCCCCGGCCAGCCCGGCCCAGGTCTGGGACATCTCCGCCGACCTGACGGTGCTGGGGCGGACCGCCATCACCGTGGTCTGCGCCGGGGCCAAGTCGGTCCTGGACATCCCGGCCACCCTGGAGGTGCTGGAGACCCTGGGGGTGACGGTGCTGGGCTACCAGACCGACCGCTTCCCCGGCTTTTACACCCGGGACACCGGCCACGGCGTCGATGCCCGGGTGGACTCCCCCGCCGAGGCAGCGGCGGTGATCCAGGCCCGGCGGGCGGCGGGAATCCCCGGCGGGGTGCTGGTGGTCAACCCCCTGCCCGAGGCCGATGCGCTGGACAGCGCCGAGGTGGAGCGGCATATCAGCGAGGCGCTGGGGGCGATGGCCGCCGCCGGGGTGAGCGGCAAGCAGGTCACCCCCTACCTGCTGGCCCGGATGAAAGAGGTGACAGCGGGGCGCTCCCTGCAGGCCAACCTGGCCCTGATCAAGCAGAACGCCCGGGTCGGGGCCCGGATTGCGGCGGCCCTGCGTGCGTAACAGCGAGACCCGGCGTGGGGCCACCCTGCCGGGTCTTTGTGCGGGATCCAGAGGCTTGGAATGCCAGAATTTCACCACAACGCAGCGGATCCATTCCTGTTGGGAATGAGAGAAATAGAACACTGTTCTACGTGACGGAACGATTGGGTCTTAACAGCGGGGCGAAGGCCTAGTAAGATGGAACCTGTGCACAGACGCAATCAACTGGTGGGAGATGAAGAACGTGTCTACTGTGCCGACGGTAATCGTGCTGGAGGGGGACCAGACCGGCCAGGAGCTCCTGGAGGAGGCGGTCCGGCTCCTCGCCCCCGACGTGATCGGGCTGCCCCTCAACCTCGTGCGCTATGATCTCAGCCTGGAGAATCGCCGGGCCACCCAGAACCAGGTGGTCCGTGACGCCGCCGCCGCCATGCGGGAGGCGGGATATGGCCTGAAGGCCGCCACCATCACCCCGGAGGGCCGCGGCGATGTGGGGTCGCCGAACGCCATCCTCCGCAAGGAGATCGACGGGACCGTCATCCTCCGCACCGGCCGGGCCCTGCCGGGGGTGGAGACCATTGGCAACATCGTCGCCCCCATCGCCGTCGTCCGGATGGCTACCGAGGACGCCTACGAGGCGAAGGAGTGGCGGGAGGGAGAGGGCGTGGAGGAGAAGGCCTTCCGCACCACCTACATCTCGGCCCGGAACTGCCGGGCGGCGGCCGAGTTCAGCTTCATCCTGGCCAGGCAGATGGGAGCCGTCGTCTTCGGCGGCCCCAAGTGGACCGTCTCGCCGACCTACGAGGGGCTGCTGAAGGAGGCGATGGACGAGTCGGCCCGGAAGTACCCCGATGTGCCCTACGACCCGCAGCTGATCGACGCCGCCTACGCCCTGCTCTTCGCCCGGGCCACCCGCCCGCTGGTGATCCCCTGCCTCAACCGGGACGGCGACATCCTCTCGGACATGGTGCTGGCGCTCTACGGCTCCATCGCCGGCTCCGAGTCGCTGCTGATCTCCTTCGATGAGCAGTTCCGGCCCAGGGTGGTGATGGCCGAGGCGCCCCACGGCACCGCCCCCAGCCTGCAGGGAAAGAACGTGGCCAACCCGCTGGCGATGCAGCTGGCGGCCGGCGCCCTGCTGATGCAGATGCCCGGCGCTGAGTACCAGCGGGCCGGCAAGGCGATTCAGGAGGCCTGCCTCCAGACGGTCGCCTCCGGCATCCGGACCGGCGACCTGGGCGGCACCGCCAAGACCACCGAGTTCACCGACGAGGTAATCCGCCGGATCAAGGAGAAGCTGGTCCCAGTGGCCTCCCACTGAGCCCCCGAACCGTCTCCTCAGGCCGGGTGCTCCCAGGGGGCGCCCGGCCTCCTCGCGCCAGGCACATCCCGAGCGGGGATCGCATACCATTGGGCGGTACGATGGGGAGGGATGCCCATGTATTATACCCATGGTGATACCGTGATCTTCCGCTCCGACCGGTTGGAGCGGCCCCCCGAGCGCCGGCGGCGGGAGCGGGACCCGGGTGTCCGCCCGTCCAAGCCTTCACCCGAGCAGGTGCTGACCGCCCGCATCCTGCAGCTGGAGGAGCGTCTGGCCCGGCTGGAGGCCGAGCTGGAGCAGGCCCGGCAGGCGCCGCCCCCGCGGCAGGGGGGCCAGACTCGGGGCCGCAGCGGGAAGGGTGAGCAGGCGGTGCGGGTCTCTCTCCACGCCCAGGGCGGGGCGCAGGCCACGGTGGGCGAGGTGCGGCTGCTCCAGGATGACTGATGGGGAGTCCCCGGAGAAGGGTACCGGCAGGAGACCCGGCCCCACCGGGCCGGGTCTCGCTTCTCACGCATCTCAGCCTCGTTGCACTTCTCACAAGGAGATTTCAGGCGCTCAGTCGTAACACTTGTTACTTTGAGGACGCCTCGGAAATCGTGTAAGCATAGAGCAAAACGTCTGTGGACAGGATGTCGTTTTCATGAAGCACGGCCTTGATGCACGGCAGGGAGCGGCCCGCCCCTGGCTCTCTGACCCCGGGACTCACCTCACCATCCTTCTCGGGATCGGCACCCTGCTCTTTCTCGTCTGGCAGGTGTTCCGCTGGGGTGATCCGGCCCATGCGACGGTGATTGCCGATCTCTCCTTCCTGCCGGTCTCCCTTTCCGCTGCCCTTCTGATGTGGCGGGCAGCCGGGCAGCTCCACCGGGATCCGATCCCGCAGCGGGCCTGGCGCCTGATCGGCCTCGCCTTTTTCCTCTACTGGATAGGCGACGCCATCTGGATGTACTATGAGGCGGTGCTCGGGATCGAGCCAAGCCCATCGCTGGCCGACCTCTTCTACCTGCTCTGGTACCTGCCACTGCTGGGAGGGCTGCTCTCCTTCCCGGCCGCTCCGCAGCGATGGCGGGAGAAGATCAAATTCGCCCTGGACGCCTTCACCATCCTGGTCAGCGGCTGGATGGTGGTCTGGCACCTGGTGATCGCACCGGTGGTGGATCGGACCGATGACGGCTGGCTGGCGATTGCGCTGGGGGTCGCCTACCCGGTGGGCGACCTGCTGATGCTCTTCGGCGTGGTTTGGGTACTGCTCCGCCACCGGCGGCACGGGTACGGCCGGGCGCTCGGCCTGCTGGCCTCGGGTCTCTTCCTGATCTTGTTGGGCGATCTGGCGTACGGCCGGATGTCGCTCCTCGATACATATACATCCGGCAGCTGGCCGGACAGCCTTTGGATCGTGGGCCAGTACCTCACGGTGGTCGCCGCGCAGTACCTGTACCTGCGCAGCACCGCCGGGCTGCCAACCGCCACCATGGTACGGCTGCCCCGCATCGACCTGGCCACCGCCATCCCCTACCTGGCCATGGTCGTCAGCTACGGGCTGCTGCTGGGCGTCGTCCGGCTCGTCTTCGCGCAGCAGATGCTGATCATCGGCGCCGTGGCGGTCACCCTGGCGGTGGCCGGGCGCCAGCTGGTGATGCTCCGGGAGAACACCGAGCTGCTGCAGGCGTCCGCCGCCCTCACAGAGGAGGTCCGGCGGAGCGAGAACCGCTTCCGGTCCCTGGTGCAGCGCTCCTTCGACGTGATCGCCGTGGTGGATGAGCATACACGGGTCCGCTACATAAGCCCCTCGCTGCGTACCATGCTGGGGCGTGATCCGGATCAGGTACAGGGCACCCCCTTGACCGAACTGATCCATCCGGAGGATGTCCCGATCATCCTCTGGATTCTCGGCCAGAGCGAGGCCCGGGGGGTGGAGTGCCGGCTGCTCCACGCCGATGGGACGCTCCGGTACGCCGAAACCCAGGTGAACAACCTCCTCCATGACCCGGGCGTCCACGGTGTCGTGCTGAATGTGCGCGACATCACCGAGCGGAAACGGCTGGAGGATCAGCTGAAGCACCAGGCCTTCCACGATGCGCTGACCAGTCTGGCCAACCGGGCGCTGCTGCGGGACCGCGTGGAACGAGCGCTCCAGGAGCAGCGGCGGAGGCAGGTGCCCGTCACCGTTATGTTCCTCGATCTGGATGGCTTCAAGACCGTCAACGACAGTCTGGGCCACAGCGCCGGCGACCAGCTCCTGAAGGCGGTGGCCGAGCGCCTTGTGGCCTGCGTGGAGCCCGGGGACACCGTGGCCCGTCTGGGCGGCGATGAGTTCGCGATCCTGCTCGAGGGGGGCGGAGAGGAGGAGGCTCTTCGGGTGGTCTCCCGCATCCGGGCGAAGCTGGCGCATCCCTTCACCCTGATGGGCAAGGATCTCTTCGTCTACAGCAGCATCGGGATCGCTCAGGCCAGTCCGGGCGTCGAGACGGTGGACGAGCTGCTCCGGAATGCCGATGTGGCCATGTACAACGCCAAGGGTCAGGGGACGGGACGGTACGCCTTCTTCGAACCTGACATGGCCGCCGCCGCCGTGGTTCGGCTTGAGCTGGAGGCCGGTCTGCGGTGGGCGGTGGAGAGCCAGCAGTTCGTGCTCCGCTACCAGCCGACGGTGGACCTGACCACCGGCCGGATCTGCAGCGTGGAGGCGCTGGTGCGATGGGCGCACCCGGAGCGGGGACTGATCCTGCCTGGTGAGTTCATCGGGCTGGCGGAGGAAACGGGGTTGATCATCCCCCTTGGGCGATGGGTTCTGAGGGAGTCGTGCAGACAGCTGGGCGTCTGGCGAAGAGCCTATCCGAGCCAAAACCTCTCGGTCAGCGTCAACCTCTCGGCCCGGCAGCTGAACCACCCGGGCCTGCTCCTGGATGTGGCAGTGGCGCTGGAGGAGCATGCGCTCCCGCCCGGCAGTCTCACCCTGGAGATCACGGAAAGCGTGCTGATGCAGAGCACGGCAAACGTGCTCCATATCCTCTCCGAGCTGCGCAAGTTGGGGGTCCGGCTGGCGATCGACGACTTTGGCATCGGCTACTCCTCGCTCAGCTACCTGCAGCGCTTCCCGGTCGACCTGGTCAAGATTGACCGCTCCTTCGTGGAGGCGGTGGGCCGGGGATTCAAGGAGACAGCGCTGGTGCGGGGCATCATCGATCTGAGCCACGCCCTGGGCCTGATGACGGTGGCCGAGGGGATCGAGCAGGCTGATCAGGCGGAGGAGTTGCGGCGGCTGAACTGCCGGTACGGACAGGGGTACTACTTCAGCCGTCCCCTGGAGGTGGCGGCGGTGGAGGAATGGTTGGTCCGTGCCCGGTAAGCAGTGAGAGGGGGAGGCACCGTCCAGGCGCCTCCCCCTTGCTGTGCGCTGATCAGCCCTGGACCTCGTGGGTCCACCGGGCAATGACGCCGTGGAGCCGGTGGAACCAGCCGGCCCCCTCGAGGAACATGAAGGGACAGCCCCCGTTCAGGACGCGGGCGCCGCTCTCCGCGGCCAGGGCGGCCAGGTCGGCGTCGACCCCCGGCCCGGTGGGGCTCTGGAACCAGATCCGCGGCACCCCGGCACCGATCAGGTCCAGGACCGCCGCCCGCCGGGCGGCAGGGGGGAGCATGACGATGGCGCCGTCCACCGGCCCGGGGATCTGCTGGACGCTGGGGTAGGCGGGAGCGCCCTCCAGCTCGGCCGCCCGGGGGTTGACGGGGATCGCCTCGCACCCCTGCTCCCGCAGGGCGCGGAAGAGCAGGTTGGCCAGCTGTCGGGGGTCGCGGGAGACGCCGACAACGGCGATGCGCCTCTGGCTGAGAAATTCGCGGGCGGCAGCGGCGGAGACCATGGAAGCTCCCTCCTCACGCTCCATTTGGACCCACCATACCAGAGTCGTGCCGGTCCAGCTATGGGCAGAAGGGCTCATTGAGAGGTTTATCAGGTCACTTCATGAGGAGATTTAAAAACCTCGAAGAAAGTGCTTTGCAAATCCACTGACTCGGTGCATAATCAGTATTAATACAATATTGTGCAAAGTCCTCTCGGGTGAGGGCGGTGCTCTCAAAGGAGAGTGCAGCATGAACCAACGTCCCTCTGGGGTGGCGGCCTTTGTCCTCGTATGGGTGGGCCAGTTGATATCGATGCTGGGCAGCGGGTTGACCTCCTTTGCGGTCCTGTACTGGGCCTATGAGCTCTCCCGCAGCGCGACCAGCCTCTCCCTGCTGGCCCTCTGCAGCTTCGTCCCGTCCCTGCTCATCGGCCCCTTTGCCGGGGCGCTTGTGGACCGGTGGAACCGCAAGCTGGTCATGATGTTCAGCGACATCGGGGCGGGTCTCTCCACCATCCTGCTGCTGCTGCTCTATACCACAGGGGCGCTGGAGGTCTGGCATCTGTATGTGGCCAACGCCTTCGCCGGGGTCTTTGGCTCCTTCCAGTGGCCGGCTTACATGGCTGCGATGTCGATGATGGTCCCGCCGAAACACTACTCGCGGGCGAACGGGATGATATCGCTCGCCTCATCGGCCATGCTGATCCTCTCCCCCATACTGGCCGGCGTCCTGCTTTCCTGGCTGGACATGGGCTGGATCCTCATCATCGATATCGCCACCTTCTTGATCGCGGTAGGGTTGCTGCTGGCGGTCCATATTCCCAACCCCACCCCGAGTGCCGAGGGACGTCAGCACACCGGCCCGCTGTGGCAGGAAGCGATGCATGGGTTCCGCTACGTAATGAACCGTCCCGGGCTGCTAGGGCTGCAGCTGGTCTTTCTGCTGATGAATCTCTTTAACAATCTGGGGCAGCCGGTGCGGCAGACCATGGTCCTGATCCGGACCAACAGCGACCCGACCATCCTGGCCAGCGTCAACTCCGCCCTGGCCTTCGGCTCGCTGGCAGGGAGCCTCCTGATGACGGTGTGGGCCGGGTTCCACCGCAAGGTCAACGGGGTCTTGCTCGGCATGATCCTGCAGGGGGTGCTGGGCAGCCTCGTCTTCGGCCTGGGGCGGGCCCCGGGGGTCTGGATGACAGCCGCCTTTCTGCTGCAGCTGTTCATGGTGATGCTCCAGACCTCCGCCAACGCCATCTGGCAATCGCAGGTGCCCCTCGACCTCCAGGGGCGGGTGATGGCCACACGCCGTCTGATCGCTCACAGCGCGATCCCCATCGGCATGGGTCTGAGCGGCCCGCTGGCGGATCGGGTCTTCGAGCCTGCCATGGCCCCGGGAGGGGCTTTGGCCCCCCTGTTCGGCGGGCTCGTCGGCACCGGTCCCGGCTCCGGGATGGCGCTGATGCTGGTGTTGGCGGGCCTGCTCAGCGCCCTGGCGGGGCTGGGGGGCTTCCTGTACCGGCCGGTGCGGGAACTGGAGGGCGCCCTGCCGGCGCGGCAGGAGCTGCCGGTGGAGGCCCGGGCGGAGACGGGCGGGGGGTAAGCGCAGCGGCGGGGGCAGAGCCCCCGCCGTCGATCTTACCAGTCCTTCTTGTCGTCCTTCTCGGTGGGAATGTCGAGCCCCTCGACCTCCTGAACGTCGGTCACCTCCGGGCAGACCAGCGGCATCGGGGTCAGGTCCTTGGCGTTGACCTTCAGCCACCGCCGGCGGACCGACTTGGC
>JBMONC010000031.1:0-13769 GCA_049324875.1 Bacillota bacterium
GTGTAATCCGTGTAATCCGTGGCCAAGAAAAATGCCCCCACTTCGGGTCTTGCCCGCCCTTCCAGCAGTCGCTATAATTATCACCAGATACTAAAACCACGTTTTATCACTATCACATCCCCGCTGCTGGTAAGATCATGGATGGATTGCACAAGGTGAGGTGGGCGGAGCGTGACCTCAGGGACGAAGAAGCGGGATCGGCAGATGGCGCTGCGGGAGAAGATCCGGGAGAACCCCTTCCTGAGCGATGAGGAGCTGGCGCACCTCTTTGGTGTCAGCATCCAGACGATCCGGCTGGACCGCCTGGCCCTGGGGATTCCTGAGCTGCGGGAGCGGACCAAGTCCGTCGCTGAGCGGACCTATGGCATCGTCAAGTCGATGGGCTCCAAGGAGATCGTGGGCGAACTGATCGACATCGCCCTGGGTCAGCGGGGGATCTCGATCCTGGAGACCACCGACGAGATGGTCTTCGAGCGGAGCCGGGTGGTGCGGGGGCAGTACATCTTCGCCCAGGCGGAGTCGCTGGCGATCGCCCTGATCAACGCCGATGTGGTCCTCACCGGCCTCGCCAATGTCAAGTTCAAGCGCCCGGTCACCATGGGCGAGAAGCTGGTGGCCAAGGGCGAGGTGATCCGAACTCGCCGCAACCAACACGTCGTACTCGTCGAAACACGCTCTGGAACCGAAAACGTATTCCGCGGCAAGTTCTCCGTCTTTGCGGTGGACCCGGCCCGGGTGGCTGGAGGCGAACAGGGATGAGCATGCGCATTGCGATCGACGCCATGGGCGGTGACAACGCTCCGGGCGCCGAGGTGGCTGGCACGATCGCTGCAGCAAAGGAGTGGCCTCACCTGGAGTACATCCTGGTGGGGGATGAGACCCGGCTGAAGGAGGAGGCGGCCAGGCAGGGCGGACTGCCCGCCAACGTCTCGGTGGTCCACGCCTCGGAGGTGATCACCACCCACGAGGAGCCGACCCGGGCCTTCCGGTCCAAGAAGGACGCCTCCATGGTGGTGGCGGGCCGCATGGTGAAGGAGGGGCGGGCGGATGCCCTGCTGACCGCCGGCTCCACCGGGGCCGTCGTGGTGGTGGGCACCCTGGGGATCGGCCGGATGAAGGGGATCGAGCGGCCGGCGCTGGGGACGATCTTCCCGACCTACAAGGAGCCGGTCTTCGTACTGGACGTGGGGGCGACCCCCGACTGCCGGCCGGAGTGGCTGGTCCAGTTCGCCCTGATGGGCGATATCTACGCCCGGGAGATCCTGAACCTGAAGTCCCCCCGGGTGGCGCTGCTGAACAACGGCGCCGAGGAGGAGAAGGGGAACGCCCTGACCAAGGCAACCTACCCGCTCCTCAAGCAACTGAAGGGAATCAACTTCGTCGGCAACGTGGAGGGGCGGGATGTCCCCATGGGCGCCTGCGACGTGGTGGTGACCGACGGCTTCCCGGGGAACGTGCTCCTGAAGACCTACGAGGGGGTCGGGATCGCCCTGATGAAGGCGATGAAGGAGGCGCTCACCTCCACCACCCTGGCCACCATCGGGGCGGCGCTGGCGAAGCCGGCGCTCAAGCAGATGGCGAAGAAGTTCGACTACACGGAGTACGGCGGCGCCCTGCTGCTGGGGCTGAAGGCCCCGGTGGTCAAGTGCCACGGCTCCTCCGAGGCCAAGGCGATCAAGAGCGGCCTGCGGGTGATGAAGCAGGCGCTGGAGAACAGGGTGATCGAGAAGCTCGGGGCCTCCATTGCGGCGCACCTGGCGCCGGCAGACAGCGAAGAGTAAGGGGGAGCCCGGGAATGACGTTGCGGCCCGTTGGCATCACCGGCATCGGCATGGCCGTGCCGGAACAGGTACTCACCAACGCCGACCTGGAGAAGATGGTCGATACATCGGATGAGTGGATTCGCACCCGCACGGGGATCCGGGAGCGGCGGGTGGCGGTGCCGGGGAAGGCCAGCTCCGACTACGCCGTCGAGGCGGCGCGGCGGGCGATGGCGATGGCGGGGGTCACCCCCGACCAGATCGACCTGATCATCTGCGCCACCGTGACCCCGGATATGCCCTTCCCATCCACCGCCTGCATCGTGCAGGATGCCCTGGGGGCTACCCGGGCGGCCGCCTTCGACCTGTCGGCTGCCTGCCCCGGCTGGATCTACGGGGCGGTGATGGCCCAGCAGACCATCGCCAGCGGCCTCTACAACTGCGCCCTGGTGATCGGGGTGGAGTTGCTTTCCAAGGTGGTGGACTGGACCGACCGGAACACCTGCGTCCTCTTCGGCGACGCCGCCGGGGCGGCGGTGCTGCAGCCGGTCTCCGAGGGCCGGGGGATCCTCTCCTCGGTGCTGGGCTCCGAGGGCGCGGGCGGCTGCCACCTGATGCTGCCGGCCGGTGGCTCCCGCTACCCGGCCAGCGCCGAGACCATCGCCAACAAGCAGCACTTCGTGAAGATGAACGGTCAGGAGGTCTTCAAGTTCGCCGTCCGCGTGATGAACGAGGCGACGGTGGAGGTGGTGGAGAAGGCCGGCCTGACGGTGGCCGATATCGACCTGCTGGTCCCGCATCAGGCCAACGTCCGGATCATCGAGGGTGCCATGAAGCGGCTCAATATCGCCCCGGAAAAGGTGGTCATCAACCTCGATCGGTACGGCAATACCTCCTCGGCCTCCATCCCCGTGGCGCTCTGCGAGGCGCTGGAGGAGGGGCGGGTCAAGGAGGGGGATCTGGTGGTCTTCGTCTCCTTTGGTGCCGGCCTGGTCTGGGGCGGCATCGCCATGCGCTGGGGGAAGTAAGCAGAAGGGGGTTTCGCAGAGATGGGCATTCGCATCGTGACGGACAGCACGTCGGATCTGCCGCTCGAACTGCGCAGGGAGTATGGTATTGAGGTGGTCCCGCTGACGGTCCACTTCGGCCCGGAGTCCTTCCTGGACGGGGTGGAGATGGACCAGGACGGCTTCTGGGCCAAGCTGAAGCAGAGCCCCCATCACCCGAAGACCGCTCAGCCGGCCCCCGGTGACTTCCTGGAGGTCTACAAGCGGATCCAGGCCGAGGGGGATGAGATCCTCTCGATCCACATCGCCAGCGTGCTGTCGGGCACCCTCAACTCGGCCCAGATCGCATCCCAGATGCTGCCCGAGGCGAAGATCACCCTGGTGGACACCCGGTCGGTCTCCCTGGGGCTGGGGATGGTGGCGGTCGAGGCGGCCCGCATGGTCCGCGCCGGAAAGTCGGTCCCGGAGATCGTCCAGGCGATCCAGCCGATCTGCGACCGGATGAACATCTTCTTCACCCTGGATACCCTGGAGTTTCTGCAGAAGAACGGCCGCATCGGCAAGGCCCAGGCGCTCCTGGGCGGCCTGCTGGGGATCAAGGCGATCCTGCAGGTGGACAAGGAGGGCTACGTGGCGCCGGCCGACAAGGTCCGGGGCAGGTCCAAGGTGCTGGCCCGGACGCTGGAGCTGATGCAGGAGCGGGTCCCCGCCGGCCGGAAGATCAAGATCGCGGTGCTTCACACCAGGGCCGACGGAGAGGCCCGGGCCTGGCTGGAGGAGGCGAAGAAGCTCTACAAGGTGGAGGAGTCCTTCGTGGCCGAGATCGGCCCGGTGGTGGCCACCAACGCAGGTCCCGGCACCGTGGGTTTCGCCTTCTACGAGGTCTAGCTGACTAAGAGAGGGCAGTTGCTGGCAAGAATGCCAAATGGGAATGATCGAGTGAAAGAGGCAGGTAGAGAGATGTCGAAGATTGCGTTCCTCTTCCCGGGTCAGGGTGCTCAGTACGTGGGGATGGGCCGGGAACTGGCCGGCCAGGTCCCATCGGTGGCCCGCCGCTTCGAGCAGATGAACGAGCTCCTGGGGTTCGACCTGAGGCAGCTCTGCTGGGAGGGGCCGGAGGAGGAGCTGAAGAAGACGGCCAATCAGCAGCCGGCCATTCTGGCCTTCTCCATTGCCTGCCTGGACCTGCTGACGGAGCAGGGGATTCAGCCGGATGTGGTGGCAGGGCTCTCCCTGGGCGAGTACTCGGCCCTGGTGGCGGCGGGGGTGCTGACCTTCGAGGAGGCGGTTCCCCTGGTCCGCAAGCGGGGCACCTACATGCAGGAGGCGGTTCCCCTGGGGATGGGGGGCATGGCCGCCATCCTCGGGATGAAGACGGAGGATGTGGACAGCCTCTGCGCCCGGGCATCGGCCGAGACGGGGCTGCACGTGGAGGGAGCCAACTACAACTGCCCCGGCCAGATCGTGGTCTCCGGCCACACGGAGGCGGTGGCCCGGGCGATGGAGCTGGCCTCGGCCGCCGGCGGCAAGGCGGTGAAGCTCTCCGTGACCGCCCCGTTCCATTCGAAGCTGCTGGTGCGGGCCGGGGAGATGCTGGCCGGGGCCCTGGAGCAGATCCCCCTGCGGGATGCGCAGGTGCCGGTGGTGGCCAACGTGACCGCCGACTACGTGACCGACGCGGGGGCGATCCGCTCCCTGCTGATCGAGCAGGTCTCCCGGCCGGTCCGCTGGGAGGAGTCGATCCGGCGGATGATCGGCGACGGGGTCGACACCTTTATCGAGGTGGGGCCCTCCAAGGCGCTGTCGGGCTTCCTCAAGAAGATCGACAGAAATGTCAGAGTGTTCAACGTGGAGGACGCCCAGACGCTGGGCAAGGTGCTTGATTCCTGGGGGAGGGTTTGCTAAGATGGTCCTAGCCAATCGGGTGGCGGTGGTCACCGGGGCTTCAGGCGGCATCGGGCGGGCGATTGCCCGGGCTCTGGCCGCCGAGGGAGCCGCTGTGGTGGTCAACTACGCCCGGAATGCGCAGTCGGCGGAAGAGCTGGTCCGGAGCCTGACGGAGGCCGGGGGAGAGGCGTTGGCGGTCCAGGCCGACATCTCCACGGCGGAGGGGGCCGAGGCCCTGATCAAGGCAGCGCTGGACCGGTTCGGCAAGGTCGACATCCTGGTCAACAACGCCGGGATCACCCGGGATACGCTCCTGATCCGGATGAAGGAAGAGGACTGGGACGCGGTCCTCGACACCAACCTCAAGGGCGCCTTCCTCTGCACCAAGGCGGTCACCCGCTCGATGATGAAGGCTCGGTCCGGGCGGATCATCAACATCGGTTCGGTCAGCGGACTGCTGGGCGTGCCGGGGCAGGCCAACTACTCGGCTGCCAAGGCCGGTCTGATCGGTCTGACCCGCTCGGTCGCCCGGGAGCTGGGGAGCCGGAATATCACGGTCAACTGCATCATCCCCGGCACGATCGACATCGGGATGCTCCAGGAGCTCACCGAGGAGCAGCGTGCAGCCTATCTGAAGCAGGTCCCCCTGGAGCGGTTTGGCCGGCCGGAAGAGGTCGCCGCGGCGGTGGTTTTTCTCGCCGGGCCCGGGGCAGAGTATATTACCGGACAGACGCTCGCAGTGGATGGCGGCCTGACCATGTACTAAGGTTTCAGGTGCATACCGTCTTCGGATGTTAGCTGTGCCGAACCCTTGAGAGGAGGTGAACCTACCCATGGCCAACGATATCTTTGAGAAGGTTAAGGCTATTATCGTGGATCAGCTCGGGGTGGAAGAGGAAGAGGTTACCCTGGAGTCCTCCTTCATTGAGGATCTCGGCGCGGATTCCCTGGACATCGTGGAGTTGATCATGGCGCTCGAGGAGGAGTTCGAGATCGAAGTCCCCGACGAGGATGCCGAGAAGCTAACCACTGTCGGCGCCGCGGTCCAGTACATCAAGGAGCACCAGTAGGACCCGGTCCGCGATCGAGTGCGCAAGGAAGTCCCGTAACGACGCTCGCTCAACGGCGCCGGTGCGGGACTTTTTGTGTAACACGGATGACACGGAGACGGCCACGGATTATACGGATTACACGGATTCATACAAATACATGGTGAGACAGTGTGGGGTATACCCTTTTCTGGCGCGGAAGCACCGGGCCATGGGGGTTATACGGATCATCCTCAAGACTCTGAGGGGTTGGTGCCCTTGTGATCAGTGGGGGCGGTGCGCAGCACCGAACCAGGCGCAGCCCTCCATGGCTCCTGTCTCTGGTGGTTTGTTCGTGTAACCTCTAGGGTGCGGTGCTTCGCACCAGCACCACTGACGAAAAGGGTACCCCCCATCATTGTTAATTTATGTCTTTATCCGTGCAATCCGTGTAATCCGTGGCGACATCAATGACCGGGCTCCGATGCTGAACCGAGGAGGCAAGAGATGAAGCGTGTTGTGATCACGGGGATGGGTGCGATCACCCCCCTGGGGCTTTCGGTGGCCGAGTTCTGGGAGTCGCTGGTGGCGGGGAGGAGCGGGGTGGGGCCGATCACCCGGTTCGATACCAGCGACTTTGAGGTGAAGATCGCCGCCGAGGTGAAGGGGTTTGTGCCGGGGGAGCACCTGGACCGGAAGGAGGCCCGGCGCATGGACCGCTACACCCAGTTTGCGGTGGCGGCGGCGAAGCAGGCCTGGGCTGACGCGGGGCTGGAGCTGGACGGGCTGGATGCGGAGCGGTGTGGGGTCTACCTTGGCAGCGGGATCGGCGGGATGGAGACCTTCAGCGAGGAGATCGGGGTCCTGATGCAGAAGGGGAACCGGCGGGTCAGCCCGTTCATGGTCCCCATGATGATCGCCAACATGGCGGCGGGGATGATCGCCATCCAGTTCCGGCTGCAGGGGCCGAACATGACCACGGTCACAGCCTGCTCCTCGGCCAACAACGCCATCGGCGAGGCGTACCACGCCATCAAGGCGGGGCGGGCCGACCTGATGGTCACCGGCGGCTCGGAGGCCTCGGTACTGCCGATCGCCGTGGCGGGCTTCAACAACATGCAGGCGCTTTCCACCCGCAACGAGGAGCCCGAGAAGGCCTCCAGGCCCTTCGACAAGGGGCGGGACGGCTTCGTGATGGGCGAGGGCGGGGGGATCCTGATCCTGGAGTCGCTGGAGCATGCGCTGCAGCGGGGCGCCCGGATCTACGCCGAGGTGATCGGCTACGGCTGCGCCGCCGACGCCCACCACATGGTCCAGCCGCCGGAGAACGGCGAGGGCGGGGCCCGGGCGATGCGCCGGGCGCTGCAGGATGCCGGGCTCGAGCCGTCCGCCATCGGCTACATCAACGCCCACGGCACCTCGACGCCCCAGGGGGATATCGCCGAGACCCGGGCGATCAAGGCGGTCTTTGGCGATCACGCCTTCAAGCTGGCGGTCTCCTCCACCAAGTCGATGCACGGCCACCTGCTGGGCGCCGCCGGGGCGGTGGAGCTGATCGCGACGGTGATGGCGCTGCGGGAGGGCGTGCTGCCGCCCACCATCAACCAGGAGAACCCGGACCCCGAATGCGATCTGGACTACGTGCCAAACCAGGCCCGCCGGGCGGAGGTAGAGGTGGGTCTCTCCAACTCCTTCGGCTTCGGCGGTCAGAATGCCACAGTGATCGTGAGGCGCTGGCACTCCTAGGGCGATGAGGAGCTGCCGTGGCAGGGCGCCCGGATAAGGGGGACAAGACGTGTCGCAGGTGGACCTGATGCTGGAGGAGTGGGCGGCCGAGGTGCTGGAGCACCGGTTCCGGAACGGGGCGCTCCTGCTGGAGGCGCTGACCCACACCACCTATGCCAACGAGCACCCGCGGGCCCGGGCCAACGAGCGGCTGGAGTTCCTGGGCGACAGCGTCGTCGGGCTGGTGGTGGCCCAGCACATCTTCGAGCGCTTTGCGGACCTCCCGGAGGGGGAGATGACCAAACTGCGGGCGGCGGTGGTCTGCGAGCCCTCGCTGGCCGCCCGCTCCCGCCAGCTGGGGGTGGGCAGCCGGATGCGCTTCGGGCGCGGCGAGGCGGTCAGCGGCCGGGATCGGGACTCGATTCTGGCCGATGCCTTCGAGGCGATCGTGGGGGCGCTCTACCTGGACGGCGGGCTGGAGGCGGCCCGGCGGTTTGTGCTCCGGGAGCTGGAGCCGGTGGTGACCGCAGCCCGGCAGGGAGAGGCGCGGATTGACTACAAGACCCGGCTGCAGGAGCGGCTCCAGCGGGAGGGGGCCGAGGCGCCCCAGTACCGGCTCCTCGCCGAGGAGGGGCCGGCCCACAACAAGCGCTTCCAGGTGGGGGTCTACTTCCGGGGAGCGCTGCTGGGGACCGGATGGGGTCGCAACAAGAAGGAAGCGGAGCAGGAGTCTGCCCGGGAAGCGCTTTCGGCAGGCCTGGAGGCCGGGAGTGGGGGGTAGCGACACGGAGGGCTGGTGCCTGTAGGCACCGGCCCTTCGGCATCCCCTCGGTATGTTGAGTTGAGAATGTTTACAAACTGTTCTCAAAAAAAGTAACACAACGACAGAGGAAAACTAACAGTTAGAAAGAATATAGGAATCATGCCCACGTTCAGAACGCAGCGCTCATCCTAATCGAGGAGGACATTCCTATGGAGGTACTTAAGGTATCAGCTACTTCAAAGCCGAAGTCCGTGGCCGGTGCGCTCGCAGCGGTCCTGCGAGATAAAGGTTCAGCCGAGGTGCAGGCTGTCGGAGCCGGTGCGGTCAACCAGGCGGTAAAGGCGATCGCCATCGCCCGTGGCTATGTAGCCCCGAATGGCATCGACCTGGTGACGATTCCCGCCTTTGCCGAGATCGCCATCGACGGAGAGGAGCGCACCGCCATTCGCTTCATCGTGGAACCCCGGTAAATGGAGAAGGACCCCTCCCAACGCCGCCCGCCGGGCGGCGTTGTTCTCGTCGCAAGGGCCCCGCGGCAGGTGGTCGGGTCCGCGTGAGGCGTGGGGGGTGTTGGGGGGCAAGCAGCAAACGCCGGTTGCACAGCGATTTTAGCGCAGCCGGCGTTTGCTGCGCCGGAGGGATGCGCTCTTCCTCCCCCCGGCGTTCATGAAAGCGGAACCTGCTCGGGAGTAGCGATAGCGCTCCCGAGCAGGTGGTCGGGTCCACGTGAGGCGTGGGGGGTGTTGGGGGGCAAGCAGCAAACGCCGGTTGCACAGCGATTTTAGCGCAGCCGGCGTTTGCTGCGCCGGAGGGATGCGCTCTTCCTCCCCCCAACTTTTTTAAAAGGACAAAACCCCCATCGCGTCGAACAGATTCTTCTGCACCGGCGCCGGGTGCAGCGCTCCCGGCGCCCTGTCACTGCCACAAGCGGCGAGCGGCCAGCACTCTGGCCCGCCGTTCTCCCGGGGCCATGGCGGTCCCCATCGACTCTGCTCCGGATGACAGGGAGGCAGCAAGTTGTACCTCAAGCGACTGGAGATCTTCGGGTTTAAATCCTTTGCGGAGAAGACCGAGCTGGAGTTCACGCCGGGCATCACGGCGGTGGTGGGGCCCAACGGGTCCGGCAAGTCCAACGTATCCGATGCCATCCGCTGGGTCCTGGGCGAGCAGTCGGCCCGAGCCCTGCGGGGCGGCCAGATGGCCGACGTGATCTTCGCCGGCAGCGACGGGAAGCGGGCCATGGGCTTCGCTCAGGTCT
Source organism: Bacillota bacterium (assembly GCA_049324875.1). Classification (GTDB taxonomy): domain Bacteria; phylum Bacillota; class Sulfobacillia; order Symbiobacteriales; family Symbiobacteriaceae; genus JAWLHU01. Next base: position 9,429 of record JBMONC010000031.1, read on the forward strand.
CACTGGTGCTGGACAACAGCGATGGCAAGCTCGGGGTGGGCTTTACCGAGGTGATGGTCACCCGCCGGGTGGACCGCTCGGGCGAGGGCGAGTACTTCATCAACCAGGTGCCGTGCCGGCTCAAGGATGTGCAGGACCTCTTCCTGGACACCGGTGTGGGCAAGGAGAACTACTCGATCATCGGACAGGGCAAGATCGACGAGATCCTCTCCTCCAAGCCGGAGGACCGGCGGGCGCTCTTCGAGGAGGCGGCGGGCATCGCCCGCTACAAGACCCGCAAGCGGGAGGCGCAGCGGCGGCTGGAGGAGACGGAGCAGAACCTGCTCCGCATCACCGACATCATCACCGAGCTCTCCAACAACATGGACTCGCTGGCGGAGCAGGCCCGCAAGGCCGAGGTCTACACCGGGCTGGACGCCGAGCTGACCCGCCTGGACCAGGGGCTGCTGGCCCACCAGATGGCGGCGGTCTCCGCCCGCCTCTCCCGGCAGCTGGAGCTGAACCGGGAGCTGGTGGAGCGGGCCCGGGAGACCGAGGCGCGGATGCAGGCGGGCGAGGAGGCGGCCGAGGTCGCCCGGCAGCTGGTGGAAGCGCTGGACCAGGAGCTGGCGGTCCTCTCGACCCGGCTGGCGGAGGCGACCGGCCGGCTGGAGCGGGCGGAGGGCAAGCTGGCCCTGGGCCTGCAGGAGGAGCGGTCGGCGCTGCAGGAGCAGCAGCGGATCAACCGGGAGAGCGAGGCGGTGTCCGCCAAGATCGGGGCGGCTACCGCTGAACTGGCCGCGCTCGCCGAACGGGTGGCCGAGGTGGAGGCCAGTGGCGCCCGGCTGGCGGCGGAGCTGGCCGGGCTGGAGGAGAGCCGCCGGGAGGTGGAGGCGCAGAGCCAGGCCGCCCAGGCGGTGGTGGAGGAGAGGCGGGGGCGGATCGTCGCCATCCTCCAGGCGGAGGCCGAGAAGCGAAACGGGGCGCAGGCGGCCGACCGGGCCGCGGAGGAGGCGCTTCGCCGGCTGAGCCGCCTGGCGGCTGAGCGGGAGCAGGCGGAGGCGGATGCGGCCCAGAACCGGGAGCTGGCCGCCGCCAAGGGGGCCGAGCGGCTCCAGCTGGAGGAGGAGCGGGTCGCTCTGGAGGGCGAGTTGGGCCGCCTCCGGGCGGAGCGCCAGGGGGCCGAGCAGCGGCTGCAGGAGCTGCAGCAGCAGGGGGGCGCGGTCCGTGAGCAGATCCAGGCCGCCTCGTCCCGGCTGGGCGCCATCGAGGAAATGATCAACGCCTTTGAGGGCTATCAGAAGGGCACCCGGACCGTCCTGCAGGGGCGGGAGAAGGGAGCGCCCTGGGCTGCCGACGTGCTGGGGGCCGTGGCGGAGCTGATCCGGACGGAGCCGCGGTACGAGAAGGCGGTGGAGATCGCCCTGGGCGGCGCCATCCAGAACCTGGTCACCGCCACCGACGCCGGAGCGAAGGCGGCGATTGAGGAGCTGAAGCGCACGGGCGGCGGTCGGGCCACCTTCCTGCCGTTGAACACGATCCGGGCCGGCGGCTTCCGCCCCGAGGAGGAGCGGGAGTTCAAGGGGGCGCCGGGGATCATCGGCGTCGCCCTGGACCTGGTCCGCTTCGAGGAGCGCTTCCGCCCGGCCATCGCCTCGCTGTTAGGCCGGACGCTGATTGCAGAGGATATGGATGCCGCCCTGGCCTTCGGGCGGAAGAGCGGCCAGCGCTACCGGATCGTGACGCTGGACGGTGAGCTGCTGGCCCCGGGCGGCGCCCTGACCGGCGGCTCCACCGGCGGGCAGGGGGCGGGCCTCCTCTCCCGGGAGCGGGAGCGGGAGGAGCTGACGGCCCGGATCGCCGAGCTGAAGCAGGAGCTGATTGCTCTCCGGCAGGCCTACGAGGCGGAGCAGGGCCGCCGGAACGAGCTGCTGGCCCGGATCGAGGAGCGGGAGGCCGCCCTCAAGGCGGTGGAGACGAAGATCACCCAGGCCGAGGCGGAGGCGGCCCGGCTGGCCGGCGAGGCCCGGCGCTGGGAGCAGCTGTTGGCCACCCATGCGGATCAGGCCCGTGCCATCGAGGCCGAGGTGGCGGAGCAGCGGCAGGCGGCGGAGCGTCTTCGGGCCGAGCTGGAGGCGCTGGGAGCCGAGCGGCAGGGGCTGGAGGAGGAGGTCGCCCGGCTGACGGCGGAGGGGCAGGCCCGCAGCAGCGCCCTGACCGAGCGGCAGCAGGCGGTCACCCAGTTGCAGGTGAAGCTCGCCGAGCTGCACGAGCAGCTCCGGGGGCTGAGCGGTCAGCGGAGCCGTCTGGAGGCCGAGCGGACCGCCCTGGAGGCCGATCAGGCCCAGAAGGAGCAGGAGCTGGCCGCCCTGGGCGAGCGGATCCAGCAGATCGGCGCCGACCTGGTGCTGGCCCGGCAGGAGTCTGAGGAGGCGGGCCGGGCCAAGCGGGAGCTGGAGGCGGAGACCGGCCGGATCCAGGCCCGGAAGCTGGAGGCGCTGGAGCAGTCGAACAACCGGGAGCGGGAGATGCGCAGCCTGCGCCGCTCCCAGACCGAAACCCAGAACCGGCTGCAGGCGGGCGAGGTGGAGGAGGCACGGCTCCGGCTGGAGCAGGAGAACCTCACCCAGCGGCTGCAGGAGCAGTACGGTCTCACCCCCGCCGATGTGGCGGACCGGGCGCTGCCCGAGGGCGAGATCGAGTTCGCCAGGGTCCGCATCGCCGAGCTGCGGGAGCAGATCCGGGAGCTGGGGCCGGTCAACCTGGCGGCGATCGAGGACTACCGGAACGCCCAGGAGCGGCTCACCTTCCTGACCGGCCAGCAGGCCGATCTGGAGGAGGCGAAGGGTTCGCTCTACCGGGCGATCGAGGAGCTGGACAGGCGGATCAAGAGCCACTTCCTGGACTCCTTCCAGGTGATCCGGCGGGAGTTCCAGCGGGTCTTCCAGGAGCTGTTTGAGGGCGGCAAGGCCGACCTGCACCTGGTGGATGAGAACGACCTGCTGGAGACGGGCATCGAGATCATCGCCCAGCCGCCGGGCAAGAAGCCGCAGCCGCTCAGCCTGCTCTCGGGCGGCGAGCGGGCCATGACCGCCATCGCCCTGCTCTTCGCCCTGCTGCGGACCAAGCCGACCCCCTTTGTCGTCCTGGACGAGGTGGAGGCGGCCCTGGACGAGGCGAACGTGGAGCGGTTCGGCAAGTACCTGCGGAACTACGCCGCAGGGGGCAGCCAGTTTATCTGCATCACCCACCAGCGGGGCACCATGGAGGTGGCCGACACGCTCTATGGCGTCACCATGGAGGGGACCGGCGTCTCGAAGGTCGTCTCTGTCCGGCTGGTCGATCTGGAACGGGAGGCGAGCTGATGAGCGACGAAGAGCGTGAGCAGGGAGCGGAGGAGCGGCAGGTGCCCATCTGGGTCTACCTGCTCCTCCTGCTCTTCCTGGCGGCTGTCCTGCTGGGCGTGGAGTCGGTGCTGAACCGGCTGTTGCCCGCCCGGTAGGGGTAAAATGGAAGGGTGACCGAGGAAAAGGAGCGAGTCCAGTGGGTTTCTTCGACAGGCTGAAGGAAGGGCTGAGCAAGACAAAAGACGCCCTGGTGGGCCGCGTCAACACCATCATGAGCGTCTTCCGCAAGATCGATGACGAGCTCTTCGAGGAGCTGGAGGAGGCGCTGATCCAGGGCGATGTGGGCGTCTCCACCTCCACCAAGCTGGTGGAGCAGCTCCGCAAGGAGGCGCGGGCCCGGGGGCTGAAGAACGGCGAGGAGCTGCTCCCCGTGCTGAAGGAGCTGATCGCCAACCGGCTCGGCGAGGGCGTCACCCCGCTGAAGCTGGTGGACGGCCTCACCGTGATCCTGGTGGTGGGGGTCAACGGGGTCGGCAAGACCACCACCATCGGCAAGCTGGCCCACCACCTCCGGGTGGACCGGGGCCGGAAGGTGATGCTGGCCGCCGCCGACACCTTCCGGGCGGCGGCGATCGACCAGCTGAAGGTCTGGGGCGACCGGGCCGGGGTACCGGTGATCTCCCAGGGCGAGGGGGCGGACCCTGCCGCCGTCGCCTTTGACGGGGTGAAGGCGGCCCGGGAGCAGGGGGCGGATGTGCTGATCATCGACACCGCCGGGCGGCTCCACAACAAGGTGAACCTGATGGAGGAGCTGGCCAAGATCGCCCGGGTGGTCCGGCGGGAGGTGCCGGAGGCGCCCCATGAGACGCTCCTGGTGCTGGACGCCACCACCGGGCAGAACGCCATCCAGCAGACCAAGCTGTTCAAGGAGGTGGCGGGGGTGACCGCCATCGCCCTGACCAAGCTGGACGGCACCGCCAAGGGCGGGGTGGTGGTGGCGATCAAGGACACCGAG
>JBMONC010000032.1:0-13005 GCA_049324875.1 Bacillota bacterium
TGGCGGGAGTATGTGGGAATCGAACCCACCCGACGCAGGATCACTACGTCACATCGGTTTTGAAGACCGTGCCGGCCACCAGGACCGGATCTACTCCCAGTTGTCTCGGATGCGCACGGTTGACTATAGCATATCTGAACAGCCCTTCGCAAGCCGCAATTCCTGTCTGCGTGGCCTTCTTCCGGCGGTCCGCATGGGACATGTCGGCGGGCTCATAGCCTCTACCATCGCATGGGATGAGGAGGATCCGCATGTATGTGATCCGCATCAGCAGCCGGGCGCGCTGGACGATCGCCTCACTCCTGGCCGCGGCGCTCGTCCTGGTGGGTACCCGGTTCACCCGGGCGGAGGTGGTCGAGCGGAACGATGCCGCTCCGGTCAGCGCTGCGCTCCAGCCGAACCTGCGCCCCATCTACTCGGCCAAGACCGAGGAGAAGGTGGTCGCCCTCACCTTCGACATCTCCTGGGGGCATAAGATGGCGCCCAAGGTGCTGGATGTGCTCAAGCAGGAGAACGTGAAGGCCACCTTCTTCCTCTCCGGCCCCTGGGCCAAGAACCACGTGGAACTGGTCAAGCGCATCCAGGCCGACGGCCACCAGATCGAGTCCCACGGGCAGGAGCACGTCGACCTGAACACCCTGGGGCGGGAGCGGGCCGCCCGGAACATCGCCGCCGCCCACAGCATCCTGCAGGAGCTGACCGGGCGGGGGCCGACCTACATCCGCCCGCCCAACGGCGCCTTCAACAAGGAGTCGGTCCAGGCGGCCAAGGACCTGGGCTACGCCACCGTGATCTGGTCGGTGGACTCGCTGGACTGGAAGAACCCCGGGGTGAACGTGATCGTCAACCGGACGGTGAAGCTGGCCCACCCCGGAGCGATCATCCTGATGCACGCCAGCGACTCCTGCAAGCAGACCGACCAGGCGCTCCCCACCGTGCTCCGGACCCTGCGGCAGCAGGGCTACAGGTTCGTCCTGCTGGATGAGCTGATCCGGACCCACGGGGTCGACATGAACGGGCATATCCGGGTGATCCGATAGGCGCAGCGAGGCAGCCTTTCAGCGGGCTGCCTTCTGCGCGCCCCGCCTCAGCCCACGGTGAAGAGCCACCCCCTGGACGCATGGAGGAATTTGTCATTATATGTCGAATATGGGTGGATGGAGGTGGTTCCCATGCGTCTGCTGGATCTGACGGTCCTCCTGCTGATCCTGGTACCCCCGCTCCTCCACCGCTGGCACGGGATGCGGCTGCTGGCGCGGGGCGCCTCCCCCACCCGGGTGGCGACGGCCGGCGCCCTCTATTACCTGGTGCCGCCCATCACCCTCTTCTGGATGCTTGGCACCGACCTGCCAGGCCGGCTGGCGGAGGTCACGGGCGTCGAATCCCTCTCCCTGGCGGCGATCTGGCTCCCCCTCCTGGGCGGCCAGTGGCTGCACACCTATGTGGCCTACCAGTTGGACCAGCGGGCCCGGCAGGCGGCCTGGTCCTTCGGGGAGTATGCCCGCAGCACCCAGCTGGTCAACATCCTCCTGGCGGCCTTCATGGGCCCGATGGCCCTGGGGGCGCCCATCCTGGAGCTCCTCTTTCCTGAACCGGAGGAGTGGTTCGCCTGGACGGCGATGGCCGCGCTCCTGGGGCTGAGCCTCCTCTTCAGCTGGCGGGTCTGGCGCTGGTGCCGCATCCGCTTTGAGCCGGTGGAGCCGGCGCTGGCGGAGCGGCTGACCGCCCTCTGCCAGCGGCTGGGGCTCAGCCCGACAGCGATCCAGGTGATGCCCATGCGGCACGGCAAGGTGGCCAACGCCTTCCTCGCCGGGTTCCGGGAGAGCCGCTGCCGGATCCTGCTGACCGACTACCTGCTGAGCGCCTGCACCCCGGAGCAGGTGGAGGTGGTGGTGGCCCACGAGGTCGCCCATGCCCGGCTGGGCCACCTGCGAACTCGGCTCTGGCTCTCGGCGGGGCTGTTCGTGCTGCTCCTGGGCCTCGCCTCCGGCTGGTTCTGGCTCGCCCGCGCCCTCCACCTCTCCCGGCTCCTCTTTGTCCTGCCGCTCTGCTTCCTCGGCTTCCTCCCGCCCCTGCTGGCGATGCCTGTCCTGCGGCGGCAGGAGTTCGAGGCGGACCGCTGGGCGGCGGAGGCGACGGGGCGGGGCGCCGAGCTGGCCGCCACCCTGGAGCATCTGGAGCGGCTCAACCAGGTGGACACGGCGCAGCTCCCCCGCTGGATCCGGCTGATGGTGGGCCACCCCGTCACCCGGCAGCGGGCCGATGCCCTCCGGGCCCTGGCCGGCACCGGGGACTGACCGAGCGTGCAAAGCAAACCGCCAGAGCCAAGCAGGCTTCTGGCGGTTTGCTCATGCGTCTCAGGCCCGCTCCAGGCCGATGGCCCGGGAGCGCCGGCGGGTCAGCGCCACCACCCCGGTGATGCAGAGCAGGGTGAAGGCGGCCAGGCCGATGAAGCCGAGGGCGTAGCTGCCCATCTGGTCCCGCACCATGCCCATCACCAGCGGTGGGAAGAAGCCGCCCAGGCCCCCCATCGCCCCCACCATGCCGGTCACCGCCCCGGTGCGGCCGGGGAAGAAGTGGGGCACCAGCTTGAAGACCGCCCCGTTCCCGATGCCCAGCGCCAGCGCCAGCAAGGTGACCGAGAGGGTGAAGACCGGCAGCGCCGGCGAGGCGGTCAGCACCAGGGCGCCGCCCAACGCCGCGGCGAAGATGGTCAGCAGCACCTTGTCGGCGGTGATCTTGTCGCTCAGCCAGCCGCCCAGGGGCCGGGCGAAGGTGGCCACCAGGACGAAGATGGCGGTGTAGGAACCGGCCTGGGCGGCGCTCAGGCCATGCAGCTCCTGGAAAAGCTTCGGCAGGTAGTTGGAGAAGGCGACGAAGCCGCCGAAGGAGACGAAGTAGAAGAGGCTGAGCAGCCAGGCCTGCGGGCTGGTCCAGATCGACTGGCCGTCGGCCTGCTGGGTGGCGGCCGGCCGGGGCGCATCCTTGCCGAGGAACCAGATGGCCGCAGCGGTCAGCGCCACCGGGATGATCAGCGTCCAGTAGACGTAGGGCCAGCCCAGGGCGGCCGAGACCCGCGGGGCGTACATCACCCCCAGCGCCTGGCCGAAGTTGCCTGCGCCGAAGATGCCCAGCGCCAGCCCCTGCCGGGCGGGCGGGTACCAGCGGGAGACGAAGGGGATGCCCACCGCAAAGGAGCTGCCGGCAAGCCCCACAAAGAACGAGACGGCCAGCAGGGCGGCGAAGGACTGGGTGAAGCCCATGGCAGCCAGCGGCAGGATCAGGAAGGCGAGGAGCGCCGTGTAGACCTGGCGGGGACCGAAGCGGTCGGCCAGCATCCCGATGGGCAGGCGGCCCACCGAACCGAGGATCACAGGGACGGCGATCAGCAGGCTGACCTGGGTGTTGGTCAGGCCGTAGATCTGCTTGAACTCCAGCGCCAGGGGCGAGATGGAGCCCCAGACCATGAACGAGACGACAAAGCCCAGCGTGCCGAGGATCAGGGCCCGGTTCTGGTCGCCGGATGAGGGAGCCTCACCTTCCGGGTTCCTCCTGGGAGCACGGGTCACCGGAGCCACCTCCTGCGAGTTGAGAGCCAACCAGTAATAGCCGCCGACCCCCAGCAGGGCCAGGGCGCCCAGCCCGCCGTAGAGCAGGACCCGGCGCGCATCGCCCTCCAGATGGGCCCAGAGAGCCAGCTGGAAGAGTCCGACCTGAAGCATCACCAGCCCGAGGATCGGGCGAAGGCGCAGAAACTCCCGACCGGTCATGCCTCCAACCTCCCCACCGCATAGATCACGCCGTCACGCACCTCCAGGGCGATCCGGCCCAGGGGGCGGCGGGGCGGTCCCGCCAGCGGTGCGCCGTCGGTCGGATCAAAGACGCCCTTGTGGCAGGGGCAGAGGATCCTGGTCTCCTCCGGGGCCCAGTAGACGGCGCAGCCCAGATGGGTGCACTCCTCGCTGTAAGCCCGCAGCCCCTCCCCCGGCAGGTTGATCAGCAGCGCATACTTGGCGACCGGGGGGAAGGAGAACCGGCGGGACTCCCCGGGGGGGACCTCCTCCACCCGAGCGATCGGAACGGGGGTCAGGGCCGGCTCTCCAGCCTCCTTTGCCTCCTCCGACGCCATGGCGGCCAGGGGCACGGTGGCGCCGGTGAAGGCGGCCGAGGTGGCCAGCAGCATCCCCACAAAGCCGCGCCGGCTGATCAGCGCCTGCTCCCGGGGGACCGCCCGCCGCCGAGCGGCCTCAGCCTGCCCCTTCTGATTCGTGGACATCGCTCTCCCCTCCTCTACCGGCCGGCGACGCTGTGGAGCCAGCCCGTCAGGGCGTGCACCCCGGTATCGCTGGGCTGCCCGCCCAGGAGCTGGGCCACCTTCCGGCGCCGCTTCTTCTCCATCGCCTCATCCTGCTCGATCCACTGCAGCGCCTCCGACGGGCAGACGCTGGCGCACATGGGCGGGAAGCCGTCCTTGGTCCGGTCGTAGCAGAGATCGCACTTGTACATGATGTTCTTCTCGAAGTCGAACTTGGGGATGCCAAAGGGACAGGCCAGGGTGCAGTTCCGGCAGCCCATGCACCGCTCCTTGGCCGCCGAGAGCACCGTGCCCTCGGGGGTGATCTCGATCGCCCCGGCGGGGCAGACCCGGACGCAGGCCGGGTCCTTGCAGTGGAAGCAGGTCATGGGCACCGTCTGGGTCGAGAGGCCCGGAGCGACGGGGATCACGTAGTTCCGGTAGGTCGACTCGTGGCCCCCGCACTCGATGCAGGCCGCCTGGCAGGAGCGGCAGCCGATGCACCGCTCGAAGTCGATGAAGAGCACTTTCGGCATGGTCAGTTCCCTCCTACGCTTCTAACTCAGATGGAGGCGGAGCCGGTCGTGACGACAGGTGCGTCACGATCGGCGACGGGGCAGCCTGGCGCGGGGGAGAGGTGAGAGGGGGGCGGCGCTCTGCCCCCCTCTCACTCCATTCGGGTGGCGAGGGCAGGGATCCGGTCCCCCGCCGGGGCGGAGCCCGCGCGGCCCATCGGAGCGGGGGTGGTGGCGCCCACCGGGGTTACGGCGGCGGCGCAGGCCTTGAACTCGGGCATCCGGCAGACCGGGTCCAGCTCCGGGTTGGTCAGCTGGTTGGCCGCCAGCTGCTTGCCCCAGTGGTAGGGAATGAAGAGGGTGTCGGGCCGGATCGTCTGGACCACCCGGGCCTTCAGGATCATCTCGCCCCGGCGGGTGACCACCCGGACCGGCATCCCGTCCACGGCGCCCACCTGGGCGGCGGTGCGGGGGTGGATCTCCAGGTAGGGCTCGGGGCACTGCTCCATCAGGAAGCCGACCCGGCGGGTCTGGTTGCCCGAGAGGTAGTGGAAGACGACCCGCCCGGTGGTCAAAATCAGCGGGAACTCCTCGTCCGGCGTCTCGCCGGCGGGGCGGAACTCGATGGCGTGCAGCTGCGCCTTGCCGTCGGGGTGGGCGAAGCGCTCCTCGAACATCCGGGGGACGCCGGGGTGGTCCTCGGCGGGGCAGGGCCAGAAGACCCCCTTCTCCTTCTCAATCCGCTCGTAGGTGACCCCATAGTAGTCGGCGACGCCGCCCTTGGAGGCCCGGCGGAACTCCTCAAAGATCTCGGCGGGCTTCTGGTAGTTGAAGTACTGGCCCCGGCCCAGCCGCTTGGCCAGCTCCCGGAAGATCTGCCAGTCGGTCAGCACCCCGGCGGGGGGCTCCGTCGCCTTGTTGATCTTGATCACCCGGCCCTCGGCGTTGGTGGTGGTCCCCTCATCCTCCGCCCAGACGGTGGTGGGCAGCACCACATCGGCCATCTCGGCGGTCTCGGAGAGGAAGAAGTCGGCCACCACCAGGAACTCCAGGTTGGAGAGCCCCCGGTTGACCAGGTTGGAGTTGGGGGCGGAGACGGCGGGGTTGGAGCAGAGCACGTACATCCCCTTCACCTCGCCCCGGTCCACCGCCGCCAGCAACTCGTAGGCGGAGAGCCCCTTGCCGGGCAGCTCCGACTCGTCGATCCCCCAGACCTCCGCCACGTACTTCCGGGCGGCGGGGTCGAGGATGGAGCGGTAGCCGGGGAGCTGGTCCGCCTTCTGGCCGTGCTCCCGCCCGCCCTGGCCGTTGCCCTGGCCGGTCAGGGTCCCGCCGCCGCAGCCGGGCTTGCCGATCTTGCCGGTGATCAGCAGCAGGTTCAGGTGCTGCATCACGTTCTCGACGCCCTTGGAGTGCTGCTCGACGCCCCGGGCGTAGAAGGCCATGCCGGTGGCCGCCTTCCCGAAGATCCGGGCCGCCCGGATGATCTCGCCCGCCGGCACCCCGGTGATCTCCGCCACCCGCTCCGGCGTATAGCGGGAGACCACCTCCTTGAGTTGCTCGTAGCCGTTGGTCCGCCGGGCGATGAACCCCTCGTCGGTGTAGCCCTCCTCGATAATCACGTGCATGATGCCGTTCAGCAGGGCCGAGTCGGTGCCCGGCCTGGGGGCGAGGTGTACATCCGCCACCCGTGCGATGGGGGTCTCCCGGGGGTCGATCACGATCAGCTTGGCCCCCCGGTCCCGGGCCTGCCAGAAATACTGGATCGAGGTGGGGTGGCACTCGGAGGTGTTGGAGCCCGAGATCAGAATGGCGTCGGCCAGCAGGATGTCGGACCAGGGGTTGAAGAGGCCCCGGTCGACGCCGAAGGTCTTGATCGCCCCGGCGGCGGCAGCCGACATGCAGAAGCGGCCGTTGTAGTCGATGTTGGCGGTGCCCAGCGCCACCCGGGCGAACTTGCCTGCCAGGTAGCACTTCTCGTTGGTCATGGAGACCCCGCCGAAGAGGGCGAAGGCGTCCTTGCCGTACTTGTGCTGGATCTCCCGCATCCTGGCGGCCACCAGGTCCAGCGCCTCCTCCCAGGAGGCGGGCTCCAGCCTGCCGTTCCGGCGGATCAGGGGGGTGGTCAGCCGGTCGGGGTGGTGGACGGTCTGGTAGGCGGTGACCCCCTTGGGGCAAAGCTTCCCTTTATTGACGGGGAAGTCGTAGCGGGGCTCCACCCCCACCACCTTGCCCGTCTCGTTGCTCACCCGGAGGAAGATGGCACACTGCATCCCGCAGTAGCAGCAGTGGGTCGGGACCAGGTGCTCGCCGGGTTCGACCTTGTTCAGCAGGGTGTTCATGCGTGTCTGACCTCCATGTGCAGGTATCGGCGGGCCCGGATCTGACGCTTGCAGTCGGGGCAGTACTGGATCATCTCCCGGTCGGGGATCGGCCGGCCGAAGTCGCCCACCACCGGCTGGGAGAAGCCCTCCTCGCCCAGCAGCTCCGACAGGTCGCTCACCTGCCGCTCGGGGGCGTAGGGGCGGTGGCACATCCGGCAGGTCTGCTGGGCCCGTTCCGCCTCGGCGGTGTGATAGGTCTCCACCGCCAGCGCCAGCGGGCGGATCAGGAAGTGAAAGAGCTTGGAGAAGGGGAACCAGACCAGCATCAGCACCACGGCGATCTGATGGGTGACCGCCCAGATCGGGTAGCTCCGGCCGTCGAAGAACTTGTAGTCCACGGTGATGGCCAGGCCGGTCAGCCCGACCGCCATCAGCAGGTGCAGGGGCATCAGATCCCAGTCCGGGCGCCCCTCCGGGAAGTCCCGTCGCCGCCGGATCCGGCCGATGTAGGCCAGCACCAGGCCGGTGACCATCAGCAGGGCCGAGAGGTTGAGCCCATTGAAGAGCAGCGCCGCCACCGGGCTCTTCAGCGGGAAGGTGATGGTCGGGATCCCCATCGCCACCACCTGGTAGTGCATCGGCTCCACGAACCGGAACTGGAGCCAGCCCAGCACCAGCGGGAAGGTGAGGGCGAAGGAGAGCAAGCAGCCCCAGGAGATGGCGAAGTGGGCCAGCCAGCGGAGGGCGGAGCGGCGGTAGATGAACCGCTGGGCCGCCAGGTTATGGAGCAGGGTGGCGCCCGCCCTTCGGGCAGCCCGCCGCTGCTTCAGCCGGCCCAGGAAGCCCCGCAGGTACATCCGGGCCCCGGGCCGGGCGGCCCACTGGACGATGCGGTAGGCAGAGCCCGCCACGAAGAGGTAGGTGCCGATCACGTAGCCCAGTTCGGTCAGCTTGATGTGGAATCCGCCGGAGCCCAGCCCGTGGATGAGCAGCAGCAGGATCAGGGACCCGGCCGCCCAGAGGAGCGCACGCCGCCGGACGTCTGCTTCCATCTCCATCTGTAAACCACCGTCCGTTCTGCTTCTTCACCTTCGAGTCTACCGGGAGGAGGGGGTTCGGCGAAAAAGGCAAATCTCATGACTCGGTTGGGACAATTGTCACATCGGGGATGCAGGGGGCGCGAAAGAACCCTCCCGCCTGAACCACGGCGGGAGGGTCTTTCTTGTGGGCCGGAAGCCGTCACTCCCCGCCCAGGGCGCTCTTGCGCGCGGCGTAGGCGGCGATCTGGGACCGGTTGACGAAGCCCATCTTCTGCAGGATGTTCGAGACGTAGTTTCGCACCGTCTTCTCGCTGAGGAAGAGGGTGGCGGCGATCTCCCGGTTGGTCTTGCCCTCGCCGATCAGGTAGAGGACGTTCCGCTCCTGCTCGGTCAGCTCATCCTCCCCGCTCCGCTGGCTCGCCCGGGCCCGCATTTCGCTGAGGACCCGGCTGGCCAGCATGGGGTCCAGCAGGGAGCCGCCGCGCCCCACCGTCTCGATCGCCCGGATCAGCTCCGGCCCGCTCACCTGCTTCAGCATGAAGCCGGCCGCCCCGGCCATCACGGCGGAGACGGCGGCGGCATCATCGGCGTAGGAGGTCAGCATGATCACCCGCACCTGGGCGTGGGCGGCTACGATCTCCCGGCAGGCCTCGATTCCGCTGATCTCGGGCATCCGCACATCCATCACCACCACGTCGGGCAGGTGGCGGGCCACCAGCTCCAGCGCCTCCCGGGCGCTGCCCGCCTCCCCCACCACCTCGAACCCCGGATGCCGCTTCAGGAGCGTCACCAGGCCCAGGCGGACCACCTCATGATCGTCCACCACCAGGACTCGCAGCATGCGTGATCACCTCTTCGGTCGGAGATCCCGGTACGTTGGGACATTCGTCCATAGGGTCCGGGGAGCCCACCTGTCATAATGGAAGGTGGAGGTGCACCCGAGTGCCCCGCCCCGGCGCCGAGTCCAGGGCCAGTCTGCCGCCCAGGCGGGCGGCCCGCTCCTGCATGATCTGCAGGCCGTAGTGGCCTTCTGCGACAGGCTGGTCAGGGTCGAAGCCGCAGCCGTCATCCTCGATCAGCAGCCGGTGCCCATCCGGGGTCCGGCCGATCTCCACCCGCACACGGCTGGCGTGGGCGTGCCGGTGGACGTTCATCAGCGCCTCCTGGGCGATGCGGAGCACCTCCTGCACATCGGCGCAGGCCACCTCTTCGCCGGGCTCCAGGTCCACAGCCAGCTCCACCTGCAGTTCGCTCAGCCGGTAGAAGTGGGCCAGGAAGTCGGTCAGGGCGTGGACCAGCCCGGTCCGCTGCGACATGGAGCCCCTCAGCCCCTTGATCAGCCGGCGGACCTCGGCCAGCGTCGAGTCCATCACCGTGCAGACATCCCGCAGCCCCTTCTCCACCTGCTCCGGCGGGTCGGTGCGGAGGCTCTGCTGGAGGTCCTGGAGCAGGAGCTGCAGGCCGAAGAGGTTCTGGGAGAGCCCGTCGTGCACCTCCTGGGCCAGGCGGGCCCGCTCCCGGCGCAGCGCCTCCTCGTGGAGGCAGGTCATCTCGGCGGCCAGGGAGATGGAGTCGGCCGCCTGCATCAGCCGCTGCAGGTCGGCGTCATCGTACTCCCGCTCGGTCCGGCTCGCCACCATCAGCACGCCCAGGACCTTCCGGTCGTCTGACTCGCCGTGAAGGGGAACGCCCAGCGCCGCCTTCAGCCCCTCGGCCAGGAAGATGGGGTAGGAGTCCGGATCCTCCGTCAGGTCGTGGGGGAAGCGGAAGGTGCGCAGGGGCAGGTCGGTCATCACGATCCGGCCGGCGAAGCCCTGGCCGGGCCGGAGCCGGATCGAGGTCACGTCCGGGGAGATGTTGCCGCTGGTCACCTGCCAGCGGACCTCCCTGGCCGCATCGTCATAGAAGGCCAGGGCGGCCAGGTCGCTGCGGAGCATCGACCGGAGGGTGTCCAGCACCCGCTGCAGCCCCACCCCCAGGGTGACCGGCTCCGGCCGCCGGCCGGAGCCGGTGAGCACCGCCACGACGCCGGAGTCCAGCGGCTGCGTGCTGAGCAGGAGGCTGCCCCCGCTCACCCCCGCGGGCATGGGACCCTCCGCCGCCTCCCCCGCCTGGGCGATCCGCAGCGGACAGGCGCCCGCCAGGCAGAAGAGGCACCGGAACGCCTCCCGACAGGGCTTGCCCACCAGGTCGCCCAGCGCCTCCAGCGCCGAGGGCGTCGCGGCGGTCACGCGCAGGTTCCGCTCCAGAACGACGACAGGTCGCTCTTCCATCTCGTCACCATCCTTTCCGGGGAGGGGTTGAGCCTGCTGGAGCGCTTTTTTGTCGCCAATCAGGTGGTCTTTCACTTCGCAGACGGCCTCGTCCTCTTCATGTTGGGGGTGGTCGCAGCCCTGGCCGCTCACACCTTCCGGGCCAGCAGGCTGGCGGTGACCCGGGCGCTCCCCTGGCTGGCTCTCTTCGGGGTCCTGGTGGGGAGCGCCAAGTGGGGCGTGGTCTTCATCCCCCTGCAGGGGGCCTACCTGCCCCCGAACGCCCTGCACCTGCTGCACCAGGTGCAGGCGGTGCTGCTGCTCCTGGGCCATGGGGGGCTCCTCCTCTTCGGGCTGAGGCTGGTGCCGCATCCCCGGTGGGCAGCGCCGCTGGCGCTGGGGGTGGGCGGCCTGGTCGCCGCCGGAGCGCTCACCCTGACGGGACCGGTCAGCTTCGAGGGGGTGGCCCGGGCGCTGGCCGCCTATGCCCTGGGCCTGCCGGGTGCCATCCTCAGCGGGCGGGGTCTCCTGCTCCAGGGGCAGCAGCTGGCCCCGTTCTACCCGCGCCCTGCCCGGGCGCTGCGCCTCTCGGCCTGGGCCTTCGTGCTCTCCGTGCCCCTGGGGCCACTGGCCATCCCCCTGGAAGCCGGTCCCCCGGTCCGGCTGTGGGGCATTCCGGTGGAGGTGGCGCTGATCGGCGGCGGGCTCTTCCTGACGCTGGCCCTCTTCTCCGGCCTGGAGGCGCTGCGGGTGGAGAACCTGCAGCGCATCGAGCGGGCCGAGCGGCGGGAGCTGCTGCTGGAGGAGCGCTACCGGTTGAGCAAGGAGCTGAACGACGGCGTGATCCAGGACCTGGTGGGCGCCGGCTTTCTCATGGGGGCGATGGAGCCCGACCTGCCCGAGGGGCTGCGCACCCATGCCAAGCTGGTGGAGCGCCAGCTGCAGGGGGCGGTGGACCGGCTCCGGGCCTACCTGATGGAGCTGGCCCCGATGGACTGGGAGGAGCCGGACCTCTACCAGGGCCTGCAGCGGCTGGTGGCGGAGTTCCAGGCCAACTCGCTCCTGCCGGTCCGCCTGGAGCTGCAGCCCGGGCTGGCGGTGGAGCCGGGGACGGGCCGCCACCTCTACCTGTTGATCCACGAAGCGCTCTCCAATGTGAGGCGGCACGCCGGGGCCTGCGAGGTCCGGGTGAGCCTGGTGCAGGCGGGGTCAGCCTGGTCCCTGTCCGTGGAGGACACCGGCGCCGGCTTTGACCCTTCGAGCCGGACCGGTCCCGGGTTGGAGCGGATGGCAACCGCGGCCAGGCGGGCCGGCGGTACGCTGCAGATCGAATCGAAGAGCGGCAGGGGGACGCAAATTGCGCTCCTGCTTCCGGTTGGGTCCAATGGTAACATGGGAGCCGGGACCGGCACATGACACCAAGGGCCTAGAGCGGAGACCCGGCGCACACAAAAGGAGAGCCTGCATGATCTGAAGCGATCATGCAGGCCCCTCTATTTTGACCTAGCTGCGAACCGTGGGCAGCGCCGCCGCCAGCCGGTGCGCCAGCGCTCTCATCGCCCGGGCCCCGGCACCCTCCGGCTCGGCGGCCACCGGGGGGCGGCCCGTGTCGGAGAGGCGGGCGACCCGGTCATCCAGGGGGATGCGGCCCAGGAAGGGGACCGCCGCCTCCAGGGCGGCCACCTCCCCGCCCCCGCTGCCGAAGGGCGGGCCGCTCATGTTCTCGATCACCCCGATCACCGGGATCCCGGCCTCCCGGCAGGCGGCGATCGCCCGGCGCAGATCCCGGAGCGCCACCTGCTGCGGGGTGGTGACCAGCAGGGCGCCGTCCACCCGCTGGATCAGCTCCTTCAGCCCGATCAGCTCTCCCCCGGTGCCCGGCGGCATATCCACCAGCAGCCAGTCCAGGTGGCCCCAGGCCACATCGGCCAGCATCCGGGCCAGGAAGTCGTACTTGAAGGCGTCCCGCCACATCACCGGGTCGTCGGGCTGCTGCAGGAAGAAGGCGCTGGAGAGCAGCTTCAGCCCCGCCTCCGCCACCACCGGCTGGAGGCTGCCCCCCTCCTCCCGCAGCCGGGCCCCCTCCACCCCCGCCATCAGCGGCAGGCTGGGGCCGGAGAGGTCGGCGTCCAGCAGCCCGACCCGCATCCCGCCCAGGGCCAGGGCCACCGCCAGGTTGAGCGCCACCGTCGACTTGCCCACCCCGCCCTTGTTGCTCAGCACCAGCACCCGCCGGTCGATCTCCTTCAGCCGCTGATCCAGCAGCCAGATCCCGTGGGACTCCTGATCCGCCTCGCATCGCTCCAGATCGGGACAGAGCCCGCAGGCGGTCATGCGCTCGCAGGGCGTCACCTCAGACCGACCTCCTCTCCCGGCGCCTCCGGCAGCGCCAGCATCGTCCATCCGGCCAGGAGCACCAGCTGCTGCTGGTTGACGTTCAGCCCCAGGCCGGCCAGAAAGAGCAGCGCCAGCCCGAGCCGGCGCCCGCCCCCGAGCGCCAGCAGGGCGGCGCCCAGGGCCAGTACGTAAAGCGGGGCGGGCCAGGCGAGGTGGAAGCCCAGGGAGAAGGTGGCCAGCACC
>JBMONC010000033.1:0-12542 GCA_049324875.1 Bacillota bacterium
TCTTTTTCTCATTGCGTCATATCCTTCAGGGATGGAGGAAGTGAGAGCAATCCAACTAAAATGAATAGACAGGGAAAACGAGCCGCAGGGGGAATGCCCGATGGATCCCAGGACCGAGCCGAATCTCCATGCCATCACAGATGTCGCAGCGGATCCATCCACCCGGGAGCGCTACGCTGTCGACGGGATGCTCCCGTCGGCGGTTGCCCGGCCCGGGAGCGAGGCGGAGGTGTCGGCGGTCCTCAAGCTCGCCGCATCCCTGGGGATGGCGGTGGTTCCCTGGGGGGCTGGCAGCAGTCAGGACCTCGGACACCCGCCCGAGCGGGTTGACCTGGTGCTCTCGCTGGAGCGGCTGAACCAGGTGGTCGAGTATGTGCCGGCCGACATGACGATCACCGTGCAGGCGGGGATGCGGCTGGCAGAGCTGCAGGCACTCACGGCCTCACAGGGGCAGACGCTGCCGCTGGACCCACCGCGGGCTGGACGGAAAACGATCGGCGGGCTGGTGGCCACCGCCCTGGCGGGCCCCCGGCGCATGGCCTACGGCGGCGTGCGGGACCTGCTGCTGGGGAGCCGCGTGGCCCTGGCCGACGGGCGGGTGATCAAGACGGGCGGCCGGGTGGTCAAGAACGTCGCCGGGTATGACATGAACAAGCTGCTCTGCGGGTCGCTGGGCACCCTGGGCGTGGTGACGGAGGCGACCTTCAAGCTCCGTCCGCTGCCTGCTCAAAGCCGGACGCTGGTGGCGGGCTTTCCGGACCTCGCCTCGGCCCTGGCCGCAGGGGAGGCGGTGCTCAACTCGGAGTTGCTGCCGGCGGCGCTGGTGGTGCTGGCTGCTGGGGCGGCCCGGAGGCTGGAGCTGCCGGGGCGGGCAACGCTGGCGGTCCTGCTGGAAGAGACGCCGGAGAACGTCGCCTACCAGGCCGCCCGGCTGCCGGCGCTGACCGGGGTGGATGTCGACCTCCTCGACGAGGGCGAAGCGGCGGCGCTCTGGGGGGCGGTCACCAACTTCGGCGACCGCTTCGGGGCGGCCTATCAGATCCGGGTCAACACGGTGATCGCCGACCTGGAGCGCTGCCTGCAGCTGGGCGAGAGCACCATCGCCTACATGGGCACCGGCACGGTGATGCTCTATGGCTGGGAGGCCGAGGCGGGGCAGGTCGCCGGGCAGATGGAGGCGGCGGCCATGGGGGGCGGGTGGGCGGTGCTGGAGGCGGCCCCTGTGACCATCCGCCGGGTGGTGGAGCCCTGGGGACCTCCCCGGCCGGAGTGGCGGCTGATGCGGGCGATCAAGGAGCGCTTCGATCCCGGGCGGATTCTGAACCGGGGCCGGTTCGTGGGGGGGATGTAGCATGTTTCGCCTGACCGATCTGGCCCGGGCGCAGGTCGACACCTGCGTTCACTGCGGCCTCTGCGCCGAAGCCTGCCCCACCTACCGGGAGCTGGGGATCGAGGATGATTCCCCACGGGGCCGGATCCACCTGATCCGGCACCTGCACACCGGCGAGCTGGAGCCGACCCCGAAGGTGCTGGAGCACCTGGACCTCTGCCTGGCCTGCCGAGCCTGTGAGACGGCCTGCCCGTCGGGCGTGAAGTATGGGGCGATCATCGAGGAGGCCCGCGGCCAGCTGGAGCGGACGCGGCGGCGGCCCTTCCTGCAGGCGCAGCTGCGCCGTCTCCTCTTCCGGGGGTTCCTGCCCAGGCCGGCCCGGCTGCGGCTCCTGGCCCGGGGGCTCCGGCTGAGCCAGCGGCTGGGGCTGGACCGGCTGGCAATCCGGCTCGGGCTGGTTCAGGGTCCGCTGGCCGAGATGGCCCAGGTGGCCCGGGTGCCCGACCGGTTCGGCAGCGACCTGCTGCCCGAGCGGGTCCCGCCGGTCGGGCCGAAGCGGTTCACCGTTGCCTTCGTGCAGGGCTGCGTCACCGACGTGCTCTTTGGCCCCACCAACCTGGCCTCGGTCCGGGTGCTGGCGGCCAACGGCTGCGAGGTGCTGATCCCCCGGGCGCAGAGCTGCTGTGGGGGGCTGGCGCTGCACAGCGGGGACCGGGAGATCGCACGGGCGCAGGCCCGGCAGAACATCGATGCCCTGCTGGACTGCGGGGCGGAGTACATCCTGATCAACGCCGCCGGCTGCGGCTCCACCCTGAAGGAGTACCACCACCTGCTGGCGGATGACCCGGTCTACGCCGAGCGGGCGCACCGGTTCGCGGCCATGGTGCGGGACATCACCGAGTTCCTGGGCAGCATCGACCTAGTGCCGCCGCCGCACCCCGTTCCGCTCCGGGTCACCTACCAGGACGCCTGCCACCTGGCCCACGGCCAGGGGATCCGGCTCCAGCCCCGGCAGCTGCTGGCGCAGATCCCCGGCCTGGAGCTGGTCAGCCTGCCGGAGTCGGACGCCTGCTGTGGCTCGGCGGGCATCTACAACCTGGTCCAGGCGGAGATGGCCCAGGCGGTGCTCCGCCGGAAGATGGAGCAGGTGGCCGCCACCGGGGCGGCGGTGGTGGCCTCGGCCAACGCTGGCTGCATCCTGCAGCTGCGGTTGGGCGCCCGCCAACGGGGGCTGCCCCTTGAGGTGCTCCACGTGATCGACCTGCTGGACAGGGCCTACGGCGGCGAGACGGAGGGAGGTGCGGCCCGTGGATGACCGGCTTCTGGCGGCAGAGCTGCGGCGGATCGTGGGCGATCGGTTCGTGTTGACCGACCCCTCGGAGCTGCGGGCTTACGACTGTGATGGCTTCACCATCGAGCGCCGCCTGCCCCGGGCGGTGGTCCTGCCGGGGAGCACGGCGGAGGTGGCCCGGGTGGTCCGGCTGCTGGCCCGCCACGGGATCCCCTACATCCCGCGGGGGGCGGGGACCGGGCTCTCCGGCGGCGCCGTGCCCCGGGGCGACGAGGTGATCATCGGACTGGCCCGGATGAACCGGCTGCTGGAGGTGGACCTGCGGAACCACCGGGCGGTGGTGGAGGCGGGTCACGTCAACCTGAAGCTGACCCAGCGGGTGCAGGATCAGGGCTTCTACTTCGCCCCCGACCCCTCCAGCCAGTCGGCCTGCACCATTGGCGGCAACGTGGCGGAGAACTCGGGCGGGCCCCACTGCCTCAAGTACGGGGTGACCACCAACCACGTGCTGGGGCTGACCTACGTCACCTGGGACGGGGAGATCATCCAGCTGGGCGGGAAGGCGTACGACGCCCCGGGCTACGACCTGGTGGGGCTGCTGATCGGTTCCGAGGGGACGATGGGGATCGTGACCGAGGTGACCGTCCGGCTGCTGCGGAAGCCGCAGGGGGTGAAGACGGTGCTGGCGCTCTTCGACTCGGTCGGCCAGGCCTCCGATGCGGTCTCGGGGATCATCGCCCGGGGGATCATCCCCGCCGCCCTGGAGATGATGGACCGGATGGCGATCGTCGCCGTGGAGCGGGGCAACTTCCCGGTGGGCTACCCCGAGGGGCAGGAGGCGGTGCTGCTGATCGAGGTGGATGGGCTGACCGCCGGGCTGGAGGCCCAGGCCGAGGCGATCCTGGCGGTCTGCCGGGAGGCGGGCTGCACCGAGGTGCGGGTGGCCCGGACCGAGGCGGAGCGGGCCCGCTGGTGGTCCAACCGGAAGACCGCCTTCGGGGCGGCGGGCAAACTGGCGCCGAACTATTATGTCCAGGACGGGGTGATCCCGCGCTCCCGGCTGGGCGAGGTGCTGGCGGAGATCGCCGCCATCGGGGAGAAGCACGGGTTGATCATCGCCAACGTCTTCCACGCCGGGGACGGCAACCTCCACCCGCTGATCTGCTACGATGAACGGATCCCCGGGATGGTGGAGAAGGTGGTGAGGGCGGGCTCGGAGGTGTTGGCCGCCTGTGTCCGGGTCGGGGGCTCCATCTCCGGGGAGCATGGGATCGGGATCGAGAAGCAGTCGGATATGACCCTGGTCTATGGGCCGGACGACCTGGCGGTCCAGGTGGGGGTCCACGACGTGCTCGATCCCCACGACCTCTCCAACCCGGGCAAGCTCTTCCCCACCCCGGGCCGGTGCGCAGAGGTAAAGCGGCTGACGCCGTAGACCCACCAGGCGAGCACGGGCACCTCCCTACGAAAACGGAGCAGGCACCTCCCGGTGGGGAGGTGCCTGGATTGTGATGAGGGGCGGTTCATCGCCGGAAGCAGCGCAGCTCAATCCTCCATCGCAGCGATGAACTGCCACCCGTTCAGTCCTGCCAGGAAGGTGACCAGCCCAAAGTTCACCCAGTGCATCGGGGCGAGCATGCCCGAGATCAGGTAGACCAGGAAGACCGCTGCTGCGAGGCTCTTGGCTACCGTCATGACGAGGCTCATCAGCCGGATGACAGGGGCGCCGCCGCCCCGGGCATACCAGCACCCGACTCCGAGCGCCAGGGAGACCGCACCAGCGGCATGAATCCAGACCACCTCCATCGGAGCGGGCGGGACCCGGAAGAGCCATTCGAACAAGGACGCCGGCCCCAACAGCGCCAAGAGGCCGAAGTACGGCAGTTCGATCAGGGCAGAGACCGTCATGGTCAGTCTGGCGCCACGGACCTCCTTGGAGCCAGCCTTCACCTGCAGGGAACCCACCATGCCGCATCCTCCTTACCTTGGTAGAATCGGTACCACCATCAAAAGGGCACGCTGTCAGGCGCTCTTCGCCCTCACCGGAACCAGGTTGACCCGCTCCCGCAGGAACTCCTCCACGGTCTGCAGGCGCAGGTCGGGGAAGGCGTGGCGCAGCCTGGTCGTATCGACCACCGAGTCCACGTTGGCCAGATAGGCGCTGGCCGTGATCATCTCGCCGGCCGACCGGTCAAACATCCCCACCACCCGGCCCATCAGGCGGAGGACCGGGAGGGGCGTCTTCCGGAGCCGGACCGAACGGCCCAGCACCTTCCCGAAGATCTTGGCCACCTGATCCGCTGAGAGGGGCTCGCCGCCCACTGCCAGCTTGGAACGTCTGCAGACCGGGTTGTCGAGACAGCCCACGGCGATGCGGGCCACATCGGCGGTGGCCACGTAGGAGACGCGGGCCTGACCGGATCCGTTGACGTGGGCCACGCCCTTTGCTTCGATGTCATGCCGCATGGAGCTGAAAAACCGACGGGCGAAGCCGGAGGCCCGGTCCAGCGTGTGCCGCAGTCCCGGCTCCACAGCGGCGATGGGGATGGAACTGCCCATCATAGCCAGCCAGACCTCCATGAAGGCATCGCTCTGGAGGACGGTGTAGTCCAGCCCGCTGGCCTCCAGATGGTGTTCCGCCTCCAACTTGCACCGCATCAACTCGGGGAGCCCGCTGCCGGGCGGCGTGACGCTGGAGATGAAGACGAACTTCCCCACACCAGCCGCCTGGGCGGCGTCGATCATCGCACGGGCCCTCCGGGCGTCGCCGGCGATGGTGTCACCCTTCTGCGTCGGGACCGCAGCGGTGGCCGTGTAGATGACCGCCTGGCAGCCCCGGACCGCCGGCGGAAGCGTAGCCGGGTCGTTCAGGTCGGCATAGGCCAGGTCTACCCCCAGCGCTGTGAGGTACCGGGTCTCAGAGGTCTTCCGGACCATGGCCCGCACCGGTTTTCCCTGACGGACCAACTCTTTGCAGATCAGGCCTCCCAGATAACCCGAGGCGCCCACCACAAGAATCATGCTGCACCCTCCTTTCCTTCTCATCTTCGTCCAGGGGAGCACCTCGCAGTGTGCGCTTCATCACAGAAATGAGGGAGGATTCTGTGAAGTTTTCGTCGTAGTGGGGCAAGAGGGGGGGGTAGCATGGCCATCGACCTGCGCTCCATCTGGTTTCTCTCCGAGTTAGATGAAGGGCAGATCCATTCGCTGGCGGTCCTCTGCGTGACCCGTCGGTACGGGCGCGGCACCCGCCTCTTCGCCGCGGGCGACCCCGCTCCCGGTCTCTTTCTGCTGCTTTCGGGCAGCGTCAAACTAACTACCATGACCGAGGAAGGTCAGGAGCGGATCCAATCGATTCGAGGTGCCGGCGAGTCCATCGGGGAGGAGGGGCTGGTTGATGACCGTCCGCTGGAGGTCACCGCTGAGGCCCTGAGCGAGACGGTTGCGCTCCTGATCCCGCGGGAGCAGTTCCAGGCCCGCCTCTCCGCGATGCCGGCGCTGGGGCTGGCGATGGCCCGGGTCCTGGCCGA
The DNA here is from genome assembly GCA_049324875.1 of Bacillota bacterium. Lineage (GTDB taxonomy): Bacteria > Bacillota > Sulfobacillia > Symbiobacteriales > Symbiobacteriaceae > JAWLHU01. The sequence continues at coordinate 6,152 of JBMONC010000033.1, forward strand.
CCGGCTCCGGCAGACCGCCGATGCCTCCCGGGATGTCCTCACCCTGGATGCCCGCCGTCGGATCATCAAGCAGGTGATCCTGCTGGCGGAGCGGAGCCCTGACGGGACGTTGCCGCCACTGCGCCAACAGGAGTTGGCCAGCCTGGCTGGAGCCGCCCGGGAGACCGTCTCCCGGGTGATGACCGACCTGACCCATCAGGGGTACCTGGAATCCGTGGGCAGGCGCTTCCGGGTCACAGATCTGGCGGGATTGCGCGATCTGGTGGCGGTCTCGCAGACCGAGAGCGCCCGGGGGCTGCACAAGGCCAGCCCCGCCTGGCCCGGCGGACTGCCGCCCAGCGACCCCTCGCCGGAGCTCCGTCTGATCACCGTCCTCTTCGCCGAGATGGATGCGGGCCCGTCTCCCTCGCCGGAGGCCTCCTACCAGCTCTCCGAGCGGTTCCGTTCCGCCGTCACCGCGGCCCTGGACCGGTACGGCGGCCACGTGCAGGGGCTCTATGGGGGCACGGCGGTCGCCGTCTTCGGCGCCCCACAGCCGCGGGAGCAGGCGGCCCGCAGCGCCTGCCGGGCCGCCCTTGAGATCCGCGTGGCGCTGACGGACCTCCCCGCCGGGACAGGGGTCCGAGTCGCTCTCTGGTCCGGCGAGGCGGTGGTGGCCCTTCGGGCCGGTGGCTGCGTTGTCTCCGGCGATCCGATCCACCGGGTTTCCCAGCTGGTCAGGCAGGTCCCCGGCGGGGAGGTGTGGGTGGGGCCGACCACCCGGGAGCTGGCGGAGCGAGGGTTCGCCTTCGCCCCAGTGGATGGGTTTCCCGCCTCGGAGGCTGTGCGCCTGGAGCGCCCCTACACGGCGGATGAGCAGCAGCAGGAGGGCCCGTTTGTCGCCCGCGGGGCGGAGATGGCGCTCCTGCTGGCGGAGCTGGATCGGGTGAAGAGCGGGGAGAGCAGGGGCGCCCTGGTGATCGGCGAGGCGGGGATCGGCAAGAGCCGGCTGGTCTCCGAACTGATGCGCCACCCTTCGGCGGGAGGGCTCCGATGGGCCGTGGGCCGGGCGGCGGTCTACGGTCAGGAGTCGCCCTACTTCCTCCTGACCGACCTGCTCCGTGAGCTTCAGCGGTACCCCGACCTGGAGGCCCCCGCCCGCCGGTGGTTGGAGGAGCTGAAGGGGCGCAGCCGCCCCGCTGCGGATCGGACCGAACATCAGAAGGAGCTGGCTCGCGGCCTGAACGTGCTGCTGCGGGGGGCGGACCCGCCGGTGGCGCTGGTGCTGGAGGACCTGCACTGGGCAGACGGGCCCAGCCTGGCGGTACTGGCGCTGCTGCGCCCAGCCCTTCGGATCGGTACCGCCCGCCCGGGGCTCCAGATTCCCTGGCCCTGTGATCTCACGCTCCGTCTGGAGCCGCTGACCGATGCGGAAGGGGTGGACCTGGCCCGGGCGCTCCTGCCGGGAGCGGAGCTGCCCAACGACCTCGCCCGGATGCTGGTCGGGCGCACCGGGGGCAATCCGTTCTTCCTGGAGGAGACAGTGGCAGGGCTGGAGCGGGCGGGGGCTCTGCTCCCTCAGGGCGGCCAGTGGCGGCTGGTCTCGGACCCTTCCGGGAGCGCCCTGATTCCCGCCTCGGTGCAGGAGGGGCTGACCGCCCGGGTTGGACAGCTGGCTCCCCAGGAGCGACAGGTGATCCAGGCGGCGGCCGTCATCGGGGTCTCCTTCTCACCCGGGGCGATCCGGCGGATGCTCTCCTTTGACCCGCTGGCCGCCCTGCACCGGCTGGCAGAGCTGCGGTTCGTCCGCAGCGAAAACCGGTTCTGGTCCTTTCGCCACGCCGTCACCCGGGAGGCGGTCTACGGCACCCTGACTGCCGAGCGGAGGCGGGCGCTGCACCGGCGGGCTGCGGAGGCGATGGGCGACCAGGCGGAGCCGGCGGAGCGGGCGCATCACCTGGCCCTTGCGGGGGAGCACCGGGCCGCAGCAGCGGCCTGGGAGGAGGCCGGCGACCGGGCCGAGTCCCTGGGGCTGATGGAGATGGCCGCGACCCAGTACGGGCTGGCGGAGGCCGCCCTGGCAGCCATCGGGGAGCCCATTCCGCCCAGGCTGGCTCTCGCCCTGGGTCACAGCCTGCTGAACCGGGAGCCCGGCAGGGCGGAGCGGTACCTGCAGCAGGTGCTGTCGATGGCCGCCGATCCGGATCACCGGGCCCGAGCGTGGCTCGGGCTGAGCCTCCTGGCCACCCGGCGAGCGGATAGGGCGGGCGGGCTCGAGGCCGTGGCCAGGGCCCGGGCAGAGCTGGCGGCGGCCTCCGGGCGGACGCCGGTGCTGGAGGCGCAGCTGCTCCGGATCACCGCCCGCCTGCTGACCGGCTGGGCCACCGCCCGAGGCCTTCTGGCCCAGGCGCTCGGACTGCTCCCGCCGCCGGGCTCAGACCCGGAGGCGGATGCGGAGCGGATCTGGCTTCTCCTGGAGCAGACCCGCGGCATCTACTTCGATCCGGAGCCGGACCGGTACGCCGCCAGCGCCCGGGAGGCGTTGGAGTTGGCCCGGGCGATGGGCAGCCGCCGCCCCCAGTACGAGGCGCTCCGCATGGCCACCGGGTGGGATTTTCTGCAAGGTCGGTTCAGGCCGAGCGTAGAAGGGAGCGATCTGGCCGCCAGCCTGATGGAGGGCACCGGTGATGAGGCGGCGCTCTCCAACTGCCTGGGCGATTCGGTGCTCTCTGTAGCCTTCCTGGGCGAGGTCACCGATGCGTTGGTCCGGGCCCGGAAGGCCGCCAGGATCCGGGAGCGGATCGGCATCCCCAACCCGACCCTCCACCTCTTCGCGGCGGTGGCAGCCCTGATCGGCGGGCAGCAGGAGGCGCTCGCTGAGCATCTGGAGTGCTATGACCGCTTCAGCCGGGGCGGCCCGCCCCGGGCGCTGCACGTTTTCCAGCGGCTGAGCCGGGGGGACCTGTCCGGTGCGGCCTCGCTTCTGCCCGACCTGCCCCCACCCGAGGAGGAGATGCCGCCCCTCCGCACCCTGGTGGCCCGGGCTGAGGTGGCCCGCCTGCAGGGGGATCATCAGCGAGCGCGGGCGATTCTGGCCGAGGAGGCCGCCTTCGCAGCGGCCCGCCAGGTCCGCTTCGCCCTGCTGGATGCGCACGTGAGACAGGCGGAACTGGAGCTGGAGGCGGGGGAGGCGGAGGCGGCGGAGCGGTTTGCCCGGGCCGCGGCGGCCATCGAGACCGATTCGCCCTACCTGGCCGGCCGCACCCTCCGGGTCCGGGGGCAGGTGGCCCTGGAGCGGGGCGAGATCGCCCTGGCCCGCTCCCTGCTGGAACGGGCGGTGGTGCTGTTGGAGGCGACCGAAGTTGAGCCCGAGCGGGCCCTGGCTCACCAGCTCCTGGGCAGGGCGACCGGTCTCCCGCACAGGTAAAGGGGGCGGCAGCAGCCGCCCCCCGCTCTATGCTCTCAGCCGAGGGTCCAGGGTATCCCGGAGCCCGGGGACGGTGGCGATCCACGAGTGGGTGGAGATGTAGTTGCGGGCATCGGCCAGCATCCCGCCCCAGGTGAGGTGGGCGGCTGGATCCCCAGTCCTGATGTATTTGCTTTATCTGTGTAGTCCGTGTAATCCGTGGCAAAGATCAATGCCCACGCCCTACCGCTTCAACGCCACCGGCCGGACGAAGCCGGTGAAGGGCCGGTAGGTGGCAAGGCGGGCCACCAGGTACATCCCGAACTGGATGGAGGGGCCGATGCCCAGAGCCACCGCCACGGTCCCCAGCCCCAGCGGGCCGCCCAGGAGCCAGCCGGTCACGGCGACCGCCAGGTCCATCGAGTTCTTGATCACCGCCACAGGCAGGCCGGTCTTGCGGGTCAGGCCGATCATCAGGCCGTCCCGGGGGCCGGGGCCCAGGTCAGCGCTCACGTAGAGCGCCGTGCCGACCCCGATCACGAAGAGGCCGAGACCCAGCATCAGCCAGCGGCCGGGCAGCGAATCGGGCATCGGCAGGTGCTGCAGCAGGAACTGGAGCATCGGGCCGACCGAGAACATGTTCAGGAACATCCCCACGCCGGGGCGGATTCCCAGCGCCAGGTTCAGCAGGATGATCACCACCCCGGTCAGCTGGATCACCAGGGAGAGTGAGATTCCGCTCTGCTTGGCCATGCCGAGGTGGAAGATATCCCAGGGGGCGGCGCCTACCATCGGGGCGATCACCAGGGAGTACCCGAGGCTGAGGATGGCAAGTCCGAGGTAGAACCAGAGGATCCGAACGACGTACTGCAGCGTTGGTATCGAACTCGCCCCCTTTCTGCGCAATTCCTACTGGATTAGACCAGGCGGCACCCGATTCCTGCCTAGGGGAGAGGCTGGCTGCAGATACTAGAGACAGGTCCAGTCTTCCCCTGGGCGGAAGATGATGGTATGGTAAATGGGGTAATGAAACACGTCACAGCGCGTGACTCAGGAAAAGGGGAGGACCTTGCTCGTGGACATCACACATCTCTCTCCGGAGCTGCGCCAGGCCTGCGTCAACGCCATCAAGTTCCTCTCGGTGGATGCGGTGGAGAAGGCCAAGTCTGGCCATCCCGGCGCCCCGATGGGCGGAGCCGACATGGCGTTCGTGCTCTGGAGCCAGTTCCTGCGCTTTGACCCCGACAACCCGCAGTGGCCGAACCGGGATCGGTTCATCCTGTCCAACGGGCACGGGTCGATGCTGCTTTACTCGCTGCTGCACCTGGCCGGCTACGACCTGGACATGGAGCAGCTCAAGTCCTTCCGGCAGTGGGGGAGCCGGACCCCGGGCCACCCGGAGTACGGCCACACCCCGGGCGTCGAGGTGACCACGGGCCCGCTGGGACAGGGGATCGCCCATGCGGTGGGCATGGCGGCGGCGGCGGAGATGCTGGCCGCCCGGGTCAACACCGACGACTTCCAGCCGGTGGATCACTACATCTATGGCATCTGCGGCGACGGCGACCTGATGGAGGGCGTGGCCGCCGAGGCCGCCTCCCTGGCGGGCCACTGGAAGCTGGGCCGGCTGATCTTCCTCTACGACGACAACGAGATCTCCATCGAGGGCAACACCGACATCGCCTTCACCGAGGATGTGGCCAAGCGCTTCGAGGCCTACGGCTGGCACATCGAGAAGGTGGACGGCCACAACCACGCCGAGGTGGCGGCGGCGATCCGCAAGGCCCAGGCGGTGACCGACAAGCCGAGCCTGATCATCTGCCGGACGGTGATCGGCCACGGCTCGCCCAACAAGGCGGGCAAGGAGTCCTCCCACGGCGCCCCGCTGGGGCCGGAGGAGACCCGGCTGACCCGGGAGGCGCTGGGCTGGACCCACGAGCCCTTCACCGTGCCGGAGGAGGTCCGGGCCTTCTTCGCGAGCCTGAAGGCGGCGAAGCAGGCGGAGGCCCGCGCCTGGCACGAGCGGTTCTCGGCCTGGAAGCAGGCCCATCCTGATAAGGCGGCGGTCTGGGAGCAGCACATGAACCTGCTGGTCCCCGCCGACCTGGATGAGCAGCTGGTGGCGGCCACCCGGTCCGACAAGCCGCTGGCCACCCGGAAGCTCTCCGAGATGGCGATCCAGCGCGCAGCGGCCCTGGTGCCCGCCCTGGTGGGCGGCTCGGCGGATCTGGCGGAGTCGAACCTGACCTACATCAAGGGAGCCAAGGATGTGGGCCCCTGCGCCAAGGTGGGCCACTACGACTGCTCCTGGGAGGGGCGGAACTTCCACTTCGGCGTCCGGGAGCACGCCATGGGCTCCATCGTCAACGGCGTGATGCTCTACGGCGGCTTCCGGCCCTACGGGGCCACCTTCCTGGTCTTCGCCGACTACATGCGGCCCCCGATCCGCCTGGCGGCCCTGATGGGGCTGCCCTCGATCTTCGTCTTCACCCACGACTCCTTCTACCTGGGCGAGGACGGCCCCACCCACCAGCCGATCGAGACGCTCTGGTCGCTCCGGATGATCCCGCACCTGACCCTCTTCCGCCCGGCGGACGGGCTGGAGGTGGCGATGGCCTGGGCCTACGCCCTGATGCAGGCGAAGGAGCCGACCATTTTGGCGCTCACCCGGCAGAACCTGCCGCTGCTGACCCGCCCGGCCGCCTTCCAGAACCGGGAGGTCTGGAAGGGCGCCTACGTGATCAGCGACGCCGCCAACCCGGTGGCCACCCTGATCGCCACCGGCTCCGAGGTCGCGACCGCCCTGGCCGCCCAGAAGCTGCTGGCGGAGCAGGGGCTCGCCGTCCGGGTGGTCTCCATGCCCTCGGTGGAGCTCTTCCTGAAGCAGCCCAGGGCGTACCAGGAGCAGCTGCTGGTGGGCCGCCTCGCCTCGATCGAGGCCGGCAAGACCGACGGCTGGTACCGCCTGATCGGCCGGGACGGCCTGGCGATCGGCCACGACGACTT
>JBMONC010000034.1:0-12513 GCA_049324875.1 Bacillota bacterium
ATCAATGGCATTAACCGATGCTTCGCGATCCAATGCGCAATTCCTGCTCCCATCTGCACGGGTTATTGAAAAGTTGGAATGTGCAGAGTGCGGAAAGCGGGTGTAATCCGTGTAATCCGTGGCAAAGATCGAGAATACGCCCCTTGCGGGGCTCGCCCTGCCCCCCGTCTACCTGCTATCCTGAAGGCAGGAGATCGAGACGAGAACCAAGGAGGTCATCCCCATGGCCACGACTCTGCCCGCCGGGCCGCAGGGCTCTCTGCTGATGGGCAACCTGAAGAGGTACCGGGTCGAGCCCGACCCGCTGATCACCCTCCGGTCCCGGCACGGCATGGTGATGCGGATCGAGCGGCGGGGGGGATCACGGTGAGCGCCGCCTTCCTGCAGCAACTGCTCCGGCTGCTCCACGCCGATCCGGCGGTCCGGGCCGCCTACCTGGGGGGCGACATGGCCCGGCCCGCACCCGAGCAGATCGAGCGGGTCGACCTGCACCTGGCGGCGGAGCCGCCCTTCCGGGAGGCTCTGGGGGAGCGGTTGGCCGCTGCCGGGGAGACCGCCTACAGCGGAGCGGAGGGGGATGGGTGGCGGGCGGTCACCCCGGACGGGGTGGAGTGGCGCTTCTATCTGTACGCCCCTGCCGAGCCGTTCCCGGCCGGGCTGCAGCCCCTCTTTGACCGCCGTGAGGGAAGCGCCGGAGGGGCAGGCCCCGCCCCCGGGGGCTCGGCCCTGGACCTGACTGGGATGGCCGGCCGCTTCTGGGCCGACCTCTACCGGGCCGCCCGGGAGCTCGGCCAGGGGCGCTGCCTGGCCGCTCACGGCTACCTGGAGGCCTGCCGGCAGGCGCTGGTCGACCTCTACCGGCTGGCGGCCGCGCCCGCCGAGCTGGGTCGGGGGTGGGAGGGGGCGGATCAGATCGCAGCGCTGGCCCCGGTGCGGGAGTGGCTGGTCGCCCCGCTGGAGCTGCGGGCGCAGTGGCGGTGCGCCCACCGGCTGGCCGCCGGCTACGAATCGCTGATGCTCCCGCTCTGCCAGCGGCTGGGCCTCTCCTACCCCATGGCGATGCGGAACCTGGCCTTCGGGCGGCTCGACCAGGTCCGGCCCGACCGGGCGGAGGCGGGCGGACGGCCGGAACCGCCCCCGCCGGAGCCGGTCCGGCCGGAACCCTCCGGAAGGATGCGGCTCGCCAAGGGGCGAATCCCCCGGCCGTAGCCCGGTCATGGCAAAGCCTGCCTTCTATCCCATGACAAGAGACCGTAAACTGTGCTAGAATGGGTTCGCCGCCCTGATTCGCCGTTGCCTGAAAGCTCCTCTGGTCGAAGCTGCCACCGGGTGTGTATTCCGGAGAGCCCTTTCTGGTTATCCTTCATTATGTACGGCGGCGAAACCGGCTGGGAGGCGAAGTACGGTTGTCCAAGGAAAACGAGCCCATGCGCGGCCTCGAACAGCAGGTAGAGCAGTCGATCCGCATCGCGGACGATGTGGTGGGTGTGATCGCCGGCATCGCAGCCATGGAGGTGGACGGTGTCGCCGGGATGTCCGGCGGCTTCGCCGCCGAGGTGGGCGAGCGGATGACCGGCAAGAAGAACCTCTCCAAGGGCGTCAAGGTCCAGGTGGGGGAGAAGGAGGTCGCCATCGACCTCTATATCGTGGTCGAATTCGGGGTCCGGATTCCCGAGGTTGCGGCCAAGGTTCAGGAGAATGTGAAGCGGGCTGTGGAGTCCATGACCGGGCTCGAGGCGATCGAGGTCAACATTCACGTCCAGGGCGTCTCCTTCCAGGAGCGGGAGGAGGACCACCGAATCCGCTAAGGGGTGCTTATCGCGTGGGAGTCATCGATCGGATTGTGCTATCGATCTATACGTTATCCCTTGCGGTCATCTCAGGTTTGATGATCGTCGTAGCCATTTTCCCGAGCATCAACGCGCACCTTTGGCTGGAGGAGGCGCTCTCCTCCTCGCGCGGCCAGCTCTTGATCGGCCTGATCGGCACCGCCTTCTTTGCCGTCTCCGTCCGGCTGATCGTCTTTGCCCTCACCCGCCGGGGCGGTGGACAACCCGTCATCTTCGAGTCGCCCGCCGGCGAGGTGCGGATCTCGCTGGATGCAGTGGAGTCGCTGGTCAAGAAGACCGCCCGCTCGATCAAGGGCGTGCGGGAGATGAAGGCGGTCATCACCCACGGCAAGGACGGGCTGCACGCCGACCTGAAGGGGACCGTCTCCCCCGACGTCTCCATCCCCGAGGTCTCGGAGGAGATCCAGTCCTCCGTCCGCCAGTACGTGAAGCGGGTGGTCGGGGTCGAGATGGCGGAGATCAAGATCGAGATCGAAAACATCGCAGCCGACGGTCGCGGCCGGCGGTTGGACTGATAAGGGGGCCTGCCGGTGGACTGGGAGTGGCTCCGTCAGCTGGCTGAGGAGCACCGGTACAAGGTCCTCGGGGCGCTGGGCGGCCTTGTCTTCGCCCTGCTCGTGGTCCGGTTTGGCTGGTGGGCGCTGTTTATTCTCTTCTGCAGCGGGATAGGTTACTTTGTAGGCAAGCGGCTCGATGAGGGGCCCGAATCGCTCTTCCAGCTGCTGGAGCGTTTCCTGCCCCCCGGTGGGCGGTAGTCAGGTAGGAGGAGTCATCACGTGAGTAGACGAAGGGCTCGGGAGCTTGCCCTCCAGGCGCTCTTTCAGATCGATGTGGGCCGGAGCGAGCCCGAGACCGCCATTTTTCAGGCCCTCACCCGGGATGTGGAGGGCGACTGGTCGCCGGCACAGTTGCCGGAGAAGGACCGGGAGTACGCCCGCCTGCTGGTGCAGGGCGCCTATGAGTTCCGGTCGGAGAGCGATGGGCTGATCGCCCGGTACGCCAAGGACTGGTCGGTGGAGCGGATGGCCTCGGTCGACCGGGCGATCCTGCGGCTGGCCGTCTATGAGATCATCCACCAGGAGGATGTGCCGGACGGCGTGGTGGCCGACGAGGCGGTGGAGCTGGCCAAGGCTTACTCCACGGCGGAGTCGAGCAAGTTCATCAACGGGATCCTGGGCTCCGTCATCCGCGGCATGAAACAGGGTGCTGAAGGTGCCAACCCCACTCTATCTGGGCATTGACACAAGCTACTACACCACCTCCCTGGCGCTGGTGGACGGCGAGGGCCGGCTGCTGGCCGACGTGCGGCGCCCGCTGGCGGTGAAGGCCGGGGAGCGGGGGGTTTCGCCGCCCCAGGCGGTCTGGTCCCATCTGAAGGCGCTGCCGGAGGCGGCAGAGCCGCTCTTGCGCGCTTACGGGCCGCAGATTCGGGCGGTGGCCGCCTCGGTCAGACCGCGCCCGATCGAGGGGGCCTACCTGCCCCCCTTCAAGGTGAGCGAGGGGTTCGGCCGGACCGTGGCCGCCTCCCTGGGGGTGGACTTCTACCCCTCAACCCACCAGGAGATGCACATCATGGCCGGGCTCTGGTCGGCGGAGCAGCCGCCGGCGGGAGAGCGGTTCCTGGCGGTCCACCTCTCGGGGGGGACCACCGAGCTGATTCGAGTCACCCGGCGGCGCGGCGGCTTCGACGAGGAGCTCCTGGGGGCCACCCGTGACCTGCACGCCGGCCAGTTCGTCGACCGGGTCGGGGTCGCGCTGGGGCTGCCCTTTCCCGCCGGCCCCCATATGGAGAAGCTGGCGGCGGCGGGCCGGCTCGGCCAAGTGACGCTCCCCTCCTCGGTCCAGGGGTGGGCGGTCTCCTTCTCCGGCCCCGAGACCGCCGCCCAGCGGCTGGTGGGGCGGGTGGAGGGGGCCGATCTGGCGCTGGCGGTGCTGGCCTGCATCGCCAAGACGCTGGAGAAGTGGCTCCGGCGGGCGGTGGCGGAGACCGGCCTGCAGGAGATCCTGGTCGTGGGCGGCGTGGCCGCCAACCAGTTCCTTAGAGAGCGGCTCCGGGAGCGGCTGGAGCACCCGGCGGTGGGCGCCCGCCTCTCCTTTGCACAGCCCCAGTACAGTACGGACAACGCCGTGGGTACGGCGCTTCTGGCTCTTGCGAACCATTCGGACCTGACCCGGTAGAGCTGGAAGCGCACAGCATAGTCGAAAGGCAGGCGGTATGCGTGGCAGCACAGGTGATCGACGGAAAACTGATCGCAGAACAGGTCCGCTCCGAGGTGGCCGCAGAGGTGGCGAAGCTGAAGGCCCAGGGGATCACCCCGGGGCTCGCGGTGGTGCTGGTGGGCGAGGATCCGGCCAGCCAGGTCTACACCAGCAACAAGGAGCGGACGGCCAAGGAGCTGGGCATGCACTCGGTCCTGCACCGGCTGCCGGCCACCACCTCGCAGGCGGAGCTGGAGGCGCTGGTCGACCAGTTGAACGCCGACCCGGCAATCCACGGGATCCTGGTGCAGTCGCCCCTGCCCAAGGGGCTCAACATGGATGCGGTGATCCGCCGGATCCGGCCCGAGAAGGATGTGGACGGCTTCCACCCGGAGAACGTGGGGAAGCTCTGGATCGGCGAGGACCCGCTGGTGGCCTGTACCCCGGCGGGCGTGATGGTGATGCTGGAGAAGGCCGGGGTGGACCCGGCGGGCAAGCACGCCGTGATCGTGGGCCGCTCCAACATCGTGGGCAAGCCGATGGCGGCGCTGCTGCTGAAGCGGCATGCGACGGTCACCATCTGCCACTCCAAGACCCCTGACCTGAAGGAGACCTGCCGGCGGGCGGATATCCTGGTGGCGGCCATCGGCAAGCTGCAGATGATCACCGGGGAGTATGTGAAGCCGGGCGCCGTCGTGATCGATGTCGGCATCAACCCGGTGCCGGGGACCAAGTCCAAGATCCGGGGCGACGTGGACTACGACTCCGCCGCCGAGGTGGCCGGGATGATCACCCCGGTCCCGGGCGGGGTCGGGCCGATGACCATTGCGATGCTGATGGCCAACACGGTGAAGGCGGCGAAGCTGCAGTAGCCGCCCGGGTTTGAATCGACGGGGCCGCGCAGGAGGCTCCGGGGGGTGCCCCGGAGCCTCGCTCTTCGCAGGGAGCCTCATAAGGGAGGGAACCGCTTGCTGACCGGTCGGCCCATCCTGTCGGTGAAGGATCTGACGCTCTACGTCAAGCGGATCCTGGAGCGGGACCAGCTGCTCCAGGCGGTCTGGGTCAAGGGCGAGATCTCCAACTTCAAGTGGCACACCTCAGGGCATATCTACTTCACCCTGAAGGATGATGCCAGCCAGGTCAAGTGCGTCATGTTCCGGTCCAGCGCCCAGCGGCTCCGGTTCCGACCCGACAACGGGATGCAGGTGCTGGTCCACGGCAACGTCACCGTCTTCGAGCGGGACGGGGCCTATCAGCTCTACGCCGTGGAGATGGAGCCGGCCGGGCTGGGGGCGCTCCACCTGGAGTACGAGCAGCTGAAGCGGCGGCTGGCGGAGGAGGGGCTCTTCGACGAGGCGCTCAAGCGGCCGCTGCCGGCGCTCCCCCGGCGGGTGGGGATCATCACAGCTCCCACCGGGGCGGCGATCCGGGACATGATCACCATCGCCCGGCGGCGCTTCCCCTCCATCCGGCTGGTGGTGGCACCGGCGCTGGTGCAGGGGGCGGAGGCGCCGTCCAGCCTGATCCGCGCCCTGGAGCTGGTCGCCCGGCTGCCCGACCTGGATGTGATCATCATCGGGCGGGGCGGCGGCTCCCTGGAGGACCTCTGGGCCTTCAACGACGAGGGGCTGGCCCGGGCGATCCGGCGCTGCCCGGTGCCGGTGGTCTCGGCGGTGGGCCACGAGACCGACTTCACCATCGCCGACTTCGCCGCCGACCTGCGGGCGCCCACCCCCTCGGCGGCGGCGGAGCTGGTGGTCCCCTCCCGCTCGGAGCTGCAGGGGCAGGTGGATGGGCTCCGGATCCGGCTGGCCTCCGCCGCCCGGCGGATCGTGGAGCGGAAGCGGATCCGGCTGAAGGGGCTGGCGGAGCGGCCGGTGCTGCTGCGGCCCCAGGGGAGGCTCCTGCAAGACCGGCAGCGGCTGGACGAGCTGATCCGCCGGCTGGGCTTTGTGGGCGGGCGGATGCTGGAGGGCCACCGGCGGGAGCTGAAGGGGCTGGCCGGCCGGCTGGATGCGCTCTCGCCTCTGGCGGTGCTCTCCCGGGGGTACGCCATCGCCCGGGAGGCGACGGGTCGGGTGATCAAGGAGGCGGAGCAGGTCAAAGCGGGCGACCGGATCCGGGTGATGCTGCACAAAGGGCAGCTGCACTGCCGTGTCGAATCGGTAGAAGCTGTGAGAGGGGAGGCGGAGTAGATGGAGGAGAACCTGAGCTTTGAGCAGGCGATCAAGCGGCTGGAGGCGGTGGTGCGGGAGCTGGAGACCGGCGACCTGCCCCTGGACCAGGCGCTGGCCCTCTTCCAGGAGGGGGTCCTGCTGACCCGCCGCTGCGGCGGCCTGCTGGATGCGGCCGAGGCCCGCATCGAGAAGCTGCTGGAGCAGAACGGCGAGGCGGTCACCGTCCCCTTCGAGCCCGAGAAGGCCTGATTCGCACACCCACTTCTTCCCTGCGGGAGGATGCCCGTGAACGTACTGCACTACTTGAAGCAACAGGCTCAGCTGGTGGAGGAGGCGCTGGACCGCTACACCACCCCTGGCGGCGGCGCCGAGGCCGGTCCGCTCCTGGAGGGGGCTCCCCCGAAGCTGCTGGAGGCGATGCGCTACTCGCTGCTGGGCGGCGGCAAGCGGCTCCGCCCGGCCCTGGTGATCGCCGCCGCCTCGCTCTACGGGGTGGAGCCCCAGCGGGTGATGCCCACCGCCTGCGCCCTGGAGATGATCCACACCTACTCGCTGGTCCACGACGATCTGCCCTGCATGGATGACGACGACCTGCGCCGGGGCCGGCCGACCAACCACAAGGTCTACGGCGAGGCGATGGCCACCCTGGTGGGCGACGGTCTGCTCACCCTGGCCTTCGAGCTGCTGGGGCGGCAGGCGGCGGTAGAGGGGATCGATCCGGCCCGGGCGGTCCGGGTGGTGGCAGAGGTGGCCGCCGGGGCCGGCGCTGCCGGCATGGTCGGCGGTCAGGTGGAGGACCTGGAGTGGGAGGGGCGGCGGGCCGGCGGCCCGCAGCTCCAGCGGATCCACGCCATGAAGACCGGCGCCCTCTTCCGGGCCTCCCTGCGGGCGGGCGCCATCCTCAGCGGGGGTTCCGAGGCGGACCTGAACGCCCTGGACCGCTACGCCGAGCAGTTCGGGCTCGCCTTTCAGATTCAGGACGATGTGCTGGACGTGATCGGTGACGCCGTCAAGACCGGCAAGGGCGTGGGGCGGGATGCGAAGCACGAGAAGTCGACCTACGTCTCGCTCTACGGCCTGGAGGGCGCGCAGGAGCGGGCCCGCGCCGCGGTGGCGCAGGCGGTGGAGGCGCTCCGGCCCTTCGGCGAGCGAGCCCGGGTCCTGCGAGCCCTGGCTGAATTTGTCGTTGACCGTGAGGGCTAAAGGGTGGTATGATTTCGATCTGAGGCGATCCCCTGGAAAGATTCGGGTGGAGTCGCCCTGCCAGCGATCAAGACTTGTGGGTGGCGCAGTATCCTAGTCGGTACTACCTTCTCTGAAGGCGGGCCTAAAAATCCGTCAAGGGCACATCGATGACGCCTCTGGTGCTGGCCGCCGATGCCCAATCGGGGGCTGGTGCTGGAGGTACAGCCAACCGGGCAGCAACGCCCGGCGCTGCCGGATTGAAGGGCGATCCGCAATGGCATGCGGGCGACGACCCTCTTTCCGTGGAGGCCTGCGACTGTGGCGGTTGCACCAATGTGAGCAACAAGGCTATGGCGCAGTGAACACCTGCATGCGATGCTGAAACATGGTGAGGCGTTGTGTGCAGCGTAGCCTGCCTTGAGTGGGTGATGCGGATGAAGCAGAGGGCCTACGGGCCCATAATCCCTTGCGCAGAGCTGGCCAGCCGAGGGCGAGGGAGATGGTTTCTGAAACATCATCTGCAAAAGAGGCTAGGAGAAGGTGTGTTGTCGAAGAAAATTCCTAGGCTGTTCGCGAGAGGTCCAGCGAGGATTAAAGTGTGGACTAAGTGGTAATCCGGTCCTGACAGGCGGCAACGGGTCAGCGCAAGCTTAATCGGAAACGCCTATGGCGGCGACGCTGTAGGGCTTGCGGGGAAATCCAACCGGACCTAAGCCACAAGATTTACTCGTTGGGCTGCCACCCATTTATCTTGGGAGCGGTGCGTTGGTGCACCGCTCTTCCCTTTGTATGGGTGGTCGTGCAGAGAAGTGGGGCCGTTTTTCTCTGCCACGGATTTCACAGATTACACGGATTATACAGACAGACACAGGACAATGGGGTCGTTGCGCACACGCCATTGCTTCCGTGGAATCAGCGAATCGCGGCCAAGATCATGGAGGCCAGTTCCCCCTGAATCGACTTCAAGGTTGCCCGCAATTTCATGGCTGTGGTAACATCGAAGTGACCTTTGCTGACCCCTTCGGTCAGTGGGCCGCCATCGGAGCTGTTCGATGGTACATAGTCTGTTCTGCAGGAGCGTTGCTCAAACATGGCGAAGGAGCCTCCTCCCTCAGCCTGGTGGCGGAGGGCGCTGCGTGTCGGTCTCTTCTCCTTTGTGCTGGCCGTACTTGTCAACTACTCCTCCGGATTTGCCCTACGACAACTGCCCGCCCTGATTGCTCTTCTGATCGTGTTTCTATTGGTTGCAATCGGCGTCGTCTTCGACATTCTTGGGACCAGCGTAACCGCGGCGGAGGTGGCTCCGTTAAACGCCATGGCGGCCAAGAAGGTGACGGGTGCCCGGCAGGCGCTCTGGATGGTTCGCAACGCCGACCGGGTAGCCAACTTCTGCAACGACGTGGTGGGTGACGTCTCCGGTGCCGTCAGCGGTGCCGCCGGCGCCACCGTCGCCCTGAGGTTCACCCAGTTGCTGAACGGGGACGGATGGGTGGAGGATCTGATCGGCCTGGTGATGATCGGTCTGATTGCCGGCCTGACCGTGGGCGGCAAGGCGGCGGGGAAGTCCTTCGCCATCGAGCGGGCGACCGACGTCGTCTTCCTGGCCGGACGGGTGCTCTACGGCGCCGAGACGATCACAGGCCGTTCCCTGACGGGCTCCCGTGGCCCAAACTCCTCACGAAGGAGGACCACCTGATCATGCGATTGAGGGACTTGAGGGGTCCGGAGCAGCTGCGGTCCCTTTCGACGCAGGAGTTGCTCGCCCTCGGTGAAGAGATCCGTCAGACGATTCTCCAGACGGTGGCTACCACCGGCGGCCACCTCGCCCCCAACCTGGGGATCGTGGAGCTGACCCTGGCCCTGCACACCGTCTTTGAGAGCCCCCACGACAAGATCCTGTGGGATGTCTCCCACCAGTCGTACGTCCACAAGCTGCTGACCGGGCGGTACCACCGGTTCCACACCCTCCGCCAGTACGAGGGGATCGCCGGCTTTACCGACCCGAAGGAGTCAATCCACGATCACTTCCACTGGGGCCACGCCTCCACGTCGATCTCGGCGGCGGTGGGCATGGCCAAGGCGCGCGACCTGAAGGGCGAGAACTACGAGGTGATCGCCGTCATCGGCGACGGTGCCCTGACCGGCGGGATGGCCTTCGAAGCGCTGGACCATGCCGGCCACGACAAGACCAAGCTGATCGTGATCCTGAACGACAACTCGATGTCGATCGCCCCCAACGTGGGCGGCATCTCCAACTACCTGGCCCGGATCCGGACCGGCCCCTCCTACCAGCGGGTGAAGCACGATGTGGCCGAGGCGCTTAAGAACATCCCCTTTGTGGGGGCGCAGGCCTTCGAGTTCGTGGACCGGCTGAAGGAGGGCGTCAAGCACCTCATGGTCCACAACATGTTCTTTGAGGACCTGGGCTTCACCTACCTGGGCCCGGTGGACGGGCACAACCTGCCCGCCCTCCAGGATACCCTGCGCCAGGCCCGTGCCTACCCCGGCCCCACGGTGGTCCATGTGGTGACCACCAAGGGCAAGGGCGTCCCCTACGCGGAGGAGCTGCCCGACAAGTTCCACGGCGGCGGCCCCTTCGATGTGCAGACCGGCAAGACCAAGCCGAGCGCCGTCACCTACAGCGAGGTCTTCGGCAACACGATGATCAAGCTGGCCCAGCAGGACAGCCGCATCGTCGGGATCACGGCGGCGATGCCCTCCGGCACCGGTCTGACCAAGTATGCCAAGGAGTTCCCCTTCCGCTACTTCGACGTGGGGATCGCCGAGCAGCACGGTGTCACCTTTGCCGCCGGTCTGGCCAAGCAGGGGATGCGCCCGGTCTTTGCCGTCTACTCCACCTTCCTGCAGCGGGCCTACGACCAGGTGATTCACGATGTGGCGCTGCAGAACCAGCCGGTGGTCTTTGCCATCGACCGAGGCGGTCTGGTGGAGGATGGAGCGACCCATCAGGGCGTCTTCGATGTGGCCTACCTGCGGGCCATCCCCCGGATGGTGGTGATGGCGCCGAAGGATGAGAATGAGCTGCAGCACATGCTCTACACGGCGGTCCACTGCGGCGCCCCTGCCTCGCTCCGCTACCCGCGCGGCAAGGCGGTGGGGGTGGAGATGGACGAGGTCCTGACCGCCCTGCCCATCGGCCGGGGCGAGGTGCTCCGGGAGGGCACGGACGTGGCGCTGGTCGGGTTGGGCACCATGACCCAGGTCTGCCTGGCGGCGGCGGAGATCCTGGCCCGCGAGGGGATCTCGGCAGCGGTGATCAACCCCCGCTTCGTCAAGCCGCTGGATGCGGAGCTGCTGACCCGGATCGGCCGGGAGATCGGCGCCGTGGTGACGGTGGAGGAGGCCTACCTCGCCGGCGGCTTCGGCTCGGCGGTTCTGGAACTGTACGCCGAGGAGAACGTTCCCGCCCAGGTGAAGCGGATCGGCCTGCCGGACGAGTTCGTGGAGCACGGCAACCCGGCGATCTACCACGAGCGGTACGGCCTGACGCCCCAGGCGGTGGCCGAGAAGGCGCGGGAGCTGGTGCTGCGGATCCGCTCGGAGCTGCAGGGCCGTCCGGTGCGGCGCAAGCCCCGGCTGGGCCCGAAGCTCTCCGGCGGCGCCGCCGCCGGCCTGGAGGATTAGCCCCCGCAAGAGCGAGAGCCACGAGACGGCAGCAGCCCGCTCGTGGCTCTTTTAAACACCTGGTCCGCCCCTTTATTGAACGAGGGTCTTCCCCAACAGTTCGGCCCGGGTCGGGGGCGTGCCGGCGGTCACCTCCAGCTCGATCGCCTCCTTGTGCCCCTTGTTGCCCACCATCAGCAGGTGGCGCTTGAAGATCAGGCCGGGGATCTCGGCCACGGTGATCGGCTTCTGGTAGTCCCACTGGGCGGCATCGGCCGCCTTGACGATGTAGATCGGGTGGCCGGCGGCGGTGAAGACCGCCAGGTTCTCCGGGGTGAGGATGAGGGTGCGGGCCATGGACGCTCGCCCTCCCTTTATCGGTTCTCTTCCATATTTAGAGGGGTGCGGTTATGGCAGAGGTACGGCTGGACGTGGCGCTGGTGCAGCGGGGGATGGTGCCGTCCCGGGAGCGGGCACAGGAGGCGATCGCCGCCTCGCTGGTCCGGGTGAACGGGGCGGTGGTGACCAAGGCCGCCCGGAAGGTGGACGAAGGCGATCAGCTGGAGCTGCTGGGCGACCCCATCGGCTATGTGGGCCGGGGCGGCCTGAAGCTGGAGGGGGCGCTGGACCGCTTCGGCGTGACGGTGGCCGGCCGGGTCTGCCTCGACGTGGGCGCCTCCACAGGCGGCTTCACCGACTGCCTGCTCCAGCGGGGCGCCCGCCTGGTCTACGCCGTCGATGTCGGGCGGGATCAGCTGCACCCGAGGCTCCGGCAGGACCCTCGGGTGGTGGTGATGGAGGGGACCGACATCCGGCAGGTGGCGTCGCTGCCCGAGCCCCCGGAGCTGGTGGCGATCGACGTATCCTTCATCTCGCTGGCCCTGGTGCTGCCGGCAGCCGTCCGGCTGATGGCCCCCGGGGCCCGGATCATCGCCCTGATCAAGCCCCAGTTCGAGGTAGGCCCCGCCGGCGTGGGCAAGAACGGGATCGTCAAGGATCCGAAGCAGCACCGCCGGGCGGTGGACCGGGTGCTGGGCGCCGCCACCGCCCTGGGGTTGGTGCCCGGCGAGGTGATCGAGAGCCCGGTGCTGGGGACGGAGGGGAACCGGGAGTTCCTGGTCTCCATGTTCTGTGCCACGGATTCCCCTGAGAGGGGATGTTAGCCACGGATTCCCCTGAAAATGTTGGCCACGGATTACACGGATTACACGGATAAAACAAATACATCACAACAATGTGGGGTGGTGCCCTTTTCATCCGGGGTGCTGGTGCGAAGCACCGCACCATGGTGGTTACACGGATTAAAACTTCTTTCCTGTGGTGCGCCGTACCACCATGGATGAAAAGGGCACTGCTCTTGCCCCGGTTTTGTGGACACCGGTAATCTAGGTGCTTGGTTTTAGTCTGCTGTCTCTAGATGCCTTAGGGCATGCCATTTCTCTTCGTACTCGATGGGACTGTGGTAGGAGAGGGAAGAG
>JBMONC010000035.1:0-12360 GCA_049324875.1 Bacillota bacterium
ACTGGCATGAACAAGGCCCCGTGACCGAGGAGATGGTCACGGGGCTTTCGTCTGGGGACCCACAGGCAGCCATCCACCTACCGGACCTGGCGCCGCTTCTCCCACCACTCCCGCAGGGGGCGGGCCATCGCCTCACCACCGTTCACGGCGCCGGCCTGAATGAACTCCTCCACCCCCTTGGGCCCCGCCCTGTAGAGCCCGCGGGCCGGTCGATCGCCCGATGGCCCAGGAGCTCCGCATAGAAGGGCGCCGAGCGGACCCCTTCCCGGCGGTTCTCGCCCTCCCGCAGCAGGTAGTCGATCGCCATCCGGACGGTATCTGCATCCGTCCAGTTGGAGCGGAAGGCGATCTGGCCCCGCGGGTTGATGATGTAGGTCATGTTCGGCAGCAGCCCGTATGCGTGGTGCAGAGGGCCCTCCAGGTCATCGACCAGCATGGGGCGCCGCAGGCCGTAGGCCTCCACAAAGGCACGGGCGTGGTTCAGCTTCTGCTCCAGGCTGGTATGGTACGGAAGGTTCTCCCCTGGGTGGGCCTCCCGGGTGTACAGGAAGACAAAGGCACGGAGAGCCGTACCCGAGCGCCATCGTGGATCGCCGGACCCCTCCTTGCCCAGCCGCGCCCCTCATAAGTCAGGGGGTGACTGGCAACGCTATGGAGGAGATACCAGAACCCCCCGGGGGTGAGCAGACGGCGTGGCGATCCCCGCATCAATCGATGAGGTGAGGGTGGCGGTGGCGGAGGCGCTCCACTGGCCCCACAACCTGGGCATCCAGCTCCAGACCATCCCCCTGGGCCGTGCCCGGGAGGGCGAGGCGCTGCTGCTCTACATCCAGGGCCTGGCCGACGAGGAGCTGATCCGGCTGCGGATCCTGCAGCCGCTGGCCCGCCTCGCCCCTCCCTTCCCCGCCGGGGGGAGGTTGACCCCCGCCGACCTGGCGGCGGCCCTCTCCACCCCCCGCATCCGGCGGGTCGGCGAACTCGCCGCCGTGATCGAGGGGGTGCTGAAGGGGACTGCCGCCCTCTTCCTCGACGGCGCCTCCCAGGCGGTGCTGGTGGAGGTGGAGGCCTCCGCGGCCAGACCGGCCGGCGGTGTCGTCTCTGAGCAGCCGTACATGGACACCTTCGGCGGGGGGCTGATCGACAACATCGCCCTGGTCCGGCGCCGCCTCAGCGACCCGGCCCTGATCGCCGAACCCCACACCCTCCCCCACCAGCGCGGCAACGCCGCCCTCCTCTATCTGAAGGGCCGGGCAGACCCCGAGGTGGTGGCCCAGGTGCGGGAGTGGGTGGAGCGCCGGGGCGGCGAGGAAGCGCTGCGCCGCGGCCTGGCAGCCGGGCTGAAGGGCAAGCTCGGGCTGCTGCCGGACCGGCTGAGCACCAAGTGGCCGGACCAGGCGGCCTCCCTGCTGGACGCCGGCTACGTGGCGGTGATGATCGACCAACTCCACCACGCCTTCATCGCCCCGGTCACCGCCAGCGCCATGCTGGCCGGCGCCTTCGATGCGGAGCAGATCCGCCCGATCGGTCACTGGCTGCGGCTGATCCGCTTCACCCTCTGCCTGCTTGTCCTGACCGGCTCCGCCTCCATCGTGGCGGTGATGAACTACCACCAGGAGATGGTGCCCGCCCCCTTCCTGATGGCGCTGACCTCGGTGCGGGAGCATGCCCCGCTGCCGATCCTCGCCGCGGTCCTCCTGCTGGAAGCCTTCCAGGAGATCATGCGGGAGGCGGGCTTCCACCTGCCCGGGCGGGTCGGGGCCGGGGCCGCCCTGATCGCCGGCAAGATCCTGATTCTGATCCTGGTCCAGGGCGGGGTGGTGGGCGCCCTGGAGGGGGCGGTCTCGGTGGGCGTCGCCTTCACCATCATCGGCTTCGTCAACTACGAGCTGGTCTACATGCTCCGCCCCATGCGCTTCGCCATGATCCTCGCCGCCGGGATCCTGGGCTTCTTCGGCATGGCGACGGTCCTCTTCCTCTTCTCGATCTACTTCGTCCAGGCCCGCTCCTATGGCGTCCCCTTCTTCGGGGAGCCCGGGGTGCGCTTCACCGCTTCGGGCGGGATCTCCAGCCGCAGGCAAGGGGGGAAACGGGATGCATCGTGAGATCCGCTATGGGAGCTGGTCGCTGGGTGCGGCCGGGGCGACGGTCCTGATCGCCCAGTCCTTCCACCCGACGATGCTGGGGGTGCTCTGGGCAGGGGGGACAGCCGCCTGGCTGAGCATCCTGCTGGCCGGCCTCCTGTCCGTCGCCCTCTCCTGGCCGGTGGCGGTCCAGGTGGGCCGCACTCCCGGCGGCAGCCTGATCAGCCTGGCCAGGGCGGCGGGAGGGGGAGCGGCGGCCTTCGCCACCGCCGTCGCAGTGGGAGGGCTGCTGGTCTACCACAGCGGGCTGGTGCTGCGGGAGGCCTCGGAGATGGCGGTCACCGTGGTCTTCCCGCACACCCCGCAGACCTTCGCCATGGTCGCCCTGCTCCTCGGCGCCCTCTATGCCGCCATCGGCGGGATCGACAGCATCGTCATCCTCTGCCGGGCCTTCCTGCCCATCCTCCTGCTGGTGACGGGGATCATCCTGGTGGGCAGCATGGGCTGGGGCGAGGTTCGCCTCCTCCTCCCCCTCTTCGGGCCGGGCCCGGGCCCCCTGCTCCTGCGCAGCCCGCTGGTGGCGGCGCTTTACAGCCCCCTGCTCTTCTTGCTGGCCGGGGCCGACCGGCTCCACGACCGCCGGGAGCTCTGGCGGGCGGGCCTGATCGCAGCCGCGATCACCATGGTGGTCTTTGCCCTGGTCAAGGCGCTGCTGGTGATGGCCTTTCCCCTCCCCCTGGGCGAGATCATCGCCTTCCCGCTCCACGCCATGGCCCGCCTGGTGATCGGCGGCCGCTTCTTCGAGCGGATCGAGGCGCTCTGGCTCTTCTTCTGGGTCTACGCCACCGGCTGCCACCTGGGGGCGCTGCTGCACACAGCCTCGGCCATGTACGCCGAGGCGGTCGGCTTCCCCAACCACCGTCCGGCGGTGCTGCCCATGCTGCTGGCCGCCGGCACCATCGGCCTCTTCCCGCCGGATATCGGGCGGGCCATCGCCTGGCACGTCAACGTGGCCCCCGTTGCCGTAGGCATCGCCTTCGGCCTGCCGCTGCTCCTGGCCCTGGTCTCCCGGCTCCGCCAAAGGAGGGCCGCCCATGGGTAGTCGGCGTGGCCTCTGGGGGCTGCTCCTGCTCTGCCTCGCCCTGCTCCCGGGCTGCTGGGACCGGACGGAGGTGGAGGATATGGTCTACCTGATCGCCATCGGACTGGACCCGGCCGAGGAGGGCGGGCTGATGGTCTCGGCGATGGTGGCGGTCACCCCGGAGCTGACCGCCGGCGGCTTCGAGCCCCCGGTCAAGCCCGAGAGGACCCGGCTGGCCCACCGGCTGCTGACGGCGCGAGGAAAGACCATCACCGAGGCGCTCTTCGTGGTCAACGGGGGGCTGACACGGCAGCTGGACCTGCGCCAGCTGCGGGCGGTGGTGGTCGGGGAGGAGCTCTCCCGGGCGGGGCTGGAGCCCTACCTGATGGAGCTGACCCGCAGCCCCTGGGCGCGGGGCAACGCCCTGCTGGCCCAGGCCCGGGGGAGGGCCTACGACGTGCTCAGGGAGCTGCAGCCGGTCTCAGAGGTCGACCCGCCCAAGATGATCGAGGGGCTGATCCTCCAGGCCAAGCGCCTCCACATGGCCCCGCCGCTCCGGATGCACCACTTCGTGGCACGCCATGCCGCCGCCGGCGGCGACCCCTACCTGCCCGCCATGGCGATCAACCCCGATGTGACCGCCAACCCCCAGGAGCCGCCGGAACTGCCCCCTGAGTCGGCGCTCCCCGGGGAGCTGCCCCGGGGCTCCGGCAACCCGGTGGAGTATGCCGGCACCGCCATCTTCCGGGGCGATCAACTGGCGGGCTACCTGACGGTGGACCAGACCCAGATGCTGCTGGCCCTTCGGGGGGAGATGGGCAAGGCCTACACCACCTTCCCGGATCCGGATCACCCGAACCGGAGCGTCTCCATGCGCTTTCACATGGAGAACCTGCCGAAGTATCAGGCCACCTTTCGGAACGGCCATCCCCATATCGTGGTCCGCATGCTCTTCGAGGGGGAGGTGCTGGCGGCTCCCGGCGGGACCGATTACGTAAAGCCCCAGGCCCGAACCCGGCTGGAGGAGGCGGCGGCCCGGCACGCGGAGGAGACGACCGCCGCCCTGCTCGAGCGGCTTAAGGGCTGGGAGGCAGACCCCGTCGGCTTCGGCCACCTCTACCGAGGGCAATTCATCAGCTGGCAGGACTGGGAGGCCTTCGACTGGCACCGGCGGATCCGGGATCTGACGGTGGAGGTGGAGGCGAAGATGCGAATCCGGCGGCATGGCCTGGTGGTGGGGCCGGACCGGGTCAAAGGGGGAAGGTAGCGGTTGCAGGACTGGGATCGGCTGGTGGTGGTCCTGTTCGGGGCTGGGGTGGCGATCTACAGCGGCTATGGCGGGTGGCGGTTCTGGCAGCAGCAGAACCGGGGTGCCGCCTACGGCTCCATCTTCCTGGCCCTGGTTTCGGTGCTGCTCCCTCTGCTGCTGGCGGTCCAGGGGGGCTGAGCCCCGGCTCCGGATGCGGAAGACCCGAGGGGACGGATCACCCCTCGGGTCTCTGCGCGCCCCTAGCCCATCCCCGGGATGGGGCCGTCGGCCGCCTCGGCACCCGTGCCCGAGCCGATCAGCGCCCGCTGGATGCCGAAGCCGGGCAGGGTGCCAGCCGGGCTCCAGCGGATCCCCTGCACCACCGTCTGGGCCGGGGGCAGGATGTTCTGGTAGACCGCGTCCAGCGGGGTGAAGTTCCGGGCCATCATCCGGACCCCCTCCAGCTGCCGGACCTGCTCATCCTGCAGCAGGTCACCCAGGGCCTGGGTGGCGCCCTGGTAGGCCTGCTGGATCAGGTTGACCTGGTCGATGATCCCGCCCATCACCTCGGGGGTGGCCCGGCCCGAGAGGGCGCAGCGGAGCAGCCCGCTCAACGCCGTCGCCCCGTACAGGCCCAACAGGGCGTTCTGAGTAACCTGCTGGAAGCCCGGAGCAGCCGCGGCCTGCCGGGCGGCCAGCCAGTGGGAGGCAAAGGCGCTCTGAATCTCGGGTTGGGCGGCCTGGAGCAGCCCCTGCATCCGGGAGAGGGAACCGGCCACCTCTGCGGGCAGCCGCATTGGGGTACCCATGGGCATCATCATCCGAACACGCACCTCCGGGCGAGATAGTGCTCCCCTGGTATCTTATGTCGCCTCCCTCGAGTTGCGACGGTCGCCCACGGGGAGTGCGCGTGAAGGCGATGGCCTGGCATTCCTCCTCACCGGATGGTTCCCCACAGCTCCCGGCGCACTCCGGTTTCTTCCAGGAGGCTCCGGCAGCCGTGGCTGCCCATCGGGACAGGCACCCAGCACCCCCGAGTTCGCATAACGTGATCCGTACCCTGAGAAGGCAGGAGGCGAGAGCGTGGGCCGCATCAAGACGTCGACCGAAGACCTGAGGCTGATGGCACGGCTGATGCGGGCTGAGGCGGAGGGCGAGGGCGAGCTCGGGATGCTGATGGTCGGCAATGTGATCACCAACCGGATCTATGCCAACTGCGGGGAGTTCAGGAACCTGCGGTCGGTCAGCGACCTGGTCAACCGGGATCTGGCGACCCAGTGCCGGACCGGGTTCGAGGCGATCTGCAAGCCCTACTTCTGGCAGGACGCCCGCGAGCGCGAGGTTCGGTTGGCCAGGCGAAACGCCAGGGGCGAGCAGCAGCATCCAGCCACCCATGCGCTCTGGTTCTTCCGGCCGCCAGGGCCGACCTGCCCCCCCACCTGGTGGGGCCGGCCGCTGGTGGGTCAGTACAAGAAGCACTGCTTCTACCTGGCCGATGCCCGGGAGTGCCCCCGAGTCTTTTCCTAAAGTGAAGGAGGATCGGCGTGTACGGCGTGAACCCCTATACCACCCGGACCGGCGCCCAGGCCCCCATGGGGGGCCAGATGGCGGACCAGATGATGGGCAAGGCCATGCCGACCCAGATGATGGGTCAGATGATGCCAGCCCAGATGATGCCAGGCCAGATGATGGGCAAGCTGATGCCCGAGGCGATGGGCAAGCTGACCCCCACCCAGCTGATGGGCCAGATGCTGCCCAACCCCGAGGTGGTGATGGCCGGCCTCTACGGGGGGGTCGCCCCCGAGGAGTCCTACGTGGAGAACATCCTGCGGATGAACCGGGGAAAGATCGCCACCGTCTACACCACCAACGAGAACAACCCCGAGTGGGCCGCCAAGATCTTCCGCGGGCGGGTCGAGAACGCTGCGCGGGACCATGTGGTCCTGAGCGATCCCGAGACCGGCATGCGCTACATGATCCTGATGGTCAACATCGACTTCATCACCTTCGACGAGCCCCTGCGCTACCAGCCGGGAATCTACCGCATGTAGCTGCCCGGGAGAATGAAGGGGCGCCATCCCACCGGGGATGGCGCCCTCGCCCCTTCACCGATCGAGCGGGAGGGGCTCCTCTGAAAGCCCCCACCGGGCGTCGGGGCGGATGATCACGTTCTCCTCGGTCTGCTCCAGGGCGTGGGCCAGCCAGCCCACCACCCGGCTGGCGGCGAAGGTGGGCGTCATGAACGCCCGGGGGATGCCGACCTGCTCCAGCACCACCGCCGTGTAGAACTCGACATTGGTGTTCAGCTCCCGGCCCGGCTTCAGCTGCTCCAGCAGATGGAGGGTCATCCGCTCCAGATAGGTGGCGAATTCGAACCGCGGACCGCCCTTCCGGGAGGCGATCTCCCGCAGCAGGGCAGCCCGGGGGTCCTCGGTCTTGTAGACGCGGTGCCCGAAGCCCATGATTTTGCCGCCCTCCAGGATCTGCTTCCGGAGCCAGGCCTCGGCCGCCTCGATGCTCCCGATCTCATCGAACATGTCGAGAACCAGGGAGGGCGCCCCTCCGTGGAGCGGGCCCGCCAGCGCCCCCAGAGCCCCGGTCACCACCGACCCCAGGTCCGAGCCGGTCGAGGCGATCACCCGGCCGGTGAAGGTCGAGGCGTTCATCTGGTGGTCGGCGACCAGGATCAGGTAGGCGTTGAGGGCGTACAGATCCTCCGGCGCCGGCCGCTCGCCTCGGAACATGTAGAGGTAGTTCTCGGCCAGGCTGTACGCGGGAACCGGGTCGATCGGCTCCAGCCCCCGGCTGAGCCGGTAGATGGCCGGCACCAGGGTCGGGACGGCCGAGGCAAGTCTCACCGCCTGCTCCATGCTCTCCTCCCGGGTCTGCTCGTACCAGGGCCGCAGCCCCAGCTCCCCGGCCAGGAAGGAGGTGGCGGTCCGGAGCAGATCCATCGGGCGGCCGGGAGAGGCGGCGACCAGCTGGGGAAGGATCGCCCTGGTCCCGTGCGGCAGGACCCGCCAGGGGTTCATCCGGTCCGTCATCTCCCGCAATTGCTCCTCCGTAGGCAGGGTACCGTAGAAGAGCAGGTAGATGACCTCCTCGTAGGAGAGCTTCCGGGCCAGGTCGGTAGCCAGGTAGCCGCGGTAGAGCAGCCTCCCCGCCCGACCGTCAATGTGGCTGATCCGTGTCTCCGCCACCAGAACCCCCTTCAGACCTTTGGCCAGATTCATAGACACCCGCTCCCCTCACTCCGTTTTCCTTTCAGCACCAGGCTCCATCCTCTGATCAACATAAGCCACCCGGCCTGCTTTGTGAAATCGCCATTCAGAATCAGTGATGAATGAAATCCCGATCACGGTCGGTCATGCTGGGAAGTGAAAGGGCGCCACCCCTGCGGATGGCGCCCTCTCACGCTATTCGACCGAGTTGGCCAGGATGTCGAAGACCAGCTGCTTCCGGTTCGGGTCGTTGGTCTCGATCACGACCTGGAAGTGGTGCGGACCGCCCATGCCGGGGCCCATGATATACGGGAAGATGAAGCTGGTGGACTCGCCGGGCTTCAGCACCGTAGCACCTACGGTGACGCGGGGCGGTCAGCAGCCCTCCAGCAGCTTCACCTGCGGCTCTCCCAGCTTCAGGTCGGCCGTCCCCTCGTTCCGGATGGTGAACTCATGGGTCCGGGTATCCTTCTTGTCACGGGACATCGGCACGTTGCCGAAGTCGTACCGGGTCTCGGAGACCGCCGCCACCGGGCTCCCGCCGGAGCCCGCGCAGCCGGCCAGCAACAGCGCCAGCAGGGTGAGGAGCGCCAGGCCGATCCGTTTCACCGGTCGATCCCTCCTTGAAAGCAGATGTGGCCATTATAGGGCAGGAGGGCCGGGACGGACAAGCGGGCCTTCACCCTAGATGGGGCCTATCCCGGCCTAGGGCACGATCCGCCAGAACTTGCCGGCGGTGTCCCGGAGCAGGGCGCCGCCGTCGGGGGCGGGCATCAGCACCGGGTTGGCGCCGGCGGAGCGGGGCGGGACCAGGCGGGTGGCGGTGCCGCTCTCCAGGTCGAAGCGGAAGAGCGAGTCCTGCCGCTCCGCCTCCGAGCCCCCCTCGCTGCGGGTGAGGATCCAGCGGACGGGTCCGGAGCGGCCCAGGACCGCCGCCTGCAGCGGTCTGCCCTCGCCGCCGAAGTGGCGGGGAAGGACCGGGACCCGCTGGGTCAGGCTGCCCTCCTGGATCCGCACCGCCTCCACCCGGGCGCCGCCGCTGGCGCCGGCCAGCAGCAGCCAGACCGAGCCATCCTCGCCGGTGACCAGGTGGCGCACCTGCTGCTGGCCCGTCAGCCCGGTGGCCACCTGGTGGACGACCCCCTCCTTCGAGACCTTGTAGAGCGGCCCCAGGCCCACCGCCCAGAGGTTCCCCTGCCAGTCGATCTCGCCGAAGAGCAGCCGCTCACCGATGGCGATGGAGGTCACCTTGCCCTCCCGGTCGGCCACCAGCAGATCGGTCCCGTGGCTGAACCAGAGCCGCCCTCCGCCATCGACCGAGAGCAGCGTCACCCCGTCCGGGTAACGGCCGACGGAGCTCAGTTTTCCGCCGTGGAGCCGGCCCACCGCGTAGAGATCCCGGCCCGCCTCCTCCTCCACCGTGGTCAGCCATGCCGCCCGGCCCGGCGCAGGCAGCAGGAAAAAGCCCCGGACATCCCCCGGGACGGTGAAGCTGTGGGTGCCATCGGAGAAGGAGGGCCGGAGCGGGTTCTCGGCGCCGACGGTCCAGAGCGGCTCCCCCTCGGCGGGGTGCCGGACCACGTTGGGCGCCCCCTCCATGGTGGAGGGGGTCAGGTTCATGGCGACGCGCGGCAGGATCCGCTGGACGATCACCAGCGCCTCCGCCCGGGTGGCGGTCCGCTCCAGGTTCAGGCTGCCGTCCTCGTAGCCGGTCAGCAGCCCGTCGGCGACCGCCACCGCCGCCCATTGCTGCAGCCAGCCTGGGTAGCGGGCGGCGTCGGGCGTGCTCAGGCTGGCCCCGCTCACCAGCGCCTCCTTGCCCACCGCCCGGACCGCCGCCAGCACGATCTCCCGGCGCGGGATCGCCGCGTCGGGGCTCAGGGCGCCGCCGTAGTCGGCCGGGAGCAGCAGGCCGCCGCCCACCGCCGCCTGCAGCTGCCCCTGCTTCACCGCCCAGTGCTCCCGCTCAGCGTAGGGGGCCGGCTGGCTGGGCTGGGGCTTCAGCTTCAGCGCCCCGGCCAACAGCTTGAAGAACTCGGCCCGGGTGACCGGCTGATCGGGCCGGAAGGTGCCGTCCGGAAAGCCGTGGATGTAGCCGTCGGCCACCCCCGCCTGGATCTGCGCGCGGGCCCAATGGCCCTGCAAATCCTGCAGCGGGGCGGCGTGGACCGGAGCCGGCAGGGCGGCGGTCAGCAGCGCCGCGCACCCCACGGTTGCCAAAGCGCGTCGCAAGGTTCGCTCCCCTTTCGATGGTTGCATCTGCACCATAGACGGAGAACGAACCCTGAACGTTCAGCGTAATCTTTTCCTGTCCGCTCATCAGAAAAGCCGGCAGCGCCGGCGGCGGCAGCATTGACTCAGCCCCCCACTTGCTCCTCCAGAAACTCGGCCAGCGAGAGGACCCGCACCTGCCCCTCCAGACCAGCCTGCCGGACGCCCTGACAGAGCTGCAGGTGGCAGCCCGGGTTGGCGGTCACCACCACCGCCGGCTGCGCCTCCCCCACCGCCTCCATCTTGCGGGAGAGCACCGCCCCCGCCATCGCCGGCTGCACCAGGTTGTAGATCCCCGCACTGCCGCAGCACTGGTCGGCGCCGGCCATCTCCTGGTAGGCGACCCCCGGCAGCGCCCGCAGCAGGGCCCGGGGCTGGACTCGCACCCGCTGGCCGTGGGCCAGGTGGCAGGAGTCCTGGTAGGTGACCCGCACCCCCCCGCCCGTCCGGGCCAGCGCCGGCAGCCGCTCCACCGCCCCCGCCGCCACCAGCCACTCGGAGAGGTCCTTCACCCGGGCGGCAAAGCGGCGGGCCCGCTCCGCCCAGGCCGGGTCGTCCGCCAGCAGCTCGCCGTACTGCTTCAGGTGGGTCCCGCAGCCCCCGGCGTGGTTGATGACGGGCAGCTCCGGGTGGGCCTCGAAGGCGGCGATGTTCCGGCGGGCCAGCTCCCGGGCCCCCTCCCGGTCCCCCTGGTGCATGTGGAGCGCCCCGCAGCAGGTCTGGCCGGGCGGGACGGCGCAGGGCGTCCCCAGCCGCTCCATCATTCGGACCGCCGCCCGGTTCTGCTGGGGCAGCATCCCCTCCTGGACGCAGCCGTGGAAGTAGAGCGCCCCGGGCTGTTCAGGGGCCGGGTAGGGGGAGTGCGCCCCCACCGGCGGCAGCGCCGCCGCCAGCTCCCCCGCCGCCCTCGGCATCCAGCCCCGACGGGCCAGCCAGCCCAGCAGCCCCGACCGCTGCGCCCACCGGAGCAGCCGGCCCATTAGCCGCATCCGGCTCGGGTGGGGCATCAGCTGCTTCAGGCCGAACCGGACCAGCGGGGCGGGCGGGCGGACCGGGGCGGTCAGCACCCGGGCCTCCTCCAGCAGGTGGCCGTAGCGGACCCCGCTGGGGCAGGCGGTCTCGCAGGAGCGGCAGCCCAGGCAGAGCTCCAGCGCCTCGGCGAAGCCCGCATCCACCGGCAGCCTCCCCTCCGCCACCGCCCGCATCAGGCTGAGCCGCCCCCGGGGCGAGGCGGTCTCCAGCCGGCTCTCCCGGTAGGTGGGGCAGGCCTCCAGGCAGAAACCGCAGTGGATGCACTGCTGCAGCGCCTCGTAGTCCAGCCCGGAGATGGCGGGCTGGAGAGGCGGCGGCTCCGGGACCGACCAGGGCTTACTCGTCCTCATCGAGCCGCATCTTCCCCGGGTTCAGGATGTGGAGCGGGTCAAAGGCCCGCTTGATCCGCCGCATCAGCGCCAGCACCTCCGGCCCTACCTCCATCTCCAGGTAGGGCGCCTTCATCGTCCCGATCCCGTGCTCCCCGGTCAGGGTGCCGCCCAGCCCCAGGGCGATCCGGGCGATCTCCTCCAGCGCCGCCTCCACCCGCTCCGCCTCCCCCGGCTCCCGCAGGTCGGTGACGATGTTGGGGTGCAGGTTGCCGTCGCCCACGTGGCCGAAGACCGCCATGGTCAGCCCGGTCCGCTCCCGCAGGTACTGGAGGCGGCGGATCATCTCCGGGATCCGGGCCACCGGCACGGCGATGTCCTCGCCGATTTTGGCCGGCTTCACCTGGGTGATCGCCGTGGAGATCGACTTGCGGGCCAGCCAGAGTTCCGCCCGCTCCGCCTCGTTCCGGGCCTGCCGCACCTGGGAGGCGCCGCTCTCCCGGCAGACCGCCTCGATGGTCGCCGCCTGCCGCTCCACCGCCTCGGCGAAGCCGTCCACCTCGATCAGCAGCACCGCCTCCGCCTCCACCGGCAGGCCGGCGTGCAGGTAGTTCTCCACCACCTGCAGCGTCAGCTGGTCCATGATCTCCAGCGTCGCCGGGGTGATCCCCCGGGCGACGATCGCCGCCGTGGTACGGGCGGCATCATCCAGCTTCGGGAAGACCGCCAGCAGGGTCCGGACCGTCTCCGGTTTGGGGATCAGCCGCAGGGTCGCCCGGGTGACGATCCCCAGCGTCCCCTCGGAGCCGACGATCAGCCGGGTCAGGTCGAAGCCGGTCACGTTCTTAACCGTCCGGCCGCCGGTCTGGATCACCGTGCCGTCGGGCAGGACCACCTCCAGCCCCAGCACGTAGTCCCGGGTCACCCCGTACTTGAAGCAGCGGGGGCCCCCGGCGTTCTCGGCGATGTTCCCGCCGATGGTGGAGACCCGGCCGGAGGAGGGGTCGGGCGGGTAGAAGAGACCCGCCTTCTCCACCTCGGCCTGCAGCACCCCGGTCACCACCCCCGGCTCCACCACCGCCAGCAGGTTGGCGGT
>JBMONC010000036.1:0-12166 GCA_049324875.1 Bacillota bacterium
CACGTGAGTGCTTCACCGATCTGCTGTACAGTTTTGAGGGTTGCCAACAACCTGATAGGTTTAGGGTGGCTTTGCTGCGTAAACACGCCGTATGGCATGTTTACGGGGCGGCCGCCGTCGAGAGGGACTGCAGTCGAGGCCGCCTCGGCCGACAAGTCGCAAGTTCAGAGGACATTGCGATTTTAGCGCCGGAGGAACTTGCGACGCAGCAAGCTAGCCACCCTTCGACGGATGGAACCCACATAAAGTTTAGGGTGGCTTTGCCGAGGGGGATCACCCGTTCCCATTCCGAACACGGCCGTTAAGCCCCTCAGGGCCGATGGTACTGCGCAAGCGGGAGAGTAGGTCGCCGCCCAAACTATTTACCGAGGAAGAGCACTGCGAAAGCGGTGCTCTTCTGGCATTGGTAGCATTGAAGCCTCCCCCGTACCTGGGTTCGGTCAGGATTCCGGGGGAGGCTATAGCTGTCGCACTCCACGATCGATCTATGGAGCGGGGATGAAGTAAAAGGCCGCGGCCATAATGACGTAGGCGCCCAGCAGCAGGAGCCCCTCCAGCCAGTTGGTTTCGCCGTCACGGGAGACCTGGTTGACCAAAAGAACCGAGACCAGGATCGCTACCAGTTCGGGTCCGATAAATTCGAGGGACATCGGATGGCCGAAGAGCCAGGAGGTAAAGACTGCGACGGGGGCTACCAGCATGGCAATCTGTGTCGTGGAGCCGATGGCAATCTCGACGGCGGCGTCCATGCGATTCTTCATGGCCAGGACGATGGAGGAAGAATGCTCAGCGACGTTGCCCACAAGCGCCACCACTACCACGCCGACGAAGAGCTGCGACCAGCCAAGCGTCTCAAGTACCGGTTCAATGGAGACGACCAGAACCTCGGACATGATGACTACCAGCAGCGTCGCTCCCGCCAGGATCCCGATGGCCTTCCTCTTCGACCACTCCGGATGCTCGCTGTGGCCGCCGGCAGCCACAAAGAGATGGGCATGGGTCTTGAAGCTAAAGTAGAGGCTGGCAGCATAGGCGCCGATCAGAACGACGGCTGCCAACAGGCTCAGGTGAGCAAGGCCGGTATCGGTAACAGGGTGAGGTCCCATATGGACGACGGCCGGAATGACCAGGGCTGTGATGGCTATGAACATGAGGCTCGTGTTGAACCGGGCGAGCATCGGATTGAAGGTTTGCTGGGAGAACCGGAGCCCGCCCAGGAACATACCGGCGCCCATCACCAACAGGGCGTTGCCCAAGATCGATCCGGTGATGGAGGCCTTCACCATCTCGTAGAGCCCTTCCTTCACGGCGAGAATGACAATGATCATCTCCGCTGCGTTGCCGAAGGTGCCGTTGAGGAAGCCACCGATGCGCGGGCCCGAGTGGATGGCCACCTGCTCCGTGGCATGCCCCATCCAGGCGGCCAACCGCAGTACCGCGACGGATGAGGCCACAAAGGCGATCATCGGATTGTGAGCGATGTGCTCAGCCCACAGGGCCACAGGGACTGCAAGGAGGAGCAGATCTGCCAGACGCATATGTCATCTCCCTATTCACAAAAGTGACAATGGCATTCGTTTCATTACTGCTGGTTTCCTTCCAGGGGACAGGGGAGGAGAAAACCTTGCGGCGGTCGAAAGAGCCGAAGGGAAATCCACAGGCTTTGCTCAGGGCAGGGGGCGATCCGCAGCATGATCGACTCACTCAAGGTCTTTCGGCTGGTGGCCCAGCACGCCAGCTTCACCCGCGCGGCGGAGCTGGCCGGGCTTACCCGTCCCGCGGTCAGCCAGCAGATCAAACAACTGGAGCAGCACTTCGGTCTGGAGCTCTTCATTCGTAATACGCGCAACGTGGCGCTGACCCAGGCCGGTGAGACGCTCCTGCTTCATGCTGAGCGTGTGCTCCTGGCGGCAGAGGCGATGGAAACCGCTATGGGCGTCCTGCGACACGCGCAGCAGACGGTGATTCGCGTGGCGGCCAGCACACTCCCCGGGGAAAGCCTGTTGCCCCGTGCCCTCGCATCCTTCCGCAACGAACAACCCGGGTTCGAGGTGCACATGCGGGTGGCCAACACCAACATGGTCCTCCAGTGGGTGAAGGATGGACAGGTGGACATAGGGGTGGTTGGACAGCATGTGTCGGACCCCTGGCTTGTCTGTGAGGAAGTGGGGGAGGATGAGATCGTCCTGGCCCTCCGTCCGGGTGAGTCGCTGCCGGACCCGCTGCCGCTCAGCCGGCTGGTCGAGCTTCCGCTCATCCTCCGAGAGCCCGGCTCAGCCACCCGGGCGACGGTGGTGGAGGCGCTCCGGCAACATGACATCGACGCCTCAGCCCTGACCATCGCGGCAGAGGTGGGCAGTCCGGAGGCGGTCAAGTCGGCCGTCCGGGCCGGGGTCGGCTGCGCCTTTGTCTCCTTGGCGTCGCTCTCCCCCGGAGAGCTCCGGACGGTGCGAGTGGAGGGGCTGGTCTTGAAGCGGCCTATTTCAGCTTGCTGGCCCCGGCATCGGGAGCTTACCGAACCGCAGCGGGCTCTGCTGGCGAATCTGGCCGCTCAGATGGAGCCCTTGAGGCGATAACAGGAGCCCCGGGCATGCCCCGGGGCTCTGCGACACGTTGTCGGCATCCTGCTCACACCATCCAGCGGAGGTGGCGCATGGATTCATCCTTTTCGGCATGCAGGGAGCAGTTGGAGCGGTGCGCCTACCAGGAGGCGCTCAGCCAGCTCTCCGATCTCGCCAGGCGGGCCCGCACTCCCGAAGAGAAGATCGTGGCGGCCCGGGTGGCGGGGGTGGCTCTCTTCCCCGGGCTGGAGCTGCGGTTGCTTCGTGAAGCGGTGCGCGATCCGTCCTGTCCCCCGGATGGAATCTGCCGGCTTGCGGGGCACTATGTCTCCCACGGCCGGTTCCTGCTGGTGGATGAGCACCTGGCCCCCTGGCTGGAGAGCGCCGAGTGGCCGGTGGTCCACCGGGCTCGCGCCCATGGGCTGGTGGCCGTGGCGATGGCTGCCCGGCACCGATACCAGACCGCAGACAGACACCTCTCCCGCGCCATGGAACTGTTGGAGGGAGCCGGAGAAGAGACTCCGCCGGACCTGCTCTACGACCAGCTCGCCGTCCCCTACTTTGCCGGGCGCTGGGAGGAGGTGGAGGGCGGGCTGCTCAAGCTTATCGCCCGGCCGGACGCGACACCTTCGGTCTACCAGCTGCTCTCCCGCTGCCGAGAGCACCTGGGGAACCCGGAGGGGGCGCTGGAGGCGCTCCGTGACGGCAGCGAGCGCTACCCGGATCATCCCTCGCTCTGGTCCCTCCAGGGCGGGCTCTGCTGGAGCCTGAACCGCCCCGATGAGGCCCTGGCTGCCCTCGAGCGGTTCG
This sequence comes from Bacillota bacterium, assembly GCA_049324875.1. Lineage (GTDB taxonomy): Bacteria > Bacillota > Sulfobacillia > Symbiobacteriales > Symbiobacteriaceae > JAWLHU01. The sequence continues at coordinate 3,372 of JBMONC010000036.1, forward strand.
GTGCCCTCCTCCCGTTTCAGCGTCACCAGCGTCAGACCGAGCGGCTGCGGGCGATCATAGCCCGGCAGGTGACCCGACTGGCTGTACCGATGGTTCGCCAGGGCCGGAATCACTGCTTCCCCGCCTGCCTTGCCATGGTCCGCTCCTACTGGGGGAAGACCGATGACCAGCGGGAGATCGGAGCGGCCATCATGGACGAGGGGAGGGGGACGCCGCTTTACCGCGCCCTGAAGTATCTGGAGGAGGAGGGGTGGACCACCCGCACCTTCCGGGCGACTGTCGAGCGCGTGAAGGCGCTGATCGACGCGGGGATCCCGCCCGTGCTAGGTCTGGAATACTCCGGCGGGGCCCACGTGCAGCTCTGCATCGGGTATGATGACCAGCACCGGGAGCTGATCCTCCAGGACCCCGCCCACCCCTACCCCGGCCGCCTGCGCTATGGTGATTTCGCTGAGCTGTACGCCCACTCGGACTTCTGGGCATTGGCCTTCGCTCCCGCAGAGCGGGCAGGGGCGCTGACGGAGCTGCCCGAGGAGGACGACCGGATGATCCGGTTGGCCCAACGCTTCTGGGAGGCGCTTCGGGCCGACGATCCGGCCGGTCGGGAAGCGGCGGCAGCGGCCCTGGCTGACCTGGAGCGGCTCCCGGTCACGCCGGGCCTCCACCTCACCCGGCTCCGGGCCTGGCCCCGCGCCGGGGAAAGGGAGACCGCCCTGGCCGCTGCGGAGAGGCTGCTGGAGACCTTCCCTACCTACCGGCAGATCCGGACCGAGGTGGCGGAGCACCTGAACCGGCTGGGGGAGCAGACCCGGGCGGCGGCAGTGGTCCGGGAGATGGTGGGCAGCCGGCCTGCCGGCGCCTGGATGATCCTGGCCGAGGATGCCTCCCGCCAGGGGCTGGCTCCGGAAGCGGTCGCCCGGCTCTACCGGAAAGCGGTGATGACGGACCCGCTCAGCCCCCACCTGCTGGCGGAGTGGGGGCGGGAGGAACAGCGGCGGGAGAACTATGCCAGGGCGGAGGAGCTCTTTGCTGCCGCCTATGAGATGGAACCACTCCCGGCCTTCGCCGGGGACCTGGCAGCCCTGATGGCCGACCGCGGGGAGCTGGAGGGGGCGCTGGCCGCCTTCCGGCAGGTACTGAGAGCGTCTCGTCGCTACCCCTGGGCCTGGTGGCGTCGGGGCGAGGTCCACTGGGCCCTGGGCCAGATGCGCAAGGCGGTGCGGTGCCTGCGAATCGCGGCGGAGCAGGCTCCGGAGGACCCGCACTACACCCTCCGGCTCTCGGCGCTCTACGAGGCGACCGACCGGGAGGAGCAGGCGGTTGCCCTTCTGCAGGGCAGCCCTCACCTGGAGAGCTCCGCCGAGCTGCAGAACAGCCTGGCGGTCCTGCACCTGAACCAGGGACGGTTTGAGGAGGCGTGGGCGCTGGCTGAAGCAGCTGCCGCACGCTTCCCCGATGAGACCCGCTTCCCGCCGATCGCTGCCGAGGCGCTCCGCCGGATGGGGCGTGGGGCAGAGGCCAGGGCGCTGCTGGCTGCCGCAGTGAACCGTATGCCGGACGATCCCTACCTGACCGCTCGCCTTGGTCAGCTCCTGCTCAACCAGGGCGATGATGAGGCGGGAATCGCCGCCCTGCGGCAGGCCCGCCGCCTAGCGCCGGAGTGGACCGCCCCCGTCGAATGGGCGGTCGAGGTGGCGGAGGAGCGGGGCAGCCGGCCCCTGCTGACCTACCTGGATGAGGAGGCGGAGGGGCGCGAAGAAGCCGCCCTCCGATGGACGATCGCCCGGCTCTGGCTCGCCGTCGATCCGGCCGAGGCCATGGCCCGGGCGGAACGGCTCCTGGAGCGGGAGGGGAGGACGGCGGAGGGACTGGCCGAGTACGGGTGGGTGGCTCTGGAGGCCCGCCGCCTGACCGCGGCGGAAGGGGCGCTCCAGGAGGCGCTGCGGCTTCAGCCGGAGCTGTCGCGCGCCTGCTACGGCATGGCCCTGCTGGCGGAGGAAGAGCGGGATGCGGCGGCCTATGTCCACTGGATGCGCCGAGCGGCTCTCTCCGCTTCGGACCCCCAGGCGGCTCGCCGCTATGCCGACCGATTGGGCGACTTCCTCGAGTACCAGGAGGACTGGACGGGGCTGGAGAGCCTCCTGGCCGACATCGAGGGGAAGGTGCCCGAGGGCTGGCGCACCACCTACCTGGGCTACGCCCAGGAGCGGCAGGGACGGCACGCCGAGGCACTTCGCTACTACCGCCTGGCCGAGCAGGTCGATCGCCGGCTCCCCTGGCCGCACTTCCGGCGGGTGATGGCGCTGCTGCACCGAGGGGAGATTGAGCCGGCACTGGCTGCTGCCACCGCCTCGGCTGCCCGCTTCCCCCGGGACGTCTCCCTGGCCTGGGCGGTTGGACATGCCTACATGGCCGGCGGCAGGCCGGAAGAGGCCGCCCGAGCCCTGGAGCGGGCCCTCAGCCTGGACCCGTCCTCACGCCCGGTGCGGGACTCCCTCTTCGAGCTCCGAGTCGACGAGGGGTGGGAGCGGCTGGCAGAGTCCGCCGCCCATCTCCCGCCCCAGCCCAGGGCCGAGGTGCTGGTGGATTGGGCGGAGAGCTGCCTGGCCCACGACCGCCCGGGCCACGCGCACCAGCTCTTCCGCGCGGCGGCGGAACTGGACCCGCAGTCAGACCGGGCGCTGCTCGGGTTGGCCCGGACAGCCCTGGAGCAAGGGCGGTCTGAGCCGGCCTGGGACTGGACACTGCGGGTGCTGAGCCGGAACCCCTCCGCCGCTCTGGAGTGGCTGCGTAAGCTCCGGGCAGCAACGCCCGCCCAGATGGGGGTTGGTGCCCTCACCCGGGCCCTCCGGGAGATGCCCGCAGCGGAGCGGCGGGCCCGTGCAGAGGTCCTGGCCCAGCTGGCCGAGACCCAGATGCTGACGCCCGCCGGCAGTTGGAAGGTGGCGCTGCAGCTATGCGAGGAGGCCCTGCAGGAGGATCCTGAGAACCTGGGCGCCCTGCGCCTGCTCGCCATCGAGCACAGCTCCCGCGGGCGGCACAGCGCCGTCTACGAGATGCTCCATCCCCATGTGGAACGCCGGAGCGTGCCCACCTGGTTCAACGACATCCTGGAACTCTACCTCACCGCCGCCCTCGCCCTCAACCGGCCCCGGCGCCTACACTGGCGGGAGCAGATCCTTCCCCGCCTCCGCCACATCTACCACGAGGGGCAAGAGGGGCTGGGCGAGGCTCTGGCTCTGCGGCGGCTCCTGAGCCGCCTGGAGGTCGAGTTGGGCCACCTGGCCTCCGCCTGGCATGCCGCTCCCCACCGGGATGCGCTGGTGAGCGCCCTCCTCGTCGGCCTCTACTGGCTCCGGGCGTCCATCCGCCCCGCTGCGATCGATCCCTCCGGCGGCGGCTCAGCGGCGCCCCTGCTCCAGCGCCCGCTGTACGGGCTCTCCGTCGACGCCCCTGACTCCCCGCCCCCGTACCAGACGGCGATCCGCCTCCTGGGGCGGGCGGCCGGTTGGGGTTACGCCAGCCCGCTCAGCTGGGGGATGGCGGGCCTGCTTGCCCTGCTCCAGTACGGCGTGCAGGGCAGCGGCCTGCCCTGGCTCGCCCTGATGCTCAGCGCCCCCCTCTGGCTCCAGTTCCTGCTGCCCCGCCTGCCCGGCGTCGCGGTGAGGCACAGCGGGCTATCTTAGGGCCGCAGCGGCGGTATCGCCACAGTGGCCGGCAGCCTGCCCGGGGCGTCTGCCTGCCCCAGCAGGTAACGGACGCTGGCCCGCGCCGGGAGCATCCGGTCCTCGTACATGATCACGGCGCCCACCACCCCCGGCGTCACCGTCAGGTCGTACGGCCCCCGCTGGGCGATGACCGCCACCCGTCGCCCAGACCGGATCAGAAGCCGGATCAGGTCAGCCTGAGCAGGGAAGAGGTGGGCGCAGTAAGTGGCCACCAGCACCAGATCGCATCCGGCGCTGTACTCAATGGCCCGCAGCGCCTCCGCCGTCAGCGGGTGCCGCCGGATGCCCATCCGCCTCATGGTGGGGGCCAGTTCCCCCATTGCCTGCAGCACCGGTGATCCGGTCGGCTCCCGCTCCTCGACGCCAATCAAGGGATTGGGGTCAACGGCGATGAGGACCGTCCGGCTCGGATCCACCGGTCGGAGCCGGTCCAGCTCTCCCAGCACGGTGACACCCCGGGCCGCCGCCTCCCGGGCCAGCCCCTGGTGTGCTTCACAGCCGACGACGGCCAGCTCGGGGTCCGGGCCGGTCTCGGAGAGACGGCGCCGCAGGGCCCGCACCCGCTCCAGCGCCTCGGCGGCCCGCTCCGGCGGAATCCGCCCCGTGGCAATCGCCTCCCGCACCGCCTCGATGGCCCCCAGCTGCCGCTCCGGGGTGTGGGAGACCAGGACCAGGTCCGCCCCGGCCGCGATCGCCGCAACCGCCGCCTTTGCCGTGCCGAAGGTCTCGACGATGGAGGGCACCTCCAGGCAGTCGGTCAGGATCACCCCCTGGAAGCCCAGCTCCTCCCGCAGCAGCCCCGTGAGAACCGCCCGGGAGAGGGTTGCCGGGAGCATGGGATCCGGCTCCACCGCCGGGAAGGCCACATGGGTCGCCATAATGGCGTCGACGCCGGCGGCGATCGCCCGGCGGAAGGGCACCAGCTCCACCGAATCCAGCCTGGCCCGGTCATGCGGAACCGAGGCCAGCCGGCTGAGCGAGTTGACCGCCGTGTCCCCGTGTCCGGGGAAGTGCTTGGCGGTCGCGATCACCCCGGCCTCCCGGAGCCCGGTGATGGTGGCCTCGCCTAAGGCCGCCACCAGATCGGGGGTCTCGCCGAAGGAGCGGACACCGATCACCGGGTTGGCCGGATTGTTGTTCACATCCATCACCGGGGCCAGGTTCATGTCGATCCCCAGGGCACGCAGCTCCAACCCGACCCCGCGGGCGACCTGCCGTGCCAGGTCGGTGGAGCCGGCAGCGCCCAGGGTCATGGCCCCGGGCCAGGGGGTGCCCGTCAGCTGCGAAGAGGTTCCGCCGATGCGGGAGACCACCCCGCCCTCCTGGTCGACCGCGATCAGGGGCGGCAGACCCGGCGAGAGGGAGCGCAGATGACGGAGGCTGGCTCTCACCTGCTCCGCACTGGACAGGTTGCGGGCGAAGAGAATGACCCCGGCCAGCCCCTGGTCCCGGATCAGTGAGGTGACCAGCGGGGTCGGCTCAGCTCCCGCGTAGCCGATCAGGAAGAGTTCTGCAGCGTGGTCTGCCAGTGCCATCCGCCCAACCCCCTCAGGTTCTCGCGCGGCCGGAAAGGATTACCGTGTTTGTCATAGGATTTTCGGCAGAGGGGTGGGGGACTCCTTTGCCACCCCGAATTGCCTCCCTGCGGAGATTCGGAGATGATGAAGGAACGATCCTCCTGCCTGTAGAATTCTTGGCTGAATCAGAGAGCGGACAGCCAGAAAGGAAGGTTCCCACCGGTGAAGACGATCGGCGTGTTCTGGATCCTCTCCTGGCTCCTGGGCTCTACCACCGGGCAGATCGCCCTGGCGGCTCTTGCCCTCTGGTACCTGGACAACCGGTATGTGGGGCTGCTGGCGGCGCTCTGGGCCCCCGTCATCCGGTACCAGCGGATGAGCAGCCTGCGCCATGCCGTGGGTCTCAACCCGTCCGATATTCGGGCCATGGTGGAGCTGGGAGAGACCTATCTGCGGGGCGGGAACTACCGGGCAGCGGCGGAGCAGTTGGAGCGGGCCGTCGACCGGGGGGAGGATACCGCTCGGGCGTTCTACCTGTTGGGGGCCGCCTGGGTCAAGCTGGGCCGGCACAGCGAGGGAAGGGCCAAGCTGGAAGAGGCGGTTTCGAAGCAGCCCTCCGTCGCCTTTGGCGAGCCCTATCTCTTCCTCCTGGAGGAGGCCCTTGCCACCGAGGGGGGAGCATCGCCCCGGGTAGAGTCGCTGGTTCGGGAGCTGGACCAGTTCGACAGCGTGGAGGTGCTGACCCGGGCCGGCCGGCTCTGCACCGCCGCCGGTCGCAAGGATCTGGCCAGGGAGCTGTTCGCCAAGGCCATCCACAACTACGGGTACATACCGAAACTGATGCGCCGGCGGGAGCGCCGCTGGCTGATCCGGGCCCGGCTGGGCCAGCTGCAGGCCCGATAGGAAGCGGAACGCCCCGGGGGAGGAATCCCCCGGGGCCCTTTCGCGCCTGTCTAGCCGAGAATCTCCTTCAGGTCCGCCTCCGGTGTGGAGGTGAGCCGCAGGTCGAACTGGGACTGGAGGACCTGGAAGACATCCGGGGTGATCCAGGCGGGCGGCTTGGGACCGAGGTAGATCCCCTGCAGCCCCAGGTGGAAGAGGCTCATCAGAATGGCCACGGCCTTCTGCTCCATCCACGAGAGAACCAGGGTGAGCGGCAGGTCGTTGACGCTGCAGCCGAGCGCATCCGCCAGGGCCGCTGCGATGTTGATGGCGGCGATGGCGTCGTTGCACTGGCCGAGGTCCAACAGGCGCGGAATCCCGTCGATGGTGCCCAGATCCAGGTCGTTGAAGCGGAACTTGCCGCAGGCCAGGGTGAGGATCACCGTATCCGCCGGCGCCTGCCGGACGAACTCCCGGTAGTAGTTGCCCAGCGGCCCCGGGGAGTCACAGCCCCCCACCAGGAAGATGTGGCGGATCTTGCCCGCCTTGACGGCGTCAAGGATCTGCCCCGCCATCGGGAGGATGTTGGTATCGGCGAAGCCGGTGGTCAGGGTGACCTCGCCTGGCTTCTCCTCGCAGGGAGGGAGGGAGAGCGCCCGGGCGATCGCCTCGCTGAAGTCCCAGTTCTCGATGTGCGGCACGCCCGGCAGCCGGTCGGCGCCCACGGTGAAGATGCGGTCCGCATAGGAAGCCAGCGGGACCTGGACGCAGTTGGAGGTGCCGATCACCACCCCCGGGAAGGTGGCAAAGAGCTTCTTCTGGTCGCACCAGGCTCCGCCCAGGTTGCCCCTCAGGTGCGGAAATGCCTTCAGCACCGGGTAGCCGTGGGCGGGCAGCATCTCCGAGTGGGTGTAGATGTTGATGCCCAGCCCCTCGGTCTGCTTCAGCAGCTCATGGAGCGCCTTCAGGTTGTGGCCGGTGACCACGATCCCAGGTCCGGCGAAGGTGCCGGTGGGCACCTGCACCGGGACCATCTCGCCGAAGGCCTCCACGTGGGCCCGCTTCAGCATCTGCATTGCCCGCAGGGTCACCTGGCCCGCCTTCATGTTCAGGGCCAGGATGTGGTTGAGGTCAAAGCTGACGTTGGTCAGGGTGGCGTAGAGCGCCTCGGAGAAGAAGGCGTCGACCTCCGGATCGGTGTGGCCCAACTCCCGGGCATGGTAGGCATAGGCGGCAATGCCCTTCAGGGCATAGATCAGGTTATCCTGGAGGCTCTGGAGGTTGGGGTCCTTTCCGCAGATCCCCACCTCGGTGCAGGCAACGCCCCGAGCGGTCATTTCGCACTGGTTGCAGAACATCGTCGTCTCTCCCCTTGGTGTGCAGTGGTCTGGTCTCCGTTATACCGCCTGACCGGTCATCTGCCATGTGATTTTTTTCACAGATCCGGTCAAACAGCCCCTTGGGGTGACGACGGGCAGAACATCGGTCTGGGTGAGCGGAGCCCTATTGGATCAAAGGAGTCGGAAGTCAAGAAGCGCACGTGCCGGTTCCACGGAGATAAACCCCGGGGGACCGGCACGGTCGATCTTTGGTCTGCGTCGGGCGGCGGCGGTCAGCGCCGGAGCAGTGAGGTGATCCTGTACTGTGGGGCGGGCTCGGGCCCCTTGCCCGAAACCATCACCGTGTTCACGTGGTGACTCACCACCACCTCCGCCTCGTAGCAGCCGGCCTGGCGGCCATCGGGTGAGCGGAAGGAGAGCGAGACCCGGGCGCTGGTCCCATCCTCAGCCGCCTGCAGCAGGCGGCTCTCCTTCTGATAGGAGAGCCACTCCCAGCCCTCCCGCTCCAGCGCCTCGCGCTCCAGCACCTGCTCGAAGGGGCTGGCCAGGAGGCCCCAGCCGCGGTAGAAGCGGTGCAGGCTGCTCGGTGGTTCCTTGCGGTGGACGAGCAGGTCCAGCGCCTGGCTGTCCAGGTGGGCCCAGTACCGCAGGTCGGGCAGGTCGATGAGGGTGGGGGCGAAGCGGTGGCCGCCGAAGTGGCTGACCCGCCAGACCCGCAGGCCCGGGACCACTGGCGCATAGCGCTTGCGGAGCTGCTCGTAGACGGGAATACCGAACTTGGCACAGGCCACATCGACCGTGCCATGGGTGCAGACCAGCAGGTCCCGAGCCCCTTCCACAGCCTGTCGCCATGGGGCGAAGCGCGCCGGGGAGGCGCCGCCGACCAGCGCCTCCACCAGGGGCAGCAGTTCATCCGGCGGCAGCAGGTACTCCTCCCTGTCGTAGACCGCGCACGGCCCGGCCGGCCGGCGGAGGATCATCAGCCGCCTGCGGTCGGAGCGGGAGTAGTCGGCGTCGGGGGCGATGCAGAGCACCCGCAGGCCCAGCCGGGTCATGTGCTGGGCGCAGAGGTCGAAGAGCCCCGGCGGGAAGCCCGGCGAGCGCCAGATCTCACGCTCCCAGGGCAGCGGCACCTCCAGCACCAGCAGCAGTTGCGCCGATGTGGCGGTTCCGATGGGATCCTCGCCCGCCGCGAGGGAGGCGAGGGAGCAGTACTTCTCCGAACAGGCTTCCATCTGTACACCTCCACAGGTTGCTCATCGGCCCCGGTCCCGGCCCATCAGCCAGAGGAAGTACGGGGCGCCCAGCAGGGCGACGACCAATCCCAC
>JBMONC010000037.1:0-99593 GCA_049324875.1 Bacillota bacterium
CATCCAATAGGTCCTCCTTCTGTTCGGTCTGACTTGCGAGGTCGCACCGAACTTCGACAGGACCTATTGGATGCCTTTCATTTTCCGGAGCGCTTCCAGCGCTCCACAACACTCAGCGTAGCTTCTTTTTTCATGGAGCGGGCTTTCACCCGCCCCAGCGAGAACCGGAGGAGCACCTCACAGCACGTGCCAGTAGAGCCAGTTGCCGATGATGGAGCCAATCGCCCATTCGAGCACTCTCACCCAGTCAATGCGCCTCACAGGACATACCTCACGAGGGGGTAGAGCAGCACCGCCACGATGAGGATGGTAAGGATGGCCCGCGTGGGTAACTGGGCACGGGCCGGCAAGCGGCGTGTGAGGTAGGGCAGAGCGGTGTGGGTCACCAACGCGAGAATGGTTGTCGTGTGCCAGAACGGGGAGTAGTGCCGCTTCGTCCAGTCGTAGATGAACACCCCCGCCGCGATCCCTGCAATGACACATGCAACGTAACCTACGTCGCGGATGCGCACCGGAATGGCAATCCCCTCCTACCAGGACATGGTGGTGTGGCCTGTCCAGTATTCCTGCATGACCCTGGGCGTCTCGTTGACGGTGTGCTTGACGGCATTGGCAACGGACCTACTATACGCCTTGACACCATCCCACACCATCTTGGCACCAGCGGCGGCACCGGTCCAGTTTGCCACTTCCTGCACGGTTCTCCTCACCGAGGACCAGAACCCACCTCCACCGCTGCTGGCAGGAGGAGGGACAGGAGCCCCACCACCGGAGCTGGGCTGCTGCTTGACCGTGCCCTTCGGCACCCACAGGCCGTTCAGCTGCTCGTAGTCGTCATCCGAGCACGCGCAGTTGGTGGTGTTGTTCGCCAGCACGGGAGACGGAGCCACGACACCCAGAACCAGAGCCAGGGTCACCATCAGAACCATGATACGCCTCATCGAGCGCACTCTCCTCAAACCGGCGCCGCGTCGCGACCGCGGCCGCGGCCACCGAGAGATACGCCCTGCGCAGGGAGTTCGATTGGGAGAATTCTCCATCAGGAAATGATTTCCTTTTCGCTACCACGACAAGCTTGCTGAATCGGTCGACAAATGCTGTCGAACGAAAAACCGCTTCAGGCATGGGACCATCCCCTTGACGTTCGCCCTTTCTCCTCCCATAGAATGGAAACCAACCACGCCGATGGGGGGTGCGAGTGGTGATCGATGGGCTGAGACAGGCCCTGCTGGACGGGCGCCATGCCGAGGCCTGGCGGATCTACGACCAGCTGCGGGAGGCCGGGGAGCCGGGCCCGGAGACCCACCTGCTGGGGGGAAGGGCGGCGCTGGCCCGGGGGGACCTGCACGGCGCCAGGACGGCCCTGGAGCGGGCTCTGGAGGCCGGGGCTGCCGGTGAGGCACGGGGACAGGCCCTGCTGGTCCTCGGCGACGTGCGCCGGCGGCTGGGGGAGCCGATCCCGGCGGCTGCGACGCTCGAGGAGTTCCTGGCCGGCATGGACGCCGAGTACCCAGAACTGGGGCGGCACTGGCGGGCGGCGGGCCTCTACAATCTGGGCCTGACCTACCGGCAGCTCCACCGGCTCGAGGAGGCGGTGGCGGCCTACCGGGAAGCAGCAGCGGAGAGCGGCCTGGAGGCGCTGACAGACCTGCAGGCGCGGTCCCTGTGGAACCTGGCCTGGGTGCTGACGCTCCAGGGGGACACGCAGCGGGCCCGGGAGGCCCTGGCCGAGTCGGAGCAGATCCGGCGGGACGAATGGGCCCGCTGGCACCAGCTGATCGGCTGGGCGTTCATCGAGGCGGTTGAGGGTCGGACAGCCCGGGTGTCGGAGCTGACCGGCCGGATCCTGCGCAGCGAGACGGCGCCGGCGGATGTGCGGGCCCATGCCTGCTGGCTGCTCGGGCGGGAGGCGCTGCGCATGGGCGACGTGCAGGCGGCTATAAACCTGGCGGACGGCGGCATGGCCGAGGCGCTAAACGACCTGGGGGACAACCGGGCCTACCGGGACTCCGTGGAGCTCTGGCAGGAGGCCCGGCGCCGGCAGATGGAGATGGCTGACAAAGCGGAGGGGGCGTAGGCCCCCGCCCTTTGACATAGATTTTCGCCGACGGGTGAATCGCTGCCGGCGAATAACGACCCTGCTGGGGGAGGTCGAAAGAATGCGGAGGCTGATGGTGGCGGTCATGGTGGTTCTGGCGCTGGGGATCCTGGCTGGTTCGGCCCTGGCCGAGAGCGGCGGTTACATTCCGCCGATCCGGGTGACGAGCTGGAGCGTGGGCCGGTAGCTGGCCGCAAAGAGACCCCCTGCCGGGTGACTGGCAGGGGGTTTGCGTGTCTCAGTCGAGGTCCTCAGGGCTGCGCTCACGACCTGACAAGTGTCGCACGTGCGACGGCCTTCCTATTAAAGGAGCAGTCATCAGGCGGCCCAACCCACAGGAGCGTCGCCCCGGCATGCGAACAGACTATGATACAGCACACCTTCATACTTGGTCTGGAACCGCGGAGGCCTCCCGGTGTGAGAGGGCCGGTGGGTCCATGGTACACCCAAAATGATAGCCATCTCTTTGGGTACACAATGTGTACACCGACGATAAAGGACCCCGGGATGTAATCCCCGGAGCCCTTGTCTCATATGGTGCCGAAGGCGGGACTCGAACCCGCACGGGGTCTCCCCCACTCGATTTTGAGTCGAGCGCGTCTGCCATTCCACCACTTCGGCCTGAGTGCTTAGTTATGATAGCACAGGGCTCTGCGGCTGACAAGGCGGTGCCGAATGGTTCCACCCGGGCGCCGCACAAGGAATCCGTAAAGGGGTGACGAAGAATACAGGGATTGTCCTGTCGCAGGAGGCCGCTCGTACTGCCCCGCCCGACAGGCTCGGACGTTCAGACTTTACGTAACGCTTGGGGATGGTTTACAATAGCCCCGCAGCGTGCAGGGAAGTGGGGCCGTTTATCTTGGCCACGGATGACACGGATGACACGGATTATACAGACAAAATTTCCGTGTAACCACCATGGTGCGATGCTTCGCACCAGCGCCACCGATGAAAAGGGTACGAGCCCATCATCCCCCATATTATGTCTTCATCCGTGTAATCCGTATAACCACCATGGTGCGGTGCTTCGCACCAGCACCACTGATGAAAAGGGTCAATCCCATCATTGTCTTCATCCGTGTGCTCCGTGTAATCCGTGGCCGTGTTTCAGACCGCAGCTCGCAAAAAAACCTGAACCAGTTTGGAACAATGTGACCCCTTCATCCGTCTGCAACAATGCCCCGCACTGGGGGAGGAGTGAACCAGGTGTCGAAATCCCTCGACGAACTACTCGTAGAGAGGGCGAAGAGGGGGGACGTAGAGGCCTTCGAGCAGCTGATCAGCCAGCACCAGAAGACGGTGTACAACATCGCCTACCGGCTGACCGGCAACCACGAAGATGCCTCCGATGTCGCCCAAGAAGCCTTTATTCGGGCCTACAGTTCGTTGGCCGAGTTTCGCGGCGACTCCTCCTTCGCAACATGGCTCTATCGCATCGTCAACAACGCCTGCCTCGACGAACTTCGCAAGCGGAAACGGCAACGGGTTACCTACATCGACGAGTCCGTCACCATGGACGACGGCGAGATGTCCCGCCAGTTTGCCGACACCGCCGACGGTCCCGAACAGGCGCTGGAGCGGGTGGAGATCCAGCGGGCTGTCCAGGAGTCGATCAACTCCCTGGAGAGCGAGTACCGGGTCGTGCTCGTGATGCGGGACATTCAGGGGTATTCTTACAACGAGATCGCGGACGCGCTGGGGATCAATCTCGGCACCGTCAAATCCCGGTTGAACCGGGCCAGGAACGCTCTCAAGGAAAAGTTCGGGAGTCTGGAACTTTTGACGCCGAGAGTCGTCTACAGCGGTAGGAGGGGAAGAATCCATGAACTGTGACGGAGTGCGCGGACTTCTATCCGCATATGTGGATGGCGAGCTTTCCGCAGGGGAGCTGTTGCGTGTGGAACAGCACCTCCGGCGCTGCCATTGGTGTGCGGATGAAGTCGATGCCCTCCGCCAGACCATCGCGCTTGTGGCCACCCTCGAGGAGGTCGAGGTGCCCGCGGCCTTCCACGTCCAGCTGCATAATCGGTTGGTGGCCCTCGGGCCGCCCGTGAAGGCGGGTCGCACCGCCGTGGCTTCCGGCACCAGGCAGTCCGATTTCCGCCGCTGGGCCGTACCTGCCGCGGCTGCGGCCGCTTTGGTCATCGGCATGGCCGGCGTCAGCCGGTTGAACCAGAGCCTGCCGATCAAGCCCGGCATCATCGGCGAGGCAGTCCCCACCCCGAACACATCGGAGACGGTCAGCCCCACCGAGGTGGTTACCATCACCAATCCGGGGGATAACAAGACGGGTGGGTCTGAGACCACGACCCCGCCGCACTCCTCCGGTGAGGGGGAGAAGCCGACCGTCAATCCCTCCGATACGAAGCCCACGGAGACCACCGCCCCCCAGCCGGAGGCCGTGGTCGATAACAGCACCGGCAGCAACCCGACGCCGCCGGGCGATACCTCCTCCGACAGCGGTGTTCGCACCGCCTCCTTCCTTGAGACGGTCACGGCGCCGGCCACCTATGCCAGCGTGCAGCGCCCGGTCGCCCAGGTCGAGGCCGCGGTGGCGGACGTCTCGCAGGCAGCGCTGACCCTGGGGGCCCGCTTCCCCGGGCTCCACACCCAGAGGACGGATGCCGAGACCGGCGCCATCGTCATGCAGATCACCGTGCCCGTCGAGGCCCTTGAGACCGAGCTCTCCTTCGTGGAGGGTCTGGTGGGGGCCGCTGCCCAGCGGCAGTCCGAGGGGCTGAACATCGACGCCATGACCGAGCTCTACCGGTTGATGACCAACCTGGACGAGACCCGGGAGTTCCTGGTGGGCCGGATGGCGGAGACCACCAACAAGGAGAGCCTGGCCCTCCTCGAGCGGGACCTGGCCATGATCACGGCCGAGTTTGAGCGGGTCCGTGAGGACTACGCCAAGCTGGAAGCCCTGGCGAAGACCGGGACCATTCAGGTCACCCTCAAGCCCAAGACGGCGCAGTAGGAGTTGACTGCCACCCGTGAAGCCTCAGCACTTCGCCGCTCTGGCCGGCTCGCTGCTGGTGATGGCGCTGATCCTGCTCCTGGCAGGCAGGCCGCTCCCGGCAAAGGATCCGGTTGAGGAGCAGCCCCCCCGCACCGTCACGGTGCTCGGGGAAGGAGAGATGCGGGCGAAGCCCGATCAGGTCATCCTGACCTTCGGAGTCTCTATCTGGACGCAGGGGGCTTCCGCTGCCGAGGCGGAGGCCCTTCATCTCGCGTCGGTGACCCGCCTGACGGCCGCCCTGAGGAAGCTGGGGCTCTCCCCGCAGCAGATTCAGGCGGAGGCGCCGGTCGTCACCCCGCTCACCCGCCAGGACTACGCCGGCAAGACCTACTTGACCGGGTTTCAGGCGGAGGGCCGGGTGGCGGTCACCCTGACCGCCCTGGAGAGGGTGGAGGCCGTCATCGCCGCCGGTCTGGCCAACGGCGCTACCGGCCTTTACGCCACCGCCTACGGCCTGCAAGACGCCGAAGAGGTGAGGCGGGAGGCGGTCCGGGCGGCGATCGCCAGCGCCGAGAGCCAGGCGGCTGCCATCGTCCAGGGGCAGGACCGCACCCTGGGCGCCCTCCTCTCCGTGGAGGTCCTGGAGGAGGAGAGCCCGACCCAGACCCCCTCCTCGCCCGGCGATCTGATCTTCCGGGCCCGGGTGAGGGCCACATACGAGTACTAGATCGGGGCCGGTCAACGGCCCCGATTCTTTCTTGGCCCCCCGCATTGCGACAAAGGACTTGGGCAAGCTTGTCTTGAAATAAGTTGGAAGGTCCACGGCCAAGCTACAACAGCGGTAACAGAGAGGTGAGCCTCGTGTCTTCCAAGCAGAAGCTGGTTCTCCTGGACGGAAACAGCCTGGCCAACCGGGCCTTCTACGCCCTCCGGCTCTTCTCCACCAGCGAAGGGATCTTCACCAACGCCGTCTACGGCTTTCTTACCATGCTCTACAAGCTGATCGAGGAGGAGAAGCCCGACTACCTGGCGGTCGCCTTCGACAAGGGGCGGGTGACCTTCCGCCATGCCGACTATGCCGAGTACAAGGGGACCCGCAAGGCGGCTCCCGATGAGTTCAGGCCGCAGATGGACCTGCTCCGCGAGGTGCTGACCGCCCTGAACGTCCCCTGGTTCCGCGTCGACAACTACGAGGCGGACGACCTGCTGGGTACCCTCGCCAAGCAGGCGGCGGAGCAGGGGATCGAGACCCTGATCGTCACCGGCGACCGGGACGCCCTGCAGCTGGTCAGCGAGAAGGTGACGGTGATGCTGACCAAGAAGGGCATCTCCGAGACGGTCCGCTACGATCCCGCCCAGCTGATGGAGGAGCTGGGGCTGACCCCGCCCCAGATCATCGAGTTGAAGGCGCTGATGGGCGACACCTCCGACAACATCCCCGGGGTGCCGGGGGTGGGGGAGAAGACCGCCCTGAAGCTGCTGCAGGACTACGGCAGCGTCGACGGCGTCTACGCCCACCTCGACGAGATCAAGGGGGCGCTGCAGACCAAGCTGAAGGAGAACCAGGAGAAGGCGTTCCTCTCCCGCAAGCTGGCGACCATCGCCTTGGATGCGCCCGTGGAGCTGAAGCCCGAGGAGCTGAGGCTGCGGGAGCCCAACTACGCCGAGGCGACGGCGCTCTTCAAGAAGCTGGAGTTCAAGTCGCTGCTGCCCAAGGTGACCCCGGCCGCCGGCACCGCCGAGGCGGCGGAGGTGAAGGAGCAGGAGGAGGCCGCCGCCGTCAAGCTGGTGGAGGCCCGCAAGGTGGAGCAGCCCGGCCAGGCCGAACTGGGCCGCCGGCTGGCGCTGCTGGCCCAGATGACCGTCCCCGCCGGCAATCCCGGCCGGCCCCGCCCGGTGGGGGTGGCGACGGCTGAGCCCCCCCTCTGGCTGAGCGGCGAGGCTGTAGCCGACGTGGCCCCGGCCCTGGAGGCCGCCGAGGAGGTCTACGGCCACGACCTGAAGCCGCTTTACAACTGGGCCTACGCCCAGGGGGCCAAGCCGGCCCCCGCCGCCTTCGATGCGGCGCTGGCCGCCTACCTGCTGGACCCCGGCCGGACCAGCTACGACCTGGAGGGGCTGGCCCGCCAGTACGGCCTGGGCGAGCTGCCCACCGGTGACCTGCCCGACGCCTGGGCGACCCGCGCCTCGATCCTGGGCCAGCTTCGGGAGAAGATGGAGGCGGCGCTGGAGGAGCAGGGGCTGACCCGCCTCTTCCGGGAGGTGGAGATGCCGCTGATGCCGATCCTGGCTGAGATGGAGGCCGCCGGCGTCGGGATCAACCAGAAGACGCTGATCGAGATGAGCGGCGAGCTGGACGGCCGGATCACCCAGGTGACCCAGGAGATCTACGCGCTGGCCGGCACCCCGTTCAACATCGGCTCCCCCAAGCAGCTGGGCGAGATCCTCTTCGAGAGACTCGGCCTGCCGGCGGGGAAGAAGACCAAGACCGGCGGCTACTCCACCGACGCCGAGGTGCTGGAGGAGTTGGCGGCGGAGTACCCGATCGCCGAGAAGATCCTGGAGTACCGGACGCTGACCAAGCTGAAGGGGACCTACGTGGACGCCCTGGGCCAGCTGATCGCCCGGGACGGCCGGATCCACACCACCTTCGCCCAGACGGTGGCCGAGACGGGCCGCCTCTCCTCCAAGGACCCGAACCTGCAGAACATCCCCATCCGGATCGAGGAGGGCCGCCGGATCCGCAAGGCCTTTGTGCCGGCGCCCGGCCACCTGCTGGTGGCCGCTGACTACTCCCAGATCGAGCTGCGGGTGGTGGCCCACTACTCCGGCGACCCCGCCCTCCGGGAGGCCTTCGAAAAAGATCAGGACATTCACACCCGAACGGCTGCCGAGGTTTGGGGCGTCTCATTTGGTGAGGTGACCCCCGACATGCGCCGGCAGGCGAAGGCGGTCAACTTCGGCCTGATCTACGGCCAGACCGACTTCGGCCTGGCCCGGGCGGTGGGGATGAGCCGGGCGGAGGCGAAGCGGTTCATCGAGACCTACTTCGAGAAGTTCGCCGGGGTGAAGCGGTACATGGAGGAGAAAAAGGCGGAGGCCCGGGAGAAGGGCTACGTCACCACCCTCGATGGCCGCAAGCGGCCCCTGCCCGAGATCAACCACCGGATCTTCACCATCCGCCAGAACGCCGAGCGGATGGCGATCAACACCCCGATCCAGGGGACCGCCGCCGACATGATGAAGCGGGCGATGATCGCCGTGCGCCGGGCGCTGGAGGCGTCGGGGCTGAAGGCGAAGATGATCCTCCAGGTGCACGACGAACTGGTCTTCGAGTGCCCGGAGGGCGAGGTTCAGGACCTGGCCCGGCTGGTGAAGCGGGAGATGGAGGGCGCCATGAAGCTGGATGTACCCCTGAAGGTCGAGGTCAAGGCCGGCCCCGACTGGTATTCCGTCCAGAAGCTCGAGGTGGAGTAGCCCATGCCCGAACTGCCCGAAGTGGAGACCGTCCGACGGACCCTTTATGATAAAGTGGTAGGCAGGCGGATCGAGCGGGTGGAGATCCTCACCCCCCGGCAGGTCTACCATCCGGACCCCCGCACCTTCACAGCCGAGCTGGAGGGCGCCCGCTTCACCGCGATCGACCGGCGGGGCAAGTGGCTCCTCTTCCGGCTGGGCCCCGTCACCCTGGTGGGCCACCTGCGGATGTCCGGTCACCTCTACGTCTGCGACCCCACCCGCCCCCGGGAGAAGCACCTGCACCTGATCTTCCACCTGGACAACGGCACCGAGCTGCGCTACGAGGATCAGCGGAAGTTCGGCGGCTTCCACCTGCTGGGCCCCCGCGGCGAGGGGATGCCGAAGGGGCTGGCGGCCCTGGGGCCGGAGCCGCTCTCCGACCAGTTCTCGCCGGCGGTGCTGGCGGCGGGGCTCTCCGGCCGGCGGACCCCGATCAAGGCCGCCCTGCTCAACCAGGCGATCGTGGCCGGGCTGGGCAACATCTACGTGGATGAGGCGCTCTTCTGCGCCCGGATCCACCCCGAGCGGCAGGCCGCCTCCCTGACCGGGGGCGAGGTGGAGCGGCTCTATGGCTGCATCCGCAGCGTCCTGGAGCGGGCGGTGGAGAAGCGGGGGACCACCTTCTCCCTCTACTTCGATGGCGAGGGGGCGGAGGGGGACATGTACGACGAGCTGCAGGTCTTCGACCGGACCGGCCAGCCCTGCCCCGCCTGTGGCACGCCGATCATCAAGCTGGCGGTGGCCCAGCGGGGGACCCATATCTGCCCCGCCTGCCAGCCGGCGCCCGAGGGGGCCCGGCTCCAGACCCGGCGGGCCCGGCCGGGCCGGCGTGGCGAGAGCGTGGCCGTGGCCGCCGAACCGCCCCGCTCCTACCCGACCCGCACATCCAGGAAGAAAGGTGACGTATGACCTATGCAGCATCTGGTCTTTGAGTTCCCCACCGAGAAAGAGATGCGGGAGACGGTGCATAAGCTGTGGGAGACCCACAACGTCTCCGGCGAGATGCAGATCCGGCCGCTGAAGGATGGCAAGTGGCGGGTGGAGGTGTACTCCGAGAAGGAGCTGCGCGACTCCACCCTTGAGAAGTTCGCCGCCTACCGGGTCGAAGTGGAGTAGGGCGATGCGGATCATCGGCCTGACCGGATCGATCGCCAGCGGCAAGTCCACCGTCAGCCGGGCGCTCCGGGAGCTGGGCGCTCCGGTGATCGACGCCGACGCCATCGTCCACGAGCTGCAGCAGCCCGGCACCCCGGTCACCCGGGCCATCGCCCGGGAGTTCGGGCCGGAGGTGCTCCGGCCGGACGGCTCGCTGGACCGGGCCGCCCTGGGCCGGATCGTCTTCGCCGACCCCTCCCGCCGCAAGGCGCTGGAGGCGATCGTCCACCCCGCCGTCCGGGAGCGGATCTGGCAGGAGGTGGAGCGGTACCGGGCCGAGGGGCGGCCCGCTGTGGTCCTGGATATCCCCCTGCTCTTCGAGAGCGGCTGGGACCGGCTGGTGGACCAGGTCTGGGTGGTCTATGTGGACCCGCCCACCCAGCGGGCCCGGCTGATCGCCCGCGATGGGCTCTCCCCCGAGGAGGCCGAGCGGCGGATCGCGGCGCAGATGGCGCTGGAGGCCAAGCGGGCCCGAGCAGACCGGGTGATCGACAACCGGGGCTCCGAGAGCGAGACCCGTGCGCAAGTGGCGGACGCCTGGCGGGACGTCACAGCGTGACCATCTGGCAAAAGGAGACGGGGGCGTGAAGGTTCGAAGGTCCCTCACCTGGCTGGTGGTACTGGCCGTCCTGGCGGGCGCCCTGCTGACGGGGCTGCGCCTGTTGGTCTACTCCCTGTACCCGCTGGCCTATGAAGAAAGTCTGTTTCAACGGGCGCGCGAGCAGCAGCTGGACCCCTATCTGGTGGCGGCGGTCATCCGGGCGGAGTCCCGGTTCCGCCCCCGGGCCACCTCCCCCCAGGGCGCCCGGGGCCTGATGCAGGTGATGCCGGAGACCGGCCAGTGGGCGGCTGAGCAGATGAAGCTGCCCTTCCACCCCGACTACCTCTACGATCCGGACTACAACATCCGCATCGGCTGCTGGTACCTGGCCAACCTGCTCAAGGAGTTTGACGGGGACCCGGTGCTGGCGCTGGCCGCCTACAATGCCGGCCGGAACAACGTGCGGAAGTGGCTGGCTGAGCGCCGGTGGACGGGGGAGGGCCATACCCTCGAACAGATCCCGTTCCCGGAGACCCGCCACTACGTGGCTGTGGTCCTGCGAGATTACCAGCGCTATCTGTGGCTCTATGGGCAGCACCGGTAGAGAGCATTGAGGAGGCGAGCAACATGCGCAATCTGGAGGATGAGGTAGCCCGCCGCCGGGCCGCCCGGCGGGCCAAGGAGTGGCAGGGGGAAAGCGAGCGGGAGGGCGATGAGGAGGAGATCCCCCAGTTCGGCTGGTCAGATACCCTCGCCATGATCATCGCCGCCTATCAGGTGCTGATGCCGATGGTTCTGGCCATGGCCGGCATCCTGATTCTCGTCTATTTCCTCTTCAGATGGATCTTTTCTTGAGACGCTCTTTGTGGTAAAATTGGAAATAGATATTCAGACAAGCAGGGCGCAGGCCCTGCTTGTTCCCGTCTCCAAGACCCTTGGCACCTGAACCGTTAGCGGGGCGAACCTGGTCGCATATTTTGGTCCGGGAGGAATGAACGGGTATCCGGTAAGGCAGACTAGCGGCTGGGGCTGGTCTCGCTATGAACAAAGAGGTGATCCTGATGATCTGGTTAAGCGGACGCCACGACGGGCACCGCCTGGGTGAACTGAGAGCCCGTGACGGGGTGGTGGTGCCCTATCGGGAGTGGTGGCGGCAGGGGGCCAAGGCGGTGGTGCTCTACCTGCACGGTCAGGGCGATCACAGCGGGCCCTTCACCGCCATGGGCGACCTGCTGCACGAGCGGGGCTTCAACATCTATGCCCACGACCACCGGGGATTCGGCCTCTCCCGGGAGCCGCGGGGGGATATTCCCGCCTATGAGCTCTTCGTGGAGGATGCCCTGGAGGTGATGCAGCACGCCCGGGCGCAGAACCCGGGGTTGCCCATCTTCCTGCTGGGGCTCTCCATGGGGGGCCACCTCGCCCTGCGGTGCGCCTACCGGGCAGGGCGGACGGTGCGCGGGGTAATCGCCCTTTCGCCCGGCTTCAAGCTGCGCCGACCGCCCTCCCTGCCCCAGCTGGTGCGGGGCGTCGTGACCGCTCTGCTCTCCCCCCGGAGGTACCTGTCGATCATGCAGGAGCCGGTGATCACCACCCGGAACCAGCTCCACCTGGAGCGGGCCCGGCAGGATGAGCACTGGGTGACCGCCTTCACCGGCCGGTTCCTGCTGGCCGCCGTCCGGTCGATCCGCCGGGCCAAGCGGGAACTGGCGGGGCTCCAGGTGCCGGTCCTGATGCTGCAGGCGGGCGACGACTTCCTGATCTGCCCGGAGGAGAGCCGCCGGTTCTTTGAGCGGATCCCCCATCCGGATAAGGAGTTCCGGCTGCTGGAGGGGCTCTGCCACAACCTGGTGGCGGAGCCGGAGATGCCGGAGATCGCCAGACAGGTCTCCGATTGGATCGAGGCCCGCATCCAGCCGCCCCTGGTCGTGGTGTAGCCAGGCCTTGACTTTCCGCCTGGGGAAAGGTATGATCATTCCTGTCCCCCAGACAGCCATGTCGGAGTGGCGGAATTGGCAGACGCGTACGTTTGAGGGGCGTATGGGCAACCGTGCGGGTTCAAGTCCCGCCTCCGACACCAAAATGTAAGAAACACCCGGGCCGGGAGCTCGGGTGTTTTCGCGCGCCCATCCGACGGCGCGGGGAGTCTGGCGGCTTACTGCCACGCTCCGATGGAGGTTCTACCGTACGGGGGTACCCCGCGGGGTAGTATCTGGACACTACTCTTGGGCTCTCCCGTCGGGCCTGCGCAGTATTGTCATCGCTCTCAGGAAAGCGGTATTTTTTGAGTGGACGATATCCGTACTCCCACACGGAATTGCAGAAAGGTGGTATTCACGGTGAACGTCGTTGCACGGAGCTGGCGCCCGCTTCTCTTCATGCTCCTTGGGTTGACCACGGTCTTCGGCGCCCACTTCTTCCTGGATACGTGTGCAGAGGCCGGCCACTTCATGACCACCGCCAAGGGGATGAAGGTCCATATGGGCTGCACCTGGACCGAGCGGGCGGTGATGGGCGTCGGCGGCCTGGTCGCCTTCATGGGGCTGATCCTCCTCTTCGCCAGGGAGGCGGCCAGGGGGCTCAGCCTGGCGGTGGCCGGCGCCGGCGTACTGATGATCCTGATCCCCGTCTGGCTGATCCCCACCTGCGCCAACCCGGAGATGCCCTGCAACCTGAGCCTGAAGCCCGGCTCGCTCCTGCTGGGCGGCGTGGTGGTGCTGGCCGGCCTGATCGCCAGCATCCAGCTGCGGCGGCTGGATGGGCCGGAGGGGAAGACCGCATGAGTCGGTCGCCCCGCGCCCCGGGGTTGGCCAGACTGGCTGCCCTCAACCTGCTGCGCAACCCCGGGCGCACCCTTGCCGTGATTCTCGGCGTCCTGCTGGTGGCCGGGACGACCTTTGCCGGCGGACTGATCACCCTGGGTGTCCGCCACGCCGTGGCCAAAGGGCTGGACCGGCTTGGCGCCGACCTGATGGTGGTGCCCCGGGGCTCGGTGGAGGCAACCCACACCGCCCTGGTGATGGGCGAACCGGTCACCTTCTACATGGACGGCTCCGTCGGCCGGCAGGTGGCCGCCATCGACGGGGTGAGGGCGGTCTCCCCGCAGATCTACGTGGAGACCCTGGCCTCCTCCGCCTGCTGCACCGGCCGCCTGATGCTGGTGGGGTACGACCCCGAGAGCGACTTCACGGTGAAGCCCTGGCTTCGCTATGCCCTGAACCGGGAGCTGGAGGCCGACGAGATCCTGGTCGGGAACCATGTGCTGGGGGTGACCGGGGATCCCCTGGTCTTCTACGGCACCACCTTCCGAATCGCCGCCCGGCTCGACCCCACCGGGATGGGGATGGATGAAACCGTCTTCCTGCCCCAGGAGGCGGTCTGGGAGATGGCCCGCAACTCGGTGACCCAGGCGGAGAAGCCGCTCACCATCCCCGATGGCCACATCTCGGCCCTCCTGGTCGACCTGGATGACCCGGCCCGGGCCCCGGCCGTGGCGGAGCAGATCGAGGCGAGCCTCGCGGGCGTCTCGGTGCTGACCGCCGGCCAGATTGCCAAGGGGGTCTCCGATGACCTGGGCGGTCTGATGGGCTACCTGCTGCCGGTCGTCCTGGGCGTGCTGTTGGTCTCCCTGCTGCTCTTCATCATCCTCTTCGCCGCCGTCGCCCACGAGCGCTCCCGGGAGATCGGGCTGCTCCGGGCAATGGGCGCCACCGCCAACCAGGCGATCTCCGTCCTCCTGCTGGAGGCCGCCCTGCTGGGCGCCCTGGGCGGGGCGGCGGGGGTGCTGGCCGGGCGGGTGGTCTACGGCCTCTTCAAGGAGGCGATCATGGTCTCCTACACGCTGCCCTTCCTCTATCCGAGCGCAGCGGAGCAGACGGCCCTCGGCGCGGCGGTGGTGGCGCTCTCCGCGCTGGGCGGCGGACTGGCGGCGGCCTACCCGGCCATGCGGCTGGCACGGCTTGACCCGCACTACGCCATTCACGCCCGATAGGATGGAGGCGATCGGATGATTGACCTGCAGAACGTCGCAAAGATCTACCAGACCGGCAGCCAGCGGGTGGATGCGCTGCTGCCGCTGACCGAGCGGATTGAAAAGGGCGAGTTCCTGGTGGTGACGGGCCGCTCGGGGGCGGGCAAATCGACCCTGCTCTCGCTGATCGGCGGGCTGATCCGGCCCGACAGCGGCACGGTGAAGGTGGAGGGGAAGGATCTGTGGTCCATGAGCGACGCTGAGCGGGCCCGTTTCCGCTCCCGCCACATGGGCTTCATCTTCCAGTTCGCCAGCCTGATCCCCACCCTGAGCGTCCTGGAGAATGTGCTGCTCCCCGCCTCCTTCCTGCCCGCCGGGGAGGGGGGCGACCGGGAGCGGGCGCTCTCCCTGCTGGACCAGGTCGGGCTTTCGGAGCAGGCGGACCGGCTTCCCTGGCAGCTCTCCGGCGGCCAGCAGAAGCGGGTCGCCGTCGCCCGGGCGCTCCTGAACAGCCCGGCGCTGCTCCTGGCCGATGAGCCCACCGCCGACCTGGACGAGGAGACCGAGCGGGAGATCGTCGGCCTCTTCCAGGAGCTGAACCGGAGCGGAACGACGGTGGTGATGGTCACCCACAACACGGACCTGGTCGCCGTGGCGAGCCGCCACCTGGTCCTGACCGGGGGGCGTGTCGCCCGTGCGTCCTAGCGGCAGAATCGGCATGATGGCCCTGGTCTGGGCGGGAATCCGCCGCTCCCGGTGGCAGACGGCCGCCGGCCTCTTCGCCGGCCTGGTGGCAGCGGGCGCCCTGGTGGCGGCCCTCAGCCTGCTCAGCGGGATGCAGCAGCTCCTGGACCGGGGGCTGGAGCGGCTCGGGGGAGACTTGATCCTGGCCCTGCCCGGCAACCGGGCGGCTGTGGAGCGGTGGATGCAGACCGGCGCCACCGACCAGCCGGTGCCGGCGGAGATCGACGTGGCCGCCTGGCGGCAGAAGCTGAAGGCCGGGAAGGTGCTGGGACTGCTGACCACCCAGGGCATCGACCTGAGCCGCGGAGGGCGGGGGGAGCCCTCCTTTCCCAGGGCCTCGATCCTCGTGCTCCGGCTGGAGTACTGGGCCTCGCCCATGATGGCGGTGGTTGAGATCGGGGCGGCGATCCCCGAGGCGGAGATCCTGGTGGGCGAGCAGACCACCCGCCACGTGCTGACCGACCTTCAGCCCCTGGTGCGCCACCTCTCCACCGCCTCCGGGGTGGCCCTGCTGGCGGCGGTGCTGATCACCGGGCTGCTGGCCTCGATCCGGGTGGGGCAGCGCCGGGCCGAGCTGGGGATGCTGCTGGCGATCGGTGCCACCCGGCGGTTTGTGATCGGCCTCACCCTGGCGGAATCGCTCCTCCTCGCCCTCCTGGGCGCCCTCCTGGGCGTGCTGCTCGCTCTGGGGGCGATGGCCCTGCTCCCCTTCTCCGGCGGGCTGCTGCGCTGGCTCAGCGCCGGCGAACTGCTCCGGCTGAGCGCCCTGGCGGTGGCCGCCACCGCCCTGGCATCGGGGCTGGCCGCCCTGGGTCCGGCCCTCCAGACCGCCCGACTGGACCCGCTGGAGGCAATCCGCCGGCACCGATAGGACCGCGACTATTCAGGTCGAAAACAGTCTATTCTGATAACCGTAGACCAAAGTGAGCCCGAAGGGTCATGCAGGAAGCGGGGCGCCGGGGTAAAATGAAACGGCAAGGAGGACCTCAGCCAACGGTCCCGAACAGAGAGGTCCCGGCCCCCGGGCTCCGACTTCAGAAGGTCCGGATGCGTCCCGGACCCCGGCTCCCGACCAGGACCTCGGCTCCGGTTCCGGTTCCAGACCCGGCCCCTGAGATTCGACAAGAGCTGACCCAGACGGATCTGACACCCTACTCGAACCAGGCACCAGGGTGCCAAACCCTCCCTGATCAAGGCAACAGGGATCCAGCAAGGTGATCGCAGCGGTGTCTGATCCCGCCGGTTTCCAACGTCCTGGAGGTCCTCCTTCCGGCCGCCCCGCACGCTTGCGGGGCGGCCATTCCTTTCTCCTACCGGACGATTTACACTTCCGACAAAAAAGAATTCTCAAGCAATCAACAGGGATTTTCGTCATTCTTGTCGAAAAAATAATTCACCGAGATTCGACACGAATCTACACGATCAAAAGGAAGGGATGGAGAAGATGCGGAGGAGGAAGTTTTCGCTGCTGGCCGCGTTCCTGGGTGTGGTGCTGCTCCTGACAGCCGGTGGGGTCGGGGCAGCGGCCCCCGGAGCCACCGGGGGCGAGGTGGGCTCCTACATCGTCGTCTTCCGGGCCGATGTGGCCGACCCCCCCGGTCTGGCCCAGCAGCTGGCAGCGGCCCACCGGGGCCAGGCCTTCGCCGTCTACCAGCACGCCCTGAAGGGCTTTGCCTTCCGCGGCACCGCCGAGGCGGCCCGGGCGCTGGCCCGGAACCCGAACGTGGCCTATGTGGAGCCCGACGGGGTTCTCCACGCCCTGGCGCAGACCGTCCCCACCGGCATCCTCCGGATGGGGGTCCCCGCCGCCTATCACGACGGCTCCGCCGACTTCGTCGACGTGGACGTGGCCGTTCTGGACACCGGCGTCGACTACGACCATCCCGACCTGAATGTGGTGAAGCGGATCGACTGCACCAACGAGAGCGGCGGCCCGCCCTGGAGCCGAACCGTCTCCTGCGTCCAGGACTCGGGTGACGACGGCAACGGGCACGGCACCCACGTGGCCGGCACCATCGGTGCGCTGGATAACAGCGACGGCGTGGTGGGCGTGGCACCGGGCGCCCGGATCTGGGCGATCAAGGTCCTGACCGACAGCGGCTCGGGCAGCTTCGCCATGATCGTCGCAGGCGTCGACCAGGTGGCGGCCAACGCCGGCAGCATTGAGGTGGCCAACATGAGCCTCGGCGGCCAGGGCGAGAGCCAGGCGCTCCAGGATGCGATCGCCAACGCCGTGGGCCTGGGCGTCGTCTTTGTGGTCGCCGCCGGCAACAGCGATGCCGACATCTACGGCGACGGCGACTACAGCACCAAGGGCGACAACTACATCCCCGCCTCCTACCCGGAGGTGATGACCGTCTCCGCCCTGGCCGACTCCAACGGATCGGCGGGCGGCGATGGCCCCGACACCAGCTACGGGCCGGACGACACCCTGGCCACCTTCTCCAACTTCTCCACCAGCGTGGCCGGCGGCAACCCGGTCACCTCCCCGGGAGCCGGGATCGATGTGGCGGCGCCGGGGGTGGACATCCGCTCCACCTACAAGGACGGCGGCTACGCCACCGCCAGCGGCACCTCCATGGCCTCCCCCCATGTGGCCGGCTGGGCGGCGCTCTACATCGCCTCCAACGGCCTCAACCCCGGCAGCGCCACCGATGTGTACAACATCCGGCAGGCGATCATTGACGGGGCGCAGCCGCAGAGCGAGTGGCGGAGCAGCGGCTCTACCAACGATCCGGACAGCAACCACGAGGGCATGGCCTATGCCGGCGGCGGCTCCGGCGGGACCGACCCCGCCCCGGGCAACACCGCCCCCACCGCCGGTGACGGATCGGCCTCCACCCAGGAGGATCAGTCGGTGGCGATCACCCTGAGCGGGTCGGATGCCGAGGACTGCGAGCTGAGCTTCTCCATCGTCAGCGGCCCCAGCCACGGCTCGGTCAGCACTCCGTCGGGCACCACCTGCACCGCCGGTACGCCCAACGCCGATGCGGCCACGGTCACCTACACGCCGGACGGGAACTACAACGGGAGCGACGCCTTCACCTTCCGGGTGACCGACAGCGCCGGCGCCTACGACGATGCCACTGTCAGCCTGACGGTCAGCCCGGTCAACGACGCTCCGGCGGCGGCCGACGACAGCGCCTCCACCACCACGGATACCGCCGTCACCATCGCTGTGCTGGCCAACGACAGCGATCCGGACGGCGACGGGCTGAGCGTGACCAACCTGACGCAGCCCGCCAACGGCGCGGCCTCGCTCAACGCCGACGGGACGGTCACCTACACCCCGAACCCCGGGTTCACCGGGTCGGACAGCTTCACCTACCAGGCCTCCGACGGCACCACCACCTCCAGCACGGCGACGGTCAGCATCACGGTGCAGGAGCCCTCCACCGGCTGGAGTTCCGGCGACCTGGAGGGCAGCGTCTGGTCTGACTCGGGCAATCCCAACGGCAAGTACAGCACCAAGGATTACAGCTTCACCCCGGCCCTGGGCAGCCAGCCGACCCAGATCAGCGTCAAGGTGAACATCAGTGCGGTCCAGGGCGGGAGCGCCAAGGTGATCACCGCCTACATCCGGATGAAGGGCAGCAACCACCTGATCTGCCAGCAGGCGATCAGCGGTGCGGGCGAGTACACGCTCAGCAGCGCCGACTGCAGCAGCACAGCCGCCTCCCTGGTCACCGACGGGGCCAGCAACACGGTGCGGCTGGAGGTCGGGCCGCTCTACAAGAACCAGAGCGACTCCTTCTCCATCGACTTCGTCCAGGTGGATCTGCAGTAACCGCAAAGAGGCCGGGCGCCCCGAACGGGCAGCCCGGCCCTTATTTTGCCCACTGCTCACATCCCCGCTCTCTCCGGCGGGGGGTCGGTCATCCGCCCGTAGACGGCCACGGCCACGACTGCCAGCCCCGCCAGCAGCACGGTGAAGCTGAGGCCCTGGACCGCCTCCGTCACGGCCCGCAGCCCGATCTGGACCGCCGCCGAGGCGACCCCCTGTCCCTCGGTGGGCAGCCAGGGCTGGACCAGTCTGCCGACCAGCGGCCCGCCCGCCCCGGCCAGCGCCAGGGGGCCGCCGGCCAGGATCCCCACCGCCCCGAGCCAGCCCAGGGGGGCATACCACCGGTCCAGGTTGAGCAGCAGCAGCACCAGCAGCAGGAGGGTGACCACCGCCCAGCCCCAGAGGATCAGGTCCAGGCCGGCCCGGATCGCCTGGATCTCCTGCCAGGCCCCGGTCCAGAAGTCCGGTCCCTGCCGGTCGGCGATGGCGGCGGCCAGGTCGACCTGCAGCGGGAGGAGCCGCTCCAGGTCCAGCCGCCGGAGCATCGCCTCCACGAAGGCATCGTTCAGCCGCTTGTCGGCGGTCTTGCAGGGCGGTATGCCGGTCGGGGGGCTCTTCGCCAGCTGCAGCAGCTGTTCCCGGGTGCAGACCGGCAGGGAGTCCACCTCGGCCTGCAGCTCAGCCCGGACGGCGGGGATGACGCCGCGGCGCACCTCCGTGAGGTCCAGGACCAGGTTCGGGTAGGGCTCCTCGCCCCAGGCCCAGGCGACCAGCCCATCCACCACCTGCTCACCCATGGCGGTCAGCTGCGCCGGGGGAAGGATCCGGTGGATGATCCGGTTGAGGCGCTCCCGGGAGAGGCTCACGCCGAACTGCTCGGGCCGGACCTGCTCCCGCAGCGCCGCCAGCATCCAGCGCTCGACCTCCGCCTGAACCCCGGCCTCACGGATCACCTGCTTCGGGAAGGCCGGATCGCTCAACAGCGACCGGGCGCTGTGCAGGGCGATCTGCCCCATCAGGATGGGGACGATGAACAGCACCAGCAGGACCGACAGGCCCTTGCGCAGGCTCCGCATCTGCAGGCCCCCTTCTCGGTGGGAGTTGCAGAGATAGTTCCAGGTCGCCCGGCAGACTCCCTGCCCGGCGACCTGATTCTCACCCCTGGATGAAACGAGCAGGCCCTGAGAAGCGCAACGGGACGGCTCCGCCCTACTCGAGGTACTGCTGCAGGTCCGCCCAGGTGGTGGCGGGAGGTGAGCAGGCGAAGTTCCGGCAGACGTAGGCCGCCGGCCTGCCGTCCACCAGACCCTTCCCCGCCCAGATGGGCGCATCCTCCCGGGGCTGGTCGATCCGGGTCAGCACCAGGTTGGGCTCATACCGCTCCCCAAGCCCCGCCAGCCACTCCTCGGGCGCATCGCCCACCAGGGTCACCTCGGTGGGGCTGTTCAGGTAGAGGTCCAGCGCCTGGAGCAGGGAGCCCATGCCGCCCGGGATCCGCTCCATGTGCAGGTGGTACGCCTTGAAGACCGTCTCGGCGATCTCCCGGTGCCGCTCCTCGCCGGTGAAGGGGAGGAGGCGGAGCAGGTTCATCACCGCCACGCTGGAGCCTGCGGGGGTGGAGGAGTCCATCGCATCCTTCGGTCGGTGGATCAGCGCCTCACCATCCTCCGGGGTCAGGTAGAAGGAGCCCCTGCCGTCGTAGAAGCGGTCCAGCGTCTCCCGGGCGTAGCGGATGGCCGCCTGCGGGTACCGCTCGTCGAAGGTCGCCTCGTAGAGGTCGATCAGCCCGGCGGTGAAGTAGGCGTAATCCTCGATGTAGCCGGGGATCCCGGCCTGGCCGTCCTTGTAGCGGCGGAGCAGCCTGCCCTCCCCGTCCGTCAGGCGGTTGAGCACGAAGTCGGCGGCGCCCCGGGCGGCCCCGGTGTACCGGAAGTTGCGCAGCGCCCGGCCCGCCCTGGCGAAGGCGGAGATCATCAGCCCGTTCCAGGCGGTCAGGATCTTCTCATCCCGGAAGGGAGGGACCCGCTGCTCCCGGTAGGCCAGCATCCGCTTGCGCCCCTCCGCCAGCATCTGCTCCACCTCGTGCAGGGGCAGGTCGAACTCCCGGGCCAGGTCGGCCGGCTGGGCGGCGATGTGGAGCACTGTCTTCCCGGTGTGCTCGAAGTTGCCCTCCTCGTCGACCCCGTAGTAGCGGCACATCAGCTCGGCCAGGAGGTCGTCATCCACCGCCTCCTGCACATCCTGCTGGTTGAAGACGAAGAACTTTCCCTCCTCGCCCTCCGAATCGGCATCGGTGGTGGAGTAGAAGCCGCCCTCCGGGTGGGTCATCTCCCGCATGACGTAGTTCAGCGTCTCCTCGGCGATCCGCCGGAAGAGGGGCTGGCCCGTCGCCTGCCAGGCGGCCAGGTAGAGCGGGGGGAGGGCGGCGTTGTCGTAGAGCATCTTCTCGAAGTGGGGCACCGCCCAGCGGGCATCGACCGAGTAGCGGTGGAAGCCCCCGCCCAGCTGGTCGTAGATGCCGCCCTCGGCCATCTTCTCCAGGGTGAAGGCGACCAGGTGGCGGTAGAGCTCGTCGCCGGAGGCCTTCCAGTGGCGGAGCATCAGCTCCAGGCTGAAGCTGTTGGGGAACTTGGGCGCCCCGCCGAAGCCCCCGTGCTCCCGGTCGATCCGCTCGGCCAGGGATCGGGCGGCGTTGGCGATCAGCTGCCGGCCCGGCACCCGCTCGGCCGGGTCGGGGGTCTGTTCGCTCTGCCCGATGGCGCCGGTCCAGTTCTCGGAGACCCGCTCGATCTCCTCCCGCTTCTCCCGGTAGGCCCGGGCCAGCGCCTGGAGCAACTGCTTGAAGCCGGGCCGGCCGTAGCGCTCGCTGGGCGGGAAGTAGGTGCCGACATAGAAGGGCTTCTGCTCCGGGGTCAGCCAGACCGACAGCGGCCAGCCGCCGCTCTTGGTCACCAGCTGGCAGATGGTCTGGTAGATCTGGTCCAGGTCGGGCCGCTCCTCCCGGTCGACCTTGATGTTGACGAAGTGCTCGTTCATGATGGCGGCGATCTCGGGGTTGGCGAAGGACTCGTGCTCCATCACGTGGCACCAGTGGCAGGCGGAATAGCCCACGCTCAGGAAGATGGGCTTGTTCTCATCCTTCGCCTTCTGGAAGGCTTCCGGGGACCACGGTAGCCAGTTGACCGGGTTGGTCTCGTGCTGCTTGAGGTATGGGCTGACCTCCAGGTGCAGCCAGTTGTGCTCGTCGCTATGCCGCTCCTTCGTGAGGAACTGGGCGTACCAGGGCTGGGATGTCATATATACCGGCACTCCTTTGCAGTCGTCTTGCGGGAAGAGGGGCGCCCGCACTGATGTGAGCCACAGCGTCAGGTCGCGTTGGGTCATGGCGAGCATTTCCTCTTCTCTAGTATGGCTGAAGAGATCTTTCCCGTACAGCAAAGTGAAAGCGGCCGCACGCGGCGGCCGCTTCATAGGCGGTGAGGTGGTGACCATCTGCATTTACACCGTGGTCAGACGGAAACCGTTTTTGAGCAGCAGTCTGGGGAAGAGCACATTCGCTTGACCGCCGCTCCCCTCATCCATGAAGCATGCGAGTTTTTCGGCGTCAAACAGGGATTCGGGGAAAGAGTCCTGTGAGCATTCCATATCGAAAGTCATGGCCTGATCTTCGTTCATGGTGAGACGGGCCAGGATGGATCCATGGTTCCGTCCCGCTTTCGCCCGAACCGACCAGCTTAGACCGCTGCGGTCCAACCTCTTTTCGTATTCCTCCGTGCTGATACCGGGCTCCCAGAGGGGAGCCACCGCCTGACCTAGCTCGCGTACAATGGGCTGCAACATCCACGGGGCCCTCTTGACGACGGGCACGGCTCGGAAGGGGGGCAGCCACTCCCGCGCCAGTGCAGTTGCCACTTTTCGCAGCGTCCAGCCCTGGGGCATGTCGAACCTCAACGTCGTTCCCATGTTCATAGGAAGTCTCCCCTCGCTTTCATGAGACGTTACGTGGCTGGAGCAACACGGAGTCGCCTGGCGGAAACACCAGGCGACTTGCTGCAGAGGTATGTGCACGTGTTCCTCTCTATCATATGCCAGAGCGGGTCGGATTACAAGGTCATAATCGACGAGTGTTTCACATTGAAAAAAACCTTGAAACTTTTCGGCACCTGTGGTACGATGAACAAGTCGTGAATCCATGCCTTAGGCCGCTCCGTGTAACACAGAGCATGACTTCGTGCAAGTTGAAGCGATAAATCGATTCCAAGGAGCACGAAGAACATGACGAAGACCCTGTATTTTGGTAACCTGTCCTGGTCTGCAACCAACGAGGAGCTGGCCCACGCTGTGGGACAGCATGCCGAGGTCATCTCCGCCCGCATCGCGACCGACCGTGAGACCGGTCGTTCCCGGGGGTTCGGGTTTGTGGAGGTGCCGGCTGAGAAGCTCCAGATCGTTATCGACCAGATGAACGGCATGGATTGGGCTGGTCGTCCCCTGACGGTGAATGAGGCCAAGCCCCGTGAGGAGCGCCCTGCCGGTAGTCGTGCCGGCTTTGGCGGCGATCGCGGCCGCCGCTTCTAGACGAACAATGACGGCCCGGTGCAGCGCACCGGGCCGATTCGCTTCGGTGGAGCGATTACGATTGGGGAGGGGTGGCTTTATGGCGCATGCTGATATGATTGAGGTCGAAGGTCAAGTGGTGGAGCCTCGGTCTAACGGCTTCTTTCTGGTGAAGCTGGCTCATGGGAGCGAAGTGCTGGCACACATCGGCGGAAAGCTCCGCAAACACTTCATTCGTGTGATTCCAGGAGACCGGGTCACTTTGGAACTCAGTCCGTACGATCTCAAGCGTGGCCGCATCACATTCCGGCACAGGACCTGACATCCTGCTGAGTCCTACAGAACGAGCCCGGCGTACGTAGCCGGGCTCGTTCGCTCAACCGACGCAAAAAAAAGCCACAACAAAGGCAGCAGGCGTGTCGATCTGCTGACACCTCATCCGTCGCCGTGTCAGAGGGGCCGGAACTTGTCCATCGATCGTAAAAGTACGCCAGAGGGCGAATGGAACGCCAAATGAGGAGGAGAGAGACGAATGCGGTTCATGATGATTGTCAAGGCTACGAAGGACTCAGAGGCGGGCGTCATGCCGAGCCAGGAGATGATCGATAAGATGATGGCGTACAACGAGGCGCTTGTGAAAGCTGGCGTGCTGCTTGCCGGCGAGGGGCTCCACCCGAGCTCGAACGCCATCCGGATCTCCTATCCTATCCCCGGCGGAAAACCGGTCGTGACCGACGGTCCCTTCCCCGAGACGAAGGAGCTGATCGCCGGCTTCTGGCTGATCCAGGTGAAGTCGAGGGAGGAGGCCATTGAATGGGCGCTGCGCGCACCGGACCCCCACGGCGGCGGGGAAGGACAGATCGAGCTGCGCCAGGTCTTCGATGACGCGGAGATCAACCAGGACCCTGAGTCACTGGCCAGAGAGACCGAACTGCGCAGGCAGCTGGAGCAGCAGCAGAAGTCGTGACAGACGGCGACAGTCTGATTCGGCGGGATCTCTGCCTGGAGGCGCTCCGGCTCGGTCCAGTCTATATGATAGAGGGCACCATGCTACATGCAGGGTGCCCTCGGGTGCTCTCTACCGATTCATGGCCTCATCTGCGGCGGCGGAGCGCCATCACCTGGGTCGGGTCGCCATTAGCTGCTTGACTCCAGGGTCACGACCACATTTCCCTTTTTGCGCCCGGTATCGACGTATCTGTGAGCCTCGGCCATCTGCTCGAATGAATAGCGCCGATCAATCACCGGCTTGAATTCGCCGGCCTCGACCAGTCCCGCAAGGAAATCCAAATCCGCTGCGCGCTCGGCTGCCGGGCCGGCGATGACCTTCTTGCCACTCGTCATGGAGACCCATGGGATCATCAGCATCTCTGGCAGCCCAGCGATAACCAGAAGCAGGCGTCCACGGTGGGTTAGTGCACCCTTGCTGCGGGAATAGGGAGCCGTGCCGACTGTGTCGATAATCACGTCGTAGGCATCGCCGTTTTGCGTGAAGTCTTCGTGGGTGTAATCGATGACCCGATCCGCACCCAGCGACCTTACCAGCTCCACGTTTGCGGTGCTGCACACCCCGGTAACCTCTGCCCCGAAATACCTGGCAAGCTGCACCACAGCCGTGCCTACTGCTCCGGAAGCGCCATTGACGAGCACTCGTTCCCCGCGCTGCAGTTTGGCTCGCCTGAGGAAATCCAGCGCCGTCGTTCCGCCAAAGGAGAGTGCGGCTGCTTCCCCGTAGGTCAAAGCGGTCGGCTTCTTTGCCACAGCCCCCTCTTCCGGCATGCATTTGTACTCCGCATAACAACCCATGTTGGCACCATCCAAGGCAAAAACCTGGTCGCCGACTTTGAACTTGCTGACGTTCTTGCCGGTTGATTCAACTACGCCTGCGATTTCTGTCCCAAGAACAGATTGCCTGGGCCTCGTGATGCCAAAGACCAGACGTGAGATGATCCCGAAGCCGATCGGCACATCGAGACTGCGCACCCTCCGATCCCCTGACGTCACCGTTGTCGCATGGGTTCTGATCAGGATCTCGTTCTCCTTGGGCGCCGGCTTTGCCACCTCCTTCATGTGAAGGACATCGGGCGGCCCGTACCTTTCATACACAATGGCTCTCATGCGCTGCCCTCCAGATAGACCCTGCCTGCGTCGCCGTCCACGACGATGCTCTCCCCGTCTCTGATCCGACGGGTCGCTCCCGCCACATTCACGACAGCCGGTACGCCATACTCCCGGGCGACGATCGCCCCGTGAGAGAGCTGTCCGCCGATCTCCAGGACAAGGCCCCGCACGAGCGGGAAGACCGGGGTCCACCCCGGGTCGGTGGCCTGCGTCACCAGAATATCACCAGGCTGAAGCAGGGCGGCCTGCCGGGGGTCCTGCACCAGTCGGGCGCGGCCCCTGACCTTTCCGCCGCTTGCCGGAAGTCCTTCCAGCACCTCGCCCTCCGCCGTCTCCTCTACGGGCCGCCCGTCAGGCCCAATGGCCTCCGGCGGGGTAACATGCAGCCAATAATCGTACGCCAGCCGTCGGTCCCGGACCATGGCCCGAATCTCCCCGGGAAGGGCGTGAGGATCGCCCGTGCGGGCCAGCACTTCGACCTCCTGTAGAGTCAGGAAGAAGACCTCCTCCGGGAGGTTCAGCCAGCCACGTTCGGCCCACCGCCGCCCGAACTCGGCGAGAACCTGTCTTACGGGATAGAAGAATCGGGTGACGTAGTAGCGGCTGTTGTCCCTGGCGCGCACCGATTCCTGAGCCTTGCGGAGCACAAGATTGAACAGATACCGGCGAAGCGGTCCCAGCGCCGACCTTATCTCCTCTGTCCGCTGCTCCCGCCTCAGCCTCTGGCTCCGGATCAGCGCTTCCGGGTCCAGTGCATCCCCTGCCCGCAGATACCCGGCGACCAAGGCGATGACCTCCTCCGGCGCATCCTTCCAACGGGGGTAGAGAAACTCGACCTCGTTGGGGCAGCGGTGGCCGTGACGGGCGAGAAATGCGTCCAACTGCCGCCAGAAATCAGCGGTGGCAGGATCCCGTCGAAGCAGTTCGAGCGCCTCCTTCGGCCCATTCTCCAGGACGGTTCTTGCGTGGCCGTTCCGCTGTAAGGTATGGGCCATCTCCCAGAGCGCGGGTCCCACCTCGGCGCTGTAGATGCCGCTCAGGCCGGTGATCAGGTCCTGGTGGATCCCCTTCTTGCCGGACCACCATCCCGCCAGCTTTTCAAGCGCGGTGACGGCGATCATGGCTCTGGCTGCAATGGCGAGGTTCCTGGACCAGACCCATTCACCCCGGGGCTTCCACAGCGGCAGACCGACCTCCCAGAGGGCGCTGTCCGTCATGCAGCGGAGGTCGAGTTGGTCGAATTCGGCCACCCAGGCATCAATCTGTGTGAAAAATTGCCGTGCCGGCCATCTGGGCTTCGCTTGGCGAGGTTGACGCAGCTGCGCGGCCATCAGCTCAGGCAGGCGGCGAAGGAGCCGCCAGGGGCGAAAGCCCGCGGTGGAGCGGTGCGCGCCGCGGCGCCGGCTGCCCCATACTTTATCCAGCAGAAAGCCGGGCAGGCCCCACTCCTCGGACATGACATGCATGAGGCCGCCTTCGTTTACGTACATACGTCCGTACAGGCGCTTGATTGGCTGGAATCGTGTACCAGTCCCCTGAGCGGGAGGTTTGGACTGGTTGAAAACGGCCGGAAAGGCGGTCGCCGTCAGCGGGGTCACGGGGAACGGGAGGTTCTCGCCGACATTCGTGCGGGTCCACAGATCAAAGGGCTGGGGAGGGAGTTCCTCCTCTCTGCCCCAGGTATCGTCACCCGGAGGGAGAAGCGGCTCTTTCCGCGTGAGCGTCGTAATGGGCCTTGCCTGAAGCAGGAAGATCTGGTCCCCGGCTATGGCCCACTCGATGTCCTGAGGAGCCCCGAAAGCCTCCTCCACCTGGCGGGCCATCCGGACAAGACGTTCCACCTCCGGTTCGGTGAGCGCCACCTGCGACCGCTTCACCGGATCCACCGGCACTTCCACGATGCCGTGCGGATCCTGTAGGCGCTGGACCTCCTTGGTGCCCACGGTTACCCGCAGCAGTCTTCCCGTCAGCTTATCCGCCTCCAAGGTGTCTGGGCTGACCCTCCCGCCGACCACCAGATCACCGAGGCCCCAGGAGGCGTTGATCACCACCCGTGAGCGATCGCCTGTGACCGGGTCTGCGGAAAAGAGCACGCCTGCGGCATCAGCTGGGACCATTCGCTGCACCACGACAGCCAGGCTCACTGCGTCATCCCCGATGGACTGCTCCGCCCGGTAGGCCATGGCACGAGCTGTCCAGAGGCTGGACCAGCACCGGCGGACCGCATCAAGCAAATCCCTCTCCCCCGTCACGCCAAGGAAGCTCTCCTGTTGACCGGCAAACGAGGCTGTTGGTAGATCCTCTGCCGTGGCGGAAGAGCGGACCGCGACCGATCCCTCCCCCAACCCACGGTAGGCCGCCAGAATCGCAGCCTCCACCTCCGGCGGGACGGCTCCCTTCAGAAAGAGCTCACGCAGGTCGCTCGAAATGCGCTCCAGTTCGCTCGACCCCACACGTGACCGTGTGAGCAGCTCCGCAATGCGGGGCTGAAGACGATTGGCAGTGACAAAGGACCGATACGCAGGTGTGAGCACCACGAAGCCCGGAGGGACAGGCCATCCGTGCCGGATCAGCTCTCCGAGTTGGGCGCCCTTTCCGCCGGCGGTGGCGAGATCATCCCGGCACAGTTCAGTCAGGTCACAAACCAGCCTCATTGGGCTTCACGCTCCCCTGGGCAGTACTGTCAGAGCCTCCCGCTGCAGCGCACGGCGAGACCCCCCGCAGTAAGGTCTGCACCGCCCATATGACCCGCTCGGCCGCCGGGGCGCCCGATAGGCCAAGGTAATCACGAAGGGCGCGCATCATGGCTGATGAGCTGAGGAGCAGAACGATTTCGCACAGCCGGTCGCGCGTCGGTGAATCCAGGTTTGAGGTCACTGGCAACAGGGCATCGGCGATCAGTTGCTTTCGAAGTGGAATCGTCTCAGGTCGAACTTCTTGCCATCCGCCCGCGGCGGCTGCGCGCCATACCTCGTCGAGCTCTTCGGCGCCGACATACAGGTTACGGATACTCTCAAACAGCTCATCGGGGGTGGCTGGAGGCTGCATGGGACCGCGAATCCTCAGCTTGGCGGTCAGGTAGTCGCCAAGCCCATCGATCAGGGCCGCCTTGTTCGGGAAGTAGCGGTACACAGTCGGAATGGAGACGCCGGCTGCCTCGGCAACTGCGGGAACCGACAGGGCTGCGGCGCCCCGGCTCATCACCTGGGCAATGCCGTGGATAATCCGCTCCCGGGTTCTGTCGGTCTGCTCCTCGCGGAGGCTTTTCGAATGGTTGGGTTTCTCTCTCATGATATGAATCATATCTCGGCGATATGAATCGTGTCAACAGAGGGACTGGCTCGACTTTTGCGCGAAGGGGCCGGCGGCAGGTGCTGCAGCCCATGCTCGTGAAGTTATGCATGGAAGCAGGTGGGGCAGGAGGCATCCTCACGCAACCCCTGTCGGGAGGTACCATCATCCATGAAATACCCGCACACACCCGCTGATGTGATTCGTCTTGCATCGGAAGGTCGCCTCGAGGAGTGGATTCACCGGTTCCTCGAAACGGACGGTAACAACCTTCCCATGTCCGACGGGCTGCGGCTTCAAAGGCGCTACTGGATCGGGCCGGTCGTGCTGCCATTGGCGCGTATCCAGCGCTGCTGCGGCCCCGAGCCCACCATGGAATACGTGGTTGATAAGGATGGCTGGGAGCAAAGGGTGCACGGGATGATAGAAGGGTTGCGGAGGGGTTGGGCCCCGCCCCCGTTCATTGCACAGTTCTACGAGGACGGCACCTTCAGCTTACGGGATGGCAACCACCGCCATGAGGCCCTTCGGCGGGCGGGGCGTGAAGGGTATTGGTGC
Source organism: Bacillota bacterium (assembly GCA_049324875.1). Lineage (GTDB taxonomy): Bacteria > Bacillota > Sulfobacillia > Symbiobacteriales > Symbiobacteriaceae > JAWLHU01. Next base: position 29,298 of record JBMONC010000037.1, read on the forward strand.
GTGATCTGGTGCGATTCTGAAGCGCTGCGCCAGGAAGCGGTCCGGTTGCTAACCCCTTGAATGCTGTGCAGGGATCTCCCGGCGAAGCTCTTGAAGGAGGGAGCGCGCACGCAAAGCGCCCTGGCCGATATGGAAGCTCGGACGCGAACCGCCATGGCTGATATGGAAGCTAGGCTGATGAACCGAGTGGACGGGTTAGAGCAGCGAATCGGCCTCATGGCGGAAGCGACCTATCGGGACGTGACCGTCCTGAAGTCGGAGAGCGACCACCTGGCCCGCAAGATCGGGGTCCTGGAGCGGGACGTCGCCTTTCTGCGCAGCAAGACCTGATCGCCCTCGGGGAACCCCGCCGAATCGGTCCCGCAGCCGAAATAAGAGAGGCGCTCCCCGCGTGGGGAAGCGCCTCTCTTGTCACCCAACAGAGGTATCGTCAGCTTCCGGGCATCAGTGAGGCGAAGAGATAGGCCTGCAGCATCACCAGGAGGCCCATCAGGCAGACCAGGGCGATGGAGTGGGGCAGTACGCCGCGGAAGATCGGTCCCGCTGCGAGCTTGCCCTCATCCTTGTCCTCGTAGCAGGCCGCCGTGGCGACCACGATGGACTGGGTGTTGATCATCTTGCCCAGGGTCCCGCCTGTGCCACCGGAGGCGGTGATCAGCGTGGGGTTCAGTCCGAGCTGCTCCGCCGTGATCTTCTGCATGGAGCCGAACATCACGTTTGAGGAGGTGTTGGAGCCGGTCAGGGCCACGCCGAGCCAGCCGAGGAGGGCGGCGAAGAACGGGTAGAGGAAGCCGGTCTTGGTGAAGGCGAGGCCGAGCACGGCGTCCATGCCCGAATACCGGGTGAGGTAGCCCATGGCGAGGATCAGCATGATGGTCAGCAGCGGCATCTTCAGGCGGGAGGCGGTCCGGGAGACCGACAGCTTCCACTGGGCCCCGGAGGCGCCAATTACCAGGCCCGCCAGCAGGGCGGCCAGGAGAATGCCGGTTCCGGGAGCGGAGAGCCAGTTGATGCTGTAGACAGCGGCGTCCTTGGCCTGCTTGGCCACGACGGGCGGCATCCGGAAGACCACGCCGTCCAGGAAGGGGACCGTCCACTTGATCACAGCGTAGGGCAGGCTGTTGAGGGCCGCCTTGACATCAGGCAGGCCCCAGACCAGCACGATCACGGTGAGCAGGGCCCAGGGCGCCCAGGCTCGGGCCACCTGTGCGCGGGTATAGGCGGAAGCCCCGGCCATGATGGGCCTGGACTCGGAGACGCCCCTCGGGCTGTACGGACGCTTGGGCTGCCAGACCTTGGAGAAGAGCGCTACCGACAGCATGGAGAAGAGTCCACCTACCACCGCCACCAGCAGGTGGTTCATATAGTAACCTGTCACGAACTGAGCGCCGGCAAAGGAGAGGCCGGCCACCAGCAGGGCGGGCAGCACATCCCAGACGTCCTGCCAGGTGCCGCCATCCATCTTGACCTGGACGGCGACCATCCAGATGGGGACGATCACGGCGAAGAGCGGCAGCTGCAGGGCCGAGACCTGGGAGAGCAGCATCGCATCGATGCCGGTCACGCCTGCCAGCGCCGTGATGGGCGTCCCCAGGGCGCCGTAGGCGACGGGTGCCGTGTTGGCGATCAGGCAGAGGATGGCGGCCTGCAGCGGTCGGAAGCCCAGGCCCACCATGAGGGCGCCCGCGATCGCCACCGGGGTGCCGAAGCCGGCGGCCCCCTCGATGAAGGCGGAGAAGGAGAAGGCGATCAGGATCGCCTGAATCCGGCGGTCCGAAGAGATCGAAGCAACCGAGTCCTTGGCGATCTCAAACTGGCCGGTCGCCAGGGTGAGGGTATAGAGGAACATGGCGGCGATGATGATCCAGCCGATGGGGAAGATGCCGTTCAGCGCCCCGAAGCCCAGAGCCATTCCGGCGGCGGACAGGGGCATGCCGAACACGAGGGTGGCGGCCACGAAGGCCACGGCCACGGCGATCAGCGCCGCCTTCCAAGCCTCGATGCCCTTCTGGAGGTTCCCCTTGCTATCACGGTTCGGGTGCAGGGCCAGGAAGTAGAGGAGGCTGAGAATCGGGAGAGCAGCGATGAGGGTAGAGAAGAGGGCGTTGCCAAGCGCGTTGTAATTCTGCAAGTATTGCACGGGGTTCCTCCTTCTGTCTGCCAAAATATTTCCCATGGTACTACTTCTTCCAATTCGCGTGATTCCCTTTGGTCAGAAAGGTGGAGCCTGTCTGGCGAATCGGTGCTATTGCCCTGTTGTAGCTGCTGGCGCCTGCCTCATCCAACAATTCTTGACGAAATGCCGTAGTCGGGGTATAATAAACGAGTCGTGAATCCATGCTCAAGCTCTCTGTTTAACAGAGCATGTCTTCGTGCAGGTTGAAGCGATGAAATACGGTTTGAAGGAGCACGAAGAACATGACGAAGACTCTGTATTTTGGCAATCTGCCCTGGGCGATCACCAACGAGGAACTCTCTCAGGCGGTTGCACAGCACGCCGAGGTCATCTCGGCCCGCGTCGCCACCGATCGTGAGACGGGCCGGTCCCGAGGGTTCGGGTTTGTGGAGGTTCCCGCCGACAGCGCTCAGGGTGTCATCGACGCCCTGAATGGCTCTGACTGGGGCGGCCGTCCGCTGACGGTCAACGAGGCAAAGCCCCGTGAGGAGCGCCCCGCTGGCAACCGCAGCGGTGGCTTCGGCGGCGGGCGCGGTCGCCGCTTCTAGATCAAACCAAGGCCCGGTGCGATGCACCGGGCCTTCTCTATTCTCACCGCCTGGTCAACACGACGAAGCCGCATCACCGCAGCAAATCTTCCGAATTCCCCAGCATCGGCGCAGCAGGTGGAGGCGTTGGACCAGACGATTGCCAGGCGGGTGCTGGAGGCTCTCCGAGCCGGCCCAATGATGATCCGGGTCGGCGTCCCCGTCAGCGTCCGGGAATGCGGGGTGGATCAGGCAGCTTGCGCGGAAGCGATCCCGGAGATGGCGCGGATCGCCCTGGCTGACCGGTGCACCGCGTCCAACCCCCGGGTACCCACCTTGACCGACCTGGAGCATCTCTTCCGGGATGCCTACGGGCCCGAATGACCCTCCCGGTACCCGGTCCGGGAGGGCTGCAGGGAGGAGGAGGACCGTGCAGTCCCGAGCCCGCTACCCCACGCCCTTCCCCGAAGTGAATGCCCTTCTGGACAGGTTGCGATCGGAGCTGGAGAGCCTCCTGGGGCACCGGCTGACCGGTCTGTACCTGCATGGCTCCCTCGCCCTGGGGGGCTTCGACCCCCGGCGCAGCGACATCGATTACCTGGCGGTAACGGCGGAGCCGCTGTCGGACCCGGTGCTCTCCGACCTGGCGGAGCTGCACCGGCGGATCGGGGAGAGCGACCACCGGTGGGTGATCCCCTACGAAGGTTCCTACATCCCGGTCCAGGCGATCCGCCGCCATGACCCCGCCCGGTCGCTCCATCCGGTCATCCGGGTGGACGGCAGCTTCGGGGTTGACCGCCATGGAGGCGAGTGGATCATCCAGCGGCACCTGATCCGGGAGCGGGGCATCACCCTGGTGGGGCCCCCACCGGAGAGCCTGATCGACCCGGTCACCCCTGGTGACCTCCGGCTGGCGGTCTGCCACCTGATGCGGGAGTGGTGGGAGCCGCAGCTGCGCGATCCCCACAGGCTGCGGTCCAGCGAGTACCAGGCCTATGCGGTCCTGACCATGTGCCGGGTGCTGTACACGCTGCGGTTCGGGAGCCTCGCCTCCAAGCCGGAGGCGGCCCGCTGGGCGCAGCAGACGCTCGACCAGCGGTGGGCCGGACTGATTGAGGGTGCGATGGCCTGGCGGCGCGGCGGCGCACTGGACTGCATGGAGGAGGCGCTGGCCCTGATCCGGTTTACCCTCGGCCACCTCGAGGGGTAGTGGCCCCGGGCGCTCAGTGGAGCGTCAGCACCCGGTTGCCGGGGCCGGTGAAGGCAAAGCTGTGCCGGGCGAGCAGATCCGAGAGGCGGAGCAACTGGCGGCCGTTGGTGGCGGTGTCCCGGTCCAGGTTGCCCACCCAGATCGCCTGTCCCGGGCAGGCCTCGGCGCAGGCGGGCATCTGGCCCGACTGGAGACGGTCGGAGCAGAAGGTGCACTTGGCCACCGTGTAGGGGAGCTGTCCGGTGGGCTGACCGGCCGAGTAGTGCGCCAGTGGATAGTCCGGGGTGGCTGTCTGGTAGGGGTCCACAAAGAGGAGGGCCTCGCTGGCGCAGGCATCCTCGCAGAAGCGGCAGCCGATGCAGCTCTCCTGATCGACCAGGAGGACACCCTCGGCGCTGCGGAAGATCGCCTCTGTCGGGCAGGCCTCCGCACAGGGAGCCGGGTCACACTGGGCGCAGGTCTCCATCTTCCGCCGGCCTTCCACCGGGAGCGCATGATGGGCGATGCAGGCGTCCACGCAGACCTGCGAGCCGCCGCAGGAGTCCGGGCAGTGCTGCATATCCTTGATCAGCACCCAGCCATGCTCCGGGAGGCCCAGGGTCGCCCAGTTGTGCTGGACCGGTGACCGATTCGGCAGCGGCACGATTGCAGAAGCCAGGGAAGGCGCTGAGCCGGTTCTCATGGAGAGCACCTCCTACCCCGGGGGGCATCTACCTTTAGCCTACCGATAGATGGCCGGTCCGTCCCTAGCTCACTGAAACCATTCACACTAGGCAAAATGTACTGTTTTGCCCGTCGATTCTTACCCTGGTCCTGCCGCCCTTGCCGGCAGCCTCCCCGCTCACCTCTCCGGCTCCTCCCAGAGCCGGGTCAGCTGCTTCCAGGCCGGCTCCACCGCCCCGTGGCCCCCCTCGATCCGCTCCACCGCCATCTGCGCCTGGAGGCGGACCTCGAACTCCGGATCGGCTGCGGCGGCCCGCAGCGCCGGCAGGGCGCTCTCGTCGCCCACCTCGTAAAGGTAGCGGGCCGCCCGCCAGCGCACCAGCCTGCTCGGGTCCCGCAGCGCCTCGCACATCGCCCCGATCGCCCCCGGGTCGCCCAGATCGGAGAGGCAGTCGCCCGCCGCCCGGCGCACCGCCGGCGAGCCGTCTCGCAGCATCCGGATCAGGTGGGGGAGGACCCCCTCGCCGATCTGGCCCAGGTAGACGGTGGCCAGCCGGCGGACCGACGGGTTGGGGTCGGCCAGCGCCTGGACCACCACATCCAGCGCCCCGGCCTCAGGCTCCAGCTGCTCCAGGGCGGCGTACCGCCTGCGCCAGTCCGGATCCCGCAGCCGCTCCGCCACCTCCGCCGGCGGCAGGGGCTCGGCCGGCGCCACCTCCTCCGGCCGCTCCTGCCGCAGCGCCTGCTCCGTCAGCCGGGCCAGCCGCTCCTCGTCATAGGCGGCGCTCACCTCGGCGGCCACCTCCCGCCCGACCTCCTCCAGCTCCCCGTAGCGGGCGCCCCGGGCCACCCACCGCCGCTCCGCCAGCACGTCGGGCGAGGCGGCAGCGGCCCGCATGGCCGCCTCCTTGAACCGCTCGGGCAGGGCGACCCGCACCTCCCGGAGCCCCGCCACCAGCTTGATCTGCATGGGCAGCCCCCGGAAGAACTGGACAAAGACGTTGACCCGGCCCGCCGGTTCTGCCGACAGGGGCTCCGCCGCCCCCGCCTCAAAGACCTGGCGCACCCCGGCCAGGATCCGCTGCCAGTCCGCCTGGGGGAACCGCTCCAGGGCCATGAAGTTGGCGACGTGAAAGAGGCTCTTCACCCCGTCAACGGCGAGAAGCCGCTGCACGTAGGTCGGTGCCCGGTCGGCCTCCTCCCGCCCGAAGTGGAGGCTGCTCCCCTCCGGCAGCGCCTCGTCCAGGGTCAGCTTCATGCTGTTCGGGTTGGGGGTGGGTTCGATTGCCACGATCCGCATGCGCATCCCTCCAAGCTTTTCCCTCCGCCCAATGGTCCCACAGCCGCTGCTCCCCTGGCAAGGGCCACCCCTTCGGGCGCGCAAAAGGCGCCTCCCCTCCGCGGGAAGCGCCTCCCTGGCGTGATCAGTGGACCGGCTCCGCCTCAAAGCCGTGGCTGGCCAGGACCGCGGCGAACAGCTCCTGGGGTCCCGGCGGGGTCCCGTCGTCGGAGATCTCGCTCAGCTTCTCGCGGTCGAAGAGCGACTCCGGGAAGGTGGGCTGGCAGCCGACCAGTTGGAAGCTGTCCGGCTGATCCTCCACACTGACCAGGCGGGCCAGGATGATCCCCTTTCCCCGCCCGGCGGTCGCCCGAATCGCCCAGGAGAGGTTGGCGCGGTCCAGCCGCTCCTCATACTCCTCCGTCGAGATGCCGGGCTCCCAGAGTGGCGAATCGGAGGCCTCGGTGCTCTCCATGACAGGCTGCACCACCCAGCGCGCCGCCTTGGCTGCGGGCTCGGCCCGAAATGGCGGCAACCACTCCTTCACCAGCGCCGTCGCCACCTTTCGCAGCGTCCAGCCCTTTGGTAGATGGAAGGTCATGCTGGTCTCCTTGCTCATCGGGTTGTGCCTCCTTTCATTGCCGGAGAACCCCGGCGGTAGCAAAAGGCCTGGTGGACGCGCACCAGGTCGTTCGTCGCACATAGCTATGCATGATCCCCTTCATTGTACCCTAGTGGGGGAGGAATCACAAGGCGAATCACTGCGCCTGGAGAATTCGTTCCTTTTTTAGGTTAGAGAACTTGAAAATTCGCGAACGATGAGATACACTGATTCCGTCGCGCATGGATGCCCGGGAACGTCTCTGCATACAGAGGATGGTCTTCGTGCAACCTTGATAGCGAAGGATCAAGAGTGAAGGAGCACGACTGAGATGACCAAGACCCTGTATGTCGGGAACCTGCCCTGGACCGTGACCAATGACGACCTGTCAAATGCGATTTCCCAGTACGCTGAGGTGGTCTCCGTCCGTGTCGCCACGGATCGTGAGACCGGTCGCTCCCGCGGCTTCGGCTTCGTCGAAGTGCCGGAGGAGAAGGCGCAGAACGTGATCGACGCCCTCAACGGAGCCGAGTGGGCGGGGCGGGCGCTGACCGTCAACGAGGCGAAGCCCCGGGAGGATCGTCCCGCCGGCGGCGGCCGCGGTGGCTTCGGCGGCGGCCGGGGCGGCTTTGGTGGCGGCGGCGGTGGCCGCGGTCGCCGGTTCTAGTCAACCCACGGCAGCAGAAACCCGGCGCACAGGCGCCGGGTTTTGCGCGCGAAGCCGCCGGGGTTTCAGCCTGAAGCAGGTCCCGGTCGTGATTGCCCCACCTCCGGCATAGAACGTTGCGGAGGTGGATGGCGTGAGCAAGTCCCGCACCTTCCTGCTCCTGGGCCTGACCCTGCTGACTCTGACGCTCCGCTCCGGCCCGGCGGCGGTCGAGGCGCTCCGGCGCCCGACCTGGCCCGGTGCCTCCGTCTTCTGCGATGCCCGGTCTGCGGCGGTCGACCCGCCCATGTTGGCGATCGTAATCGACGATCTGACCCGGGGGGCCCCCGGTTTTGAAGCGATGCTGGCCCTTGACCAGCCGCTCACCTTCGCCCTCTTCCCTGACCAGCCCGACGCCGCCGCCCTGGCCGGGCAGGTGGCGGGGCGCGGCCATGAGGTGATCCTCCACCTGCCCATGGACGCGGGCCGGGTCAATCCCGCCTGGTATGCCGGCCGGCCGATCTCGGGCCGGCAGACCGATGAGGAGATCGCCTGGCAGGTCGCCCGCTGGCTTCGGGCGGTCCCCCAGGCCCGGGGCATGAACAACCATATGGGCACCCGAGCCACCCAGGACGAGCGGGTGGTGCGGGCGGTGCTTGAGGTAGCCCGCCGCAGCGGGAAGTTCGTGCTCGACAGCCTGACCACCGAGGCCACGGTGGTGCCCCGGGTGGCGGTGGAGATGGGGGTGCCCTGCATGCAGCGCTCCCTCTTCCTGGACCACACCCCGGGCAAGGCGGCTGCCGTCGAGCAGTTGCGCCGGCTGGCGGACTGGGCGGAGCAGCACGGGGCAGCCATCGGCATCGGCCACGTGGGGCAGGGCCGGGAGGCGACGGCCCAGGCGCTGGTCGAGGTGCTGCCCGAACTGCAGGCCCGGGGGATCCGGCTGGTCACCCTCTCCACCCTGCTGGAAAGCCGGCCCGACCTCCTCTCCGGTCAGAGAGGCTCCCCCTGAGCGGGGGGTCAGCCCCCGAAGGCGAACTGGGGCCCGGGTCGGCCGGTGGTGCCCGGCGGCTGGAGGATCAGCCCGATCCCCGCCACCCGCAGCTCCCAGTCCAGGGGCTCAAAGGGGAGCCGCTGCATCACGCAGCCAATGTTGGAGCGGGCGAGATCCCCCATCGCCAGGGTGATGTGGGGCACCCACCGGTCAGGCTCGTAGTACGGGCTTGGCTCCTCGGCCAGCCCGGCAGCCAGCTCCCAGACCTGACGGTGGAACGCCAGCAGCCGCTGGGATGGGGCGATGCCGATGAAGAGCACCGGTCGCTCCCCGGTGAAGAGGCTGATACCGGCCGTCCGGACCGTGAAGGGGCGGCTCGTCGCCGCGAGCTCCGCCAGCCTCTCGGTCAGCGCCGGCAGTTGGTAGCGCACGGCGATATGGTAGGAGAAGTGGGGCAGCGGGGTGGCGTAGCCGCCCTCCACCCCGCAGCGGTCCCGCAAGTCGGCCATGATCGCCATCACCCGGTCCGCGTAGACCGGCTCCAGCATGGTCACAATCCCATCCACCGGTTGGCTCCTCCTCGTGACCCGGCTAGCCGTCCAGCTGCCGGCGCAGCTCCGGGTCGGTAATCCGGTCATCACCAGCCAACAGCAGGACGGTGGTCAGGATCTGGACCGTCCGGCTGTCCTCCTCCTCGAAGGGGAGGTAGGGGGGCTCCGGGCCCCGGCGGGCGGCGGGGATGATCAGGCTCCGCCGCTCCGGCTCCAGGTAGACGTTCCCGCTCTCCAGGCCGATGGCGTACCGCCGCCGGCGCCCTTCCAGGTGGAGGGTGCGCAGCTGGATGGTGAAGCGGCCCTCCAGCCCCATCGCCGGCAGCATCTCCCGCAGGAGGGTGATCCGCATTTCGGCGGCCACCGCCTGCCGGGCGCCCCGGCTCTCAGTATCCAGCCCCTCGCCGGCCACCGATGCGACCAGATCCACATCCCGCATCGCCTCCGAGAGGGCGACCGGGTCCACAGCGGAGAGCGGCAGCGGCTCCCGCCCGGCGGAAAGCCTCCCCCTCACCCGCTCCAGGGGGGCGAACCAGAGGTAGTCCAGGGTGAGGATGCCCTCGGTCGTGCGCTCCCCCCATTGGTGTTCCAGGGTGGCCCGCAGCCCATGCGCCGGGAAGTCCCGGTAGGCGGGCACCTCGCCCTCCCCCAGCCAGCCCAGCCCCGACCAGCCCCGCCCCTTCAGCAGGGCATAGAGCGCCTTCTGCTGCACCAGCCGGTGGGCGAACCGGTTGCTGTGGGTCTGCCGCTCCACCTCCTCCGGGGTGAGGGTGTAGCACTCCCGGAAGGCCTGCTTGAAGGGCTGGACCAGCCGGTGGCGGACCACGTGCTGCTGCCAGGCGGAGAGCTCCGCCGGCGGCAGGCTGAGCGGGTGGGCGACCCGCAGGCGGGCTCCGGGAGGGGGCGCCACCGGCCTGTCGGCGGCGTCCACCCAGCCCTCTGCCGCGGGCCGGGCCCACAGGCGCCCGCCGGCCCCCTCCAGGCTCCAGATCAGCCGCCCGGCCAGGTTCTTCAGCACCGGGTTGGCGCCGAAGGCGGGCTCCCACCGGGTGAGGTCCCAGGTGCGGCCCTCGACCATCGCCTGCTCCAGGCGGGCCCGCTGGGTGGCGTAGACGCTCTGCAGCCCCTTGGCCGCCTCCTTCACCGCGGCGACCGCCTCCGGGTGCGCCTCCCGGACCGGCTTCGGCAGCGAGGCCGCCCGCTTCCCCGTGCTCCGGTTCAGCCAGCTCGACTCCACCCGCCCCCGGTCGTTCAGCTCCAGCTCCGCTCTGTACTCCCCCAGCTCCCAGCTCCGGCGCCCGGACGGATCCAGCCCGAAGCTCTCCACCGAGAGGTCCTGCAGGGTGGCGGCGTCCATCCCCACCTGGCCGGCCATCTTCTGCAGCGCATCCTGGACCGCCCGCAGCGCCACCTTGTGCTTGATCTTCTGCTCCAGCCACTGCAGCTGGGCCAGCGCCTCATCCCCGCCGATCCGGAGCAGCGTCCGGATGGCGGCCAGCCCCAGGCTGATGCCGCCATCCTGCCGGCGCACCCAGTCCACCGCCCGGCGGGCCAGCCGGCGGCAGACCTCGGGCGAGCTCACCGAGGCCATCCCCCAGACCGAGGCCAGCATCATCCGCTGGCCCAGCTCGTCGCCGAACTCCTGCTCCTCCCAGGCCGCCCAGAGCCGGTCGGCCAGCCGCACCAGCTCCCCCGGCTCCAGCCCGCGGGCCGCCGCCTCCCAGAGCTCCCACCAGCCCTTCTTCGGCTCCTTCTCCCCCAGGGAGATCAGGGCCCGCAGGAGGGGGAGGGCGGCCTCCTCCCGGCCGGAGAGCTCTGCCCGCAGCTCCAGCAGGAGCCGTATCCCGGCCCGGATCATCAGCCGCTCCTCGCCCATGAAGATCCGGCGCAGCTCATCGGGCCGGACGTGCTCCAGCAGGGGCCGGTCGCTCTCCCCCAGCGCCCGCAGCTGGGCCAGGTACCGATCCAGTTCCGCTCCGTTGGCCGGCCACTCCCCGGTCAGCACGTTGCGCTGGGGCAGCTTCCGGTTGTCAAACTGCCGGGGCTGGGCGGCCATCTCCCGGATCACCGCCTCCTGCCCCGGGTAGCGGATCGCCTGCAGCGCCCGCTGGTAGGGGGTCCGGTCCCCGTCAAACGGGCAGTGCGGGTTGTAGGCCAGCGGCCAGAGGGCGCGGGTCAGCCAGTCCCGGATCCGCAGCTCGGTCCGTGTGGTGTCGAACCGGGCGATCCGGGCCTGCCGCTCCTGCTCATAGCGGGCCAGCCCGTCGAGGCAGGCGGCCAGCAGCGCCGGGCGGGCCAGCGCCAGATCCAGCGCCCGCAGCTCCGTCTCCAACCGATTCTCCCGGGGCAGGACCTGCTCGAAGAAGCCCGCCAGCAGCCGGTCGTAGACCGGCTCCCCCCGGAGCCCCTCCAGCCGGGTGAGGAAGTCGTCGGGGTTGATCATCCTGTGCAGCGGGGTGTGCCAGGAGGCCGCCACCTGCTGCAGGGCCGCCTCCAACGCCTGGCCGGGGCCCTCCGGTCTCCGCCTGAAGAGCTGGTCCATGAATCGGTTGAACACGCTCCATCCTCCTTCTCAAACGCCGGGGAGGGTCAGGCCTGGGCGATGCGGACCGCCAGCAGCGCCAGGGCGATGTAGAGCGCCATCCCCCCGCCCACCAGGCCGAATCGGAGGGCCGCCGGGATCGGCGAGCGGGCTGCGGCGTGGTAGGCGACCGGGCCGGCCAGCGGCAGGAGGAGGATGGCAGCCAGCCAGCCCAGCTTCGCCCCCGTCTTCAGGTCATCCCGCCGGAACAGGTCCCAGAGCCCGATCACCACCCAGCTGGTGTACAGGATGAAGGGCAGCAGGTAGATGTAGAGGCCGAAGGTGATCCCCCACCACGGACCCATCTGAAACACCCCCATCGGAGAAGTGGCGCCCACCATGGCGGCGGGCGAGTTGGTCGGCTCCGGAACGGCCACCTGCAGGCTCTTCAAGGCCTCGCTCTCCGGCGTGGGCCAGGCTGGCCTGCGGGGCTCCAGCGGGTCCGGCATCGACACCTGCTCCGGCGGATGCGGGTAGGTCACCCAGTCCCCCGCCTTGAAGTCCAGCCCCATCTCCAGCCGGGCGACCCGGGAGAGCATCGGGATCAGGGAGAAGGGCTCTCCGCCCCCCAGCCGGCTCAGGGCCGAACCGCACCCGTAGAGCGACTCGATCGCCGGCGGCATCGAGGTGGACGCCTGGTTGCCCTCGAAGCAGTTCCCCGGCCCCGCGGGCGCCGCCAGGGCGATGTCGGCCCGCCCCGAGTCCAGGATCCGGTTCTGCCGGACCACGTTCCCGCTGGCCAGCCAGAAGTTGACGTCGATGTTGGGCGCCACCAGCACCCCATAGGTCGGGTGGCCGGCGATGTAGTTCCCCTCGACGATGTTGTTGATCCCGCCCGCCACCACCACGCCCACCCCATAGGCCGGGTAGGCGATCCGCTTGGTAGGGGCCCCGGCGTTGCCGTTGTTGATGATCACGTTGTTCACGATCCGGGTGCCGATCTGGGGCGCCAGCTGCTCCGTGTCCAGCGTGTTGGGCACGATCCCGCCGAAGTTGTTCCGCCAGACCGAGTTCAGGATCGTCAGGTTGCCGCCGGCGTTGGTGCCCGAGTAGCCCAGGCCGTTGTTCTCGCTGATCACATCGGTGATGATCGCATCGCACGGCTTGCACTGGCCGATGTAGAAGCCCGAGTCCGGGTTGGCCGAGGCGTAGGAGTGGTCGAACTGGCCGTAGCGGGAGTCGAAGCCGTAGATCCCGTAATCGCCGTTGTTGTGGGCGGTCAGGTAGCTCCCCCGGTAGCCCTTCACCCCGGTCCAGTAGAAGCCGTTGAGGGTGTAGTGCCGGGCGGTCATGTTCTCGATCACCACATCGTCGGCGCCCAGCACCTTGATCCCGTTGTCCATCTCGAACCGGCCGTCCAGGATCGTCCGGTTCCGGTCCAGCCCCCGGATCGTCAGGCGCGGGGTCAGCACCACCACCGATTCGTGGTAGACTCCCGGGGCGACCAGGATCATATCCTCCGGGTAGGCGGCATCCACCGCCTCCTGGATGGTCGGGTACTCCTCCGGCACCCGCAGCCGTTTGGGGCCCTCGGGCCGGGGCTCGGTCCGGATCGCATCCGAGTCGAAGCCGTCCGACCCCGCATCCCCCACCAGGATCACGCCCGCCATCCCCCGCCCGCCCGGGAGTCCGTGCGGGATGCAGTGGTACGGGTAGCGGCCCGGCTTGTCGAAGGTGATCGCAAAGGTCTCGCCCCGCTTCAGGTAGCCCGAGTCCCAGCTCTTGTCATCCGCCGTGATCGTGTGCGGGTTCCGCCCCTCGAAGTGCCAGACCACCGTCGTCCCCACCGGGACCTGGAGCTTCGCCGGGTTGAAGATCGAATCCCGGACCCAGATGTGCGCCTCTCTCCTCCCGCCCGATGCCGTCCCGGCTGGTCCTGCCGCCGCCAGGAGCAGCGCAAGGAGCAGCAGCCACCCCCCCAGGCGGGGACGGCCCCCTCTCATGCCAATCCCCCCATTCGAACGGTCAGTCGGCTGAACAATTCCAGCAAGTGTGTCAGGTTTCCTGCTGGGCGAAAAAAGGCTGCCGGGCAGCAGGAGGGGGTCGCCCCCGGAGGAGAACGAGGACGGAGGTGTACCCTGTGGAGTCTGCGAAGGCATCAAGTGGCCTGAGGTGAGGGTCACCGACCCTTCGGTCGCCCGAAGGGGTTTGAAGCCGGGAGGAGAAGTGAAGATGCATCAGCCTTCAGGAGGTGTCCCATGAGCGAGGCGGCGGTGATCCCTGCGCAGGAGTGGTTATCCCGGGCAGAGGGGTACATAACGGACGAGTTCAAACGCGCTCGACTTAGCGGAGCCTACGCAGTGGTGGCCGGAGGGGCCGTCGTACTGGAGGGGGCCGTGGGCATTGACAGCCGGACCGGACGGCCAATGACCCCAGACACCCCCTTTGAGATCGGTTCCGTAACGAAATCCCTTACCGCCCTGGCGATCTTGCAGTTGCGTGACCAGGGACTTCTGAATCTGGACGATCCGGTCCAGCGCCATCTTCCCTGGTTCCGGGTTGCAGATGCGAAGGCCTCAGAGAGGATCACGATCCGCCACCTACTCAGCCACACCAGCGGCTTGTCGCCCACCTCCCAGGGGGTGGTGGCCCGCGACTACGATCGAATCTGGCCCTCGATTGAGGCGGGGGTCCGTGAGTTGCGCACCCAGAGGCTGAAGGGAGAGCCCGGAACCCGGTTTGCGTACGCCAACATGGGCTACGCTGCAGCCGGTGCCGTGGTGGAGGCGGTCTCGGGCCGGCCCTGGGCAGAGTACATTCAGAGCGAGATCCTGGACCCGCTGGGCATGCGTCACAGCGCCGCCGATTTCTCCAGGGCGCATGACCTTCAGGTGGCCACCCCTCATGGCTGGATCTTTGGGCGCCCGGCTCCTGTTGGCCATCGAGCCCTGGGACCCTACCTTGCCCCCGCCGGATCGACCACCGTCTGCTCCGTGCGGGACCTGGCTCGCTATGCCCTGGCCTGCCTGGGGGCTGCCCCCATCCCAAAACTCTCCCCCGGTTCCCTCGAGGAGGCGCAGACCGGTGCCGTCAAGATCGACGAGAACTCGGCGTATGGCCTGGGCTGGGTTGAGCAGCTCACCGAGGAGGGGCAGAGGGTCGTCTGGCATAACGGCGGTACCGAGGGCTCCGCCTCCGTGCTGATGCTGCTTCCCGCGGAAGGGATCGCTGTGATCCTGCTCTGCAACACCGCCACCAGACGCCTCGACCCGCTGGCCACGAACCTCCTGGCGGTTGTGCGGGGGGAGGATCCCAAGCCAGTTGAGGCCACGTTCGAGATTGGCAAGGTGATCAGCCTTGCATGGATGGGGTTCATGGGGCTCTCGCTCTTCCTGCTTCTCTGGCTGGGCCTTACGATCAGAGCCGACCTCGCAGCCTCCACCCCCGCCGGATGGGGCCGCTTTGTCTGGGTGACGCTGCTGGCGGCCCTGCCATGGTGGATGGCCCTTTCCCTCTTCCCAAACATGGGCGCTCCCCCCCTGAGCCGGCTCCGCCTCTGGCCGATCGATTCGATTCTCGGCATGGGGGGGCTCCTGCTCAGCTCCGCCCTCTGGTGGATCTGGGCCCTGGTTAAACTGATCTGGCTCTAGGCGAGCCTGGAGCTGCTGGCAGCCCAGGCAGAGGAAGGTGGAGGTGGAGCCGGTCTGTGCCATGTTCCTGCGGCAAGAGGTCGACGCAAAGATCAGGCTTCCTGGAGGGGCGCCCACAGCAGGAGCAAGCCCTCCCCTGGAGAATCCAGGCACCGGAGGTGACGCTGCATGGAGTATCGCAGTCTGGGCCGCAGTGGTCTAAAGGTCTCCGTCATGTCGCTGGGTACCAACGCCTTTGGCTTCCGCGCCGATGAACCGACCTCGATCAAGATCGTCCAGCAGGCGCTGGACCTGGGCATCAACCTGATCGACACCGCAGATGTCTATACCGCCGGGGAGTCGGAGCGGTTGGTGGGAAAGGCGCTGCGGGGCCGCCGCTCCCAGGCGATCCTCGCCACCAAGGGGTTCGGGCGCATGGGCGACGGGCCCAACGACGCCGGCGCCTCCCGCAAGCACCTGCTGGACGCCGTGGACGCCTCGCTCAAGCGGCTGGAGACCGACTACATCGACCTGTACCAGATGCACAACTGGGATCCCAACACCCCCATCGAGGAGACGCTGCGCACCCTCGACGACCTGGTCCGCTGGGGCAAGGTCCGCTATATCGGCTGCTCCAACTACACCGCCTGGCAGATCATCAAGTCGCTCTGGGTCTCCGACAAGTACGGCCTGGAGCGGTTCATCTCCAACCAGCCCGAGTACTCCCCGGCCAACCGGAAGATCGAGCGGGAGGTGATCCCCGCCTGCCTGGCGGAGGGGGTGGGCCAGATCGTCTACTTCCCGCTGGCCGCCGGCCTCCTGACCGGAAAGTACAAGCGGGGCGAGGCGCCGCCCCCCGGCTCCCGTGCCGTCACCCAGGGGGAGCGCTTCACCCGGAACTGGTTCACCGAAGAGAAGTGGAACCTGGCCGAGCAGATGGAGGCGCTGGCGGCCGAGGCAGGGCTGCCGGTCTCCCACCTGACCCTGGCGTGGGTGATGGCCAAGCCGGGCGTCACCTCGGCCATTGTGGGCGCCAGCCGGGCGGAGCAGGTGGTGGAGAACGTCAAGGCGACGGAGGTGAAGCTGAGCGCCGACCTGATCGCCCGGATCGACGAGATCTCGGCACCTCATCGATAACGAGGGGCACGAACTGGCCGTTTTGGCCCATCCGAAGGAAATACTACACCCGGCATGGAAACTCTGGCTGTCCCACATAAGGAGGTGCCTCTGTGAGCTTCGATGCCTTCATCAAGCGCTTCACGGCGGACTGGCAGCAGTTTCTCATGATGGGCGTGGGTCCGCTGATCGTCAACATCGGGGTCGTCATCGCCGGTCTCTTCCTGGGTCTGATCATCATGGGTCCCAGCCTGCTCTCCCTCATCAGCGCCGGTGCCGGGGGCATGGAGCCCAGCGCCGGGGCCCTGGCCGGCCTGGTCGGCTCCGCCTTTGGCCTGGTCATCCTGATGGTCATCCTCGGTGTGGTCGCCTACGGCCTGACCAACGCCGGTCTCCTGGGCGTGGTCGATGGGTACCGCCGGGGGGAAGAGGTGACCCTGGGCGGCTTCTGGAGCAGCGCCACCAGGCACTTCGGCAAGGTGATCCTCCTGAACCTGGTCTTCGGGCTGATCATGCTCCTGAGCGCGGTGATGATGATCATCCCGGTTCTGGGGTGGATTGCCTTAGTCATCTGGGTCCCCACCGCCTCGGTCGCCCTGGCCATCTACCCCGCCTACCTGATCGTCACCCAGGAGTACAGCGTGGGTGATGCCATCAGCTTTGGCTTCCGGCTGCTGACCACCCAGTTCAAGGAGGCGGTCATCGGCGGCGTGATCCTGCTGGCCTTTGGCATTGCCCTCGGGGCGATCAACTTCATCCCCTTCATCGGCTTCCTGGTGGGCCTGCTCTTCGGCCAACCCATCATCTACTACTTCTTCGTGGAGCGCTTCGAGACCGAGGTGCGGCCCAAGATGGGCATCTAAGCAAAACCGAAGCGACCTCCCCAAGGGCGGGGAGGTCGCATTTTTTCATGTGTAGGGGGCTCCGGCCCAGGCTGCCGTTTCCGGGCGGGGCGGGTGGAGGAGCCCTTGACCAAATGACGGCCACGGATTACACGGATTACACGGATAAAACAAATACATTACAAAAATGTGGGTATGAGGTGCTGGTGCGAAGCACCGCACCATGGTGGTTACACGGATTACAAGGATGAATACATAAACTTACAATAATGGATGGGCGGTGTACGGCTCCAGCACCACGTATCAGAATGCGTAGCGTCACCATTGTCATATAGGTGTCTTTATAATCCGTGTAATCCGTGTAATCTGTGGCCATATCCTCCATTGTAAGGGGCCACCCGCCGGAGGTTAATCCGCGGCGGGGGCGACCGGGCCGGCCACCACCTTCCGCCTCCAGCGGCCGCTCAGGTAGTAGCCCCAGTGGAGCACCATCCCCACCGAGAAGGAGATCAGGATGGCGGTCCAGATGCCGGTCACCCCCATGGAGCGGGCCAACAGATAGGCGAGCGGCACCCGGATGCCCCACAGGGTGACCAGGGTCAGGACCATGGTCGCCATGGTGTCCCCCGCCCCCCGCAGCATGCCGCCGATGATAAAGAGCAGGGCGGTGGGGATGTAGCTCCAGCCGATGATCCGCAGGTACCGGCTCCCCTCGGTCAGCACCGCCTCATCGGTGGTGAAGAGCACCATCAGGATGGTCGGCCTGGTCACCGCCACCAGGGTGACCAGGGCGGTGATGGAGGCGGCGATCCCGGAGCCCCACAGAACGGCTGCCCTCGCCCGGTCCAGCTTGCCCGCCCCCAGGTTCTGCCCCACCACCGAGGAGATGGCCAGCCCCATGGACATGGCGGGCAGAAAGGCGGCCTGGTCCAGCCGCTGGGCGGCGCCGGCGGCGGCGACCACGTCGGGCCCGAACTGGTTGATCAGGGCGGAGACCGTCACCATGCCAAAGGAGACCAGCACCTGCTGGACGCCCGCCGGCAGCCCGATCCGGAAGATCTGGCGCGCCAGCGCTCCATCCACCCGCCAGTAGGTCCGCTCCAGCCGGATCAGGTCGGTCTTCCGCAGGATCCAGCGGATCAGCCAGACCGCACTGACACCCTGGCTGATGATCGTGGCCAGGGCGACGCCGGCAACGCCCATCTGCGGGATCGGCCCCACCCCCAGGATGAAGACCCCGTCCAGCACGATGTTCAGCACCGTGGAGAGGGCCAGCGCCTTCAGCGGGGTCTGGGCATCACCCAGCCCGCGGAGGATGGAGCCCAAGGCGTTGTAGAGGAAGAGGCCCCCGATGCCCGCCATGAAGATGCCCAGATAGGCCGCCGCATCGTGGAGGATCTCCGCCGGGGTCGCGATCAGCCGCAGGAGCGGGTAGCGGAAGAGGTACCCCGCCAGGCTGGCCAGCAGGCCGCCCGCGCTCATCAGGATGAGGGAGGTGCCGATGGTGAGGCGGACCTTCTCCTCGTCCCCGGCCCCCCGGTACTGGGAGACCAGCGTCGTGGTGGCCATGGTCAGACCGAAGACCAGGGAGACCAGGGCGAAGATCAGGGGCATGGAGACCGAGACCGCCCCCAGGGCCGAGGCGCCAATCACCTGACCCACCCAGATCGAGTCGACCACACTGTAAAGCATCTGCAGCAGGTTGCCGGCCAACATCGGCAGGGTGAAGAGGAGGATGTGCCTAGGGATCGAGCCCCGGGTAAAATCACGCTGCGGTCCACGTGCCAAGCGGAGGACCTCCTTCATGGAGAACCCTGCGCCCCGGTGGGTGCGCAGGGGGATTGGTTGCAGCCAGATTGATAACCTAGTTAAAACTAAGTGGCATAAAGTATTATAGCACAGATTCGGCGGGACTGGCTACAGAAAGTGAACCAAGAGCGGGGGCGGCCCATAGTGTGAAGTAGACAGAAGACCCATCAGGCCGGAGGATTACAAAGAAGATGCGCAGATGGATTTGGTGGCTCCTGACCGCCCTCCTCGTGGCCGGCTGCTCCGCCAGCGGTCCGGGGTCCTCTGACGGCACCGGCGAGCCGGCCGCCATCCGTCTCGGGTACATGGCCAATCTCACCCACGCCCAGGCGGTTCTGGGGGTGGCGGAGTCGACCTTCGAGCAGACCGTGGGCGTCCCTGTGATCCCGCGCCTCTTCGCCGCGGGTCCGGCGGCGATCCAGGCGCTCTTTGCAGGCGAGATCGATCTACTATACATCGGCCCCTCCCCAGCCATCACCGGGTACCTGCGATCGGACGGCTCGGCCTTGCGGATCATCGCCGGCGCAGCGTCCGGTGGTGCGGTCTTTGTCGTGCGTGACGGCGTCGATCCCGCGGACCTGCGCGGCGCCAGGCTGGCGACGCCCGGTCTGGCCAACACCCAGGACATCGCCCTCCGGCATCTGTTGGCCCGGCGCGGCTGGCGGACCCGGGAGCGGGGCGGCGACGTCACCCTCTCTCCCATGGCCCCGGCGGAGATCCTGAGCCTCTTTGCCCGGGGGCAGCTGGACGGCGCCTGGGTCGCCGAGCCCTGGGGCAGCCGGCTGATCCAGGAGGCGGGGGCACGGCTGGTCTACGACGAACGGGAGCTGTGGCCCGACCGGGTCGCAGCCACTACGGTGCTGGCAGCCCGGCCCGAGTTCCTGAAGGTCCACCGGGATGAGGCAAAGCGGTTCCTGGAGGCGCACCTTGCCATCACCCGGTGGATCCAGACCCAGCCCGATCAGGCGCGCGTGCGGCTGCAGGCGGCCCTGGCTGACCTGCAGGGGAGGCCGCTGCCCGACCGGCTGATGGCCGAAGCCTTCGGCCGGATCGATTTCCGCAGCGATCCCATGACCGCCTCGGTGGAGGAGCAGGCGCAGCGAGCCTACCAACTGGGCTTGCTTGGTGCCCGCAAGCCGGACCTGTCCGGCCTCTTCGATCTCAGCCTGCTCGAGGAGGTGGTCCCATGAGACATCCGGTCTTACAGCCGGTCAGACCCCAACTCTCGCTCCAGTCGATCTCCAAGCACTTTCACACCCGGCAGGGGAAGCTCCACGTGCTGGACCGAGTCGACCTGGAGATACGCAAGGGTGAGTTCCTCTGCTTGCTCGGCCCCTCCGGCTGCGGCAAGTCGACCCTGTTCAACATCATCGCCGGGCTGGAGCCCCCCGACGCCGGCGAACTGCTGGTGGAGGGGGAGCCGGTCACCGGCCCCGGCCCGGACCGGGTGGTGGTCTTCCAGGACGGAGCGCTCTTCCCCTGGCTGACCGCCCTGGGCAACGTCGAATTCGGCCTCTCCATGAGGGGCCTGCCGGCCGCAGAGCGGCGGGAGCGGGCCATGGAAGCACTGGAGATGGTGCGGCTGGGCAGATTCGCCGATGCGTACATCCACGAGCTCTCCGGCGGCATGCGCCAGCGGGTGGCCATCGCACGCGCCATCGCCATGGAGCCCAAGGTACTGCTGATGGATGAGCCCTTCGCCGCCCTTGACGCCCAGACCCGCAACGTGATGCATGAGGAGCTGCAGCGGATCTGGGCCCGGACCGGCAAGACCATCATCTTTGTCACCCACAACGTGGCCGAGGCGGTCAGGCTGGGCGACCGGGTGGCGGTCCTCTCCTTCCGGCCCGGCTCGATCAAGCGGGAGGTGGTGATCAGCCACCCCCGCCCCCGGAAGGCTGACGATCCCCGGCTGCTGGAGATCCGCACCTTCCTGGTGCGGGATCTGCGGGCCGATGTGCAGGCGGCGGTGGAGGAGGAGCTGGGCGATGGCTAGGTACCACCGGCAACTGGCGGCCGCAGCGCTGCTGCTCCTCCTCTGGCAGGGAATCGCCTGGAGCGGCCTCTGGCCCGCCTACCTCTTTCCGCCGCCCACCGATGTGGGCCTCACCCTCTGGCGGCTGATCGCCACCGACGAGCTGGCGGTGGCGGTCCTGCAAACCCTCAAGCGCATCGGCATCGGCTTCCTGATCTCCACCCTCGGTGGGGGCCTGCTGGGGCTGGCCATGGCCCGCTCCCGCCCCCTCTCGGAGCTGATCGGCCCGGCGGTCCAGGGGCTGCAGGCGATGCCCTCCATCTGCTGGTACCCGCTGGCGATCCTCTGGGTGGGCTGGAACGAGGGGGCGCTGCTCTTCGTCACCATCGCCGGCGCCCTCTTCGCCATCGCCTCGGCCACCGAGGCGGGCATTCGGAACATCCCGCCCTCCTACCTGCGGGCGGCGGCCACCATGGGCGCCCGCGGCTGGCGGCTCTACACCCGGGTGGTGATCCCGGCGGCCCTGCCCAGCCTGCTCACCGGGCTCCGGCTGGGCTGGTCCTTTGCCTGGCGCTCGCTGATGGCGGCGGAGCTGCTCTTCCTCAACCTCGGCCTGGGCCACCTTCTGGCCATGGGCCGGGACCTGGGGGATGCCGCCCAGGTGATGGCGGTGATCCTGGTGATCCTGCTGGTGGGGGTGCTGGTGGACCGGGTCTGCTTCGCCCGGGCGGAGCGGGCGCTCCGCCGCCGCTGGGGATTGGAGACGGCCGCATGACTGCGGGGGTGTGAACGAGCGGAGTCAAGCCCCATCCCGCACGCCGGGATGGGGTTTTTCCTCGCCTCCATGAAGGTTTCCTTCCGGTATAGAACGAATTTCGTAACGCCGCCTGGACGCGCGGCCTGGGGCGCGCAGCGGACAGGGCCCCAGGACTTAATCGGACCTTCCGGGCTATATCCGGGCTGCCGCCACCACGCTACCCTGAGAGCAGGGAGGGATTCCACTTGTGGCGCCCCGCCATTTTGCAAAAGGCCGAGGCCGCCCTGCTGGATGAAAAGGCTGCGAAGCTGCGAGGACTCGCCCAGGTCCTGGATGACCAGCTGGGAGAGTCCTTCGACGCGCATATCCGGCGGGTCGGTCTCTCCCCCGATGCCCCCGACGAGGTCCGGTTCGAAGCCCTGGTGGCGGAGCTCCGCCCGCTGACCGACCGGCTGGCCGCCGCCTTTCAGGGCGTGGGTCTCGGCTACTTCGACGCCCGTCTCAACCGGATCGTCGCCTACGCCCCCAGCAGCCAGCTCGGCTATCTGGTGGGTGTGGTCCCGCCTCCCGACCACCTGGGGCGGCTGGCTATGGAGCGGCGTGCGGTCCGCATCGCCATCGGCTCCATGGTCCGGGGCGATGCCATGAACTGTATGCACCCGCTGATCCGGGAGGGGCGGGTGATCGGCTTCTCCTTCGCCAACGAGTCGGTGGAGGACATCTACCGGCAGATCCAGTCGGGCGCCGGCCGCACCGGGCAGGCAGCCGACCTGCCCACTGCCTTCGGCCTCTCCGGCCTGGCGGTCTTCGCCGGCGCCTCCAGCCTCTCGGCCCGGGCGATCCGGGAGCAATTGCAGCAGGCGGCCGCCCGGGGAGCGGTGGAGCAGTCCGCCGTCCTGCCCCTGATGCAGGGGCTCCAGCAGGTGGAGCGGTACGTCCGGCTCTTCCTGGACAACCTGGGCACCGGGGTGGTGGTGGTGGACGGCGACGGCCTGGTCCAGTTCTGCAATGAGGCGGCGGGCCGCCTCTTCGGCCAGTCCGCCGAGAGCATCCTCCTCAGCCCCTGGCCCAAGGTGGTGGAGGCGATCGGCCTGGAGCTGGAGCGCCCGGAGCCCGATCCGCTCTCGGTTGAGCAGCAGCTGGTGGCCGGCCAGATCCGGCGCGGGGAGAGCAGCACGGCGGTCGACCTGATGGTCTCCGCCCTTCCCGGCCTCCCCGGCCACCGGCTCTTCCTCTTCGACGAGGCGGACCGGGCCCGGCGGGAGGGGGGCTACTTCGAGCGGGCCGAACGGCTGGCGCTGGCGGGGGAGCTGGCCACCTCCATCGCCCACGAGATCCGCAACCCGCTCACCGTGGTGGCGGGCTCCATCCAGCTGATCCCCGACCGGGTGGGCGATGCGGAGTTCCTCAACGCCCTCTCCCGGATCGCCGGGAAGGAGCTGGCCCGGGTCAACCGGATCATCCAGGGGCTGCTGGGCTTCGCCCGCTACTCCGAGCCGGAGCGCTCCCTGCTCGACCTGAACGACCTGATCCGGCAGGCGGTGGAGTTCCTCGACTGGTACGCCAAGAAGCGGGATGTGACGGTGGTGCTCGACCTGGCCCCCGGCTCGCCCAAGGTCTTCGGCGACGGCGAGCACCTGAAGCAGGCGCTGCTCAACCTGATGATGAACGGCATCCAGGCGATGGAGGCGGGGGGCGGCGACCTGACTATCCGGACCGACCAACCCCCGGGCAGCCGCAGCGTGCGGATCTCGATCACCGATGAGGGGGTAGGGATTCCCCCGGAGGCGCTGGCCAAGATCTGGGAGGTCTTCTACTCCACCAAGTCGGGCGGCACCGGCCTCGGGCTCCCCGTGGTCCAGCGCATCATCGACGCTCATCGGGGGTACATCGAGGTGGACTCCACCCCCGGCGAGGGGACCTGCTTCACCGTGCTGCTGCCGGTGGCCAACCGGCCACATCTCTCGGGAGAGGAGGGATCGCATGCCCACTCGACGGCTTCTGGTGGTCGATGACGAACCGAACATGGCCTGGCTCTTCGAGCAGTCCTTCGGCCGGGACTTCCGGGTCCTGAAGGCCCATAGCGGGATGGAGGCGCTGGACCTGCTGACAGCCGGTCCGGTCGACCTGGTGATGCTCGATCTGATGATGCCCGGCATGGACGGGCTGACCGCCCTCAAGGAGATCAAGCGGCGGTACCCCAACATGCCCGTGGTGATGATGACCGCCTACGCCACCGTCAAGACGGCGGTGGAGGCGATCAAGAACGGCGCCCAGGACTATGTGATCAAGCCCTTCGACCTGGAGGAGGTCCGCAGGGTGATGGAGGCCGCCCTCCCGCCGGCGCCCAGCGAGCAGGCGGTCCGCCGCCCGCCGGGGCTGCTGGGCGAGTCGCCCGCCATGCTGGAGGTCTTCCGCAAGATCGAGCGGGTGGCCCCCGCCGACGCCTCCGTCCTGATCCTCGGCGAGACCGGCACCGGCAAGGAGCTGGTGGCCCGGGCGATCCACGCCGCCAGCCCACGTGCCGCCAAGCCCTTCGTGGCCGTCAACTGCGCCGCCCTGCCCGAGAACCTGCTGGAGTCGGAGCTGTTCGGCCACGAGAAGGGCGCCTTCACCGGCGCCCAGGCCCGCAAGCCGGGCCGCTTCGAGCTGGCCGACGGCGGCACCCTCCTGCTGGACGAGATCGGCGACATGCCCCTCGCCCTGCAGGCAAAGCTCCTCCGGGTGCTGGAGAGCCGCCAGGTGGAGCCCCTGGGATCCACCCGCCCCATCCCCGTCAACCTCCGGGTGCTGGCCGCCACCCACCAGGACCTGCGGGACCTGGTCCGCCAGGGCGGTTTCCGGGAGGATCTCTACTTCCGCCTGGCCGTGGTGCCGATCAGCCTCCCCCCGCTGCGGGAGCGCCAGGGCGACATCGCCCTACTGGCCAACCAGCTGCTGAAGTCCTTCGCCGAGCAGCAGGGAAAGGAGTTCAGCGGCTTCACCGACCAGGCGCTTCAGGCGCTCCAGGCCTACCGCTGGCCCGGCAACGTCCGGGAGCTGCGGAACCTGATGGAGCAGGTGGCCGTCCTCTGGGACGGCGGCCGGGTGGGCACCGAGCACCTCCCCGAGTTCCTGACCCCGGCCCGGGAGAGCGCCCCCGCCGTATCCCTGAAAGACGAGGTCCGCTCCCTCAAGGCCGACTACGAGCAGGAGCGGATCCTGGCCGTCCTGCGGGAGGTCGACGGCAACCGCACCAAGGCCGCCCGCCTGTTAGGCATCAGCCGCCGCGCCTTGCAGCTCAAGCTGAAGGAGATGGGGCCCTAAACATGAAGGCCACGGATTACACGGATTACACGGATGATGACATGAAAACTTACAATGATGGGGTTCGTTCCCTTTTCATCAGGGGTGCTGGTGCGAAGCACCGCACCACGGTGGTTATGCATGGATGCCCCTTCATCGGTGGCACGGATTTTTCGGGCAGTGTGGTACTTCGCACCAACACCGAAAATGTATTATCATGTTCTGTGTATTATCCGTGTAACCACCATGGTGCGGTGCTTCGCACCAGCACCACCCATGAAAAGGTACGAACCCCATCATTGTCCACGTTCTGTCTTCATCCGTGTAATCCGTGTAATCCGTGGCCGTCATTTTCAGGGGAATCCGTGTAATCCGTGGCTATGTCATATGCCCCACCCGTGAATCCCCCTTCGCGCCCGGTGCGAAACCTGCTTCGCACCGGTGACCCGCAAACCGCCTTGTTCCGGGCTTGATACGATTGGCACAAACCTTGCAGTAACACCTGTATGGCTTCCTAGCCACTACCCTGATCACCCCGGACAGGAGGACCAAGCCCTATGAATAAGGTGACAAGTCTGGAGCGGGCGATGAGCCTGGTTCAGGACGGGATGACCGTGATGGTCGGCGGCTTTATGGCCGTCGGCACTCCTGAACTCTTTATGGACGCCCTGGCGGAGAAGGGCGTGAAGGATCTCACCATCATCTGCAACGATGCCGGCTTCCCCGACCGCGGGGTCGGCAAGCTGATCGCCCGGCGGCAGGTCAAGCGGCTGATCGCCTCCCACATCGGGCTCAACCCCGAGGCGGGCCGGCTGATGACCACCGGTGAGATGGAGGTGGAGCTGGTCCCGCAGGGGACCCTGGCCGAGCGGATCCGCTGCGGCGGTGCCGGTATCGGCGGATTCCTGACCCCGACCGGCGTGGGCACCGTTGTCGAAGAGGGGAAGCAGAAGCTGGAGATCGACGGCAAGGTCTACCTGCTGGAGCTCCCGCTGAAGGCTGATGTGGCCCTGATCTTCGCCCACCAGGCGGACACCATGGGGAACCTGGTCTACCGCCGCTCCATCCGCAACTTCAACCCCCCGATGGCCATGGCCGCCCAGACCACCATCGCCCTGGTGCGCGAGGTGGTGGAGGCGGGGCAGATCGACCCCGACCTGGTGATGACCCCCGGCGTCCTGGTCGACCACATCGTCAAGCTCTAGGAGGTGCGCCGAGATGGATAGCAAGGCCCGTCGTGAACTGATCGTCAAGCGCATCGCCAAGGACTTCAAGGATGGCATGGTGGTCAACCTGGGCATCGGTATGCCCACCCAGGTCGCCAACCACATCCCCGCCGGCGTCCAGGTGCTGCTCCAGTCCGAGAACGGCTTCATCGGCCTGACCGCCGCCCCCAGCGACCCCGCCCTGATCGACCCCGACCTGGTCAACGCCGGCGGCCAGCCAGTGGGCATCGTGCCCGGCGGCTGCTTCTTCGACTCCTGCACCTCCTTCGCCATCATCCGGGGCGGCCATGTGGACGCCACCGTGCTGGGCACCCTCGAGGTCGACCAGACCGGCTCCATCGCCAACTGGATGGTCCCCGGCAAGATGGTTCCCGGGATGGGCGGCGCCATGGACCTGCTGGTCGGCGCCAAGAAGGTCTACGTGGCCACCGATCATGTCACCAAGGACGGTGCCCCCAAGCTGTTGGAGCGCTGCACCCTTCCCCTCACCGCGCAGCGGGTGGTCCATGTGGTCGTGACCGATATGGGTTACTTCGAGATCACCCCCGAAGGCTTCATGATGAAGGAGATCGCCCCCGGCGTCACCGTCGAGGAGGTGAAGGCGGCCACCGCAGGCCGTCTGATCATCGCCCCCGATCTGAAGGAGATGACCGCCTGATTCCGGTACCCCACGCAACCCTCCCGAACCACGTACAAGGAGATGAGAACTGCGTGAAAGAGATCGTGATCGCCTCCGCCGCACGCACCCCCATCGGCAGCTTCGGTGGCTCCCTGGCCCCGTTCCAGGCGCATGAGCTCGGCACCATTGCGATCAAGGCCGCCCTGGAGCGGGCCGGCATCCGGCCGGAGCAGGTCGACGAGGTCTACATGGGCTGCATCCTCCAGGCCGGGCAGAGCCAGGGCCCCGCCCGCCAGGCCGCCATGAATGCCGGCATCCCCGAGACCGCTCCCGCTACCACCGTCAACATCCTCTGCGGCTCGGGCCTGAAGGCCGTGATCCAGGCCGCTCAGACCATCATCGCAGGCGACGCCGAGATCGTGGTGGCCGGCGGCATGGAGTCGATGTCCAACGCCCCCTACCTGCTCCCGAAGGCCCGGACCGGCTACCGGATGGGCAACGGCGAGATCGTCGACTCCATGATCCTCGACGGTCTGATGGACGCCTTCCACAAGTACCACATGGGCATCACCGCCGAGAACCTGGCGGAGATGTACGGCATCACCCGGCAGGAGCAGGATGAGTTCGCCGCCGCCTCGCAGCAGAAGGCTGTCGCCGCGGTGGAGTCCGGCCTCTTCGATGCCGAGACCGTCCCCGTGCCGATCCCGCAGAAGAAGGGCGACCCGGTCATGTTCGCCCGCGACGAGTACCCGCGGGCCGGCACCACCGTGGAGAAGCTGGCCGCCCTGAAGCCGGCCTTCAAGAAGGATGGCACCGTCACCGCCGGCAACGCCTCCGGCATCAACGACGGCGCTGCCGCCCTCGTCATCATGTCGGCGGAGCGGGCCGCCCAGCTGGGCATCCGTCCGCTGGCCCGGCTGGTCGGCTGGGGCACCGCCGGCGTCGCCCCGCACATCATGGGCATCGGTCCCGTTCCGGCGACCCAGAAGGCGCTGGAGAAGGCGGGCCTCTCGCTCGCCGACATCGATCTGATCGAGGCGAACGAGGCCTTTGCCGCCCAGGCCCTCTCCGTGGGCAAGGCGCTGGGCTGGGATCCCGCCAAGGTCAACGTCAACGGTGGAGCTATCGCGCTGGGCCATCCCATCGGCGCCAGCGGTGCTCGCATTCTCGTCACCCTGCTCTACGAAATGGCGCGGCGGAACTCCACTCGGGGTCTGGCGACCCTCTGCGTGGGTGGCGGAATGGGTGTTTCGGCGATCGTGGAGCGTTAGTGTCGAGGACCAGCCCTCCTCCCAGGGGAGGAGGGCTGGTCAGGCTCCGGGGGATCAGGTCCACAAACTATCCCGCAAAGGAGATGACGCCCCTTGTTCAGCCGCCTTACCCGCTTCTTTGTCAACATCGCCCAGCGCTACCTGCCCGATGCCTACCTGTTCGCCATCATCCTCACCTTTGTCGCCTTCGTCGCCGCACTGATCTGGACCGACAAGGGCCCGATCCAGCTGATCCAGTTCTGGGGCAACGGCCTCTGGGGCCTGCTCGCCTTCTCGATGCAGATGGCCCTGATCCTGGTCACCGGTCACGCCCTCGCCTCCAGCGCCCCGGTCAAGAAGGTGCTCCAGGCCCTGGCCCGGATTCCCCAGAACAACGTCCAGGCGGTCATGCTGGTGGTCTTCGTGGCCGGCATCGCCAACTTCCTCAACTGGGGCTTCGGCCTGGTCGTCGCCGCCCTGCTGGCCCGTGAGGTGGCCAAGTCCGGCCGCAAGGTCGACTACCCGATGCTGGTGGCGGCCGGCTACTCCGGCTTCGTCATGTGGCATGGCGGCATCTCCGGTTCGATTCCGCTGGCGGTGGCCACCAAGGGGCACATCGTCGAGAAGCTGACCGGCATCATCCCCATCACCGCCACCACCTTCTCCTACTGGAACCTGATCATCGTCGCCACCGTCACCCTCACCCTGCCGCTCCTCTTTTACTTCATCGCCAAGTCCAAGGATGAGAGCGAGCTGCTGGTGATCGACCCCGCCCTGATCAAGGAGGAGCCCCAGGTGGCAGCGGCCGCCGAGAAGACCCCGGCTACCATGCTGGAGAACAGCGTGGTCATCAACGCCCTCTTTGCGCTCATGGGCGTGATCTGGCTGGTCAAGCACTTCATGGACAAGGGCTTCGACCTGAACCTGAACGTGGTGATCGGCCTCTTCCTGATCCTCGGCATCATCTTCCACCAGACCCCGATCAACTATGTCCGGGCGGTCAACGAGGCGATCAAGGGCGCCGGCGGCATCGCTCTGCAGTTCCCGCTCTACGGCGGCATCCAGGGCATCATGGTCTCCTCCGGCCTGGCGGCGGTGATCGCCAAGGGCTTCATCTCCATCGCCACCGCCAAGACCTTCCCGCTGATGACCTTCCTGGCGGGCGGCATCATCAACATGTTCATCCCCTCGGGCGGCGGCCAGTGGGCGGTGCAGGGGCCGATCAACATCCCCGCCGCCATCGAGCTGGGCGTCGACCCGGCCAAGGTGGCCATGTCCATCGCTTACGGCGACTCCTGGACCAACATGCTCCAGCCCTTCTGGGCGCTGCCCCTGCTGGGTATCGCCAAGCTGCAGGTGAAGGACATCATGGGCTACTGCATGATGACCCTGCTCTGGTCGGGCGCCATCATCGCCCTGGGCCTGCTGATCTTCTAGTTCACGACCATAAACCGAAGGACCGCGGCAAAAATATGCCGCGGTTCTTCTTTATTTCAGCAGGAGAATAGTAACCTGTACAGAAACACTAGATCAATTCTTCGCACAAGGGGTATTAATTACATGTCTTACACGGCTCCGCCACATGGATTTCGAACCTTTATCGCCCTGTGGGCTTCCCAGTCGGTCTCCTCCTTCGGTACCCTCTTAACCTTCTTCGCCCTTAACATCTGGCTGGTGCAGGAGGTCTACCCCCTTCCGGAGCAGCAGCCGCAGCTTGGCTGGGCCCTGGCCGCCACAGGACTGGCCATCGGGTTCCCCGCCACCCTGATCACCCCGATCGCCGGGGCCATGGCAGACCGGCTGGACCGGAAGCGGATCATGCTGACCATGGATCTGGTGAGCGGGACGATCATGGCGCTCACCACCTACCTGATTCTGTCCGGGCAGATGCAGATCTGGCTGATGCTGATGCTTCTCTCCGGCCTCTCCGTCTCCTACGCCTTTCACCGGGTCGCCTTCGACACCTCCTACGCGATGCTGGTCTCCGACGAGCAGCTGCCCCGCGCCAACGGGATGATGGAGACCGCCTACTCCCTGGGCGAGTTCCTCTCCCCCGCAGCGGCTGCAGCGCTGATCGCCCTGCCGGTCCTGGCGCAGCAGGGGGCTCTGCCGGGCGGCCTGGGCAACCTCCTGGCGGGGATCAGCAACGGAACCGCCCTGGTGATGGCCATTGACACCGCCACCTTCTTCCTGGCCGCCACCGTGCTGGCCTTCCTGACCATCCCCTCCCCCAAGCGGGCCGATCTGGCGCAGGGCGGGGCGAAGAAGCCCTCGATCTGGTCCGACGTCCGCTTCGGGGCGGTCTACATCTGGCGGCGGCGCCCGCTGCTCCTGCTCCTGCTCACCGTGGCTATCTGGAACATCCTGACCAAGATGGGCGTCTTCCTGCCGGTCCTGGTCAAGGTCCAGCTGGCGGCCGACTGGGCGCTGCGCTCCATGAGCTACGAGGCGGCGCTGGCCGCCATGAACATGGCGATGACGGCCGGGGGTCTGGCCGGCGGCCTGCTGATCAGCCTCTGGGGCGGCGCCAAGCGGAACCGGATCATGGTGCTGATGCTCTCGCTGGCCGCCACCGGGCTGATGCAGATCTGGCTCGGCTTCTCCAGCCACCTCTCCATGGCGATGGGGGCGATCTTCCTCTGGCAGTTTGCCGTGCCCTTCTCCACCACCCACTCTCACGCCATCTGGCAGAGCCAGGTCCCCCGGGAGATGCAGGGCCGGGTCTTCGCCATCCGCCGGGTGGTCGCCTTCGGCCTGCTGCCCCTGGGCCAGCTGGTGGCCGGTCTGGTGGTGGGCATGGCCAGCCCCGGCATCGGGCTGGCGGTGCTGGGTGCGCTCATCGTCCTGCTCTGCGTCGGGATGCTCTTCAACCCGACCCTGATGCGGGTGGAGGACCGGGAGTACATGGAGCGGCTGGCCGGCGAGGCGGCGGTGGGGGATTAGCGCTGAGAGAACGAAAGGCGGAGACATCCCGAGCTGGTGTCTCCGCCCTGCTCTTTGTTCCCCGGACCAAATCGCTCGACCTAATCTTTCCCGGAACCCCCGGGGACCGCCGCCGTCTGATCCATGGAAGGCATCGGTTCGGAGGCGAGGAGCATGGGTGAGAAGGGCCATCAGCCCGAGGAGATGGCGGCGTTCTTTGATGCCCGCAGCGGCGGGTATGGTGATCACATGCGCAGGGCGCTGGGGGATCTGTTCGATCGGTACTATGCGGCTATTGCAGCGCAGATCCCCGCAGGGGATGCGCCCCTGGCCATCCTGGACCTGGGCGCTGGAACCGGTGAGGAGATCGCGGCTATCCTGCCGCGCGCCCCTCGGGCCTCCTTCACCTGCATCGATCTCTCCCGGGGGATGCTGGACCGGCTGGCGGAGCGCTTTGCGCCCCACCTGGAGCAGATCGCGCTGATCCAGGGCTCCTACCTTGATCTGCCCCTGCCGGCCTGCCGCTTTGACTTCGCCGTGGCCTCCATGACCATGCACCACTTTCCCTACGAGGTGAAGCGCAGCCTCTACGCCCGGATCCGGGCCGCACTCCGCCCGGGCGGCCTCTACGTGGAGGGCGACTGGTATGTCGGACCCGAGGAGGAGGCTCAGTTCCTCCAGCGCCGGGCCAGCCTCCTGAGCCAGGTGGAGCCGGGGGCTGGGGCCCTCTACCACGTCGACATCCCGTTCACCCTGGAGACGCAGCGGCGCCTGCTGGAGCAGGCCGGCTTCTCCAGCGTCAGCGTGCCCTGGCAGGAGGGCGACAAGGCGGTCCTGAGGGCGCAGGCGTAACGGCCTGCGCCCTGCTCTACCTGCCGCTGACAAACTGGCCGAGGAACGCCCCGTTCGGCTCGTAGTAGAGCTTGACCGGTCCGGCCCCCTCCGCCAGCCGGGGCAGCAGCAGCACGCCCATCCGGTCGGCCCCGGGGGCCAGCCTGGCGCTGACCATCCCATCCCCCAGGTCGACGACCTCGGCCACCTCGTACTGGTTCCGGTGCTGATCCACCAGGTAGATGCCCGCCGTGGCCAGCGCCCCCGACTTGAGCGACCGGTTGGAGAGCTCCACCAGCAGCAGGCTGTGGGTCTCCAGCAGCCCCAGCAGCCGCGCCCGGGTGCCGTAGGCCACCGCCAGGTTCTGATCCGTCAGCATCGCCTGGTTCAGCAGGGTGAACCGGGCCTCCAGGTAGATGCCCGAGTCGGCCTTGACCGAGCCGCTCACCGCCCGGCCCGTCAGCAGCGACCGCCACGCACCCTCCGTAAGCCTGGTCAGGGCGGGCATGGCCGAGACGTACCGGCTGATGGTGACGTAGTTCCCCTCCTGCTCGAAGGAGAGGCCAAAGCCCTCCAGCAGGTCGGCGGGGAGGAAGAGCCGCCCGCTCAGGCGGACAGGGGCGACCGAGAGCTGCACCGCCTCCCCGTCCAGCGTGGCGGCCCGCCGCCCGAGGGTGACCTGGGCCGGAACGGGGCCGAACTTCAGGCTGACGGTTCGCTCCAGGGCGCCCTCCACCGAAGCGCCCAGGTGGGTGAACAGCTCCAGCGGCAGCAGGACGCCCTCCTTCTTGACGATCGGGTCATAGGTGAAGGCGACCTCCTCGCCGTCGATCACGTAGGTGTAACTCCCGCCCGAGAGGGTGGCGGCCTGGGTCGGCGCCGGCCAGCTCAGGGCGGCGGCCAGCAGCAGCACGGCCCCCGCCAGGAGGGCGGTCAGAACTCCCTTTCTCATCGCGAACCCACTCCTTAGTCGCGCCGCAGCGCCTCGATGGGGTCCAGGTTGGAGGCCCGGTAGGCGGGGTAGAAGCCGAAGAGCACACCCACCCCGGCGGAGAAGCTGAAGGCCAGGATCACCGAGTCGGCGGTGATCACGGCGGAGAAGTCCAGCGCCCGGGCGATGCCCAGGGCGCCGGCATAGCCCAGCCCCATGCCCACGATGCCGCCCGAGAGCGAGAGGATTAGCGCCTCGATCAGGAACTGGAGCAGCACATCCCGCTTCTTCGCCCCGATCGCCTTGCGGATGCCGATCTCCCGGGTCCGCTCCGAGACCGAGACCAGCATGATGTTCATGATCCCGATCCCGCCCACCAGCAGCGAGATCGAGGCGATCGCCCCCAGCAGCAGCGTGAAGATGCCGGTCACCTGGTTGACGGTATCCAGCAGCTGATCCTGGCTCAGCACCCGGACCGACTCCTCGGCCCGGAACTTCTCCACGTAGAAGTCGGTCAGCATCTGGGCCACCACCGGCGAGTCCTCGCCGCTCTCCGCCTTGACGGTCAGCGACTGGATCCGGTTCAGCCCCAGGGCCCGGGCCAGGGTGGTGTACGGCACGAAGATCCGGTCATCCTGGTTCTGTCCGCCGAAGCCGGTCCCCTTGGGCTCGGCCACCCCGATCACCGTCCAGGACTGGCCCAGGAAGCGGATTGTCTCGCCGATCGGGAGCACCCCTTCCCCGAAGAGCTGGGCGGCCGTCTCGGTGCCC
The DNA here is from genome assembly GCA_049324875.1 of Bacillota bacterium. Classification (GTDB taxonomy): domain Bacteria; phylum Bacillota; class Sulfobacillia; order Symbiobacteriales; family Symbiobacteriaceae; genus JAWLHU01. The sequence goes on from JBMONC010000037.1 coordinate 62,429, forward strand.
AGCACCGCCACCCGGCGGCGGGTGGAGACGTCCTGCTCGGTGAAGAAGGCGCCGGCCAGCATGTTCCGCTCCCGCACGAAGGGGTAGTCGGCGCCGGTCCCCTCGATATCCACCTCGTAGGAGGCGCTCTCCGACTTGACCGTCTGCTGGCTGGCGTTCACCCCGGGCAGCAGGGCGGCGATCCCGGGGATCCGGGCCCGGATTTCCGCCAGGTCCTTCTCCTCCAGCCGCCGGTTTGCGCCCCGGGCGGTGACGGTGATCAGGTTGGAGCCCAGGGTCTGGATCGACTCGGTGGTGGATTGCTGGGCCCCCTGCCCCACCGAGACCAGGGCGATCACGGCGGAGACGCCGATGATGATCCCCAGCATGGTCAGGATCGAGCGGAGCTTGTTGCCGGTGATGCCCAGCCAGGCGGTCCGCAGCGACTCCATCAGCACGAACATCACGGGCGGCCCACCTCCTTCACGGAGGCGGTCAGCTTGGTCAGCTCATCCCGGGCGTCCAGCGGGTGCGGGTTGGGCTCGTCGCTGAGCACCAGGCCGTCCATCAGCCGGATCACCCGCTTGCAGTGGGCCGCCACCCGCTCATCGTGGGTGACCAGCACCACCGTCCGCCCCTCCTGGTTCAGCTCCTGGAAGAGGGCCAGCACCTCCTGGCCGGTCCGGCTGTCCAGCGCCCCGGTGGGCTCGTCGGCCAGCAGGATCGACGGCTGGGCGGCGATCGCCCGGGCGATGGCCACCCGCTGCTGCTGACCCCCCGAGAGCTGCGAGGGGCGGTGGTGCCCCCGGCCCCCCAGCCCCACCCGCTCCAGGGCGGTCTGGGCCAGCTCCCGCCGCTGCCTGCCCGGCATTCCCCGGTAGATCAGCGGGGTCTCCACGTTCTGCAGCGCCGTCAGCTTGGGCAGCAGGTTGAAGGCCTGAAAGACGAACCCGATGTGCTGGTTGCGCACCTCGGCCCGCTGGTTGTCGTCGATGTGGGCGACCTCCTTGCCCGCCAGGTAGTAGCGGCCGGCGGTGGGCCGGTCCAGGCAGCCGATCATGTTCATCAGGGTCGACTTGCCCGAGCCCGAGGGGCCCATGATCGCCACCATCTCGCCCTCATCCACCTGCAGGTCGATGCCGGCCAGGGCGTGGACCGCGGTCTCCCCCGAGCCGTAGACCTTGGTCATCTGCTCGATCCGGATCATGGGCGGCTCCCCCTCAGAGGAGGCTGACCGCCGGCGGGGGAGGGGGTGGCGGCGGGCGGAGGGCCGAAGGAGCTGCCCCCCTGCTGCTGGCCCGGCCGGCTGCCCCCGAAGGGACCCCCCAACCCGCCGGACTGCGGCCGGATGACGGCGGTGATCACCTGATCCCCCTCCTTCAGGCCGCTGAGGATCTCGTACCGGTCGTTGGTCCGGATCCCGATCTGGACCGGCCTGGTCACCGGCACTCCGCCCTCCAGCACCTGGACGCTCGCCTGGCCCCGCAGGATCCGCACGGCGGCCACCGGGACGTGGAGCACATCCTGCCGCTCCTCCACCACGATGCTGACCGAGGCGTTCATCCCGGCCATCAGCCCCTCGGCCTGGTCGACGGCCACCGTCACGTCAAAGGTGGCGATGTCGTTCCGGAAGACGCCCTCCGGGTTCACCTTGGTCACCCGCCCCCGGTAGCTCTCGCCGGGCAGGGCGTCCAGGGTGATCTCCGCCGGCTGGCCGGGCTTGATCCGGGCCACATCCAGCTCGTCGACCGAGATGGTGACCTCCATCGACCCATAGTCGGCCACCCGGAAGAGATCGGTGCTGCCGGAGACCCGGTCCCCCGGGCCGACCGCTAGGGAGGAGAGGGTGCCGCTGACCGGCGCCTTCACCTGCAGGTCCTCCAGATCGCTCTGCCGCTGCGCCAGGGTCAGCTGCGCCTGAGCCAGCCGCTGCTGGTAGGTGATCAGTTGCCCGCCGGGATCGAGGGCGGGGTCCAGCAGCCTCGCCAGGCTCTCCTCCTGGCTCTTCAGCTCGTTCTCCGCCTGCTGCAGCTGGTAGCGGAGCGAGTCGTTCTCGATGGTGAGCAGCAGCTGGCCGGCGGTCACCGATTGGCCCTCGGCGGCGTGGATCGCCTCCACCGTGCCGGAGACCTTTGCCCGGACCTCCTCGGCGTCGTTCTCGATGGTGCCGCTGGCCTCGATCCGGTAGGAGAGGCCGGGCCGTTCGATCGCCACCTGCCCCACCATGCCGGGGCGGATGCCGCTGACCGGCGGCAGGTCGATGTAGACCGGCAGGTTGGCACTCCGGTTGCCGGCGAGGGGGGTGGCCGTGCCGCCGCGGCGGGCGACGGTGCCCTGCAGGCTCCCGAAGCCGGTCAGGGTGACGCTCGCCGGGTCGCCCGGGGAGAGGTGGCCCACGCTCTCCTGGGGCAGCTGCACCACCAGGGTCGGGCTGCTCTCGTCGTAGAGGGTGAGGAGGAGGGCGTTGCTGTTGACGCTCCCGCCCGCGGTGACCCCCACCGAGGCCACCACCCCGGAGATGGGGGCGGTCACCGCCAGGTTGGCCACCTCCTCCTGCCGCTGCTCCAGGGTGAGCCTGGCGTTCTCCACCTTCAGCTCCTGGGCACGGACCGCCGTCGCCTGCGGATGGGTCAGGTTCTCCAGGTTGGTGCGGGCGCTGTGCACATCCAGCTGGGCCTGGGCCAGGCTGGCCGCCAGCGACTTGTTCTCCAGCACGATGATCGTCTGGCCCGCCTCCACCCTGTCGCCCTCCCGGGCCAGGATCTCGACCACGGTGCCCGACTGGTTGGCCCGCACGGTGACGCCGTTGACCGACCGGACCGGGCCGTTGCCGCTCACCTGGGCGCGGACCGCGCCCCGGCGGACCGGCTCCTGCACGTACCGGACGCCGTCGCCCGCCGCCTGGCTCGCCCTGCGGGACAGAAACCACCAGCCGCCGGTGCCGAGGAGCGCCAGGGCGACAACGGCCGCAATGACCTTCCTGTTCATATCCGCCTGTTCCCTCCAGAGGACTCGGTGTCAGGAACCGCAATCGGGAGCCGGAAGCTGAAGCGTGAACCCTCTCCGACCGTCGACTCCACCCAGACCGAGCCGCCCTGCAGCTCGACCAGCTGCTTGACGATGGTCAGCCCCAGGCCGGAGCCGCTCTTGTCGGGGGTGCGCGCCGGGTCGACCTTGTGGAAGCGATCCCAGATCTGGGGCAGCTCCTCCGGCGGGATGCCGGAGCCGGTGTCGGTGACCTCGACCGCCAGGTGCCCCCCCTCTTCCCGGGCCTCCACCGCCACCCGACCGCCGGGCGGGGTGTGGGCCAGGGCGTTCTGCAGCAGGTTGACCAGCACCTGCTCCACCCGCTCCGGCTCGCACTCCACGAAGGGCAGGCCGGGGGGGATCCGCACCGCCAGGTCAACTCCGGCGGCGGCGGCCACCGGCTGGAAGACCGAGGCGGCGCGGTGGAGGTAGGGGGAGAGGTCGCAGGGGATCAGGTGCAGCTTCAGCCGCCCCGCCTCCAGCCGGGAGATGTCCAGCAGGTCGTTGACCAGCCGGGTCAGCCGGGCCACCTCCTGCCGGACCACCGCCAGGTGCTCCCGGCGCCCCTCCTCGCCGCCGATGCCGTCGTGGACCGCCTCCATGTAGCCCGCCACCCGGGCCAGCGGCCCCTTCAGCTCGTGGGAGACGTGGGCCATCAGCTCCTTGCGGGCCGCCTCCAGCCGCCCCAACTCCGCCGCCATCTCGTTGAAGTCGGCGGCCAGGTCGCCCATCTCATCCCGGGAGTTCCATTCCACCCGGGCGGTGAAGTCGCCCTTGGCCACCCGCCTGCCCGCCGCCCCCACCAGGGAGATCGGCCGGGCGATCCGCTGGGAGATATAGTAGGCCACGCCCGCCGCCACCAGGGCGGCCAGCGCCGAGCCGGTCAGGAAGAAGAGCAGCGGCTCCGCATCGTGCACCCGGTCCCGGCTCCCCAGCGCCGTGGGCACCAGGAAGACGGCGCCCTGGACCTCGCCCTCCCTCATCACCGGGACGGCCACCGTGGGCCGCGCCCGGATCCCAAAGGGCCTCGAATCCGGCCACCGGGAGGACCTGGCACCGGGGAACGGGCGCTGGGGCCCCAGCAGCACCGGCTCGCCCTTCAACACCTCCCGGACCGTCTCCGGCGGCACCCGCTGTCCCCGGGATGGCTGGGCGGAGGCCGAGGCCATCCGGATCAGCCCCTCCCGGTCCACCAGCCAGATGTGGGCCGACTGCCCCCGCTCCACCGCGTCCAGGGTGGCCTGCAGCTGCCGGAGTTCGGGGCTGTTGAAGTCCCGGCCTGCCAGCAGCCCCGCCAGCACCTGGCCGTAGTCCAGCAGCTGCTCCGAGAGCGCCTGCCGGAAGACCGTGAAGACCTTGTAGCCGGTGTAGCCCGAGCTGATCACCACCGCCAGGACGGCGATCAGCAGGTGGGTGGCAAAGAGCCGGTGAAAGAGCCTCATAGCTTCACCGCCTCAAACTTGTAGCCGACGCCCCAGACCGTCCGAATCGCCCCTTTGGCGGGGCCCAGCTTCTCCCGGAGCCGGGAGACGTGGACCTCCAGGGTGCGGGCGTCGCCGCTCTCAAAGCCCCAGACCTTCTCGATCAGCTGCTCCCGGGGGAAGACCCGCCCGGGGTTGTAGGCCAGCAGCCAGAGGATCTCAAACTCCTTGGGGGTCAGGTCGACCCGCTCCCCCAGCACGTGCAGGGTGAAGCGCTCCCGGTCAACCACCAGGCCGGGGTACTCCACCCGCTCCCGCCCCTGGGTGATCGACGGTTCCTTCGCCCGCCGGATCAAGGCCTTCACCCGGGCCACCAGCTCGCGGGGAAGGAAGGGCTTGACCACGTAGTCATCAGCCCCCTCCTCGAAGCCCCGGACCCGGTCCTCCTCCTCGCCGAGGGCGGTCACCATCAGGATCGGGGCCCGGCTTGAGCGCCGGATGCGACGGCAGACCTCCCAGCCATCGATCTCCGGCAGCATCAGATCCAGCAGGATCAGATGGGGCGACCACTCCGCCGCCCGGCTCACGCCCTTCAGCCCGCTGTGGGCCACCTCGACCAGGAACCCGGCCTCCCGCAGGTAGAGCGCCATCAGGTTGGCCAGCGCCACATCATCTTCCACAATCAGTACACGTTCCATGTGACCACCTTACCGCACAAGCTTTACGAAAGGCTCAACCATCTGGGGAAATCGCGGGATGCAAGCCTTCCCCTGAACAGAATCGACCGCGGCAACGTCCTATCCCTGACAGGTCTATACAACAGGAGCGAAACCCCATGAACATATTGGGATGCCGGATCACCGAGGCCATCATCGCCTCCTGGGAGCGGCGGATGGTCGCCGAGCGGGAGCCGATCTTCATCACCGCCGAGGAGCGCCGGTGGCTGCCCCCCGGCAGCCTGATCCTCACGGCGGCCGAGTTCCGGGAGAACCACGTGATGGCGCCCCTCGACCTCTTCGACAGCTACGACCTCTACCGGATGAACCGGCAGGGGCTGGAGGTGCTCTTCCTCACCCCCGCCGAGATCGGGGAGCTGTCGGAGGAGGCCCGGTTGGCGCTGATGGCGCTGCAGCTGGAGCGGGGCCGGGGCCAGATCTACCCGGATGGGTGGCTCCGGAAGGTGGGGGCGAGCCTGCCCTTCTCCGGGCGGGATCGCTTTGTCAACGCCGCCGGCGGCTTCTTCGGCCTCCGCTGGGACGCCTGGTGGGCGCTCTCCCCGGAGGAGCGGCGCCGCTGGCTGCTCCACTTTGTCAGCGAGGGACGGAACTCCTGCCTTTCCGGCGACCTCTCCCCCGATCAGTGGGAGTGGATCGACCGGCTTCACGGGCCGCAGATCCGCCACCTGGCCGGCACCTTCGCCCCGGTCAGCGGTCCGAACTGCTACGCCGCCACCCTGGCCGCCGCCACCCGCTGCGTCAGCCGGGCGCTCTCCATCGCCGGCCACTGGCTTCACCCCGAGCCCTTCCTGCGGGGGCTGGCCGAGCGGGGCTATGCGGTGAGCGCCTACCCCGCCGACCCGTCGATGCCGGCGGGCTCCGTCCTCCTCTTCGTCGACAAGCTGAAGCGCCCCCAGCATGCGGCCTACTACCTGGGGGAGGGGCTGGTGCTGAACAAGGATGCCCAGTCCTGGTTTGCGCCCCGCCAGATCCGGACCCTCTCCGAGCTGATGGAGGAGTGGCTGGGCGACGGGATGCGCGCCCTGGTCTACGTCCGGGGGTGACGGAACCCCGGCTGCGCCGGCCCCGTCTTACAGGTGCAGGGCGTGCTGCCCCCCGCCCGCAGGAAGGGATGATCGCATGCGCAAACCCGCAGCCTGGATGCTGCTTCTGCTGCTCCTGCTGACCGCCTGCTCCCGGGCGAAGGGCCCGGCGCCCGAGCCGGCGCCCCAGCCGACCCCGGCCCCGCCCCCGGCGGTGGAGCAGCCGGCCCCGGCGCCGCTGCCCCCGGGACCGGACCTGATGGCGGTGGACTCCCCCTACGAGCTCAGCCTGCCCGAGCTGGAGCAGGGGCTCCTCCGCTACCTCTCCCGGGGGGACGGGTCCATCGCCGACCGGCTGAACCGGCTGTACGACCACTGGGGGCTCCGGCCGCTGGATGAGTACGTCCGGCTGGTGGAGGCCGATTTGGACGGGGATGGCACGGCCGAGGTGGTCACCGCCCTGAACGGCGGGGGCGGCCTGACCGGATCGGGCGCTCTCTTCGTGATCCACCGGCGGGACGGCGCCCCGGCCATCGACCGGTCGGAGACGGTCCTGCCCGGCGTCCGGCTCTTCGGCGTGGCCGACCTGGCGCCGGCCCAGGGGCCCGAACTCATCTGGTCCAGCACCCAGGCCGGGGCTCACACACCCACCACCCGGGTGATCGTCTCCCACTGGGAGCCGGGCCGGGTGACCGACCTGCCCGGCGGGGAGATGGAGACCTCCTTCGCCCGACTCCAGGTGGCGGGCGGCGACCTGCTCCTGACCGGCGGCACCGTCGGCTCGGCAGGCGCCGGCCTGGCCCAGCGGGCCCGGACCGACCGCTATCGCTGGACCGACGGCGCCTTCCGCCTGGTGGACCGCCGCTTCGCCGGCTCTGACCTGGCCTACCACCGGCTGCTGGACGGGATCCTGGCGCTCAGCTACCAGCGGGAGGCCGAGGCCGAGCGCGCCTTCGCCGAGGCGATGGATCCGAGCCGCCCCGCCCTGCGGGCCGACATGGTGCCCCCCGAGTCGATGGAGGGTTTCACCGAGGCGGTCCGCACCTTCGCCCGCCTCCGGCTGGGAGCGCTCCGCTTCACCCAGGGCCGCCCCGATGAGGCCCGGCAGGTGCTGACCGCCGCCACAGGCCCCTTCCGCGGCCTGGCGGAGGCGCTCGCATCCACCGGGGACTGCCAGGCGGCCCAGGAGTGGGCCCGGCAGAACCCCGCCTTCCTGGAGGCGCTGAACAGCCCCTACGGCTACGCCAACCCCATCTTCCAGCCCGAGGACCTCTGCGGCCCCCTGCCGCCGCTCTTCTCCTGAGCCACGGAAAAACCCGCCCTGCTGCAGGTAGGGCGGGTTAGTTGTGGCATTGATCACTGCCACGGATTACACGGATTACACGGATAAATACATGAAATAAATAATAAGTTGGTTTATATCTTTTTCGTCAGTGGTGTTGGTGCGAAGCACCGAACCGTCGGTGGTGACACGTAGAGTGATGGGTGTAGCCAGTTTTACGCGCGGTGCTGGTGCATCGAACTGTACCAGGATGATCATACAGAGGATGACCATGGGGGCCGTTACTTCCAAAATCATTATCCGTGTAACCACCATGGTGCGGTGCTTCGCACCAGCACCACCCATGAAAAGGGTACGGCCCCCATGATCGTCCATTTTCTGTCTTCATCCGTGTAATCCGTGTAATCCGTGGCGACAGATTCCGGTAGATCGAGACGAAGGCGCTGAAGGACTTCGTGGACTGCATCGCCCCAACAGGAAACCCGCGGAGCACCTCCCCCCGTCTATCTTGGCAGGAGGTGTTCCGCTTGCGTTTTCGCCTGATCCTTCCCCTGCTGATGCTGCTCGTACTGCTGGCGCCGGCCTCTGCCCGGGCGCTCAGCTGCATCCACCCGACCGAGGTCTACGACTCGATGGATGTGGTGGTCCGGGCCACCGTCACCGCACGCCCGAGCAAGAACCAGATTACCCTGACCGTCGACCGCTACTACAAGGGGACCGGCCCGATCCTCCTCCATGCCGCCATCCGGGGATTCGATCCCGACGACCAGTGGATGAACGAACCGCAGGTCGGCCGCTCCTACCTGATCGGCTTCCGGCAGGAGGAGGGCGGCCTGGTCAACCAGCCCTGCGACATCTTCATGGAAGGGCCGGATGACCGGCTCCCCGCCGACCTGCGGGCCAAGATGGGGGTGGGTACCCTGCCCAATCCCAGCATCCCACCCAGCACGCCGCCCGAGGCTGGGGGCGGGACCAACTGGAGCCGCCCGCTGCTGCTCGGCGCCGCCGGCGTCTTACTGGCCGCCGGGGCCGTCTGGCTTCTCACAGTCAGGCGCCGGAGCGCCCGCTGACCGGGGTGGGGCTGGCCAGCGCCGGCGGCACCGCCACCCGGAGCGCCCGGCGCCAGAGCCGGACCTCAAGCCGCTCCAGCTCCAGGGGCTCGCCGTCCAGCTGCGACCGGCGGCAGCCCTCCATCCGGACCTCCACCCGCTCGCCCCGGAGCAGCCGGACCTGCGGGTGGTCGATGTGCCCCCCGTGGTAGACCCGGGCAAGCAGCCGGACCAGCTCCCACCGGCTCAGCGACCCCGCCAGGATCACCTCCAGCAGCCCGTCGTCCGGGCAGGCCCGGGGGGCGATCCGCATCCCGCCCCCGTAGCAGGGGCCGTTGGCCACCGCCACCAGGGTGCAGGGCTGGACGATCCGCTGCCCGTCCACCAGCACCTCCGCCATCCGCGGGCGGAAACCCCGCAGGGTGGAGAGCGCCCCCAGCAGGTAGGGCATCGTGCCGCCCAGCCCCGCGGGCATCCGCCCGGCGGCGGCGGCCACCTCGGCGTCGAAGCCGCAGCTGGCCACGTTCAGGAAGGGGCGCTCCTGCCCCACCACACCCAGGTCGATGGTGCGGTGCGACTCCCCCAGGGCCACCGCCAGGGCCTCCTCCGGCAGCGCCGGCAGCCCCAGGTTGCGGCAGAGGTCGTTGCCGGTCCCGGCGGGCACCGCCCCCAGGATCAGATTGCTCCCGGCCAGCTCGCAGGCCACGGCGTTCAGCGTCCCGTCGCCGCCCACGCCGATCACACGCTCATAGCCCGCCCGCACAGCGAGGCGGGCCATTGCGCGCGTCTCCTGGCAGTCGCGGGGGACCGCCACCTCCAGGTCGGGCCCCACCCGGCGGGCCAGCCGCTCCCAGGTCCGGAGGGCGGCGCCCCGCCCCGCCCGGGGGTTGATCAGAATCAGGCGCCGCACCGGGTGCCCACCTCCTCCTGCCGCCGACCGATCCGCCGGTAGAGCTGGTCCACCAGCAGCGGGAAGGCGGAGGCCAGCCGGGCCGCCACCCCCAGCCGGCGGGGCAGGATCACCTCTGCCAACCGCCGCTCCGCCACCGCCAGCACCGCCCGGGCCACCTCATCGGCCCGGAGCACCGGCAGCCCCGGGGGCAGCGGGTAGTGGGGGCCGCCCAGCAGCCCCTGCACCATCGGCGTCGCCACCGGGCCGGGGAGCACCAGCCCCACGTGGATCCCCTGAGGCCGCAGCTCCTGGCGCAGGGCGTGGGAGTAGGCGGTCAGGGCCGCCTTGCTGGCGGCGTAGGCCGCCATGTACGGCGGGGCGATCCGGCCCGCCACCGAGGAGAGGTTGACGATGCAGGGCCGTCGCCCCCGCCGGAGCAGCGGCAGGCAGGCCTCGATCAGCCGGATGGCCCCCAGGCAGTTGACCTGGATCAGCCGCTCCGCAGCGCCGCCCTCCGCCGGGCCGACCTCCAGCTGCCCGGCGCCGTTGACCAGCAGCTCCAGCCCATCCGCCTCGGCCTCCATCGCCGCCGCCAGCCGCCGGGCCGCGCCCGGCTCCGCCAGGTCGGCCTCCAGCAGCCGGGCCCCCAGGTTCCCCGCCGCCGCCTCCAGCCGCTCCGGGGAGCGGCCCACCAGGAAGAGCCGCCAGCCCCGGGCCGCCAGCAGCCGGGCGGTGGCCAGGCCGATGCCGCTGGAGGCGCCGGTGATCAGGGCGCTCCCCATCCCGCTCACTGCATCGGCACCTGGGGCAGCAGCCGGCCCTCGATCCGCCCCAGGATCTCCTCCAGGCTCCGGCCGGTGATCGTCAGGCCGTGGTTCTTCAGCCCGATCACCGCCCGGGAGGGATCGGGCTCCCGCCGCACCAGCTCGGCCACCTCCCGGGCCAGTTCCGCCGTGCCGCAGGGGTAGTTGACGGTGGTGGAGGGGACTCCCTCCATCCAGGCGTGGACGTGGATGATCGCCCCGATCGAGGGGTGCTCGGTGTAGAGCATCCAGTGTTCGACCGCGTCCACCGAGGCCCGCCGCGGCTCCACATGGGGCGGCACGCTGACCACCATCGCCCGCTCGGCGGGCAGGTAGTCGGTGATCAGCAGCATGTCCCGGCCGACCACCCGCATCTGCGCCTTGTCGACGCCGGAGGCGCTCATCCAGAAGGAGGAGGCGTCCTCCCGGATGCTCAGGTTCCCGTAGCTCAGCCCCCCGATGCCGAAGAGGCGGCGCACGTGGGCCATCTCCCTGGCCGGGAGCCACTCCTGGATCGGGAAGGGGGTGGGCAGCAGGTTCATGGCGCCCAGCCGGCGGCCTGCGGCGGCCAGCGCCTCGGTCCGGGGGTTGCCGCTCCAGTGCGGCTCCGGCAGGTTCTTCAGATAGCGGTTGTTGATCACCAGCTGGGAGGTGGCCAGCGGCCGCATCCGCCGGTAGACCGCCTCGAAGTAGCCCTCATCGTCCGAACTGTCCCGCTCCACCTGGTAGTAGCCCTGCTCCAGGGTGACGAAGTAGGTGCGGGGGCCGGCGGGCTCGTTCACCAGGTAGATGAGGAGGTTGGAGAGGGAGCGGACCAGCAGCGGGTAGGCCGCCTTCAGCAGGTCGTCGGGCCGCTCCGCCACCTCGGTCACCGAGACCACAAAGGTGCCCTGCGCCTTCCGGCGGAAGGGGCGGGGGCGGTCGGCATCGACGAAGTGGACCGCCAGGCGCGGCGCCGTCTCGCCCGCCTCGACCAGGGTGTGGCCGTTCTGGTGCAGGGTGGCGGTCAGGCCGTCCGCAAACCAGCGGAGCAGGGGGGAGTGGGGTCGGCCGGAGAGCACGGTGCTGACCAGCGGGGCCGTTCGGGGATCAGCCAGAGGTGAGGACATCGCGGATCACTCCATCTTTCAGCGTCATTCTATCCTCCCAGACTTCCCCTTTTGGGGTGATCCTATCCATCCGGCCCCGCTTTCGGCGAAGGGATCTGGCCCTGCCCCCCGAACCCGGTGTACCATGGAGGGGTGAGAAGGGGGGATGCAGGCTGCTGACGGTACATGGAAGCTACGTTCCCGCGGGGACCGAGGGCTTCTTCTTCCTCTTCGGCCTGGACCCGGCTGCCGAGACGGGCAGGGTACGGGCGCTGCAGCAGCACCCGCAGGCGGTGGAGCCCGAGCGGCTCTACCCACTGCTCCGGGGGCTGCCCCACCTGCACGGACTGACCTGCGTCGTCACCCTGCCGGCGGGCCGGCTGGTCCCGTTCAAGGTACCGGGGCTCGCCCTCTCGGTGGGGGATGCCGCCCAGTGGCTCCTCGACCTGGAGGAGCGGTTCAACCGGCAGCCAATGCGCCCCGGCCGCTCCCTGACCGCCTGGTCCACCGCCGCCAAGCTGCTGCTGGAGCTGCTTGGCCGGGGGCGGATCCTGCCCCGCCTCTCGGTGGAGGCGGGCTGCCTGACGGCCGGCTGGCAGATGGCCGCCCCCGAGGCGGCGGACGCCGAGCGGCTGGCGATGCTGGAGGCCGCCCTGCCCGAGCTCTGCCGGGCGGTGGTGCCGCCCGACCGGAACCACCGGACCTACCGCCCGCCCTCGCCGGGGGCGCTGCTGGGCCGCTTTTTACAGGCCGGGGCCGCCGCCCTGACCGAGCGCTTCCTGGAGTCGATGCCCCGCCCCTTCAGCGAGGCGGGCAGCCAGTCGGCCCTGCGCCACTGGCTGCTGGCGCTGGCGGGCCAGGCCGGGCGCGACCTGCCCGCCGGCCTGATCGGGGCGCCCGCCCTCTTCGCCGCCGTTGACGAGTGGATCGCCCCCGCCAGCGGGGTCCGGGGCCTCCAGTCGCTCAAGTCCGGGCTGCGGCTCAACCTGCCCGCCGAGACGGAGCAGGGCGGCTGGGAGCTGGAGCTGGTGCTCCAGACCACCGTCGAGCCGGTGGTCACCATCCCGGCGGAGTCGGTCTGGGAGGCGATCGGCCAGGAGCTGGTGATCGGCCACCACCGCTACCAGAACGCGGAGCAGCGGCTGCTGGCCGACCTGCCCGCCATGGCCCGGCTCTACCCGCCCCTGGAGCCGCTCCGCTTCGCCTCCGCCCCCGCCAAGCTCCAGGTGGATGGCGAGGCGGTGCTCCAGCTGCTGCAGGAGGGTGCGCCCCTGCTGCAGGAGGCGGGCTTCCTGGTGCTGATCCCCACCGGCCTGCTGCGCACCGCCGGGCTCCGGGCGAAGATGCACCTGAAGCCGATGAGCGGCCAGACCGAGTCCCGCTTCGGGCTGGACCAGATCGTCGACGTGGACTGGGAGCTGGCCCTGGGCCCGCTCTCGGTCGACTGGGATGAGCTGCAGCGGATGGCCCGGGAGAAGGCGCTGCTGGTCCAGTCCCAGGGCTACTGGGTCCAGGTGGACCAGCGGGCGCTCCAGACCGCCCTGAAGAACCTGGAGCCCTACCGGAAGCAGATCGAGCTGCGCACCGCCGTCAAGCTGGCGGCCCGGGGCCAGGCGGCGCCCGGGACCGACGGCGCCCCCGCCGATCCCGCACAGGCCAAGGCCCCGCCCCTCACCGTGGAGGCGACCGGCGAAGGCTGGGTGCTGGATGTGCTGGAGCGGCTCCGGGAGCCGGCCAAGATCGAGCCGCTCCCCGCCCCCCGGGGGCTGCGGGCGACCCTGCGCCCCTACCAGGAGCGGGGCTTCCACTGGCTGGCCTTCATGCGCCGGTACGGCCTGGGGGCGATCCTGGCAGACGACATGGGGCTGGGCAAGACGGTCCAGGTGACCGCCCTGCTGCTCCACGAGCGGGAGCAGGGCTGGACCGACAAGCCGACCCTGCTGGTCTGCCCCGTCTCCCTGGTGGGCAACTGGAAGCGGGAGCTGGCCCGCTTCGCCCCGTCCCTCCGGGTGCTGGTCCACCACGGCAGCGGCCGGGCCGAATCCCTGGCCCAGCAGGCGCTGGAGCACGACGTGGTGATCACCACCTACGCCCTGGCCGCCCGGGATGAGTCGGAGCTGGCCGCCCTCCCCTGGGCCGGCCTGGTGGTGGACGAGGCGCAGAATCTGAAGAACCCCGCGGCGAAGCACGCCCAGGCGCTCCGCCGGATGCCGCCGGGCTACCGGATCGCCCTGACCGGCACCCCGGTGGAGAACCACCTGGGCGACCTCTGGGCGCTCTTCCACTTGATCAACCCCGGGATGCTGGGCAGCCAGGAGGAGTTCCGCAAGTCCTTCGCCCTGCCGATCGAGCGCTACCGGGATGAGGAGGCCGCCGCCCGCCTCCGCAGCCTGGTCCAGCCCTTCATGCTCCGCCGGCTTAAGACCGACCCCACCATCATCGACGACCTGCCGGAGAAGCAGGAGAACCCGGTCTACGTCAACCTGACCCTGGAGCAGGCGGCGCTCTACGAGGCGGTGGTGGAGGAGACCATGAACCGGACCCTGGGACTCTCGGGCATCGCCCGGCACGGGGCGGTGCTGGCGGGGCTGACCAAGCTGAAGCAGGTCTGCAACCACCCCTCCGGCCTGGTGGCCGACGGCGGGCCGATGGAGGGGCGCTCCGGCAAGCTGGACCGGCTGACCGAGATGCTGGAGGAGGTGCTCTCCGAGGGCGACTCGGCCCTGATCTTCACCCAGTTCTCCCAGTTCGGCGCCCGGCTCCGGGAGTACCTGGCCCGGCGCTTCGGCTGCCCCGTCCTCTTCCTGGACGGCTCCACCCCCCGCACCGAGCGGGAGCGGATGATCCAGGCCTTCCAGGCGGGGGAGGCGCCGCTCTTCATCCTCTCCCTGAAGGCGGGGGGCGTCGGGCTCAACCTCACCCGGGCCAGCCACGTCTTCCACTTCGACCGATGGTGGAACCCGGCGGTGGAGGACCAGGCCACCGACCGGGCCTTCCGGATCGGCCAGACCCAGCGGGTGATGGTCCACAAGCTGGTGACCGCCGGCACCCTGGAGGAGCGGATCGACCAGCTGCTGAGCGAGAAGCGGCTGCTCTCCGACCAGGTGGTGGCCACCGGCGAGTCCTGGCTGGGCGAGCTCTCCACCGAGGAGCTGGCCCGGCTGATCGCCCTGGAACAGGAGGGATGACCGATGAGCGCACAGAGCCTGACCTGGTGGGGCGAGCGTTGGCTCCAGTGGCTTCGGGCGCTCGGCGTGGGGCCGGAGACCGACGGCCAGGCAAAGAGCGCCCTGCGGGCCGAGGGGCAGGTCCGGCTGGAGCGGGGCCGGGTCATCGCCGCCGTCTGGGTGAGCGAGCGGCGGCAGGCCACCCCCCTGATCAAGGTGCGCCCCTGGAGCGAGAAGGACTGGAAGCGGGTGTTGGAGGCGATCGCCGCCCAGCCCGACCTGGCCCAGCGGGTGCTGAGCGGCACCATGGGGCCGGAGCTGGAGCAGGCGCTGATCGCCCGGGATCTCCGCCTCTTCCCCCGGGAGGCGACCCTGGGCTGCAACTGCGGGGTGCGGCAGGTGGGCTGCCGCCACCTGAACTTCCTGGTGCTGAAGACCGCCGAGCTGCTGAGCGGCAACCCCTTCCTCTGGTTGGAGGTCATGGGCCGGGGCCGGCAGGAGCTGCTGTCGGAGCTGAAGGCCCGGCTGGCCGACCGGTCGGAGCCGCGCGCCGGGCTGCGCACCCCGGCCGAGGCGGAGGGGGAGGGCGAGGTGGCGCTCACCGCCCCCGAGGCGGGGGAGCCGCTGGACCCGGAGCGCTTCTGGGAGACCCCGGTCGACCCCGCCGCCATCCCCGTCCGGCCGGGCGGCTCGGCGGCGCCCGACGGGCTGCTCCGCTCCCTCGGCCCGCTGCCGGTGGAGGAGGGGCTCTACCTGCTCCCCTCCCGGGAGCCCGTCCGGGCCGATGAGTTCCTCCGGCGGATGGTGGTCCAGGTGGGCCGCATGGCCACAGCCCTCGCCCTGGGCGAGGTGGAGCCGGCCTACCGCCCCCTCCCGCTGCCCGGCAAGCCCGTCCCGCCGGCCGCTCGCCTCGCCCGGGAGGTGGCGGAGGCGCTGCGGACCGAGGACGGGATGATCCTGATCGACGACCTCTACCCCCAGTGCCCCACGGCGATGGCCCTGGGCGATGAGGAGGCGGCCCGCCGGCCGCTCCGGGAGGCCTGCAGCCTGCTGCCCGGGGACCTGATCACCGTGGCGGACCGGTACGTGGGCCCGGCTGCGGCGCTGCTCCGCGGGGCCGCCTTCCACCACGTGCTGACCCTGGACGAGTGGCTGGATGGGGAGCTCCACCCCGACGGGGACTGGGCGCTGGCGCTCCGGGCCGCCGGCCGGGAGGTCCCCTCCCTGGCCCCCCACCTCCGGCGGCTGCAGCCCCGAGTAGGCGATGAGCTGATCATCCGCCTGCGGGAGGGGGGGCCGGAGGTGGGGCTCCGCCCGCGGGCCGAGCGGCGGCCCGAGGAGCGGCTCCACGCCGACGCTGTCGCCTCCCGCCTGCTGCAGATGGTCTCCAGCCTCTCCCGCTCCGACCGGCTTCCCCTCCCGGAGGCGGTGGCGGTGCTCCTGGCGGAGGGTGCCTACCGTGGTGACCTCCAGCCCGACCCGGTCTGGCTGATCCCGCTCTTGGGCCCGGGCCTCTACCTGGACCCGGCGGAGCGGGCGGTCACCCGGCAGCCCACCTCCTGGCGGCCCGGTCTCCCCCGCTTCATCTACGGCCACTGGCCGGGCCGGGAGCGCACCCTGATGGACTTCCAGGGAACCATGACAAAGGCCTGGGCCCCCCGCCGGGAGATCGAGATCGCCACCGCCTGCATCACCTGGTGGGGCCGGGTCTGGCCCGGCGCCCAGGACCAGCCCGCCGCCGCCGAGTCCCTGGGCACCTTCCTCCACTTCCTCTGGAACCTGGCCCCCCGGGAGGCCGGCCGCTACCGCATCCCCCCCCAGCTGCTCCCGACGGTGATGGCCCGCTGGTTCACCTTCCTGTCCGAGCGCTTCCCCGACACAGCCCCCGCCTACGCCCGCCACCTCCGGGCCTGCAGCCTGACAGACCTGTACGAGGAGCGCTGCCAGACCGCCCCGCCCGAGGGCGCAGCCGAGGGCGCCCTCCTCGCCTGGCAGGCCGAGGCCTACCGCTGGATGGGCCCCGCCCACTACCTGAGCGGCGGCGGGTACCGGTAAATGGAGCAGTGGGGCGGTTATCTGTGCCACGGATTACACCGATTACACGGATGAAGACATAACACACACAATGATGGAGGTTGTACCCTTTTCACGGGCGGTCCTGGTGCGAAGCACCGCACCATGGCGGTTGCACGGGTATACACGGTTGGGGTGCCGTGCTTGGGTGCGCCGCCCACACTGTGGTGTTGACAGGGAAGATGAAGAGACACCCAATCATGATGGGCGCAGCCCCACCGTGATTGGGTGTTCTGTGTTTTCATCACGAAGCGGTGCATCAGCATCATTGATGACAAGGGCACAAAATCCCGTTATTATGTATTTCTTGTATGAATCCGTGTAATCCGCGTCATCCGTGGCAAAAATTCCTCAACTGCTTTCCGATGTAGAGCAGTTCCTCCTCAGTCAGCGGGCCGGCTCACTCCTCCTGCTCCCACGGCTGCCGCTCCCGCAGGGGCAGCACCTCCAGCACCCCCTCGGTCAGCGGCCATGGGTTGACCGGGGTGTTGCCGATGGTGGCCGTCCAGTGCAGGTGGGGACCGGTGGAGAAGCCGGTGTTGCCCACCGTCCCGATCGCCTGACCCGGCTCCACCCAGTCGCCCGGCTTCACATCGACCCGGTCGCAGTGGTAGTAGGTGGTGAAGAGGTTCATCCCGTGGTCGATGATGATCGTCCAGCCGGTCACGATCAGGGGCTCGGCCAGCACCACCCTGCCACGGGCGGGGGCGAGGATGGGCGTCCCGGTGGGGGCCCCGAAGTCCATCCCGCTGTGCCGGCCGGTCTCCACCCCATTGACAAACCGGATCTCGCCGAAGTAGGTGGTCACCTTCAGCTCCCCCTCCAGCGGCGGCCGGAAGGGACCGCTCCAGAGCGGGTGCGGCTCGGTGATGGATCGGAGCTGGAAGACCCGCTTCCACTCCTCCTGCTGGCGCGGGTCGTAGTAGAGCTGCCGCTGCTCCTCGGTCACCACCAGCCGGTCCTCGGTGAAGCGCTTGGGCAGCACCTCCACGCTCCCCTCCCAGGCGCCGCCCGGCCAGGTGACCCGGACCGGGTAGCTGCCGGGCCGGGCGTTGGCCGGAAAGCCGAGGAAGGCCACCGGCCGCCCCTCCCGCCGGAAGGGCCGGGGCTGCTCCTGCAGCCCCTCCACCGCCACCTTCACCTCGCCCGCCACCGGGCGGTCGAGGGCGAGGATGGCGATCTCGCCCTGCAGCACCTGCGGCGGCAGGATCGTCGCCGAGGGGGGAGTCTCTGGCAACTGCAGCTTGGGCGCAGGGAGTGGGGTCGGCGGCGTCGAAACTTGTGGACGCTGTGGCTCCTCGGGCGGGCGCTCCGGCTCCGCCGGCGGGCCCGCACGGCAGCCCGCGGCCAGGAGCAGAACGGCCAGCAGCCCCAAAAGCCAGGTGGGCGATCGTCGCACGGGATCACGCTCCCCCGGTCTGCTCAGGGTAGGGGCGAAGGGCCTCCTCCAGGAAGGCCAGCAGCGCCTGCCGGAAGGCCTCCGCCTGCTCGATGGGGCTGAGGTGGCCCGCCCCGGCGATCACCAGCTTCCGGGCGCCCCTCACCGACGAGGCGACCAGGTCGGCCATGATCTGAAAGTCGGGCAGGTCGTGCTCGCCCACCATCACCAGGGTGGGGGCGGTGATCTCGCCCAGCCGCTCGGCCTCGGTCCGGTCGCCCCGGGGATAGGGGCTGTAGGCGGGCCGGGCCAGCCAGTCGGTGCCGGGGTACTCCCGCACGATGGCGGCCAGCCGCTCCATCGCCGGCAGCGCCGCCGCCCGCTGGAAGATCGGATCCCGCACCCAGGCCTCCAGGGCGGGGGCCAGCCCCTCGGTCTGGGCCTGTTTGATGTACGGCATCGCCCCCGTCCAGAACCGGAACGGGTGGCCGTAGATGGCGGTGTCCACCGGGATCAGGGCGGCGCACCGCTCCGGCCGGTTCAGGGCGAAGCTGATGGCGGCGGCGCCCCCCGCCGACAGGCCGCAGACGGCGGCGCTCCCGACCCCCAGGTGGTCCAGCAGGGCGGCCAGGGTCTGGCAGAGCGGCGTCCCGTCCGGCGACGGGCCGCTCCGCCCGTGCTTGTCCAGGTCGGGGGTGATCACCCGGTACCGGGCCGCCAGCGGCCCCACGTGCTCCCACCACATCCGGTGGTCCAGGGTGTGTCCGTGCAGCAGCAGCAGCGCCGGCCCCTCGCCCTGCACCTCGTAGTAGGTATGCCCCAGGTATGGCATCTGTCCGCCTCCTTTTACAGGGCCCGCCCCTCCATCTGGGCGAACCGCTCCCGCCACTCCTGCGGCACCGGCTTGGCCCGCTGCTCGGCGTAGTCGTAGTGGACGATCACCGCCCGGCTGGTAGCCACCAGCCGCCGGCTCTCCTTCTCCACGATCTGCGACTCCACGATGAAGCTGGAGGTGCGGATCTCCGCAACCCGGACCCCGATCTCCAGCGTCTCTCTAAGGAAGGCCGGCGACTTGTAGGTGATGGTGATCTCGGCCAGAATCAGCGGCAGGGATGCGGCGGCCTCACCGCCGACGGAGAGGATATACTCCAGGCGGGCTGTCTCGAAGTAGGTGGCGTAGACCGCATTGTTGACGTGGCCCAGCATGTCCACGTCGCGGAAGACCACCCGCTGCTCGATGCTGAACGGAAATCCTTCCAAATCAAGCTCCCTCCTTGACTCGTTACGACCATCACTTCCATCCGCCCGGTGCGGGTTCCTGCCCGGCGGCAACATCTCGACAGGGGGTCTTAGCGTGATCTGGTTCCTGGTGCTGGGTGGCATCTTCTTGATCCTGTTGGGCCTCTGGGGAGGGCCCCGGCGGCAGAAGCGGCCCGACAAGGCGGCTCGCATCCCCAAGGAGGCGACCGTCCAGGAGGCGTGGGAGATCCTGACCAGCCCTGTGCAATATGATGAGGAGCTGATCAAGATCCCCGAGCACAGGCCCTGGTACATCCCCGGCGCCGACCGGCGCTTCCAGCGGGGGCTGCTGGTGGGGCTGGGGCTGGGCCTGCTGCTGGCCCTGATGCTCTCCCCGCTCCTCCCGCGGCGGGCGGGGGATGGCGGCGAGGTGGCACACCAGCCGCCGCAGGAGGCCGCTGGTCCGGCCCAGCCCGCCCAGCCCGCCCAGCCGGAGCAGCCGGCGCAGCCCACCGGCCAGCAGGCGGAGCCCGCGGGGCAGACCCAGCCCGAGCCCGCCCCGCCGCCACCGCCGCCCAAGCCGGCCAACATCACCTTTACGGTCGAGCCGGGCAGCACCTCCCAGGAGATCGCCGCCAACCTGAAGGCGGCCGGGCTGATCCCCAATGAGCAGGAGTTTCTCGAGCTGGTCGCCGCCCTGGGGGTGGAGACCCGGCTGCAGGCCGGCACCTTTGTCATCCCCACCGACGCCAGCGTCGATGCGATCATCGCCAAGCTGACCGAGTAGGGAGGGGTCGGGTTTGGACCTGGACGCCTTTACCGCCGCCGCCGACCAGATGGTGGAGCGGATCCCCCCGCTCTTCCTGGAGGGGCTGAACGGCGGCATCACCGTCCGCCGGATGGCCCGGCGGAACCCCGGCGACCCGGCGGGGGTGTACATCCTCGGGGAGTACATCACCGATCCGGTGCTGGGCTGCTACATCGCGCTCTACTGGGGCTCCTTCGTGGAGCTCTTCGGCGACCAGCCCCGGGAGGTTTGGGAGGAGGAGCTCTGGGAGACGATCAAGCACGAGCTGCGGCATCACGTGGAGGCCCGGGCGGGCGAGTACGCCCTGGACCTGGAGGATGCGCAGGAGCTGGCGCAGATGCGGGAGGAGCTGCCGCCGGAGGAGCCGCCGCCCCCGCCCCGCAGGTTCAAGCTGAAGGGCCGGCTCCCCCGGGACTGATCGCCGGGTTCCCCCCCAGGGCGGTGCGGGGCTCGATCGCCTCCACCCGCTGGGCCACCTCCTCAACGACCCCGATGGGGAGGGCGCCGCCCCCGAAGATCGTTGACCCGATGGGGGCGCCCCCGGTGCCCAGGAAGAACTCCCCGATCGGCCCCGACGGGGAGATGGTGGCAACGAAGAGGATGTTGGGCAGCGGGGCCGACCCGCCGCGGAAGATCTGGGTGACCGGCCCCCCGATGGGCAAGCCCCCGCGGAAGACGCCCCCGAGCACGGTGATCGGGGCCCCGCCGATGTTGAAGATCGTCGCCGGCCCCCCGATCGGCTCCCCGGCGGCGAAGATCTCGGGCGGCGCCAGCGGGGCGCTGGGGGCGGGGGGGATGCCCGGCACGGCGATGAAGGCGCCGCCGCTGCCCGGACCGCCTGCCGGGTCGATCGGACCGCCCGCCCGGGCGAACTCCGCACCGATCGGGGCGCCGGGAGGGGCCTCCTCCGGCCCCGGGGATGCGATGGCCCGCTCGTCACTCATGGGGACCTCCTCCTCGCTCAGAACGGCTGCGATATGTTACGCAGGCGGCTCGGGAGCGGGTCATGCACGGACCCTTCCCTACATATCCTCTTCCCGGAGCGGGTCTCCGGGGGGAGCGCAGCGGAGCCCGGGCACTAGCGCCCGGGCTCCTGTCGCGGCATCTCCCGTACCTCCGCTGCGGTCCGCCCCGGCCCCGGCGCCGTGAAGCCGCCCATCCAGCCCGGGAGGCCGTTGGCGCCGAGTTCGGCGGCAAACTCATGGTCAGTCAGCCCCGGCGCACCCGACAGAGTCATCGTCTGCCCGTCTCCTCGCTGTACGTCCTGCAAGTTCGACCAGGCGTTTTCGGCGAACTCGCCGGAGGGAACACCGTCAGGTCTTTGCTTCACCATGGTCACGACCTCCTTGGCTGTGACTGGCGACTCGGGACCGATACTAGCATGCCCGCGTTCCGTCGACTGTCCCCTGGCAATGGCTGGCTTATTCATGTGATAATTTGAACTTAGAGGATAATCTCACGCTAGATCGAATTTAGGCCTTTGCAAAATGTCCGCAACCATTGAGGAGGGATCGGTTCATGGATGAAAAGCAGTTCGAGGCGCTCTTGCACGAAGACCGTATCTTCCCGCCGTCTGCCGCCTTCCGGGAACAGGCCCACGTCAGCGACAACCGCCTCCACGAGATGGCGGCGAAGGACCGGCTCGGCTTCTGGGCATCCCAGGCCGAGCAGCTACACTGGTTCAAGAAGTGGGATACGGTTCTGGAGTGGAACCCGCCCTTCGCCCAGTGGTTTGTGGGCGGCAAGCTGAACGTCTCGTACAACTGCATCGACCGCCACCTGGAGACCTACCGGCGGACCAAGGCGGCGATCATCTGGGAGGGCGAGCCGGGGGACGAGCGGGTGATGACCTACCTGGACCTGCACCGGGAGGTCTGCCGCTTCGGCCAGGTGCTGAAGCAGATGGGCGTCTCCAAGGGCGACCGGGTCACCCTCTACATGCCGATGATTCCCGAGGCGGCGGTGGCGATGCTGGCCTGCACCCGGATCGGCGCCGTCCACTCCATCGTCTTCGGCGGCTTCTCGGCGGAGGCGCTGCGGGACCGGATCAACGACAGCCAGTCCAAGGTGGTGATCACCGCCGACGGCGGCTGGCGGCGGGGCAACATCATCCGGATGAAGCAGATCGTCAACGAGGCGATCGTCGACTGCCCCTCGGTGGAGAAGGTGATCGTGGTCAAGCGGATCGGCCACGAGAGCCTGGTGGAACACGGCTGGCACTACGGCCGTGACATCTGGTACCACACCATCATGCGGAACGCCGCTCCGGTCTGCGACGCGACCGAGATGGATGCGGAGGACCCGCTCTTCATCCTCTACACCTCCGGCTCCACCGGCAAGCCGAAGGGGGTGCTGCACACCACCGGCGGCTACCTGACCCAGGTGGCCTCCACCACCAAGTACGTCTTCGACCTGAAGGACTCCGATGTCTACTGGTGCACGGCGGACATCGGCTGGATCACCGGCCACTCCTACGTGATCTACGGCCCCCTGGCCAACGGGGCGACCACGGTGATGTACGAGGGCGCCCCCGACTACCCGGACCGGGGCCGCTTCTGGGAGATCATCCAGAAGTACCGGGTCAACATCTTCTACACGGCGCCCACCGCCATCCGCTCCTTCATGCGCTGGGGCGAGGGCTGGCCGCAGAAGTACGACCTCTCCTCGCTCCGCCTGCTGGGCACCGTGGGCGAGCCGATCAACCCGGAGGCCTGGATGTGGTACCACAAGCACATCGGCGCCGAGCGCTGCCCGATCGTCGACACCTGGTGGCAGACCGAGACCGGCGCCATCATGTGCACCCCGCTGCCGGGGCTGACCGTCACCAAGCCCGGCTCCGCCACCCGCCCCTTCCCGGGGATCGAGATGGCGATCGTGGACGAGAAGGGCAATGATGTCCCCTGGGGCTCGGGTGGCTACCTGGTGATCAAGTCACCCTGGCCCTCGATGCTCCGCACCGTCTGGGGCGACAACGGCCGCTACGTGACCCAGTACTTCTCCAAGTTCGACAAGGCCACCTACTTCACCGGGGACGGCGCCAAGTGGGATGAGGAGGGCTACTTCTGGATCATCGGCCGGGTGGATGACGTGATCAACGTCGCCGGCCACCGGATCGGCACCATGGAGGTGGAATCGGCCCTGGTCGACCACCCGCTGGTGGTGGAGGCGGCCGTGATCGGCCGGAACCACGAGGTGAAGGGGCAGGCGATCTCCGCCTTCGTCACCCTGAAGGAGGGGCAGAAGGGCTCCAGCGAGCTGATCGACGAGCTGAAGAAGCACGTGGCCGCCAAGATCGGCGCCCTGGCCCGCCCCGACGAGATCTTCTTCACCGCCGACCTCCCCAAGACCCGCTCCGGCAAGATCATGCGCCGCCTGCTGCGGGACATCGCCGAGGGCCGCGCCCTGGGCGACACCACCACCCTGGCCGACCCGACGGTGGTGGCCCAGCTGAAGAACCAGTACGAGGAGAGCGAGGCCGGCGACTAGGCCCTGTGTAAGCACAAAGCCCCGGCGGGTGACGCCGGGGCTTCCGGTTCTCCTCAGAGTCCCAGCCGCTGCTTGATCAGCGGCATCAGGTTCCGGCTGACCGGGACCTCGGTGGCGGCGGCATCCTGGACGACCACGCTCATGCCCGCCTTATGCAGGGCGCTCACCTCCCGCACCTTCGCCAGGTTGACCAGGTACCGGCGGTGGACCCGGAGGAAGTTGTGGGCCGAGAGGCGGGCCTCCAACTCCCGCAGGGTGAACCGCCGGCAGAGCAGCTCCTCGTTCTCCAGCTTCAGCCAGACCTCCTCATCCCTGGCGTAGATGAAGAGGATCTCCTGGACCGGGATCAGCGCCGTCTTGTTCCCCCGCTCGGCGGGGATCCGCTCCGGGATGGCGGCCGGGGCCGCGGTGGGCGGCGGGGCCGCCATGCCCGCTTGCAGCCGCTGGAGCGCCCTGGCCAGCCGCTCCTCATCGAAGGGCTTCAGCAGGTAGTCGACCGCCCCGACCCCGAAGGCGTCGACGGCGTAGTGGGTGTAGGCGGTGGTGAAGACCACCTTCGGCCGCCGCTCCCTGGCCTGGAGGCGCTGGGCCAGGTCCAGGCCGGAGAGGCCGGGCATCTGGATATCCAGGAAGATGGCGTCATAGTCGATCGCATCGATCAGATGCTCCGCTTCGGCGGCCTCGGCCGCCTCACCCACCACCCGGACCTCCGGGAACTGCGCCAGCTGCGCCCGCAGTTCCCGGCGGGCCGGCGCTTCGTCATCGACGATCAGCACCTTCAGCATCGCTCTTCCCCCTAGCGCATCGGTATCCGCATCACCACACTGGTTCCCTTGCCCGGGCTGCTCCGGATCCGCAGGCGGCAGTCATTCCCGTAGAGCCGGCGGAGCCGCTCGTTGATGTTGGCCAGGCCCAGGCCGTGCCCGCCCCCTCCCGCCCGCCCCTGGCGGGGGCGGAGCAGTTCGGGGAGGCGGGCGGGGTCCATGCCGACCCCGTCATCCCGCACCTCGATCACCGCCCGCATGGCGATGAAGTCCAGCCGGCCCACCAGGGTCAGGGTGCCGGGGCCCTGTTTGGGCGAGAGGCCGTGCCGGACGGCGTTCTCCACCAGGGTCTGGACGGCGAGGGCGGGGACCATCACCCCCAGCACCTGCGGGTCGATGTCGTAGACCACCCGGAGCCGCTCCCGGAAGCGGGCCTGTTCGATGTAGAGGTAGTTCTTCACCTGCTCGAACTCGTCGGCGAAGGGGAGCATCTGGCCCGATGACTGCATCGAGCCGCGGAAGAGGTCGGCCAGGCGGTGGAGGAGGCGGCGGGTCGTCTCCGGGTCATCCCGGCTGTAGCTGATGATCGTGTTGAGGGCGTTGAAGAGGAAGTGCGGGTTGATCTGCGCCCGGAGGGCGTTCAGCTCCGCCTCCGCCACCAGCTGCGCCTGCCGGTCCATCTGCCCCAGCTCCGCCTGGGTGGAGAGGAGCTGCGCCAGCACCCGGGTCATCTGGGCAAGCTCCCGGCCGGCGGCCAGGCTGCCGGGGTCGCTCACCAGCGCCAGGGCGCCCAGCAACTCCCCCCGGGAGTGGAGGGGGGAGAGCGCCATCACCCGACCGTCGAGCCGGGTCAGGTGGGGGCGGCCGCCATCCAGCACCGCCGCGAGCGGGGCGGACAGCGCTTCCCGGTCGATCTGGCGGGCGGCGCTGCCCTCCAGCGCCAGGATGCCGCTCCGGTCGGCGATGATGACGCAGTGCACCCCTTCCAGCGAACTCATCACCCGTGCCGCCTTGGCCGCCGTCTCCGGGTTCAGCCCCTGGCGGAGGAGGGGGAGGGTATCGCCCACCACCCGCATCGCCCGGGTGGATGAGGGCCTGCCGCGCGGCCCCTGAATGGCGACAAGGACGAAGTAGCCCGCCACCCCGGCCACCAGGCCGTTGGCGGCGACGACGACGACCGTGGCGGCGCCCATGGACTGGAGGGAGGGCAGGAGCAGGACCTCCAGGAGGGTGATCAGCACGACCAGCAGTGTGGCGATGATCAGCATGACCATTCTCCCTACTCTGAATAGTGACCGTTACATTTCGATCGGGTAAAACAAAACTCCTGTCAGTCAAAGGAGCGGAAGGCGGATGGAATACTGGGAGCTGCCCCCCTGGGAGGATGAGGAGGAGTACGACTCCGAGCCGGAGGTGGACGCGGTCTTTCGGGCGCAGCGCCGGCTCAGCCTGATCTACGGCGCCATCTTCCTCCTGGTGACGCTGTCGATCCCCGCCCTCACGGCGGTCAGCCGGTTCTGGACCCACGTGCCGGTCCTCGGCGGCTTCTCGCTCAACTTCCTGGTGGTGGGGCTCTTCTATCACGTCCTCTACGTGCTGATCGGCGCCGGCTACGCCATGCAGGCCAACCGGCTGGAGCAGGCGCTGCTGGGCCGGCGGCGCGGCCGGAGCGAGGCGACGGGGAGGGAGCGCTGGTGAACGGCACGGCCATCGGCATGACCCTGCTGCTGATCGCGGCGACGGTCCTGATCTCGGTCTACACCCGGCGCTTCAACCAGACCGCCGCCGAGTTCTACCTGGCCGGGAGGCAGGTGGGCTACCTGACCAACGCCAGCGCCATCTGCGGCGACTACTTCAGCGCCGCCTCCTTCCTGGGGGTGGCGGGGGCGATTTACGCCTCCGGGCTGGACGGCGCCTGGTTCGGCGCCGGCTTCGGGGCGGGCTTCGTGCCGGTCCTGCTCTTCTTCGCCGCCCCCCTGCGCCGCTCCGGGGAGTACACCCTCCCGGACTTCCTGGCGGCCAGGTTCCAGCGGAGCGCCCTCCGGTTGATGGCGGTCGGCCTCGTCCAGGTGATCTGCCTGCTCTACCTCGCCCCGCAGATGCTGGCGGTGGGCGAGATCTGGGAGATGCTGGTCGGGCGGGGCGTGGCCGGCCTCTCGCCCTATGCGACCGGCCTGGTGCTCACCACCGGCCTGATGTTCGTTTACGTGGCGATGGGCGGCATGCGCGGGACCACCTGGAACCAGTTCGTCCAGTTCTGGGTCCTCTTCACGGCGATGCTGCTGGTGCTGCTCCTCGCCCTTCTCTCGGGCTACCACTACGCCCGGGCCCTGGGCGAGGTGGGGCAGGGGATGGTGGCCGCCCCGGCGGTCTACCGCGTGCGGGAGCTGCCGGTGGCGGAGGCGCGGGCGGCGACCAGCGAGGCCTACTGGCAGGAGCGGGTAGCGCCCCTCCTGGGCGATCCCGATGCAGAGGTGGTGGTGCTGATGCCGGTCCGGAGCCGGTTGACCGGCGAACCGCTCCGGTTCACCGAGCCGGGCGGGCGGTACGACGCCCTGACCCAGTTCTCGGTGATCCTGACCCTGATCACCGGCACCGCCGGCCTGCCGCACATCATGAACCGGTTCTACACCAACCCCTCCGGCCCCACCGCCCGCACCACCACGGTCTACGTGATGGGCCTGGTCGCCGCCTTCTACGTGCTGGCCGGCCTGGTGGGGACGCTGGGCCGGGCGCTGCTGCCCGGGCTGTCCGGCTCGGCGGGACCCGGTGCGCTGACGGTGCAGCTGGTCGACGGCATCCTGGCCAAGCCGGATGCGCTGATGCCCTTCCTGGCGCAGTCGCTGGGCGGCGACTTCGGCCTGGGCTACGTGGCGGCCGGCGCCTTCGCCGCGGCGGTCAGCACCATGGGCGGGCTGCTGATCGCCTCCGCCGCCTCGCTGGGGCATGACCTGTACGAGCAGTACATCAACCCCCACGCCCCCGAGTGGCGGAAGGTGGCGGTGGGGCGGATCGCCGTCGGGGTGATGGCCCTGGCCGGGCTGGGCGCAGGGCTCCTCCTGCCCCACCTGGGGCTGGAGCGGACGCACCCCGCCCTGATCGCCCAGATGGTCACCTGGGCCTTCGGGGTGGCGGGCGGCGGCTTCTTCCCCGTCCTGCTGCTGGCGATCTGGTGGCGGCGGACCACCCCACGGGGGGCGATGGCCGGGATGGCGGTAGGGGGAGGCGGCGCAGTGGCGATGATCGCCGCCAACGTGGCGGCCGTCACCTGGCCGGGGGCGCCCGGCTGGGTGGAGGCCCTGGGCCGGTTCACCTTCCCGGCGGTGCTGGTGGTGCCGGCGGCCTTCCTGGCGATCTGGGCCGTCTCGCTGCTGGACCGGCGGGGCCTGCCGGAGAACCTGGACGAGATCTGGGCCCGGATCCACGGGACCGCCCGGGAGCGGTCGGCGAAACGGGCGCAGGGTTTACCCGCTGCCACTGAATAGCCATTCACCGCCCGGATTTGACCGTTCGCCCCCCAGATGAATAGGATCACCCGCGAAATTCGTCCCAATAATCCCGCTAGACAGGAACGTCGGATAAGCATGCATAATGATTGACATTACTCACATGCATGAAAGGGGGGCAGGATGTTAGCCACGGATTACACGGATTACACGGATAAATACATAAAATAATAATAATGGGGTTTATACCCTTTTGGGTACGAACCGCCATGGTGCGGTGCTTCGCACCAGCATCACCCATGAAAAGGGTACGACCCCTAATTACTATCCGTTTTCTGTCTTCATCCGTGTAACCACCATGGTGCGGTGCTTCGCACCAGCACCCCTGATGAAAAGGGCACGAACCCCATCATTGTAAGTTTTCATGTCTTCATCCGTGTAATCCGTGTAATCCGTGGCCGTCATTTTCAGGGGAATCCGTGTAATCCGTGGCCGTTTTCCGGGGTTCCAAAGCAATCACTTGGGGGAGGTTGCGAAGATGAGCGAAAAGGAGAAGGAGCGGTACGAGGCGCACTTCCGGGAGAACGTCAGCCTGGTGGTCAAGCTGCTGATCGTCTGGGCCCTGGTCTCCTACGGGGCCTCGCTCGCGGTCAACTGGCTCAACCAGATGAAGATCCTGACCGGCTTCCCGCTGGGCTACTACATGGGCGCCCAGGGTTCGCTGGTGGTCTTCGTGGTCCTGATCTTCGTCTACGCCTACAAGATGGCCCAGATCGACAAGAAGTACGGAGCGGACGAAGGAGGCGAGGCGTAGATGTTCGGACGGGTCGACCGGCTTGGACGGATCTGGGGCATGTACACCCTCGCCTTCGTCGGCGTTGTCCTCCTCCTGTGGGCGCTGGAGGCCGCCGGGCTGATGACCCAGCAGGGGATCGCCTGGACCTTCATGGCGCTGACGGTGGGCATCTACGCCACGATCGGCATCATCTCCCGCACCGGCAATCTTGATGAGTACTACGTGGCGGGCCGGAACATCCCCGGCATCTTCAACGGGATGGCCACCGGCTCCGACTGGATGAGCGCCGCCTCCTTCATCTCCATGGCGGGCACGCTCTACATCCTCGGCTACGAGGGGCTGGCCTACATCATGGGCTGGACCGGCGGCTATGTGCTGCTGGCGGTGCTGCTGGCGCCCTACCTCCGCAAGTTCGGCGCCTACACCGTCCCCGACTTCGTCGGCCAGCGCTACCCCGGCACCTTCCCGCGGGTGGTGGCGGTGCTGGCGGCGATCCTGGTCTCGGGCACCTACCTGATCGCCCAGGTCTCCGGCGTGGGGATCGTCATGTCCCGCTTCCTGGGGATCCCCTTCGAGGTGGCCGTCTTCGTCGGCCTGCTGGGCATCCTGGTCTGCTCCATGCTCGGCGGGATGAAGGCGGTCACCTGGACACAGGTGGCGCAGTACATCATCCTGATCATCGCCTACATCGTCCCGGTCACCTTCGTCGCCATGAAGGTGACGGGGATCCCCTTCCCGCAGATCGCCTACGGACAGGCGCTCACCGACATCACCGTGCGGGAGGCGGCCCTGGGCATCGCCAAGGGCTATGTCACCCCCTTCAACGACTGGGGGATGGGCCAGTTCCTGGCGCTCACCCTCTGCCTGATGGCGGGCACCGCCGGCCTGCCGCACATCCTGGTCCGCTTCTACACCACCCCGAACGTGCGGGAGACCCGCTTCTCGGTGGGCTGGGCGCTCTTCTTCATCTTCCTGCTCTACTTCTCGGCCCCGGCTTACGCCGCCTTCGCCCGCTGGGAGATCCTGCACAACGTGGTCGGCCAGCAGATCTCCTCGCTGCCCGGCTGGGTGGCGGCCTGGACCAAGACCGGCCTGCTCTCCATCACCGATGCCAACGGCGACGGCATCCTCCAGTTCGCTGAGCTGGCCCTGAACGGCGACGCCGTGGTGCTGGCCATGCCCGAGATCGCGGGCCTGCCCTATGTGGTGGCCGGCCTGGTGGCGGCCGGCGGCCTGGCCGCCGCCCTCTCCACCGCCGACGGCCTGCTGATGGTGGTGGCCACCTCCATCTCCCACGACCTCTACTACAAGCTGATCAACAAGAACGCCTCGGAGAAGAGCCGGCTCTTCCTCTCCAAGCTCCTCCTGGTGGTGGTGGCGGTGATCGCCGCGGCCCTGGCCCAGTTCCGCTTCCAGGTGATCGCCAACATCGTCGCCTGGGCCTTCTCGCTGGCGGCCGCCTCCTTCTTCCCGATCCTGGTGCTGGGCATCTTCTGGAAGCGGATCAACACCGCCGGCGCCGTCACCGGCATGATCGCCGGCCTGGTCACCACCTTCGGCTACATCATCTGGGCCACCTCCACCGGCCAGAACATCGGCGGGATTCTGCCCAACGCCGCCGGCATCTTCGGGATGCCGCTCAACTTCCTGCTGACGATTGTCGTCTCGCTGGCGACCACGGCGCCCAGCGAGTCGATCCAGGAGATGGTGGAGCGGCTGCGGTATCCGAAGCATGTGCAGGACGCACCTGCAGCGGCGGTGGGCGACGACTGACGAACGAGGAGGGGCGCCCGCAGCGACGGGCGCCCTTCGCCTTTCTAAGGAGGCGATGACGATGAGCGGCGATCAGTTCCAACAGCTGCTCCAGACGGCGCAGCGGATCGACCCGCCCGAGGCGCTGGCCCGGAACGCCCTGATTCCGGAGCACGGGCCGTACTACGAGGCGGTCATGGCCGATATCGAGGGGTACTGGGCCAGGGTGGCCCGGGAGGAGGTGGACTGGTTCACCCCCTTCGAGCGGGTGCTGGAGTGGGAGTACCCGTACGCCCGGTGGTTCGTGGGCGGGCAGACCAACATCTGCTACAACGCCCTCGACCGCCACGCCAATGGCCCCCGGCGGAACAAGGCGGCCCTGATCTGGCTGGGGGAGGACGGCGCGGAGCGGGTCTTCACCTTCCAGATGCTCCAGCGCCAGGTGGCCCGGCTGGCGGGCGGGCTGAAGCGGCTGGGGGTGGCCAAGGGCGACCGGGTGATCATCTACATGCCCCTCACCCCCGAGGGGATCATGGCGATGCTGGCCTGCGCCCGGATCGGGGCGGTCCACAGCGTCGTCTACGCCGGCCTGGGCGCCGGGGCGCTCCGGCAGCGGATCGAGGATGCGAAGGCGAAGGTGGTCCTCTGCGCCGACGCCGGCGTCCGCCGGGGCAAGCGGGTGGAGCTGAAGGCGGTGGTGGACGAGGCGGTCCAGGGCAACCCGCTGGTGGAGCAGGTGGTGGTGCTGCGCCGCTCCACCCCCCAGACCGAGCTGGCGGAGGGGGAGGTCGACTTCCACGACCTGATGGCGATGGGCAGCTACGACACCCCCTGCGAGGTGATGGAGAGCGAGGACTGGCTCTTCATCCTCTACACCTCCGGCTCCACGGGGACCCCGAAGGGGACCGCCTACACCCACGGCGGCTACATGGTGGGCACCCAGCACATCTGGCGGCTGGCCTGCGACATCCGGGAGGATGACATCTACTGGTGCACCTCGGACATCGGCTGGATCGTGGGCCACTCGATCATGGTCTACGGCCCGCTCTGCAACGGGACGACCATCGTCGTCCGGGAGGGCGCCCCGGACTACCCGCACCCGGGGATCGTCTGGGAGACGGTGGAGCGGCTCCAGGTGACCAAACTCTACACCGCCCCCACCGCCCTGCGGATGTTCATGCGGATGGGGCCGGAGCACCCCCGGAAGTACGACCTCTCCAGCCTGAAGATCCTGAACAGCGCCGGCGAGCCGCTCAACCCCGAGGCGCAGCTCTGGGCCTATGAGCACATCATGCAGCGGCGGGGACCGGTGCTGGATAACTGGTGGCAGACCGAGACGGCGGCGCCCACCATCGGGACGCTCCCCTCCATGCCGGCCAAGCCGGGCCGGGCCGGGCTCCCCTTCCCGGGCATCCGGGCGGAGGTGCTCGACCGGCAGGGGAATCCGGTGGGGCCGGGGCAGGGCGGCCTGCTCTGCCTGCGGGGACCGTGGCCGCACATGTTCCGGACGATCTGGGGCGCCCCCGAGCGGTACGAGGCCTACTGGAACACGATTCCGGGGGTCTACACCTCGGGCGACGTGGCCACCATGGATGAGGACGGGTACATCGCCGTCCTCGGCCGGGCCGATGATGTGCTGAACGTGGCCGGCCACCGGATCGGCACCGCCGATGTGGAGTCGGCGCTTGTCAGCCATCCGGCGGTGGGGGAGGCGGCGGTGATCGGCAAGCCCGACCCGATCAAGGGGGAGGCGATCAAGGCCTTCGTCCTCCTCCGGAAGGGGCACAACCCGGATGACCACCTGGCCCACGCCCTGATCACCCATGTGCGGCACCAGCTCGGCGCCATCGCCACGCCGGCGGAGATCCAGTTCGTCGGGGCGCTGCCGAAGACCCGATCGGGGAAGATCATGCGCCGGGTGCTGAAGGCGCAGGAGATGGGGATCGACCCCGGCGACCTGACCACAATCGAGGAGTGATCTCGGGTCCAGGGAAGTCCCGCCCCGTGTGGGGTGGGGCTTCCGAATACAAGGCTCGGCACCGGGGAATACCACAGCCAGGCCATCTCCCCAACCGCGAACGTGACCCTGGGCAAGGGGAAGGGCCGTCCCCAGGGGAGGTGATGAGCCGGTGCTCCGACGTGAGCAGATCGATGGGCGGCAGTTGGTCTCCCTGTTGCTGGGCTTCCTCCTCGGCACCAGCCTGGTCCTGCCCACGGGCCACCAGGCGGAGCGGGACGCCTGGCTCGCCGTCTTGATCGGAGGCGGTGCCGGGGTGGTGGCAGGCGCAGCCTATGCCCGGTTGTCCCAGGCATTTCCCGGTCAGAGCCTTGTGGGGTACAGCAGGCGACTGCTGGGGAGGTGGGTGGGCGGACTGATCGGGCTGCTCTACATCTGGTATGCCCTGCATCTTGGCTCGCTGGTGCTGCGCAACATCGGTGATTTGGTGGTCACCACCATCCTTATGCGGACGCCGATCATCGCTCCGCTGGTGATGATGATGGCCCTGACGGCCTATGCCATCCGGCACGGATTAGAGACGCTGGCTCGAACATCCCAGGTAATCGTCGGCCTGGTGCTGCTGCAGGTGGCCTCCACCTTCGTGTTTCTAGTCGAAGAGATGCGGCTGGAGCGGTTGCTTCCGGTGCTGGATCAGGGGTTAGCTCCGGTCCTGAAGGGCGGCTGGGACGTCTTTGCCTTTCCGTTCGGCGAAACCGTGCTCTTCGGCTTCGTCCTGCAACACCTTCGCCCGGGGACGGCTGTCCGCCGTCCCTTCCTGGTGGCACTGACAGTGGGAGTGCTGGTCCTCGGCCTGATCACGGTCAGGAATGTGTCCGTATCCGGGGCTCACGTGCTCGGGGCCGTGCGATTTCCCTCCACCGGGGTGATCCAGCGCATCGAAATTGGCGACATCCTGACCCGGTTGGAACCGGGCTTCATCGCCACCTGGATCTTAACAGGGTTTCTTAAACTCTCTCTTTGTCTCTACGCCGCCACGGGGGGCATCGCTGAGTGGTGGGGTTTGTCGGAATACCGACCTCTGGTCATGCCGATTGGGGCTTTGATGGTGGCCCTCTCCATCCTGGTCTACCCGAACGTCACGGAGATGGTTGACTTTGCGACCACCATCTGGCCCGTCTATTCGTTCCCATTTCAAGTGCTGATCCCGCTCGTGCTGGTGGTGGCCACCTGGGTACGGGGAGCCCCCAAGGGTTAGGAGGACCGACCGATGTTTCAGCGGTCTCTGCTGGGAAAATGGCTGAGACTGGTAGGAACCGAACGGGCCATGGGTCAGGCCGCGGGCCCAGGCCCCAATGGGGAGCGGTCGCCGCACCTTCCCGGAGAGGGCTCGGCAGTGGGGCGTGGGGCCATCTCCAATGTGGTCGTTCCCGCCGAGATTGACCAGGTCCTGGCCAGGTACCGCTCGGCCCTGAAACAGATCGATCAGGGGGGGACGGCCTACAAGGCAGGGAGGTTGGAAGCGGCCCAGCAGGAGCTGTACCGGCTGTCGCTCCCCTCCTCCCTTGGGGTGGCGGTGCTCCTTCTTCAGGAGCTCCTGCAGGATTGCGCCGACGCGATCTTCCGGGGCGTGCTGATCGGTGGGACGCGACCGGGCATGCTGGTCTGCTTTGAAGGCCTGGTCAAGATGGATCGCCTTGAACGGGGCGTGCTGGAGCCGCTCACCCGCTGGGGCGATCCCGACGCTCCCCCGGCGGACCCACACCAGTTGCGGCTGTGGCTGGAGACGATGGCCACGGCGGCCGGTGATGTCAGTATCGTCCGGACGGTGGGTGAGGCAGCGGAGGCCGCCCTGGGGGGTGAGGTGATCCTCCTAGTGGACGGTTTTGACCTCGCCCTGAAACTGGGCCTGACGGGGTGGGAGCAACGAGGCATTGAAGAGCCGATCTCTGAGTCCTATATCCGGGGCCCCCGGGACGGGTTTGTCGAGACGCTCCGCACAAACACCGCCCAGATTCGGCGCCGGCTGCAGTCCCCGCATCTCAAGGTAGAGACCTACATAGTCGGGCGGCGTACCCGCACCACGGTGAACCTGATCTACCTCAAGGACGTGGCTTCCCCCAACGTGGCGGCAGAGATCCGGCGCCGGCTGCGATCCATCGACATCGATGGCGTGATGGATGTGGGCATGCTCGAAGAATTCCTCGAGGATCAGCCCAGTTCCCTCTTTCCCCAGTTGAATAACACCGAGCGGCCGGATCGTGTGGTTGCTGCCCTGCTTGCCGGGCAGTTGGCGGTACTGGCAGACGGCAGTCCCTTTGCCCTCCTGGCACCAGCTACCTTCTGGTCCTTCCTGCATGCCGGAGAGGACTACTACGAACGGTTCTGGATCGGGACGTTTCTGCTTTGGCTGCGGTACCTCTTCCTTGTGGTCGCCCTGACCCTGCCGGCCTTTTACGTGGCGTTAACCACCTTCCATGCTGAGATGTTACCAACGGCACTCCTGCTCTCCATCTCCGCTGCGCGGGAGGGGATTCCCTTCCCGGCGCTGACCGAAATCCTGTTCATGGAAGTCTTCTTTGAGGTGCTGCGCGAGGCGGGGGTACGTCTGCCCCGTCCGGTGGGCCAGGCGGTCAGCATCGTGGGCGCCCTGGTGATCGGCGAAGCGGCTGTGCGCGCCGGCCTCGTTTCGGCCCCGGTGGTCATCACCGTCGCGGCCACCGGTATCGCCTCCTTTACCTTTCCGCGCTTTGATCTGGGCATCGCTGTGCGGCTGCTCCGTTTTCCACTGATCTTGCTGGCGGGCTTAATGGGTCTGTTCGGCATCACCGTGGGCGTGACGGTGATACTGATCCACCTCTGTGCCCTTCGATCCTTCGGCGTCCCCTACCTTCAGCCCTTGGCTCCCCTCACCTGGACCGGCCTGAAAGATGTCCTGCTCCGGGCCCCCCTCTGGATGATGGTCGAGCGCACCCCAGGGATGGGCTCTCTCAATCCGCGGCGGCTGGCATGGCGCTTCCGGGCGCCAAGGAAGCGATCATGAGAAGGCGAAGGGCGGTCCTGCTGCTCCTGGTGATGGCCCTCAGCCTGGGAGGGTGTTGGAACCGGGATGAGGTGAACGACCTGGCGATTGTTGCCATGATCGGTCTTGACCAGAGAGAGGATGGGTGGGTGGAGCTCTGGGTCCAGCTGGTCCTGCCGGAGGGAGCCGGCCAGGCGCCGGGCCAAGGAGGGGGAGGGAAGCCCGGTCCCAAGTTCATCACGCATACCGCTTCGGGCCGAACGATTCTGGAGGCTTCGCGCGAGATTCAGCTCGAGGTTCCGCGCCGCCTGTTCTGGGCGCACGCCCGGGTGATCCTGCTCAGCGAGCGCCTGGCGCGGGCGGGTGTCCGCCCTGTGATGGACTTCCTTACTCGACATCCGCAGCTGCGGATGACCAACTACGTGTTGGTGGCGCGCGGCGAGATGGCTGAGGTGATGTCCGCGGCGGTAGACCTGGAGAGACTCCCCTCGGAGCACATCCGGGAGATCTCCCGCGCACGGGTGGGGGTGGAGGTCCAGATCCATGAGTGGGTGGAAACGTTGGCCTCAACCGGGGCCGAGCCGATCATGGGAGCGGTTGAGATCATCCCCCCGCCTGAGGGGGCATCGGAGGGCCAACATGGAACGATTCGTCTGCTGGGTACAGCGCTCTTCCGGAGGGACAGGCTGGTCGGCTTCCTGGACCGTCAGAGCACCCGCGGCCTGCTCTGGCTGCGGGATGAGATTGAACAAGGCGTGATTACCATACAGCCTCTCGGTGGGGATCAGTCGGTCAGTATCGTCATGCGGGCCGCCTCCTGGGTCGATCGGAAGGCCAGGATGGAGAACGGCCGGTTGGTGATCGACGTACGGGCCCGAATGGAGGGGGACATCACCGAGCTGCAAGCCTCCCTGGACCTGTCCCAATCGCAGGTGGTACGGCAGGTGGAGCAGGAGTTGAGCCGGGAGATCGCACGGCGGATGGAGGCTGTCCTCTCTGAGCTGCAGAGTCAGTCGCTGGACGCCGCCGGCCTGGGGGAGGTGGTGCATCGGCAGTGGCCGGGGGTCTGGAAGACCCTCGAGAAGGACTGGCTGACCCGGGGATTCGGAGCGACGAAGGTGAACATCTTCGTGGAGGCGAAGGTGCGCCGAACGGGGTTGACCAGCAAGCCTCTGGGCGTCCGTGAAGAAGAATTGAACCGCGGGGGAGAACAGCCATGACCCTCCTGCTTTGTGCCGGTTTCCTGCTGATCATCCTGATTGAGGTTCCCCCGTTGATCCTCCGGGGGCAGACGGCTGTTCTGCGGGCCTTCTGGGCGGTGCTGGGCATCAGCTTCCTGGTCTGCCTGGCGGTGGTGAACCGGTGGCCGATACCGAATCCGTCATACTTCCTGGAGGTGGTCTTTCGGCCGCTGGCCACCGCTCTCGGCCTGGGCTGATTCCGTCCCGGGATGACCTGGTTGGACCTTTGCCACGGATTACACGGATTACACGGATAAAAACATAAAAATAAATAATAATGGGATTCATACCCTTTTCATCCGTGGTGCTTCGCACCAGCACCCCGGATGAACAGGGCACCACCCCACATTGTTGTGATGCATTTGTTTTATCCGTGTAAGCACCATGGTGCGGTGCTTCGCACCAGCACCACTGATGACAAGGGCGCTTCCCACATTTGGTAATGTATGTGTTTTATCCGTGTAACCACCATGGTGCGGTGCTTCGCACCAGCACCACCCATGAAAAGGTACGAACCCCATCATTGTCCACGTTCTGTCTTCATCCGTGTAATCCGTGTAATCCGTGGCCGTCATTTTCAGGGGAATCCGTGGCCGTCATTTTCAGGGGAATCCGTGTAATCCGTGGCCGTGGAAACAAAAAGCCAGACCCCCGCGCCCGGCGGGGGTCTGACCTATTGACAGGTTACTGGGCATCCACCCGGACCACCCGGGGATCGGCCAGGGGCTCGGGCAGG
>JBMONC010000038.1:0-75074 GCA_049324875.1 Bacillota bacterium
ACATCCTGCAGCACGCGAACTCTCCTCTCGGCTAGATCGATCTGCTTGGTATGAAAATCAGTCTACCCATCAAGCTATTCAGCGTCAAGCGGTTCGGAAGGGGTCTCGCGCCGGAAGCGGTGCTGCTGGCCTGCAATAGACCAAAAGACTCAGGAAATTCGGCAGACTTTTTGGTATTCTATTGGTAACATCCCATGATCTTGGGGGAGGTAGCGAATGGCACCCGCCCGCAGCATCTTTCGCAGCCCACAGGGAGAGGCGGCCTACCTGAGCGCCTACCGGCAGACGATGCAACTCTGGCCGCTCCCCTACGAAGAGCGGCGGCTTGAGACCACCTTCGGAACGGTCCATACCATCCTTTCCGGGGAGCCGGATGCGCCACCCCTGCTGCTCCTTCATGCCATGCATACCAGCTCGGCCATCTGGTTCCCCAACGCCGGGGAGTTGGGCGCTCACTTCCGGCTGATCGCCTTCGACCTGCTGGGGCATGCCGGCCGCAGCCTCCCCACCCGCAAGATTCGCAGCCCCGGCGACTGCGCCGGGTGGATGCTGCAGGCCCTGGACCAGCTGGAGGTGGGGCGGACCGCCGTGCTGGGGCTCGCTGTGGGCGGCTGGATGGGCTTGAACCTGGCCCTCAGGGCGCCGGACCGGGTGAGCCGGGTGGCCGCCTGCAGCCCTCTGGGCGCCTTCAGCCCGATGGGCATCGGACCGCTCCTGCGGATGCTCCCCGTGCTGCTCTATCCGACCCGCTCCGTTCTCTCCCGGTACCTGGACCGGGTGAGCGGCTCGGGCGCCCGGATCCCGGAAGCGCTGCGGGAGCAGCTGATCCTGGGCATGGAGCAGATCAACTACAGCAACCCGGGCATGTACACGCCCGGTCCCTTCTCCGACCGGGAGCTCGCCCGCATCACCCAGCCGGTGCTTCTAATGGTCGGCGAGGAGGAGGTGCTCTTCGACCGTCATCGGACGCTGAAACGGGCCGCCGCCCTGATCGACGACCTGGAGATCGAGGTGATCCCCCGGGCCGGCCATTTTCTGACGGCTGAACAGCCCGCCCTGGCCAACCGGCGCCTGCTCTCCTTCCTCGACTGGCCGGCGGCCGATCGGTGGGAGGGGTTGCGACGCAAGCCTTGAGATGGTCCGAGGCGCTCTTCGCGGCGGTGAGGCAGCATGAGAAAGGCGACGGCGGATAAGGCCGTCGCTGCTCTCTTGCTCAGGCCTGGTTGGCAAGCCGCCAGAGGGTCTCGGCCAGCAGCCGCCCGCCCAGGGCGACATCCTCGGGTGAGGTGTACTCCTGTGGGCAGTGGCTCAGGCCGTCCCGGCTGCGCAGGAAGATCATGCCGACCGGGCAGAGCGCCGCGATGTTGGCACCGTCATGCACAGCGCCGCTTGGCAACTGGAAGGGCTCCAATCCGATCGCCCGGGCCGCCTCCTCCATGGTGGCGACAACCCGGGCGTCGCACCGGGTAGGCACCGAGGTGTGCTGGATCTCGAACTCCCCGCCGAGCCCCCGCCTGCGGCAGACATCCAGGAAGAACCAGCGCACCCGCTCCACGCACTCGTCCCGTCGGTCCCCGTCCAGGTCGCGGATGTCGAAGCTGAGCTCCACCTGCGCAGGGATGACGTTGGCCACCCCGGGCCGCGCCTGCACGAAGCCGACCGTGGCACGGGTAGTCGGCCCTGACTCCCGGGCCGCCCGCTCCACCTCG
Source organism: Bacillota bacterium (assembly GCA_049324875.1). Lineage (GTDB taxonomy): Bacteria > Bacillota > Sulfobacillia > Symbiobacteriales > Symbiobacteriaceae > JAWLHU01. The sequence continues at coordinate 1,710 of JBMONC010000038.1, forward strand.
AGGATCACCTCGGCGGCGGCGGGCATGGGGTCCTTCCGCAGCTCCATCGGGCAGGCCCCGGCGTGCTCTGCCCGCCCGCGGATCAGCCCGCGGGCCTGGCGCATCCCGGCGATCCCGCTGACGATCCCCACCGGCAGCCCCCTGGCCTCCAGCAGGCCGGACTGCTCGATGTGGACCTCCACGTAGGCCTTGTACGTCCCCGGCGGGACCGCTGCCTCCCGGGCCCGGGACGGATCGGCCCCGTACTCCCGGAGGGCGTCGGCCAGGGAGAGCCCCTGCCGGTCCCGCATCGTCTCAATGTGCTCGAGGGGAAACTGGCCGGCGACAAAGCTGGAGCCCATCAGCCCGTGGGGGAAACGGCTCCCCTCCTCGCCGATGAAGGAGACGACCTCGACGGGGAACTCCGGCACCAGCCCCTGCTCCCGGAAGGACTCCACCACCTCCAGGGCGGTCAGCACCCCCGCGGGGCCATCGTAGTTGCCGCCGTTGGGCACGCTGTCCAGGTGGGAGCCCGTCAGGATGGCCGGGCCGGGCCGCCTGCCCGGCAGGCGGCCGAAGAGGTTTCCCACGGCGTCCCGCCGAACCTGTAGTCCAGCCTGCTCCATCCAGCCGGCAACGGTATCGGTGGCTGCTTTCTCCTCCGGCGAAAGGGCGTAGCGAGTGACGCCCCCGTCAGGGGTGCGGCCGAATCGGGCCAGGAAGGCAAGTCGCTCGTTGAGTCGCTGGGCATTGATCTGCATCAGAGTACCACCCCCGCAGGGTGATTCTCTTCCTGCCAGGTGAAATCCTGTGCACGTGACGGCTCCGCACGGGGCGGAGCCGCAGGTCGGCGGAACTAGGCCAGACCGGTCTGCGCCTGCTCCTCGGGGAGGAAGAGGCGCCCGGACTCGTACTCCTTCCAGAAGCCGAGGAGCCCGTCGGCGATCGCCTCCGCCATGGCCACGGTCTGGTCGAGGCCGGCGAACCAGATCATAAACGGGAAGTGGGCCGTGCCGCCCATGATATGAACCGAGCCGACCTGCGGCAGCGTCTTGCCCATGCCGGCGCCCGGCTTCAGCGGGCCGCGGTTGACCGTGATGCGCCCGGGGCGCCCCACCGCAGCATCCACGGCGATGACATAGGGGAACTTGTTCCGCTTCATCGCCCTCTGCCAGGCCTCATTCAGCTTCTCCTTGATGTTGGTGGCATGGACCGGCTCGTTCAGGTCCCCTACGTACTCGCCGGTAAAGCCCTTCCGGCTCAGAAACCACCCGATGAAGGGGCCCAGGGAGTCACCGGTGGAGCTGGTGGCCCCGACCATGAAGAAGACCGGCAGGTACTTGTCCGTCTTGCCCTCCGCCCGAAACTGCTCGACGAGCGCATTGGAGAGCACTCTGGAAGCCGCCGGATCCTGGTAGTGCACGTCGGCCAGCAGGGCCGGGGTAAGGTCCGGGCTCGCCAGGTCGTGGGACACGAGGCACTCCCCCTCCGATTCCGGATTCTCCAGCCCGTCTCATCCAGAACTGGTAATTATTACTATATCGGGCGCGGCGCCTCTTGTCAATCATTGGATGCGAGGGATTTGCGTATGGAATTGCCGATCCGTCTCCTGCAGCCGTTCCTGGGGCCCCGGATCATCAAGACAGGCCTGGCGGTCTTCCTCTCGCTGGCGGTCTTCACCTGGTTTGGCTCCTCCTATGCCACCTTTGCCGCTGTCGCCGCGATCCTGGCGGTGCAGCCGTCGATAAACAAGGCGCGCGAGGTGCTCCGCCAGCAGCTGCTGGGCAACCTTGTGGCCGGCGGCATCGCGGCGGGGCTGGGGCTGCTGCTGCCGATCAACCCGCTGACCATGGCGCTGGGAGCCATCCTGGTGCTGGGCCTCCTGACCCGGTTCAGGCTGACCGAGGCCGCGGGCCTGGCGGTGGTGGTGATCCTCTTCATCATGGAGCGGCCCGAGCACGACTTCCTCTGGTACACCTTGATCCGCCTGGGTGCGATCACGGGCGGCATGGCCATCGGGTACGGGGTCAACCGGTTCATCCGCCCCCCGGATGTGGTCGCGCGGGCCCGCCAGGAGCTTCGGGAGGGGGTCGAGGAGCTGGACCGGTTCATGGAGCGGCTGATCACCTCGATCCCTTCCCCGGAGCACTACCGGAAGGAGCAGATCAAGCAGGATGCCGAAGCGGTGCAAAAGCACCTGACCACCGTCCGCACCCTCCTGGAGCTGGGCGGGGGGGAGATCGATTCACCCTGGGCGCTCCGCCTGAAGAAGGCCAACGCCTCAATGTTCGTCTTCACCGAGGCGGTGATGGACATCCACAAGCTGCTGCTGGGGATCGGCGGGCTGGATGAGGGGCCTGACCGGGATCTGGTGGTCGGGGCGGTGCGGGCGGCGGGGGAGTATAAGCGGATGGTGATGCGGGCCGCCCTCGACGGCGCCCCCCTCTCCACGGAGCCGGTCCGGGCCTTCGAGGCGGCCACGGCAGCCCTGCAGCAGCGGGTGGAGCTGCTGATCGACCAGCGGGAGCTCCGGCAGCGGGGACTGGTGCTGCACCTGGTCCTGGCCCGGATCGGCCACATGGGTCGGCGCATGGCCTCCCTCCAGCAGCTCCTCAGGTGACATAGGTAGCAGGATTAACATTTCGGATGCAGAACTATATCCTCCCGTGGGGATACTCCCCACGGTAGATCGGATCAGGATCTAGGGGGCGCGTCATGCGGGATTATCTGCTGATGGGGTTAATGGCGGTCCTCTGGGCGGGCGCCTTCGTCTCGGGCAAGCTCTCCGTCGCCGCGATACCGCCCGAGATCGTGGCCTTCCTGCGCTTCCTGGTGGCGGGACTGACGATGCTGGCCATCATGGGAGCGCTCAACTGGCGGGAACTCACCTTCACCCGGCGGGACCTGGGGCTGATCCTCGGACTGGGCGCCACGGGCATCGCCGGGTACAACCTGCTCTTCTTCCGCGGGCTGCATCTCGCTCCGGCCTCCGACGGGGCGATGATCGTCCCGACGCTCAACCCCCTGATCACCCTCTTTGTGGCGGCGATCCTGCTGGGGGAGCGGCTGACGGCGCGGAAGCTGACGGGAGCCTCCATCTCGCTGGTGGGTCAGGTGCTGATCTTCTGGACGCTGGTGCAGGCGGCGGCAGCGGACCCGACCCGGCTGGTGGGCGACCTCTACTATGTGGGCTCGGCGGTCTGCTGGTCGACCTACACCATCCTGGGGCGGATCGCGGCGAAGCGGTTCACGCCGATGGCGGCCACGACGGTGGCCAGCGTGGCGGGGATGTTGATGCTCCTCCCCTTCGCCCTCTGGCAGTACCCGGGCAGCTCCGGGTACAGCCTCCCCTTCTGGGGGAATATCCTCTACCTGGGATGGGCGGCGACAGTGGCCGGCTTCTTCCTCTTCAACCGGGGGGTCACCCGGCTGGGGGCGAGCCGGGCCGCGGTCTTCATCAACCTGGTGCCGGTCTTCAGCGTCGCCCTGGCGGCCCTCTTCCTGGGGGAGCGGCCGACCATCCTCCAGGTGACGGGGATGCTGGTGGTCCTGAGCGGTGTCTACCTGGCCGGAACGGCGACCCCACAGGCTCCGGCGCCCGCCCGGGCCTCATAGCGAAAGGCAGAGACCGCCGGGAGCGGCCTCTGCCTCTTTTCGATCAGCCGGTGCTACTGCACAAGGCCGTAGCCGGGGTGCCATGCATAGGGAATACCAGCCATGCCGGGCGGGTACTGCTTGGCAAAGCCCCCGCCGGCCGTCGGCTCCCAGTAGGGCTTCTGCTTGCCGAACCGCCCCGGGCCGGGCTTGCCGAACTTGCCCCACCCGGGCTTGCCGTACTTGCCCCAGCCGGGCTTGCCGTATCCGGCCCAGCCGGGCTTGCCGTATCCGGCCCAGCCGGGCTTGCCGTACCCGGTCCAGCCGGGCTTGCCGTAGGGCTGCCAGGTCTCCCCATAGGGCGAGAGATCCGCAAAGAGGCCCTGCTGGTAGGGGCGGAAGAGATCAGCACCATACAGCTCTGCGGTGTCGATTCCAGGCGTCACATACGGGCGATAGGCCACTCATTTCACCCCCCGGTCGACAGAATATGCGCGTGGACGATCGATGGTGCACGGCGACCGACCGGTCGCCACTGGTCACGCCCCTCAGCCGCCCTTGCGGACCGGCTGGGGCTTCACCAGCACCGGGTAGGGCATGGGGGCGACGCTCCCCTGGAAGGGGCGGACCACCGCCCGGTGAACCGGGGAGAAGAGGCCCTGCCTGCCGCAGGGGGTGGCGTACCCACGGAAGATGCTCGGATGGCTCGGGGTATGCATGGGAGTCTTCACCTCACCCGACATCTTATGTTACGCTCCCGTAACTTGCGCCCCGCAGGGTTTCGCGGTGGATGCACCGAATCTATCCGAATCGACTTGCCTGTTTGCAGAAGGGATGGATTCCAGATGTGCCGGGTCGCCGTGGGTTCGACCAATCCGGTCAAGGTAAACGCCGTCCGCCGTATCTTTGCGCGGCTGATGCCCGACGTTGAGGTGGTGGGCGTGGAGGTTTCCAGCGGCGTGGCACCACAGCCCGTGGGAGAAGCGGAGACGGTGGCCGGGGCGGCCAACCGGGCAAGGGCTGCCCGGGAGGCGTTCGCGGCCGACTTCGGGGTCGGGCTGGAGGGCGGCGTCGCCTTCGAGGGCGATCAGTGCTGGATGATCGGCTCCTGCGCTGTCATCCACCGGGATGGCCGGGTGGGGATCGGCAAGGGCCACTCCTTCCTGCTGCCGCCGGCGGTGGCGGAAGGGGTCCGGGCCGGTCATGAGGTGGGGCCGCTGATCGACCGGCTGGCCGGCGAGAGTGAGACGAAGAAGAAGGGCGGCGCCATCGGGTTCTTGACCAACGGCGCCGTGCTCCGCGAGGACCTGTTCGCCAGCCTGGTGGGGGCGGCCATGGTCACATTCTTACATCCGGAGTTGTACAAGCGATGAGCGAGATCACGCGCGACTTTACCGTGGCGACCTTTGTCATCCACGAGGGCAGGGTGCTGCTCCTCTGGCACAAAAAGCTGCAGATGTGGCTGCCCCCCGGCGGGCACATCGACCCGCATGAGCTGCCGGACGAGGCGGCGGTGCGGGAGGTTCGGGAGGAGGCCGGGCTCGAGGTGGTGCTGCTCTCGCAGCCGGCGCTCCCGCCCATCCCCGGCCCCCGCCAGCTGGCGCGGCCCGAGGGCATCCAACTGGAGGATATCGGCCCGGGGCACCAGCACATCGACCTGATCTACTTCGCCCGTCCGGCAGATCCGTCGGCGGTGAGGCCGGTGGCTAACGACGAGGTGGAGCGGGTCGGGTGGTACGGGCGGGAAGATCTGCACCGCATCCCCCTGACCGAGGAGGTCAGGGCCTGGGTGGAGAAGGCGCTGGCCGCCGGCGAGCGGGGCGTGTAGGCAGGGGCCGGTGCTCCGGCCTGATGAGAACGGATCGGGGGTTGAGTGGGCCTATGCGTCAGCGAATCCCCTGGGCAGCGCTGGTTCTGGTGATGCTCACCCTGCTCGGCGGCTGCGGCGGGCAGCCCGCGACGCCGGAGGCGGCGGCGGGGGTCGCCCGCGCCTTTATGGATGCCCGGGTGGCCGGGGATGCAGGCAGCATCACCGCCCTGCTGACCGCCCGAGCGCAGCAGGCCATCCCGCGCAGCCTGGTCAGCCGCCACCTGGAGCGGGCGCAGGTCAGCTACGGCGGTCTGGGCGAGCCCAGCAGCATCGAGGAGGGCGTGGTCCGGATCCCGGTGCGGGAGCTGAAGTTGGTCGAGGGGGACCGGACCATCCAGTGGCCGGAGCGCTGGCTGACGCTGCGGTACGAGGGGGAGCGCTGGCGGGTGGCCTGGGTGGAGCCCCTCTTTGATGAGGCGATGGAGGCCTTCATGAACAACATGCTGACCGACCAACTGGAGCTGGGCCACCAGATCGTGGCCATCGACCCGTACCACTATCGCGGCTACCTGGAACTCCACTTCGCCTACCGGGACCTGCAGCGCTACCGCGAGGCCGAGGTGGCCATCCGGGAGGCGCTGCTGCGGGCCACGCCGGCCGAGGAGCCCGACGCCTACGACGCCATGGCCCGCTTCAAGCTGGCAATCAAGGCACCGGCCGAGGCGCTCGCCTATGCCCGGCGCGCCCTGGAGCTGGCCGGGCCCTTCACTCCCGAGACCTACCCCGCCCGGTGGCAGGCCGATACGCTGGTGGTGGCCGGACGGGCCGCCCTGGCCATGGGCGACCGGGCTGCGGCCGAGGAGTACGCCAGCCAGGCGGCGGCGGTTGATCCGGAGAGCGCCGCCCTGGCCATCTTCCGTCACCAGCTGGCGGAGAAGCCCGGCGGGCCGCCCCCGGCGCCCTGATACACCGATGGGGAGGTCTGTGCCGCTTGGACCGTTCACATGCGGGTGCGCCGCGTAGGCGCCCCAACTACTGGCTCCGCCGGCTGCTCCTGCTGCTGCTCCTGGCGGCTCCCCTCCTCGCCTGGTCCGGGTATGCGCAGGTTCGGCAGGCGCTGACCGTGAAGGCGGAGGGCAACGCCCCCCGGGTGGAGAGGGCGGAACCCGTCTACCTCCTGCTGCTGGGGGTCGACGAGCGCAAGGATGATGTGGGGCGCTCCGACACGGTGATCCTGGTCCGGCTGGGCCGGGCGCCGGAGCAGATCGACGTGGTCTCGATCCCCCGGGATACCCGGATCACCCTGAACGGCGGGCGGGCGAAGCTGAATGCCGCCTATCCCGACGGCGGGGCGGAGCGGGTGACCGAGGTGGTGGCGGAGCTGCTGGAGGTGCCCAGGCCCTACTACGTCAAGATCAACCTCCAGGCCTTCGAGCAGCTGATCGACCAGCTGGGCGGCGTGGAGATCACGGTGGACCGCAGCTACCACTATGAGGATCCCTATCAGAACCTGGTGATCGACATCCCGGAGGGCCGGCAGGTGATGGACGGCCAGACGGCACTCAAGTTCGTACGGCTCCGCTATGACGGGGTCACCAACGACGACATCGCCCGGATCGCACGGCAGCAGCAGTTCATGCAGGCGGTCCAGGCCAAGTTTGCGGAACCCTCTTCCTGGCTCCGCATCCCTACGCTGATCGCGACCATGAAGGAGCAGATCGCCACCGACGTGCCGGAGCAGGATCAGCTGCCCCTGGCACAGGCGCTCTTCGGCGCCCGGCACAGCCTGAACCTGATGACCCTGCCCGGGCTGCCGGATGACGCCACCGGCGACTGGCTGCTGGACCCGGCCAAGTGGAGTGAGGTGAAGCAGAGATGGAGCCCAGAATGAAGGCCTGCGGGGTGATCCTGGCCGGTGGGCAGTCCAGCCGGATGGGACAGAACAAGGCGCTGCTGGAGATCGGGGGGCAGCCCCTGATCCGCCGGCTGGCCGGGCGGATGACGGCCTGGTTTGAGCAGGTGGTGATCGTCACCAACACCCCCGAGACCTATGCCTTCCTGGGACTGCCCCTGGTGGGCGACCGGGTTCCGGGCCTGGGCCCGCTGGGGGGTCTGGAGGCCGGCCTCAACGCCAGCCACTACGAGCACGCCTTCTTCTGCGCCGTGGACATGCCCTTCGTGCACCAGGGGCTGGTCCGGCACATGGTCGCCCTCGCTGCCGGGCACGACATTGTGGTCCCGGTGGTCCGCGGGGAGTTTGAGCCGATGCACGCCGTCTATGGCAGGGGCTGCCTGCCCGCCATCTCGCAGAACCTCGAGGCGAGGCGCCTCCGGCTGATCTCGATCTTCGACCGGGTCCGCCGGCGGGAGTTGAGCGAGGAGGAGGTCCGCCGCTTTGGGGACCCGGACCGGCTCTTCTTCAACTGCAACACCCCGGAGGATCTCGAACAGGCCCGTCGGTGGGCCGAAGAGGAAGGCTGATCGCATGCAGAACCAGAAGGCGCTCGGGATCACCATGCTCACCCTGGCCCTGACCACCGGCGCCGCCATCATGCTGCCGCTGAACTTCCCGCCGCGGGGCATGCCGGTCCTGCCCCCGCTCAGCCACGGGGCGACGGCGCTGCTGATCACCTTGCTGGTCTGGGCCACCCAGTCCTGGCGGGTGGCGGTCCGGGGCACCCGCGGCGACATCTCGGTCTCCATGGCCATCGACGTTGCGACCATGCTCCTCTTCCACCCCTACATCTCCGCGACCGGTTCCGCGCTGGGAACGGCGCTCTACCACCTCTTCGGCTTCTTCTTCGCCGCCAGGTGGGCGGGGGGCACGGAGCACCGGCTCAGCCGGGCCCTGGTTCGGGGCGTGATCACCTTTGCCGCGGTCGCCCTGGGGGGCTGGACCTTCCGGGCGCTCCGGCCCCACGAAGGGCCGCTCCTCTTCTCCGATGACTGGGTGGCGCTCTTTATCGGCATCTCGATCCGGCTGGCGATCCGGATCATCTTCTACCCACTGGGGATGGCGGCGCTCCGCCGGGACCCGGTCTGGGAGCACCTGAGGCACGAGTGGGAGCGGCTGCCGCTGGTCCCCTTCCTCATGACCACCACCCTGGGCGGCACGGCGGCCCTGATCTGGCAGACCCAGCCCGCGGCCATCGTGCTGCTCTTCGGCCCGCTGGTCGCCACCTGGGCCGCCTCCCGGGAGTTTACCCGGCTGAACGAGCTGCTGGCGACGCTGGAGGATAAGGTGACCGACCGGACCGCCCGGCTGGCCGAGACGGTCTCCGCCCTGGAGCGCCGGCTCGCCGAGTCGGAGGCGCTGCACGCCGTGGACCAGGCTCAGGTCCAGGCGATCCATCCCGACCAGGTGCTGGCGGTCATCGCCCGGGAATCGGTCCGGGTGACGGGTGGCTCCTCCGCCCTGGTCACCCTGCTCTCCCCGGACGGCACCCGGCAGTTTGTCCGGGCAACCTACGGCGAGGGGATGGAGAAGCACCAGGGGATGGAGCTGCCCATCCAGGGCAACCTGGCGGGGCTGGTGATCCGCACCGGGATGCCCCAGCTCTCCCGGCAGCCCTCCTCCGATCCCCGGCTGAACCAGGACCTGGTCCGGGCCGGCCGCTGGGAGGATGTGATCGAGGCGCCGATCCGCTCCCGCGACCGGGTGATGGGCGTGCTGGTGGTCGCCAGCGCACAGCCCTACCGGTTTGACGAGCAGCACCTGCGGCTCCTCACCCTGCTGGCCAACCAGGCCGGCCGGCTGATCGAGAACGCCGAGCTGAACGCCAAGGCCCGGGAGGTGGCCGTGCTGGAGGAGCGGAACCGGCTGGCCCGGGAGCTGCACGACTCGGTCACCCAGATGCTCTTCGGCCTCACCCTCAACCTGGAGGCGGCAGCCGGGCTGTTTGAGAAGAAGCCGCAGCGGGCATCGGAGCTGATCACCCGCTCCCAGGAGATGGCGGCGGAGGCGCTGGCCGAGATGCGCTCGCTCATCTTCGAGCTGCGCCCCGCCGCCCTGCAGGAGAAGGGATTGGCCATGGCGCTCTCCAACCACATCAACCTCTTCCGCCGCCGCCAATCCATCGACGTCTCCCTCACGCTGGAGGGCGAGGAGCGGCTGCCACCGGAGATCGAGTTCTGTCTCTACCGGGTGGCGCAGGAGGCGCTGAACAACGTGGCGAAGCACGCCCGGGCCAGGAGCGTGGCGGTCCGGTTGGAGGTGCAGCCCGATGAGGCCCTCCTGGAGGTGCGGGATGATGGGGTGGGCTTCGACCTGACCGGCAAGAGCCACTCCCAGTCCTTCGGCATGATTGGCATGCATGAGCGGGTCTCCGCCCTGGGGGGCAGCCTTGTGGTGGAGAGCGCCCCCGGAGAGGGAACCACGATCCGAGCGAGAATTCCACTCCAAGCAGGAGGTGATGTACGATGAGCCCGATTCGGGTCCTGATCTGTGACGACCACTTTATGGTTCGGCAGGGGCTCAGCACCTATTTCGATCTTCAGGAGGACTTCCAGGTGGTCGGGGAGGCCTCCAATGGGAGACAGGCCGTGGAGATGGCCCGGGCAAAGCGGCCGGACGTGGTGCTGATGGACCTGTTCATGCCCGAGCTTGACGGTCTGAGCGCACTCCGTGAGCTGAAGGGCAGCAGCGTCCGGGTAATCATCCTGACCTCCTTCCTGGATGCCGAGAAGGCGATGGCCTGTATCGAGGAGGGGGCGATGGGCTTCCTCACCAAGGACATCCAGCCCGCCGATCTGGTGGACGCCATCCGGGCGGTCCACCGGGGCGAGCCGCGCCTCCACCCCGAGGTGATGAAGCGGCTGATGGTCCGTACAGTGCACCCGCACCAGCCGCACGGCAAGGAGCTGCTCACCCCGCGGGAGCTCGACGTGCTCCGGGCCCTGGCGCAGGGGCTGACCAACCGGGAGATCGCCGAGAAGCTGATCATCAGCGAGACGACGGTCAAGACCCACATCTCTTCGATCCTGAGCAAGCTGCAGTTGACCGACCGGACCCAGGCGGCGCTCTGGGCGGTGCGGGAGAAGCTCCTGGAATAGGCGATCTCCTCCTTTCGGAGGAGGGGTCCTCCTCAGGGCGAAGGAGGCGAAAACCCTTCCGCCTGCGGATGTGAAAGTGGTCACGTTCACGGTATGATTCGGATGTAACCAGTTTTCCCCCCTTCCCCCATGTGAGGAAGAGAGCACGCTTTGCGGGAGGCGTGCTCTCTTCGTTTCTGCCCGGCCGCTCCGTGCGGCTGGGCTCTTTCATTGTAAGGTGAGGATTTCTACAATATGGATTGTCTAGGATTTTTATTTTACCATCTCAATTTATTGCAGGAAGCGGCTGTCGGTCTGCCGTATCCTACTCTCCCGGACCATGTAACACCGTTGTAACAGAGCGATAGGGGGGCGACTGATGGTTTCCTATCTCGTCAAGCGGTTGCTGGTTGCCTTGCCCGTCCTCCTGGGGGTGACCGTGATCACCTTCACCATCATCAACCTGGCACCGGGCGATGTGGTCGATCTGCTGGTAGACCCGAACGTCTCGGTCGCTGACCGGGAGGCGATGCGGGAACGGCTCGGTCTGAACGACCCGATGCCTGTCCAGTACGCCAAGTGGCTGACGCAGACCCTCCAGGGGAACCTCGGGTACTCCTACCTGAACGGTCAGGCGGTCGCCGACCGGATCGGGGAGCGCATAGGCCCCACGCTGACCCTCAGCCTCTTCTCCCTGCTGATCGCCTACCTGATTGCGATTCCCGTGGGCGTGATCTCGGCCACCCGGCAGTACTCGCTGATCGACTATGTCAGCTCGATCTTCGCCCTGATCGGCGTCTCCATCCCGAACTTCTTCCTGGGCATCGGCCTGATCTACCTCTTCGCCCTCAAGCTGAAGGTGCTGCCGGTGAGCGGCATGTACACGCTGGGTGGCCAGAACGACCTGATCGACCTGATCCAGCACATGATCCTGCCGGCGCTGGTCCTGGGCACCGGCAGCGTGGGGCAGGTGACCCGCTTCACCCGGTCCGCCATGCTCGATGTGGTCCGGCAGGACTTCATCCGCACGGCGCGGGCCAAGGGGGTCAGCCAGGCGCTGGTGACCTACAAGCACGCCCTGCGCAACGCCCTGATCCCGGTGATCACCCTGCTGGGGCTGCAGATCCCCAACCTGCTGGGCGGGGCGATCATCACCGAGCAGATCTTCTCCTGGCCGGGCATGGGCCGGCTGACCATCGAGGCGATCTCCAGCCGGGACTACCCGGTGCTGATGGGGCTGAACCTGATGGCCGCCATCCTGGTCGTGATCGGCGGTCTCCTCTCCGACCTGCTCTACTCGATCACCGATCCCCGGATCCGTTACAGCTAGAAGGCAAGGAGGTTCTCCGATGAGCGCTCCCCTGAAGGCGGTCAAGCCCGCGGCAGCCAAGGAGGCCCCGGCCGAGCGGTCCAATCCGGTGGTACGGCGCTTCCTCCGACACAAGCTGGCGGTGATCGGCCTGGCGATCCTCTCCGCCCTCGTTCTCATGGCGATCTTCGCCCCGCAGCTCGCCCCCCACGATCCCAACGCCATCATGGTCACCTATGTGGAGAAGCCCTCCCCGGAGCACCTCCTCGGGCTGGACCAGGTGGGGCGCGACATCCTCTCCCGGGTGATCCACGCCTCCCGCATCTCCCTTTCGGTCGGTGTGGTGGCGGTCTCCATCTACGTCGCCATCGGCACGGTGCTGGGCAGCATCGCCGGCTTCTACGGCGGCAAGATCGACATCGCCCTGACCCGCCTGGCCGACATGTTCCTCTCCTTCCCGCAGATCATGCTGATCCTGGTGATCGTCTCCATGGTGGGTCCCTCGATCTGGAACATCATGGTGGTGCTCGGCCTGCTGGGCTGGCCACCGATCTTCCGGATCGTCCGGGGCCAGTTCCTCTCCCTCCGGGAGCAGGACTTCGTCCAGGCGGGCCGGGCCATGGGCGCCCGGGACGCCCGGCTGATCTTCCGGCACATCCTCCCCAACTCGATGGGGCCGATCCTGGTCTCGGCCACCTTCGGCACGGCGACCGCCATCCTGACCGAGGCCTCCCTCTCCTTCCTGGGCCTCGGCGTCCAGCCCCCGCAGGCCTCCTGGGGCAACCTGCTGATTGACGCTCAGTCCATCACCGTGATCGAGTCGATGCCCTGGCTCTGGGTGCCTCCCGGAGCGATGATCTTCCTCTCCGTCCTCGCTATCAACTTCGTCGGTGACGGCCTGCGCGATGCGCTGGATCCCCGGCTGAAGCGATAGATACCGTCCCGGGGCCCACCGTCTCACCACGCATCGGAGCACACAACGAGAAGAGGGGTTGACGCAGATGTCTCGCACCAAGTTTGCCTGGATGGCCCTGCTCCTGGCGCTCACAATGCTCGCCAGCGCCTGCAGCGGCAGCGGCTCCAAGGCGCCTGCCACCAAGGAACCGGCCCCGACCCAGAAGGAAGAGCCCAAGCCCTCCGGCCCGAAGGTCCTGACCATTGGCATGTGGTCCTCGCCCGACTCCTTCCACCCGATTACCAACAAGACGTCCTACGGTTCCCTGGTGCTCTCGCTGATCTACCCCAGCCTTGTCGCCATGAACGACAAGCTCGCCTACGAGGGCCGGCTGGCTGAGAGCTTCACCATGAACAAGGAGCAGACCGTCTTCACCTTCAAGCTGAACAAGAACGCCAAGTGGACCGATGGCAAGCCGATCACGGCGGAGGATGTGGCCTACACCTACCAGGTGATCGCCCACCCCGACACCCCGACCTCCCGCCGCTCCCTGATCGATACCATCAAGGGGCTGGATGCCAACGGCGTCTCCGCGACCAAGGACTTCAACGTCTCGGGCATCAAGGTGGTCGACCCGCAGACCATCGAGTTCACCACCAAGGCGCCGGTCGACGCGGACGCCTTCATGGAGAAGGTGGCTGCCGGCATCTTCATCATGCCGAAGCACGTGCTGGAGCCGGCGGTCAAGGCCTACCTGAAGGGCCTCGACAAGGCCGAGCACGTCCTGAAGCCCACCGTCTTCGGCGGCCCCTTCAAGCTGGTGGAGTTCAAGCAGGACTCCCATGTGGAGCTGGCCCCGAACCCGGACTACTTCCTGGGCAAGCCCAAGCTGGACAAGCTCTTCTACAAGATCGTCGGCCAGGCCACCATCGCCGCCGCCGTCCAGTCCGGCGAGATCGACCTCGTCTCCGGCTCCGGCACCGGTGAGATCCCCATCACCGACTGGGAGAAGGTCTCCACCCTCCCGAACGTGACCCCGGTCACCTATGTGGCTCCCTCCTACCAGTACCTGGACTTCAACACCTCCACCCCCGAGTTCAGCAACCCGAAGGTGCGTCAGGCCTTCGCCCACGCCATCAACCGGAAGCTGATCGTCGACCGGCTGCTGAAGGGTCAGGGCGAGGTGATCAACACCCCGATCAACTCCGCCAACAAGTACTTCGTCAAGGACCTGCAGTCCAAGCTGCAGTACGACAAGGAGCTGGCCAAGAAGATGCTGACCGAGGCCGGCTGGGACTTCAGCAAGGAGATCACCCTGCTGACCCCCACCGGCAACAAGGTCCGGGAGCAGTCCGGTGACATCATCCAGGCCAACCTGCAGGAGATCGGCGTGAAGGTCAAGATCGAGAAGGTCGACTTCCCGACCCGCCAGGCCCGCTCCAAGGCCGGTGAGTGGCAGTTCTCCCTGGTCGGCTTCTCCTCCACCTTTGACCCCGACTTCTCCTCGCAGGTCGCCACCGGCTCTGCCTTCAACGACCGGAAGTACTCCAACAGCAAGATGGACGAGATGCTGGCCCAGGGCAAGCTGAAGGTGCAGTTCGCCGAGAAGCAGGCCCACTACACCGCCCTGCAGCAGTACTTCGTGGAGGAGCTGCCGCTGCTGCCGCTCTACTCGGTCAACGCCCTGACCGTGGTCAACAAGCGGGTGATCGCGGCGAAGCCGGGCCCCAACGGCCTCACCTGGAATGCCCACCTCTGGGATGTGAAGTAACCGGATCCGAATACAGCGGGGGAGCCACTCGGCTCCCCCGTTTTTTCAGGTAGGGTCGGGCCGCCCTCTCCTCCCTCCGGAGGAGTCCGCCGTCGGATGAGGGATGTACCCACAAACCGTTCCCGCGCAGGATGTGGCAGGCTGGTCGAATCCTGTATGATTCAGATGTGACCACGATTATCCCCCTTCCCCCCATGTGAGGGAAAAAGGACGCTTTGCGGGAGGCGTCCTTTTTCTCTTATCCCCGCGGATTTCGGGGGAGGGCGAAAGCGCTCGCCGAGGCATCCGCGGCAAATCCCATGCATAACCTACGCTACACGGATAATATAGGACGTGAAGCGTTTAGGAAAAGTTTAGGAATACGCCAGTGACAGAAGCGAACGGTTAATGGTTAGAAGTCATCATATCAAACGAATTCATAGAGGGGGGAAAAGATGTTCCAGTATATTATTAGGCGACTGATAATCGCCCTACCCGTCTTACTCGGGGTGACTATCATTAGCTATACCATCTTCTCGTTGGCCCCCGGCGATGTGGTGGACCTGTTGGTGGACCCGAACGTCTCGGCTGCCGACAAGGAGGCCCTGCGTGAACAGTTGGGACTGAACGACCCCATCCACGTTCGCTACGTCAAGTGGCTGGGCGAGGTTGTTCAGGGCAATCTCGGCTACTCCTACATGACGGGACAGAAGGTCGCATCCCGGATTGCCGAGCGCATGATTCCCACCTTTACCCTCAGCCTCTTCGCCCTCTTCATCGCCTATCTTGTGGCCATCCCGGTGGGGGTCATCTCGGCGACAAGGCAGTACTCTGCCATCGACTACATAAGCTCCGTCTTCGCACTCATCGGGGTCAGCATTCCGAACTTCTTCCTGGGCATCGGGCTGATCTACCTCTTCGCCCTGAAGCTGAAGATGCTGCCGGTCAGCGGCATGTACACGCTGGGCGGGGACGGGTCCCTGGCCGACTTGATCAGGCACATGGTCCTGCCCGCCATCGTGCTGGGCGCCGGCACCATGGGTCAGGTGACCCGCTTCACCCGGTCCTCCATGCTGGAGGTGATCCGGCAGGACTATATCCGCACCGCCCGGGCCAAGGGCGTCAGCAACGCCCTGGTTGTCTACAAGCACGGCCTGCGCAACGCCCTGATCCCGGTGATCACCCTGCTGGGTCTGCAGATCCCGAACCTGCTGGGCGGGGCGATTATCACCGAGCAGGTCTTCTCCTGGCCGGGCATGGGCCGGCTGACGATCGAGGCGATCTCCAGCCGGGATTACCCGGTGCTGATGGGGCTGAACCTGATGGCCGCCATCCTGGTGGTGATCGGCGGCCTCCTCTCCGATGCTCTCTATGCGCTGACCGATCCGCGCATCCGCTACAGTTAGGAGGTGGTCTGGAGAATGAGCGCTGCTGAGCAGAGGTCCGTGAACCCGCCTGATCCCAAGCAGCCCGCGCAGCAGGCGCAGCCGGAGCAGTCCAACCCGGTCCTGCGCCGCTTCCTCCGCCACCGGTTGGCTGTGGCTGGGCTTGTGATCATGCTTTTCATGATCACCATCGCGATCTTTGCGCCCCAGTTGGCCCCGCACGACCCGAACAAGATTCAGGCCACCTACGTGGACCGGCCCACCAGGGAGCACCCCCTGGGGCTGGACCAGCTGGGGCGTGACATCCTCTCGCGGGTGATACACGCCTCCCGCATCTCGCTCTCGGTGGGCGTGGTGGCCGTCGCCATCTATGTCACTATCGGTACCGTGCTCGGCTCGGTGGCGGGCTACTATGGCGGGGTGGTCGATATCGCCCTGACCCGCCTGGCTGACATGTTCCTTTCCTTCCCGCAGATCATGCTGATCATCGTCATCGTCGCCTTCGTCGGCCCGTCGATCTGGAACATCATGGTGGTGCTCGGCCTGCTGGGCTGGCCGCCCATCTTCCGCATCGTCCGGGGGCAGTTCCTCTCCCTCCGGGAGCAGGACTTCGTCCAGGCCGGCCGGGCCATGGGCGCCCGGGATGGACGGCTGATCTTCCGCCACATCCTGCCCAACTCGATGGGGCCGATCCTGGTAGCTGCCACATTCGGCACGGCCACCGCCATCCTGACCGAGGCCTCCCTCTCCTTCCTCGGCCTTGGCGTCCAACCGCCTCAGGCCTCCTGGGGCAACCTGCTGATCGATGCCCAGTCGATCTCGGTTATCGAGCAGATGCCCTGGCTCTGGGTCCCGCCGGGAGCGATGATCTTCCTCTCGGTGCTTGCCATCAACTTCATCGGGGACGGGCTGCGTGACGCGCTCGACCCCCGTTTGAAGCGATAGACCCGGCCCCCATTGCCAACGATCAAGTCCCGTACCAGACAGAGGAGGGTTTCACGGATGTCGCGCAAACTGGCTCCCTGGCTCGCGATCATGCTCGCTCTCTCGTTGGTTCTGAGCGCCTGCAGTGGCACCAAGTCGCAGGAGCCGACCCCGACCCAGCAGCAGGAGCCCAAGAAGGAAGAGCCGAAGCCCGCCGGTCCCAAGATCCTGACGGTTGGCATGTGGTCCTCGCCCAGCGACTTCAACCCGATCACCAACAAGACCAGCTACTCCACCTTCATCAACGGGCTGATCTACCCGACTCTGGTCGCGATGAACGACCAGCTCACCTTCGAGGGCCGTCTGGCCGAGAAGTTTGAGATGAACGAGGCCCAGGATGTCTTCAAGTTCCACCTGCGGAAGAACGCCAAGTGGTCGGACGGCAAGCCGATCACCGCCCACGACGTGGCCTACACCTACCAGGTGATCGCCCACCCCGACACCCCGACCTCCCGCCGCTCCCTGATCGACACCATCGAGGGGCTTGACGCCAACGGCGTCTCGGCGACCAAGGACTTCAACGTCTCCGGGATTAAGGTGATCGATGACTACACCATCGAGTTCCACACCAAGACCCCGGTGGATGCCGACGCCTTCATGGAGAAGGTGCCGCAGATCATCATCCTGCCCAAGCACAAGCTCGAGGAGGCTGTCAAGGCTGACCACAAGGGCCTGGACAAGCAGCCGCTGAGCCAGAAGCCGACCGTCTTCGGCGGCGCCTTCATGCTGGTCGACTACAAGGCCGACTCCCACGTGGAGCTGGCCCCGAACCCCGACTACTTCATGGGCAAGCCGAAGCTCGACAAGCTGTTCTTCAAGATCGTCACCCAGGCCAACGTGGCCGCTTCGATCACCGCCGGCGAGATCGACCTGCTGACCGGCTCCGGTACGGGCGAGGTGCCCATCACCGACTGGGAGAAGGTCTCCAGCCTGCCCAACTACACCCCGGTCACCTACGTGGCGCCTTCCTACCAGTACCTCGACTTCAACGTGCAGCGTGAGTTCTTCAAGGATCCCAAGGTCCGTGTCGCCTTCGCCCACGCCATCAACCGGAAGCTGATCGTCGACCGGCTCCTGAAGGGCCAGGGCGAGGTGATCAACACCCCGATCAACTCCGCCAACAAGTACTTCGTCAAGGAGCTCCAGTCCAAGCTGGAGTACAACCCGGCGAAGGCGAAGAAGATGCTGGAGGAGGCCGGCTGGGACTTCAACCGGGAGATTACCCTGCTGACCCCGACCGGCAACCGGGTGCGTGAGCAGTCCGCCGACATCATCCAGGCCAACCTGCAGGAGATCGGCGTTAAGGTCAAGATCGAGAAGGTCGAGTTCAACGTCCGCCAGGCCCGGTCCAAGGAGGGCAACTTCGACTTCTCGCTGGTCGGCTTCTCCTCCACCTTCGACCCGGATATGTCCGCCCAGATTAGCAGCGCCGGCGCCTTCAACGACCGGAAGTACAACAACCCCAAGATGGACGAGATGCTCGCCAAGGGCAAGACCATCGTCAAGTTCGCCGAGAAGCAGGCGCACTACAAGGCGATTCAGGAGTACTTCGTCGAGGAGCTCCCGCTGCTGCCGCTCTACTCGGTCAACGCCCTGACCGTGGTCAACAAGCGGGTTGTGGCGGCCAAGCCGGGTCCGAACGGCCTGGGCTGGAACGCTCACCTCTGGGACGTCAAGTAAGCTGATCCACCGTTTGCGGGGGAGCCAGTCGGCTCCCCCGCTTTCGTCTGCTCATTCCCATTGGGTGAACCCTATGGTATAATTTAGTAAAGGTGTAGGGATGGGGAGGTTAGATAAAGATGTACCGTTGGCGGATCCGTGCCCTGCTGCTTCTCTCCCTGACGCTGCTGCTGGGCGGTCTGATTCCCAGTCGGTGGGCGGCCGGTGTCGCCCCGCTCCCGCCCGACGTGGTCGGCCACTGGGCGGCGGATGAGGTGGCCTATGTGATGGAGGCCGGCCTGATGCAGGGCTACCCCGATGGGAGCTTCCGGCCCGACGCCCCCATCTCCCGTGGCGAGGTCTATACCCTGCTGGCCCGTCAGGTCGGGGCACCGGCCGGAGCGGTTTCCGCCCTCCCCGCGGGCTGGTCGCCCAACCACTGGGCCGCCGCCAACGGAGCGGCGCTGATCCAGGCGGGGATCCTGGTTCCCGCGGAGGACCCGGGGGGCGGCGAGTGGGACGCTCCCATTCCCCGGGGGGCTCTGGCCCGCCTCCTGGTCCGGCTGCAGGGCGGCAAGGCGATGCGGGGGATCAACCTGCTCTTCCCCGACATCCAGGGGCGGGAGGATGCCGGGTGGATCAGCACAGCGGTGGCACAGGGCCTCCTGACCGGCTTCCCGGACGGCAACTTCGGCCCTGACGCCTCCTTCACCCGGGCCCAGACCGCCACCGTGATCCACCGGCTGCGCGACCCGGCTGTGCGGCCGGCGCTCCGCCGGGAGGCCTACCGGTACACCCTGGCGGACGGCAAGGAGGTCCGCCTCCAGGTGGTGCGGGCCAACCTGCGCCACCCCAAGGTGAGGCTGAAGACCCTCTGGAGCCCGGACGGGATCGGCCGGACCATGCCGCTCGACGAGATGGCCAAGCTGGCCGGGGCGGCGGCGGCGATCAACGGGACCTACTTTGCCGCGTACAACAAGCAGCCCATCCAGGACCCCTACGGCACCCTGGTGGCCGCTGGACGGGTGCTCCACCTGACCGGTTCGCAGCGGCCGGCCATCGGGATCTGGCCCGACGGGCGGGTGCGCATCGACACCTTCCAGGCCACCATCAGCGGCACCACCAACGGCAAGTCCACCTGGCCCAACGGCTGGTATGCCTATGCGGTCAACCACACGGGCACCGAGTACGGTGCCAACTGGGTGACGATCATGACCCCGGAGCGGGGCAGCGAGATGGGCTTTGACGCCGGCACCTCCGTGGTGGTCCGGAGCGGGGTGGTGACGGAGATTCGCCAGGGCGCCGTCCCGATTCCCGCCGACGGCTATGTGATCAGCCTGGGGGGTGCGGAGGCCTCCAACTTCAAGGAGACCTTCAAGGTGGGCACCCGGGTCGACTGGCAGGTCAACTGGGCTCCCGAGTGGAAGGGCGTCTCCGAGCTGATTCAGGCCGGGCCGCTGCTGCTCCGGGGCGGCAGGGCCGATGTCAACTTCGCCCGCGACGAGTTTACGGAGGCGAAGATCACCGAATGGGTCTTCAACCGGAGCGCCGTCGGCGCCACCGCTGACGGCACGCTGCTGCTGGTCACCGCCGACGCCGTCCGGGTTGCGGACCTCCCCGCCCTGATGCTCGATCTGGGCGCCGTCGACGCCCTCTGCATGGACAGCGGCGCCTCCAGCGGACTCTGGCTGAACGGCAGCTACATCTGGGAGCCGGGGCGGCTTCTGACCAACGGTCTGGGCGTTCTCCTGGAATGAGGGGGCACAGAAAGGCTCACCCTACTCGCATGAGGGGGTGAGCCTTTGCGCGTCGCGATTATGGGTGCCGGTCTGGCAGGCCTGGCCTGTGCCCACGAGCTGGAGCGGCTGGGCGTTCTGCCCGTGATCTTCGAGAAGAAGCTGTGGCCTGGCAAGGAGGATCTCATTGTAGAGAGCATGGCTCAGCTCTTCCACCACCATCCCGGCCAGGACCTCTGGATCTACCTGCGGGAGGAGCTCGGCCTGCCGGTGCATCCACACGGGGTGGTCAACAAGATGGTGCTCCGGAGCGCAACCGAGGAGGCGACGGTGACGGGCCATCTGGCCTACACCACCCTCCGGGGCCCTGACAGGCGCTCGCTGGAGCGGCAGCTGGCCGACCGCCTGGCAGCTGCGATCCGCTACGGGGAGGAGCCGGACCCCTGGCAGCTGCGGGAGGCGTATGACTGGGTGGTGATCGCCACGGGCGACCACCAGTGGACCAAGGCCTTCAGCCGGTTTACCCAGCACATTGAATGGACGGTACGGAGCGCCGAGGTAAGCGGCCTCTTCAACCCCGCCGAGCAGCAGTTCTTCTTCAACACCCGATACGCCAAGACCGGGTACGCCATGCTCTCCCCCATCGATGAACGCCGGGCCCTGGCAGGGTTGGGCATCCCTCACTCCTCCCCGGCAGAGGCAGAGCAGTACTGGGAGCGGTTCCGAAGGGAGGAGAGCCGCTTCTGGGAGGCGGAAATCCACCCCTTCCGGGTCACCCGCTGGGAGGTGGGGGTGGTCGACCGCTGTGTGGTCGGCAATGTGATGCTGATCGGCCAGGCCGGGGGGTTCTGCGAGCCCCTGGGCATGCTGGGCCAGTGCCCCAGCCTCGCCAGCGGGGTGATGGCCGCCCGGCAGATCGCCCTGGGCGACCGCTCTCTGGAGCGCTACACCCGCCAGTTCAGGGCCTACTATAACCGGCTCTGGCGGCTCCGGCGCAACGTCAACGCCTGGACCGATACCGAGATGGACATGATGGTGCGGGCCGTCCGCTACGGGGGACCGCTGGCGGTCCGCTCGCCGCTCAACCTGCTGGGCCCGGGCAGCCTCGTGGTCGACCTCCTGCGGATGGCCGACGATCCCTCCCCCGAGGCGGGGCCGCAGTGAGAAAGGGGTGCCCGGCAAGGCACCCCTTCTTCTGTTCGGCGCTAGTCGTCGCCCATGAGCGCCTGGGACGGGACGGGCTGGAACTCCGGGTAGGCCTGCACCCCGTGCTTCACATCCAGACCGGAGAGCTCCTCCTGCTTGCTCACCCGGATCCCGACCGTCTGCTTCAGCAGGTAGAAGAGGCCCAGGCAGACGGTGAAGCTGAAGGCCATGACCGCCAGCGCACCCACCAGCTGGATCCCCAGCAGCGAGGCGCCACCGCCGAAGAGCAGCCCCTGCGCCTCGTGGAAGAGGCCCACCGCAAGCGTGCCCCACAGGCCCGCAATTCCGTGAACCGGAATCGCTCCCACCGCATCGTCAATCTTCAGCTTCTCCAGGAGGAGACCGGTCGGTCCGACCAGGAGGCCGCCCACCCCGCCGATGATGATGGCGGAGAGCGGGGAGACGAAGGCGGTGCCTGCGGTGATCGCCACCAGGCCGCCGAGGGCGCCGTTCATGGCCATCTCCACATCCCAGGTCTTGAACCGGAGGTGGGTGGCAATCACGCTGACCAGTGCGCCCGCTGCGGCACCCAGGTTGGTGGTGACGGCGATCCGGGCGATGTTCAGATCGGTCGCGGCCAGGGTGGAGCCGGGGTTGAAGCCGAACCAGCCGAACCAGAGGATGAAGACGCCCAGCGCCGCCAGCACCAGGTTGTGCCCGGTGATCTTGCGGGGCTTGCCCTGCTTGTCAAAGCGGCCCACCCGGGGCCCCAGCACCAGCAGACCGGCCAACGAGGCCCAGGCGCCCACCGAGTGCACCACCGTGGAGCCGGCGAAATCCAGGAAGCCCAGCTTGGCGAGCCAGCCGCCGCCCCAGACCCAGTGCCCCACCACCGGGTAGACCAGGACCGTGATCGCCGTCGAGAAGAGCAGGTAGGCGCTGAACTTGGTCCGCTCCGCCATGGCGCCCGACACGATGGTCGCCGTGGTGCCGGCGAAGGTGGTCTGGAACCACCAGAAGGCGAAGAAGGGAAGTGCCAGGCCGAGATGGGAGAACATGCCTTCGGGGGAGCCGATGCCGCCCCAGCCGATCACCCCGCCGATGTCCTTGCCGAACATCAGTCCGAAGCCGACCAGCCAGAAGGCCAGCGACGCAACCACAAAGTCCATCAGGTTCTTCAGGACGATGTTCGCCGCGTTCTTGGAGCGAGTGAACCCTGCCTCCACCATCGCAAACCCAGCCTGCATGAAAAAGACCAGAGAGGCCGCCACCATGGTCCACGCCGTATTTACCGCTACGGCAACCGCATCGATCGTCAGGTCCATTCGCTCCTACCCCCTTCATTCTCCGAAATGTCAACGATGCTGACATCTTGCGCATCCCGTCTATGGGCAGGATGGTACCATCCCCTGTTGTTTGCGTCAATATTTTGTCATCATGTAAGACATAGTGACATGAGCGCCATACCCTGCGCGACGAGACCTCGACCGGGTTGGTCGAGGTCCCTTCTGTTCACTTCATCCGCTGGATCGCCTCGCGCCCCGACATGCCCGGGAGGATCCCCAGCGCTCGGGCAGCGTCTGTCACCTCGGCCAGGGGGGCGTCCAGCAGTTGCTCGATCGTCCGGACCCCGAGGGCCCGCCCGGCCACAATCCCCCGCTCCGCCAGCCGGGTGTTCAGCAGGTGTACATCCAGGGCGCCGCACATGATATAGCCCCGGTCCGTCGTGACGGCGAGCAGCGAGGTCTTGGGGAGCTCTACGGTGATCGCGGTGGCCCGGACGTCCCCCACATCGACGGGGTAGAGTGTAACCATACTCGTCCGCTCCTTCCATAACAGGGCTCATCCCATGTTATGGAAAGGGCGGGGCCGGGGTGCCTCACTTCAGCTCGACGAAGGCCAGGGTGCATCGGGAGAGGCAGACCAGCCTTCCTTCCTCGTCGCTGATCCGGATCTCCCAGACGCTGCTGGTCCGCCCGACATGGGCCGGTGTGGCCACCGCCCGCACCCGGCCCTCCCGCTTGGGCCGGATGTGGTTCGCATTGATCTCCATGCCGACGGCGGTCCGGCCGGGACCGGCGTTCAGCGCCGCCCCGATGCTGGCCACGGTCTCGGCCAGCGCCACGGAGGCGCCCCCGTGAAGGATGCCAAAGGGCTGCACCGTCCGGTGATCCACCGGCATGGTGGCCACCACCCGCTCGGGGGTCACCTCCTCCAATTCGATCCCCAGCTGACCCAGCAAGTTCCCCTCACGA
This sequence comes from Bacillota bacterium, assembly GCA_049324875.1. GTDB lineage: Bacteria > Bacillota > Sulfobacillia > Symbiobacteriales > Symbiobacteriaceae > JAWLHU01. The sequence goes on from JBMONC010000038.1 coordinate 25,243, forward strand.
TTGGCGTTGAAATCCTGCGCGCTCATTCGGTTAACCGCTCCCTCCTCTCCTGGCAGATTTCGGTCTGAGGCGGGGGACCTCCTCCCGGAGAGCTGTAGAACATAAGTGTGAACTGTTTACTAAATGTTTCTTGTTGGTTACAATAGGGGCACAGGTGCCCCGCAGCGGCGGGCGCCTGAGCGATTTCGCCCTCCGCCGTGAAGGCCCTGCCTTGCCTCAGGGAGGTGTTCCCCGTGAAGACCCGCCTCCGGGACTGCTCCGCATCCGATGCGACCGTCGACCGGTTTCTCCGGGGACACGCGACCCGCGAGCTGACCAGGGGGAAGTCGCCGATCCGCTCCTGGTTGGTGGAGGCCGATGGCGAAGCGCTCTTTGCCAAGTGGGCTCCCACCCACCTCTACCCGTCCACCCTTGCGAAGGATGCGGCCATCTGTACGGCGCCGCCGCATCCCGCGGTGGTTCCCCTGCTCAACCTGATTACCCTCTCCGACGGCATCCTGCTGCTCTTCCCCTGGGTGAAGGCCGATCCGCTGAAGGAGCCGGCCCACTGGGCCCGGTTCTTCGACCTCCCCGTCGCCGAGAAGCAAAGGGCCCTTTGCACGATCTTCACAGCGCTGACGGCCATCGTTGAGCGAGAGTGGATCATGGAGGGGCTTGACGAGGGGAGCCTCCTTTACAGCTTCCCAACGGGAGCGGCCTGGCTCATCGACTTCGCCTGCTTCCACCGGGGGACCCGGTACAGGGCCGAGAGGGAGCTGACCTGCGGCTCCGACCGGTTCCTGCCACCGGAGGGACGGGTCAGGGGCTCCTGGATCGACCAGAGTTCCAACGTCTTCGCGCTGGGCCGTTACGCCATCCGGGCCCTCAGCACCCGCACCGATGAGGGCTGGCTGGCCGGGTTCCAGGGCAGCGGGGCGCTGGCGGGTGTCCTGCAGCGGGCGACCCGGACCAGCCGGCACGAGCGGTACCACACAATCCGAGCCTTCCTGGAGGCCTTCGAGGCGGCCCCTGCATAATTCCAGCGAACACGGAGCTGCCGGCACGGGCCGGCGGCTCCGTTCGGCTCGTGAAACGCGGCGAGCGGCCCCATCGTCTGTAAGGGGAGTAACCCAGGAGGTGTTCGACGATGCAGCGCAAGTGGCTCTCAGCGGTTGGCTCCGGCCTGACCCTGCTGGTGCTCCTCACCGGCTCGGCCCTGGCCCAGGAGGCTCCGCTTCTCGTCCAGGCAGAATCCCGGCAGGTACAGGTGGCAACCACAGCGCACGGTGAGATCCTCATGCTAGAAGGCAGGGTGATGCTGAACCCCGACGGCTCCTATGGTGTGGATGGGCGGGTTCTGCGGGGCAACGACGCCCTGTACCGGCAGCTGCTGGGGCAGTGGGTCTGGGTGTTGGGCCGCCACGAGGGGGATTCGACCTCCCTGAAGGTCCGGGTCGAGCGGATCGAGCGGGCGGTGGCCTTCAACAGGCTTCTCCCCCGGGCGGTCACCGTCAACGGTCTGCCGGTCAGCTTTGACCAGCTCCCCTACATGCAGAAGGGCACCCTGATGCTCCCCCTGCGGGCCCTGGCCGAGGCCGCCGGCGGCACCGTCGAATGGCGGGCTGATGAGCAGAGCGCCCGGGTCTTCCTGGAGAACCGGACCGCCACCTTCACGGTGGGGCAGCCAAAGGCCGACCTTCAGCTCCACAACGCCCTCATGCAGGAGAGCCTGATCCCCATGGACCAGCAGGTGGTCCTGCAGGGCGGGCGGATGGTCATCAGCGCCGACGCCCTGACCAACCTGCTCGGGATGGCCGAAGAGGTGACCTCGGACCCGACGCTGCTCGCCCTGCGGCACCCGATGGGCGAGTTCGAGGTGCCGGAGCCGCTCGATTTGAGCTTCCACCTCTCCTGGTCCGGCACGACCCTGCAGGTGACCGGCAAGGCCGGCCTTCCGGACCTGCACTTCGAGATCCTGCTGGATGGCAGGGTGGTCGCCCAGTCCGACGCCCAGGTGAAGGATGGGTACTACGAGACCAACATCCTGGTAGAGGGCGGCGCCTTCCAGCAGGGGATTCTGCAGCTGGTGATCAGCGACCCCGCCACGGGGAAGGTGCTGGTCACCACCCCGACCAACAACCACCACCGGTAAGCAACCACTCCCCCGGCCCCAGCGTCACACCTAATGACGCCCCTGCGACTGGAGGTGATTCGCCGTGCGACCCTCCCGGCTGCTGGTGCTGCTCCTGGCGGGCGCCCTGCTTCTCCAGGCCTGCACCAAGCCCCCGGTCCAGACCGCCCCCGCCCCTGTGGAGCCACCCCCCGCTCGCGAGCCCCAGCCGGAGCCCAGCCCCGTCACCTGGAAGATCAGCCACACGCCCTCCGGCCTGCAGGCCCAGGGCGGCCCATTCCACCTCGCCCCGCCATACAGCTTCGCCATCGACTTCAGCGCCCCCGTAGACCGGGCAAGCGTGGAGGAGGCGCTCCGGCGGAACCTCGGCTCGGGCCGCCTGCAGATCGCGCGGTGGCCCAGCGACCAGCGGGTGCTCCTGACGGTGGAAGATCTCCCGACAGATCCGCAGCTCCAGGCAGCGATCGACCCGACGGGCGGGCAGGACCAGCAGGGACGGCGGCTCCAGTTCCCGCCCCAGCGCTTCAACCTCGCCGCCTTCATCTTCTGGCCGGCAGCCCCCACAGCGGTGCTGAAGCTGGATCCGCTGACCGGCGAGACCTCGACCCTGGCCCGGTTCCCCCAACCATTTCAGACCGTCTCCCTCTCCCCTGACGGCCGGCGGGCGCTGCTGCGGCGGCACATCCTGACCCCGGGCCAGTCGGTGGGGACCACCGGCACCGCCCATCTCTTCGACCTGGAGACCGGCTACCTGGAAGAGCTGGAGGTGGGCGGCCTGTTCGAGCATCAGTGGAGCCGGGAGGGCGGACTGCTGATCCACGGAAGCTGCCCCCAGGGCCCCGCTTGCGTGGTCTGGGTGGCCCCGGGCGATCCCCCGTCCTCAGCCCGTGCCTCGCTCCGCCGGCTGCTCTTCCTGGCCCGGGACCAGCATCTGGCCGGCGCCCGCCTCTCGCCGGACGGCCGTTACGCCGCCGTATTCGCCGGGACCTACGAAGCGAAGCGTGACCTGCACCTGTTCGACCTGAGGCCTGAGAGTGCCGGCCGGAAGATCCGCACCCTGCCGGCGGCGGCCGGCATCACCCAGGGGCCCGGCGGCCTGATCTGGGTGGAGGCAGCCTGGGCGCCCGACGGCAGCGCCCTGGCCTTCGGTGACCAGGGGATCCGGCGGGAGGAGCGCCAGCCGATGCAGGTCTGGCTGGTGGAGACCGAGGCGGGTGAGCCCCGCCTGCTGGCGGAGGGCGCCGGGGGAATCGGCCCCTGGAGCCCCCGGGCGGACCGGCTCTTCCTTCCGGGCCTGGGCCTGGCCGACCGCCAGGGCCAACTCCTGCTGCCGTCTGCGGAGCCGAACGCCGCCTGGAGTCCGGACGGCTCCCTCCTCTACGTGAGCGGCACCCTCTACGAGGCCGCATCCCTGGAGCCCCGCTGGAGCGTAAAGGCGACCGGCCCGGGCCACTGGTCGCCCGACGGACGGTGGATCGCCATCGCCGGCTCGGTCCGTGCGGAGCTGCCCGGTCACCCCGACGGCGGCCTCTTCCGGGCCTCTGACGGCGCCCCGCTGGCCCGGGGCTACCTCGGCGGGCGGCCGCTTTTCAGCCCGGACAGCCGCTGGGCCCTGCTGCCCGGCCCCGACCGGCTGGTCGACCTCACCACCGGAGCGGTGACCCCGGTCCGCTTCGATCTCCCGGCGGTCCCGAACCTGGGCGGCTACCTCCCCGCCGGCCTCACCAACGAGGGGACGGTGCTCCTGGCGCTGGGCCATGAATGGGAGCTCCGCTAGCCTCCGCCTCCTCCCGGAGAAGGGGGCGCACACAAAACGGCCCGGGCGCCATGCCCGGGCCGTCTCTTATGCCTAGTTCCAGTCCTGGACCGCCGAGACCCCCATCTCCTCGCCCTCCCGGATCGAGGAGAGGACGGTCACCACCGCCCGGGCGGTATCCAGCGAGGTGAGGCAGGGCACACCGTGCTCCACCGCCGTCCGCCGGATGATGAACCCGTCGCGGTCCACCTCGCGCCCCCGGGTCAGGGTATTGACCACCAGGTCGATCTTGCCGCCCCGGATCAGGTCAGGGATGTTCGGCGACCCCTCGGTCACCTTGTTCACCTTCTCCACCGGGATGGCGCAGGCCGCCAGCGCCCGGGCCGTGCCGCCGGTGGCCACCACCTTGTAGCCCAGGTCGCTGAACTCCTTGGCGATGCCCATCGCCTCGGCCTTGTCCTTATCCGCCACGGTGATCAGCACCGTGCCCCGGTGCGGCACCTTGACATTCGAGGAGAGCAGCGCCTTGTAGAGCGCCCGCGGGAAGTCCATGTCGGCGCCCAGCACCTCACCGGTCGACTTCATCTCCGGCGAGAGGCCGGTGTCGACGCTGGTCAGCTTTTGCCAGGAGAAGACCGGCGCCTTGACGCTGACCCGGTCCACCGGCTCCGGCCAGAGCCAGCCGGTGCCCACCAGGCCGTCCTTCGAGCCGTTCAGCCGCAGGTGCGGCGTGCCCGAGGCCGGGCCGAAGCCCAGCTCGGCCAGGGTGTGGCCGGCGATCACCTGGGTCGCCACCTTCGCCATCTCCAGGCCGGTCACCTTGGTCAGGAAGGGGACGGTCCGGGAGGAGCGGGGGTTGACCTCGATCACGTAGACCTGGTTGCCGTAGACCACGTACTGGATGTTGACCAGGCCCTTCACCTTGAGCGCCAGGGCCAGCCGGGTGGAGTAGGCCACCACCTGGTCCCTGATCTTGGAGGAGATCGAGACCGGCGGGTAGACGGCGATGGAGTCGCCGGAGTGGACGCCGGCCCGCTCCACATGCTCCATGATGCCGGCGATGATCACCTGCTTGCCGTCGCAGACGGCGTCGATCTCCAGTTCCTTGCCCAGGAAGTAGCGGTCGACCAGCACCGGCCGCTCCTCCGAAACGTCGATGGCCGACTGCATGTAATCCCGCAGCTCGGACTCGTTGTAGACGATCTCCATCGCCCGGCCGCCCAGCACGAAGGAGGGGCGGACCAGCACCGGGTAGCCGATGCGGGCAGCGATCGCGCAGGCCTCATCCACCGTGACGGCGGTCGCCCCCGGCGGCTTGGGGATCCCCAGCTCGATCAGCAGGTCGTCGAACTTCTTCCGGTCCTCGGCCCGGTCCATCTCCTCGATGGCGGTGCCCAGCACCGGCACGCCCACCTTGGCCAGCGGCACCGCCAGGTTAATGGCGGTCTGGCCGCCGAACTGGCAGACGACGCCGTCGATCTGCGGCCGCTCGCCGGACTCGCCGTAGTTCCAGAGGCCGCCCTCCTGCTCGATCACGTTCAGCACATCCTCTACGGTCAGCGGCTCGAAGTAGAGCCGGTCGGAGGTGTTGAAGTCGGTGGAGACCGTCTCCGGGTTGTTGTTGATGATGATCGACTGGACCTGCTCATCCTTCAGCTGCCAGGCAGCGTGGACGGCGGAGTAGTCGAACTCGATCCCCTGGCCGATCCGGATCGGGCCGGAGCCCAGCACCACCGCCTTGCGGCCGGGCGGGCAGACCGCCTCGTTCTCGCCGTCGTAGCAGGAGTAGTAGTAGGGCGTGGAGGCCTCGAACTCGGCGGCGCAGGTGTCCACCATCTTGTAGACCGGCCGGATGCCCATGGCCAGCCGGCTCTTGCGCACCTCCATCATCGACCGGCCGGTCAGCCGCCCGATGTAGGAGTCGGAGAAGCCCAACTTCTTGGCCTGGCGCATCAGGGTCGGGGTCAGGTCGGCCTTGTTGGCCACCAAAGCCATCTCCATCCGCACGATCTGCTCGATGCCGCGGATGAAGAAGCGGTCGATCTGCGAGAGTTCGTGGATCTGATCCACCGTCTTGCCGCGGCGCAGCGCCTCGGCCACCACCCAGATCCGCTCATCGTTGGGCCGCACCAGCCGCTCCTCCAGCGCCTCGTCGGAGAGCGCCTGGACCGACGGGTGGGCCAGCCCGTCCCGCCCGGTCTCCAGCGACCGGATCGCCTTCAGCAGGGCGCCCGGGAAGGTCCGGTCGATCGACATCACCTCGCCGGTCGCCTTCATCTGGGTGCCCAGGGTCCGGGGAGCGCTGACGAACTTGTCGAAGGGGAAGCGGGGGATCTTCAGCACGCAGTAGTCCAGGGTCGGCTCGAAGGCGGCGTAGGTGGAGCCGGTCACCGGGTTCTTGATCTCGTCCAGCGTCAGCCCGATGGCGATCTTGGCCGCCACCTTGGCGATCGGGTAGCCGGTCGCCTTGGAGGCCAGCGCCGAGGAGCGGGAGACGCGGGGGTTGACCTCGATCACGATGTACTCCTGGGAGAGCGGGTTCAGCGCATACTGCACGTTGCAGCCGCCCTCGATCCCCAGGGCGTTGATGATCTTCAGCGCCGAGGTGCGGAGCATCTGGTAGTCCCGGTCGGAGAGGGTCTGGGAGGGCGCGACCACCACCGAGTCGCCGGTATGGACACCGACCGGGTCGATGTTCTCCATGTTGCAGATGGTGATGGTGTTGCCCGCCGAGTCACGGATCACCTCGTACTCAATCTCCTTCCACCCGGCCACCGAGCGCTCGATCAGGCACTGGGTGACGGGGGAGAGCTTGAGCCCCTTGGTGACGATCTCCTTCATGGCCGCCGCATCCTTGGCGATGCCGCCGCCGGTGCCGCCCAGGGTGTAGGCCGGCCGGACGATCAGCGGGTAGCCGACCTCCTCGCCGAAGGCCAGCGCCTCCTCCACCGTGTGGACGATGGTCGAGGCCGGGATCGGCTCGCCGATCCGCTGCATCAGCGCCTTGAACTCCGCCCGGTCCTCCGCCTCCTGGATCGCCTTCAGCGGGGTGCCCAGCAGCTTGACGTTGTACTTCTCCAGCACCCCCGCCTTGTGCAGTTGCATCGCCATGTTCAGGCCGACCTGGCCGCCCAGGGTGGGCAGCAGCCCCTCGGGCCGCTCCTTGGCGATGATCCGCTCCACAAACTCGAGGGTGATGGGCTCGATATAGACACGGTCGGCCATCTGCGCATCGGTCATGATGGTCGCCGGGTTGGAGTTGACCAGGATCACCTCCAGCCCCTCCTCCCGGAGGGCCTGGCAGGCCTGGGTGCCGGCGTAGTCAAACTCCGCCGCCTGCCCGATCACGATGGGGCCGGAGCCGATTACCAGGACACGCTTCAAGTCTGTACGCTTCGGCATTTGTATTACTCCTCTCAGGATGGCGCCTCGCAGGGCGTCCTTCATCCTCTGGCAGGTCGAAATCTCCGTGGAAGGGGCTCGCCACGAGGGCGAGCCCATGCGCTTAACTATGGGTGATACCCTTACGCCGGCTGCTTGACGGCGGTGGACTTCTCCGCCATCAGCGCCAGGAACCGGTCGAAGAGGTAGGCCGACTCCTGGGGCCCGGGGGCCGCCTCGGGGTGGTACTGCACCGTGAAGACGGGCTTGGTCATGTGGGCGATGCCCTCGACGGTGCCGTCGTTCAGGTTCCGGTGGGTGACCACCACATCGGTCGGCAGGGTGGCGTCATCCACGGCGTAGCCGTGGTTCTGGCTGGTGATGTAGACCCGGCCGGTGTTGAAATCCTTCACCGGATGGTTGGCGCCCCGGTGGCCGTACTTCAGCTTGTAGGTCCTGGCGCCCAGCGCCAGGGAGGTGATCTGGTGGCCCAGGCAGATGCCGAAGATCGGCAGCTCACCGTAGGCGATCAGCTCCTTGACGGTCTCGATGGACTCGGGCAGATCGGTGGGATCGCCAGGGCCGTTGGTCAGCATGATCCCGTCGGGGTTCAGGTCCAGAATCTGCTCCGCCGTCCAGTGGGCGGGCACGACCGTCAGGTCGCAGTCCCGCTCGGAGAGCGAGCGCAGGATATTCGTCTTCAGGCCGTAGTCGATCACCACGACCCGGTAGCCGCTCCCGAAGATCCGGTAGGGCTGCGGGGTGGTGACGGTCATCACCTGGTCGTGCATCTCAAAGGACTGGGCCTTGGCCACCCAGGCAGCGATCTGCCCGGCGGTCGGCTCCTCCTCCGAGAGGGTGGTGATGATGACGCCGCGCTTGGTGCCGGCGCTGCGCAGGTGCCGGGTCAGCGCCCGGGTATCGATGCCAGCGAGACCAGGGATCTCATTTTCGGCCAGATACGCAGAAAGGCTCTTGGCCGCCTGCCAATGGCTGGGCGACTCGCAGAGCTCTTTCACAATAAAGCCCCTGACCCACGGCTTCCGGGACTCAAAGTCCTCCGGATTGATGCCGTAGTTGCCGATCAGGGGGTAGGTCATCGTGACAATCTGGCCGCAATAGGAGGGATCGGTCAAAACCTCCTGATACCCCGTCATGCCGGTGTTGAAAACGACCTCGCCGGCCATTTCAGTGACCGCGCCGAAGCCTTCACCCGCGAAGACAGAACCGTCCTCCAAAACCAGATAGCCCTTCATATGTCGGTACCCTCCTAAAGATCCGGGCGTCGCTGCACCCGGTTAATCCGCGGCTGGGAGACCTGCTTGTTCTCACACATTATACTCTCCCAAGTACCGCGAATCAAGCGGGGATGTGCTACGCATAATTATAACCTCTTGGCGCATAAATATGCAATAGGGGAGTGTGGGATTTGTGCGGGGAAAGGGTCACGTGATGATTTGGCCACGGATTACACGGATTACACGGATAAATGAATGAAATAAATAATAATGATGGTTATGCCTTTTCATCCGAGGTGCTGGTGCGAAGCACCGTGTGGTGGGGGGCGGTCTACCCGTCCGGTTGACCTCGTTAACGTCACCGGATTTTAGGATGATAATTATAAATTTTATTGTATTATAATCCGAGTAATCCGTGTAATCCGTGGCAGAAAATGGAGAGCCCGCCCCCTTAGCGAGAGCGGACTCTATCATCATCTCTTTTCCAGGATCGCCGTCGCCATCTGCAGCTGCTTCTCCACCTCGGCCGGGGCGGTGCCGCCCTGGGATGTGCGGAGGTTGACGCAGGTCTCGGGGGCGATGGCCTGGTAGATGTCCTCGCCGAAGTGGGGCGAGAAGGACTGGAACTCCTCCAGGGAGCAGTCGGCCAGGAACTTCCCCCGCTCGATGCAGTAGAGCACCGCCTTGCCCACCACCTCGTGGGCCTCCCGGAAGGGCATCCCCTTCTTCACCAGGTAGTCGGCCATGTCGGTGGCGTTGGAGAAGTCTTGCCGGACCGCCCTCGCCATCCGTTCCCGGTTGAACTTCAGTGTGGAGACCATCCCCGCGGTCACCGTCAGGCAGGCCTTCAGGGTGTCGACGGCGTCGAAGAGCCGCTCCTTGTCCTCCTGGAGGTCGCTGTGGTAGGTGAGCGGGATCCCCTTGAGCACCGTCAGGAGCGCCATCAGGTTCCCGTAGATCCGGCCGGTCTTGCCCCGAACGATCTCCGCCACATCGGGGTTCTTCTTCTGCGGCATGATCGAGGAGCCGGTGGCGTAGGCGTCGTCCATCTCCACGAAGCCGAACTCGGTGGAGGACCAGTTGACCAGCTCCTCGCAGAGCCGGGAGAGGTGCATCTGGCAGATGGAGGCGGCGGCCAGGAACTCCAGGATGAAGTCCCGGTCGCTCACCGCATCCATCGAGTTGGGGTAGACCTGGGCGAAGCCCAGCTCCTTCGCCGTGAACTCCCGGTCGATGGGGAAGGTGGTGCCGGCCATCGCCCCGGCGCCCAGCGGGGAGATGTCGGCCCGCTTCCGCGCATCGGCGAACCGGCCGTAATCCCGCTCCAGCATCCAGAAGTAGGCCATCAGGTGGTGGGAGAGCAGGACCGGCTGGGCCCGCTGCAGGTGGGTGTAGCCGGGCATGATCACCCCCAGGTGGGCGGTGGCCTGGTCCAGCAGCGCCCCCTGCAGGTCGCTGACCAGCCGCTGGACGGCGCCGATCTCCTCCTTGACCCAGAGGTGGACATCGGTCACCACCTGATCGTTCCGGCTCCGGGCGGTGTGGAGCCGGCCCCCGGCGGGGCCGATCTTCTCGATCAGCCGCTTCTCGATGTTCAGGTGGATATCCTCGTACTCCTGGCGGAAGGGGAACTGGCCCGCCTCGATCTCCGCCTGGATCTCGACCAGCCCCTGCTCGATCTGGGCGGCATCCTCGGCGGGGATGATCCCCTGCTTCGCCAGCATCCGGGCGTGGGCGATGGAGCCCTGGATGTCCTGCCGGTACAGGCGGCGGTCAAAGGCGAGCGAGGAGGTGAACCCCTCGGCGGTCTTGTCGGCGGACTTGGTGAAACGGCCTCCCCAGAGCTTGGTCATTCGCTGCCGGCCTCCTCACGGTGATCACTCCGCATGATTATACACGTCGCTGTATATCCATGCAAGGGGCTGGGACCCTTGCCACGGGACATTGCTAGCTGTATAGTATCATGAAAGAAGCTGTCTCGGAGGTGAGTGGCATGCCCCTCTTTCGGCGGTTGGCCCGCTGGATGAGCAAGGCCCGTGGGGAGGGGGAGAGTATGCCCATTTTGCCACCTCCTCACCGGCGTTAGCCCGGTTTCTCCACGGTAAACACCCCCGGCCGTGGCAGAGGTGCACCCTCTGTCATGGCCGGTTTTCATTTTGTCCGAAAGGATGGTCCTCTGCATGTTCTCTGCAACCAGCGTCCGAAACCTCTGGCTGGTCTCCGTCGCCGATGCGCTCTCCCGCTTCGGGGGGCAGTTCCAGTTCTTTGCGGTGATCGCCCTGATCTACACGGTGACCGGCTCCCCCTTGCTCACCGCCCTCCAGATGACCACCGCCAGCCTGCCGGTCATCCTGCTGAGCCGGTGGGCCGGCTCGGTCGCCGACCGGCATGACCCCCGGCGGGTGATCCTGCTCGCCAACCTGGCCCAGGCCGGCCTGGCCCTCTGCTACCTGCTGGTGGATGATGTCTGGGCCTACCTGGGGCTCAACCTGCTCCTCCACACCGCCGGCACCTTCGGCAACACCGCCCGCTCTGCCCTGATGCCGCAGCTGGTGGGGCGGGAGCAGATCCTGAAGGCCAACGCCCGGTTGGCAACCTTCCGGGGCGCCGTCCAGCTGCTGTCACCCGGCCTGGCGGGCACCCTGGTGGTCCTGACCGGGGCGGATCTGGCCTTCCTCTTTAACGCCGTCAGCTTCCTCTTCCCGGCCCTGGCGATGCTGCTTGTCACCCCGGTGGAGCGGGTGGAGCGGACGGTCGCCACGGCTGAGAGCGGGTCGGAGAACGTGGCCTGGGCCTTCCTGCGCAGCCGGCCCGACCTGGTGGTGCTCCTCCTCGCCTTCGGCGCCTACGAGATGGGGATGTGGGGGGTGAACGCCCTCTTCGTGCCCTACGCCGGCGAGATCCTGAACAGCGGGGTGGACGTGGTGGGCTGGGCCACCTCCCTCTACTTCGGCGCCGGGCTCCTGACCGGTATGCTGCTGGAGCGGTACGGCGCCATCGCCCGCAGCCCCCGGCTGCTCTACGCCGCCTACTTCGCCGGAGCGGCGGTCTGGGCCGGCTATGCCCTGACCCGGTCGGTGCCGGTCGCCCTGGTGCTCAGCGCCTTTGACGGCATCGTCTGGACCTATGCCTGGACCCTCTTCGAGACCCGGATTCAGGAGGAGGCGCCGCCCGAGGCCCGGGGCCGGGTCTTCGGCCTGGCCCGGGCGGGGGATGAGCTCTGCAGCCTCACCGGGCAGGTGGTGGGGGGCACCGCCGCCACCTTCGGCGGGGTGCTGGCGGGCATTGGCGGCTTCGCCGGGCTGACCGTGCTGCTGCTGGGGCTGGTGGCGCTGGGGGGGCGTCTCTGGACCCGCCGCCTGAGCGCCTCGCCGGCTGCGCCGGCCTCCGAACAGGGCTAGGACCGGGCCTGGTGCAGGAACGCAAAGGCACCGGGTGTGCGGACCGCCATGTGGAGGCGGGCCATGCCCTCCTGGCCCGCATCGCCGGCATGTTAGACTCACCCCAGGCATAGAGAAGTATGCCCCGGCGTAGCCTGCCGGGGCATCTCTCTGTGTGAGGCCGGGGTGATGGCGATCCGATTCCCGCACTACCTGCTCGCGGTCGCGGGTGCCGCCTGCGCGGCCCTGAGCCTGGAGCTCTGCTATATCCCTTACGGTCTGATGGATGGGGGCATGGCAGGGGCCGCCGTCCTGCTGGGTCGGGCGCTCCACCTGCCGCCGGTCTACCTGCTGGTCCCGATGAACGCCGCCTGCCTCATCCCCGGCCTCCGCCGGCTGGGCAACCCGTTCCTGGCGACGACGGCGACCGGTCTGCTGGTCTACGGCCTGATCCTGCGGCTGGTGGGCCCCCTGCCGCCGCTCCTGCCGGTGCCGGCCGCGATCCTCCTCGGCGGGGCGGGGGTCGGGCTGGGCATCGGCCTGCTGCTGCGGGCAGGCGGGGCGCTGGACGGCTGCGAGACCCTGGGGCTGGTGGTCCAACAACGGTTCGGCATCTCGGTGGTCACCGTGCTGGTGGTGGCGAACCTTGCTGTCTTCGGCCTGGCCATCTGGCAGCGCGGCTGGGCGGCGATGCTGCCCTCCCTGGTGGCCCAGGCGATCGGTCAGGGGGTGATCGCCTTGGTGGTCCGCCGCTCTGCCGGCTGAGGCGGCCGGGGGCCCGGTCAGCGGCGGGGGCCAGGCCGGCCCGGGGTCACCAGGGGCAGGACCTTGCCGGTCCCCAGCCCGTCCAGCACGAGGAACATCACACCGGTGAAGAGGAAGACCCAGCGGAACTGCTTGGGGAGCCCGAACCAGCGGGGGAGCAGGACCAGAACAAGCAGCGGGACCGAGAAGCGGAAGAGCGCCGAGGCGACCGATTCCCAGAGCCGCTTGCCGGTCTCCCGGTGGATCACCAGGCCGATGACGGGCACCGCCAGGGGCGAGAAGCCACCCAGCAGCCAGATCGGGTCGAAGGTGTCGTTCAGCCGGCCGGTCTCGATGATCAGCGGGAGGATCTGAAAGAGGGTGACAAAGGAGACGTAGGCCCAGGTGAAGACCCCGGCCCCTGCGCCGATGATCAGCTGCAGACCCGGGTCAAGCTCCCGCTCCATGGCGATGGCCGCCGTCAGGAGCCCCCAGGCGATGAATGCGGCGGCCAACCCGCCGGCGAAGTAGCCCAGGTAGTACGGATAGCGGAGGGTGAAGACCGGGGTGATATAGGCGGCCAGGGCGCAGAGGACCGTCAGAAGGAGCCGGTAGTATATCCGGGTCAGGTCACTCCCCCCCTTCCTCCACCGATGAGCGGCCCTGTGTGCAGGTCTTGGGCACCCGTGCCAACTTCGCCTCTCACCTTCGTATTCCTCCCCGCCGGGATCGATTCCCGCCTGCCCCCAGGGTTGTCGAACGAATCCGATGGTTCGACAACACCATCCGACATACGAACGGGCGATCGATGTGGTACATTGACATCGAACACCAGTTCAGTAAGGGGTTGGGTGATCAGTGAAGCTGGAGGTCCTCTGTGACGGCGGTTTCAAGAAGGTACATGGCCTGCCCGGTATGGCCACCTACGGCTGGGTGGTCCGGCTGGCTGGTCGGACCCTGCACCAGGACTCCGGGCCTTCCTGGAGGGAGCGAAGAAGAACCGGGCGGCTGCTCGGTGGCAGCGCCCGGTTCGGGAGAGTGCAGCAGACTAGTCGGCCAGAACGCCGGACTTCTCCTTGGCGCTCTTCTGCACCGCGGCGAAGACCTTGGTCGGCAGGCCGAAGATGTCGATGAAGCCCTTGGCGGCCCCGTGGTCGAACTTGTCCGCCTTGTCGTAGGTGGCGAGGTCGTAGGAGTAGAGGGTGACGGGAGACTTCCGGCCCACGCACTGGGCAGTGCCCTTGAACAGCTTGATCCGCACCTCGCCGGTCACGGTCTCCTGGGACTTCTTGATGAAGGCGTCCATCGCCTCCTTCAGCGGGTGGAACCAGAGGCCGAAGTAGACCATCTCCGCGTACTTCTGCTCCATCCCCAGCTTGTAGTGGTGGAGCTCGCGGGGCAGGGTGATCGTCTCCAGCTCCTTGTGGGCCAGGGTGAGCACGTGGGCAGCGGGCATCTCATAGACCTCGCGGGACTTGATCCCCACCAGCCGGTTCTCCACGTGGTCGATCCGGCCGACGCCGTGGGCCGCCGCGATCTTGTGGACGGTCTCGATCAGGGTGACCAGGTCCATGGCGACCCCGTTGACGGTGACCGGGACGCCCTGCTCAAAGCCGATCTCCAGGTACTCCGGCTCGTCGGGGGCATCCTTCGGGTTGACGGTCCACTCGAAGGCCTCCTCGGGCGCCTCGGCCCAGGGGTCCTCCAGCACACCGGCCTCGCAGGAGCGGCCCCAGAGGTTGACGTCGAGGGAGAAGGGGTTCTCCTTGCCCACCGGCACGGGAATCCCGTGCTTCATGGCGTAGTCGATCTCCTCTTCCCGGCTCCAGGCCCACTCCCGGACGGGGGCGATCACCTTCAGGTTCGGGTTGAGGGCGGCCACCGAGACCTCGAAGCGGACCTGATCGTTGCCCTTGCCCGTGCAGCCGTGGGCGACGAAGTCAGCCCCCTCCTTCTCGGCCACCTCCACCAGCAGCTTGGAGATCAACGGCCGGGAAAGGGAGGCGGAGAGGTAGTACTTCGACTCGTAGATGGCGTTGGCCTGAAGGGTCGGGAGGATGAAGTTGTAAGCGAAGTCGGCCTTGGCGTCGTAGATGTAGCTGGCGACAGCGCCGATCTGCAGGGCCTTCTCCTTGATGAAGTTCAGGTCCTTATCGTTGGCGCCCACGTCGGCGGACATGGCGATCACATCCGCGTCGTAGTGCTCCTTGATCCAATGAATCGCAACCGACGTATCCAGGCCACCCGAATAGGCCAGAACGCACTTCTTCTTCGCCATGGTAACGGCGCCTCCTCACATGGTACGGCCCGGTGCCCCGGGTCATGATCTTGCATGATTATAACTCCAGGTGCATAAGTATGCAATACCGTTTCGCGCAGAAAATCGGCCCGGGCCAAAACGGGGCCGGCACATCAAAGGCGAGAGGCCGCATCCGACCTCTCGCCCGATCACCCGCTATGCGCTTCGCACCTCGCTGACAGGCTGTGGCGCCGGGCTTGACGGCCCGGTGCCGGAGCCCCTCCCCCAGCCCTGGAACAGCAGCCGCATCCCGTTGACCGCCACCAGGATCGTGGAGCCCTCGTGACCCACCACCGCCAGCGGCAGGGTGAGCCCGCCGGAGAGGCTGAACCCGACCAGGGCGACGATGACGCCGATGGAGAAGGTGAGGTTCTGTGCCACCACCCGCCGGGCCATGCGGCCCAGTCGGAAGAGATCGGGCAGCCGGGAGAGGTCGTCGGCCATCAGCACCACGTCAGCGCTCTCCAGGGCGGCATCGTTGCCCGCCCCGCCCATGGCGATGCCAAGCGAGGCCTGGGCCAGTGCCGGAGCGTCGTTGATCCCGTCGCCCACCATGGCGACCCGGCCGTACTGCCGCTCCAGCGCCTGAATCGCCTCCAGCTTCTCCTCGGGGAGCAGGTCGGCCCGGAACTGGTCCACCCCGACCTGCGCCGCCACCGCCGCCGCCACCCGCTGGTTGTCGCCGGTCAGCATGACGATCTGCTCGACACCGATCGCCCGCAGGGCCGCCACCGCGGCCCGGGCGTTGGGCCGGATCCCATCGGCGATGCCGATCACCCCGAAGGGCTGACCATCCACCTCGACGCAGACCACCGTCTCGCCCTGCTCCTCCAGCGCTTTGATCTGCCGGTGCAGCCAGGGGTCCTCCCGGTCCGCCGCCATCCGGCGGCTGCCGACCCGAACCTGGCGTCCCTCCACCCGGGCGGTGACGCCCAGGCCGGGATGCTCCTCCACCGACTCGGCCTGGGGGAGGGCGGGCAGCCGCTCTCGACCCACCGCCGTGATCGCACGGGCCAGCGGATGGCCCGAGTGCTCCTCGGCGGCCGCAGCCAGGCGGAGAAGCTCCGTCTCGGTCACGCCGGGGACCGGTCGGATGGAGCGAATCCGGGGCTTCCCCTCGGTCAGGGTGCCGGTCTTGTCAAAGGCGACCACCTTGATCGTCCCCGCCTGCTCCAGGTGGATGCCGCCCTTGAAGAGGATGCCATGACGGGCACCTGCGGCCACGCCCGAGAGCAGGGCGGCCGGGGTGGCGATCACCAGGGCGCAGGGTGACATGACCACCAGGAGCTGCATGGCCAGATAGAAGCTGTCGGACCAGGCCCAGCCCGCCACCAGCGGCGGCAAGGTCCAGGTGGTGAGGGCCACCGTCACCACCAGCAGGGTGTAGTACCGGTCGATCCAATCGACCAACTGCTGGGAGCGGGCCTTGTGCTCCTGCGCCTCCTCCACCAGCCGGATGATCCGGGAGAGGGTGGAGTCGGTGGCCAGCTTGGTCACCCGGACCAGCAGGCGCCCGGTGGTATTCAGGCTGCCGGCGAAGACCGGGGCACCCGCCTCCTTGTCCACGGGCACCGACTCGCCGGTGATCGGCGACTGGTCAAGGGCAGAGCGGCCCTCTACCACCTCGCCGTCGGCGGCAAGCCGCTCGCCCGGGCGGACCAGCATCAGGTCCCCCACCCGGAGCTCCTCCACCGGGATCAGCTCCTCGGAGCCATCGGGCCGGCGAACCAGCGCCGTGTCAGGCCGGAGGGTAACAAGGGCTTCAATCGCCCTCCTTGTGCGGCCGGCAGCAAACTCCTCCAGGGCGTTGGAGAGGGCGAAGAGGAAGATCAGCACGGCGCCTTCTCCCCAGCGGCCCAGAAAGGCGGCCCCCACGGCGCCGAGCACCATCAGCATGTCGATGTTCAGACTGCCCCGGCGAAGGGCGGACAGGCCGTCAACCACCCGCAGGTAGCCCCCCGCGATGTAGGCCAGCCCATAGGCGACCAGCGCCATCCAACCGGGGGCCGCAAGGGCCGGACGCTCCAACAGCCAGCCCACCACCAGGAAGAGCCCGCTCAGCGCAGCGGCCCGCACCAGGGGGCGGAGCTCTTCATCTTGATACCACGGTTGTGCCTTCCCCACGAGCCAGCCCCTCCCTTTAGAACGATTCTAATCTAGAACCATTCTAACTTAGATCCTGCTCGCTGACAAGGGCTGGGCCGTCACTTTCGGAAAAACGGCGAAACCCCGCCAGCGGCCTGGCAGCCGTGGCGGGGTGATGAAGGCGGGCGCCTAGTTCCGTGTCGGGGTGGCCTCGCTGCAAGTGGGGCAGAAACCGTAGTAGAGCACCTGGCCGCCGACGAGCCGGAAGCCGGTGTGCTGCACCACGGATTCCTCCAGGCCGGAGCCCTTCAGGTGGTGCAGATCGACGATCTTCTTGCAGCGGACGCAGACCACATTCACGTGGGTATCGGTATCCAGCTCATAGTGGACGGCGCCGTCCAGATCAGGCCCCAACTCGTAGAGCAGGCCCTGGTCCTTCAGCACCGCCAGCGTATTGTACACGGTGGCCAGGCTGACACCGCTGTGGTGCTGTCGGGAGGACTCGTAGATCTCCTGCACCGTGGGGTGGTGGTGCCCCGCCATCTCCGACAGGGCACGGCAGATGGCACCCCGCTGGGCGGTCAGCTTGAGACCGGCCTCCCGGAGCCCTACCGAGAAGCGGTCTTCAGCCAGGTGCTCGGCGCCCATGGTCGACATGGCGATTCACCTCCGTCATTGAGAATCATTCTAAACGCTAGTATAGCAGAAGAGAGCGCCGCGGCATACCCCTCAGGACGACCTCCCCCGGCTAAAACCCAATCTCATCGAGAAAGGCCTTCAGCTTGGCTGCCGAGTCCCGCAGCGCTCGCTCTTCCTCATCGGTCAGTGGCACCTCCACCAGCTCCTCCACCCCTTTGCGCCCCACCACGGAGGGCACGCCCAGACAGACCCCATGAATGCCGTGGTAGCCCTCCAGGTAGGAAGATACGGGCAGAACCGACCTCTGGTCGCTCAAGATCGCCTCGCAGATCCGCGCCAGCGCCAGGGCGATGGCGTAGTAGGTGGCGCCCTTCTTCTGGATGATCTTGTAGGCCGCTGTCCTGGTCTCCTCGTAGATCTGATCCCGCTCCTGCGGCGATAGGTGCCACCGCTCCCCCGCTGACGGGTGGTCAAGGGGCACGCCGCCCACGCTGGCCGATGACCAGACCGCCACCTCGGAATCGCCGTGCTCCCCGATGATGGAGCCGTGAACCGAACGGGGGTCGACCCCCAGCCGCTCCCCGATCAGGTAGCGGAACCGGGAGCTGTCCAACAGGGTGCCCGAGCCGATCACCCGCTGCTTGGGCCAGCCGGACAGTTTGAGCGCCACCTGGGTCAGGATGTCGACCGGGTTGGTGGCGATCAGCAGGATGCCATCCTGGTTGTAGCGCACCACCTGCTTGATGATGGAGTCGAAGATGGCAACGTTCCGGTTCATCAGATCGATGCGGGTCTCCCCGGGCCGCTGGGCTGCTCCCGCTGTGATTACCACAATCTCGGCCCCGGCGCAGTCGGGGTAATCCCCCACCGCAATCCGCATCGGCTGAGCCAGCAGCAGACCATGGTTCAGGTCGAGGACATCGCCGGCGGCCTTCTCCTGGTTGGCATCGATCACCACCAGCTCGGTGGCCAGGCCCCGAAGGAGCACCGTGTAGGCGAAGGTCGAGCCCACCGCGCCACAGCCGATCAGAACGATCTTGGACATCTTGCTCAGCCGCCCCCCATGTATGGAATCTCCCTGCCGAGCGCCGGCGCCACCGGTCGGGACCGCCTGCGATCCGGCCCCCTTAGGATGGGCCGATCGCTCCGGCGAAATGCGAGGGAGCCGGATCCCCACCCACCATCCCGCCCACCAACCAGTCATGAAAGGCCTCCTGCTGTTCCCACATGGGCAGGTGGCCACAGCGGGGGAGCAGCGTCACCGTCGCTCCCGGAATCAGCCTGACCAGGTCGGCCTGGGCAGGTGGCACCAGCGGGTCCTCCTCGCCCCACAGCACCCGCACCGGCAGCCTCAGCTGCGGCAGAAGATGCTGGACGGAGATGCGGCGTGCGCCCTCCAGCGCCACCCGGTTGCGCCGGATCCAACGGAGGGTTGTGGCGCCGAACCAGGGGTTCCGGCCCACCCGGCAGAGGTAGGCCTCCAGCTCAGCCGGAAGGCTGCGGGGGAGATAGGTGAGGGCGTCGAGACCGGCCCGAATGTTGCCGATGGTGGGCCGCATCAGGTACTCGCCCACACCGGGGATCGCCATCACCCGGAAGGACCAGTGCGCTGAGGCGTCCAGGCCGCCGGGGGCGACCAGGTCGAGCCGCTTTACCCGTTCCGGCCGGGCCGCCGCCATCTGAATCGCCAGGTTGCCCCCGAAGGACCACCCGACCAGGGTGACCCGGTCGATGCCCAGGCCGTCCAGCAGCTCAAAGCAGAAGCGGGTAAGGTCCGGCATGGTGTAGGTGAACCCGTGGGGCGGGGGTGTGTCGCCCCAGCCCGGCAGGTCCGGGGCGATGGCCCGGGCGTGGGGAGCCAGGGCTGCCACGGTGGCCGACCAGCATCCCGCGCCGCCGTTGACGCCGTGCAGCAGGAGCACGGGCTCCCCGCTCCCCGCCTCCAGGTAGTGGAGTAGCACCCCGCGCACCTGCAGTCTCGCCGTTGGGTTCATCGCTCTCCCTCCCCCCATGCTTCTGATTACTTGTAGTAGAGAATAGTTCCTGCCCCATTTGCAACATCTATAGAATTCGCGAAGTTGGAAGGACTTGAGGCCGGTCCGGCGGAAGATAACGAGGGGAGGTGAGTCATCACCATGTCTGAGCGGGAACGAAGGGCGCAGGTGCTGCTGCGGGTGAGCGACCTGGAGCGGTCGCTGCGGTTCTACGGCGACCTCCCTGGCTTCCGGGTGGACTGGCGTGAGGCGTCTCGGGCTCGCCTGATCGACCCGGGGGGGACGCCCCTGCTGCTGGCCTCCGACCCCTCGGTCCCAGCGCCGGAAGGGGTGCCTGAGGCCGGAACGGGAGCCTGGGTCTACCTGCACCGGCCGGAGCTGGGCGCCCTTGCGCAGGAGCTGACAGAGCGCGGCCTGCCCGCCCGCGGTCCGGTGGAGCCCTACCCCGGCTACCGCCACCTGCTGCTGGAGGACCCGGACGGGTACTGGCTGGTCTTCTGGGAGCCGCTCCCCCTGACGGACCGGGAGGTGCTCGACCTCTTCCGGAGCGGTCCGGAGCGGCTGGAGCGAGCGCTCTCGGGCCTGGACGAGGCCGGCCTGGACCTGCCGCGGGCCCCCGGGAAGTGGACGATCCGCGAGATTCTGCACCATCTGGTGGACTCCGACCTGGCCACCTTCCAGGTGATCCGCATGGCGCTGGCCCTGCCGGGTCGGACGATCACCGCCGACATCTGGGAGCCGGACGACTGGATGCGCGGCCTCGACTGCGGGCGCCGACCGGTCGGCCCGGCGGTCCGGCTCTTCCACGCCGCCCGTGACTGGCTCCTGGAGGCGGTCGACCACCTGCCCGGCGCGCTGGACCGGTCGGTCGCCTGGCCCAGCGGCTACCGGGCACAGGTGCGGGACCTGCTCCGGCAGGTGGGGGGACACGCGATCCACCACATCATCCAGATAGAAGAGACGCGCCGGCGGTATGGGCGCTGACCGATTTCGTATCGCAGAAAGAACCAAACAGCTGGTACGGTGAGTCCTATTCTTTAGAGAAGCGCGTAGGAGGCCAGCCCTAAGCAAAGGAGGACGAGGTTATGACGTCTCTCTTCCTCTACACGTTCTTCGTCGGCTTCGGTCTCACGGTGATCTCCGTCATCCTGGGCATGGTCGACCTGGGCGGCAGCGATGCCGGCTCCTCGGCCGATCTCTCGTCCGGGGATCTCTCGTCCGGGGATCTCGTCCCCGGCGACCTCTCCCACGGCGGCGACCTCTCCCATCACGGCCATGGGAGCCATGGCCACTCCCTGGGGAAGATCGCCTCCATCTCCCCGGTCAACTTCCAGACGATTGTCGCCGCCCTCACCGGCTTTGGCGGCGTGGGGTATGCCGTCTCCACCGCCGGCGTCGCAGGGCTGATCATCCCGGTGCTGGCGGCCATGGGTGGCGCCGTCGGCACCGCCTGGCTCATCTTCAAGTTCCAGCGGTTCCTGGCCAGGGGGGAGCGGCCGATGGGCCCCACCTCCTACACCGGCCTCATCGGCAGGCTGACCGTCCCGATCCGCGAGGGCGGGACGGGCGAGGTGGTCTACACCCAGCAGGACTCCCGGATGGTCTCTGCCGCCCGCTCCATCGACGGCAGGGCGATCCCCAGGGGGGAACAGGTGGTGATCCTGCGCTACGAGAAGGGCGTGGCCTACGTCCAACTCTGGCGTGAGTTTATGGATCAGAAGACCGAGTAAAGGGAGGTAGCGTTTGATGACGGGTGCCCTCATTTACGCAGGTTTGACCATCCTGGTGGTCCTCCTGCTGATCGGGTTAGCCGCCTCGATGTACCGGAAGGTCCCCCCGAACCGTGCCCTGATCGTCTACGGTCTGGGCGGCCCCCGGGTCTCCAAGGGCGGCGGCCTGATCGTCTGGCCCCTGGTCCAGTCGGCTCAGGAGCTCTCCCTGGAGCTGATGTCCTTCGACGTGGTGCCCCAGCAGGACTTCTACACCGCCCAGGGCGTCTCGGTCACCGTTGAGGCGGTCGCCCAGATCAAGGTCAAGTCGGATACCGAGTCGATCCTGACCGCCGCGGAGCAGTTCCTCTCCAAGACCGTCGAGGAGCGGCACGGCGTGCTGAAGCTGGTGATGGAAGGCCACCTGCGCGGCATCATCGGCCAGCTGACGGTCGAGTCGATCGTCAAGGAGCCGGAGATGGTGGCGGACCGGATGCGGGCCAACGTGGCCGACGACATGGCCAAGATGGGCCTGGAGGTCATCTCCTTCACCGTCAAGGAGATTCGGGACAAGAACGACTACATCGCCAACATGGGCCGCCCGGACACCGAGCGGATCAAGCGGGCGGCTGAGATTGCCGCCGCCGAGGCCCACCGGGACACCGAGATCAAGCGTGCCGAGGCGATGCGGGAGGCCGCCGTCGCCAAGGCGAAGGCCGAGCAGGAGACGGTGCTCGCCCAGTCCACCTCGCTGGCCAAGCAGGCGGAGGCGCAGCGCGACCTCAACCTGAAGCGGGCCGAGTACGAGGCGGAGACCAAGCGGGCACAGGCGCAGGCCGACAAGGCTTACGACATCCAGGCCAACACCATGCAACAGCAGGTGGTGGCCGAGCAGGTCAAGGTGCAGCAGGTCGAGCGCATGGAGCAGGTGAAGGTCCAGGAGGCCGAAATCCTGCGGCGTGAAAAGGAACTGATCGCCACCGTCCTGAAGCAGGCGGAGATCGAGCGGAAGAAGCAGGAGGCGCTGGCGGAAGCCCAGGCCCGCAAGCTGGAGATCGAGGCCGCCGGCCAGGCTACCGCCCTCCGGGCCGCCGGTGAGGCGGAAGCCCAGGTGAAGAGGCTGCAGGGCTCCGCAGAGGCCGAAGTGGTCCGGCAGAAGGGTATGGCCGAGGCCGAGGTCATCCTGGCCAAGGGCAAGGCCGAGGCCGAGGCGATGCGGATCAAGGCGGAGGCGTACAAGGAGTACGGCCAGGCCGCGATCCTCGACAAGCTCCTGCCGGTGCTGCCTGAGCTGATGCGGGCCGCCTCGGAGCCGCTCTCCAGGATCGACAAGGTGACGATCCTCTCCCAGGGCCAGGACGCCGAGGTGGGCGTCAACAAGTTCATGGGCGATATCGCCAAGCTGGTCACCACCGCTCCGACGGTCCTGGAGGGGCTGACGGGCCTCTCCATTCAGGATCTGCTGCACAAGATCCCCGGGCTGGATCAGCAGGTGAAGCAGTTGACCGCCGCCTCGCCCGCCGCCGAAACGGCTGCCAAGCAGGTCGAGACGGTGACGGCCACCCAGGAGGCCGAGGAGTAGTCCCCAGAGGTCAGGCCCCCACCCTTGCCGGTGGGGGCCTCTCTTATGCGGCTGCGAGGCTGGCCAGCACAGCCACCTGCACGACATGCAACACCTGATCGACGCAGATCACGACGAAGAAGGGGGGCTTTTCGCCGCTCCCAGGCGCCATCAGAGGCAGTCCGAGCGGAATGTACTCCTTCACCTGAATGATCCGCTCCACCAGCCAGCGACGGTCAAGTAGGCCATGCAGGAGCCCCATGGCCGCGAGGGTGATCAGCAGGGTGGCATCCTGCTTCCAGGAGAATGCTCCCCACTCTCTGATCCACCAGAGACCTGCCAGCAGGCACAGGGTCCACTTGAGGGCGTGGGATCCGCAGGCCAACCAGTTCTTCTCCTTGTTGAGGGCCTCCCATGTGGTCTGAGCCAGGATCCAATCGCCCACCAGATGGGCCACCAGCAGTTTCTCAAACGGGGTCAAGAGCCTCCCCCCTCCCCCTGCCCTCTACTCTCTCCACCTGATTTTTCGTTTTTGTCAAACAGGAGGCAGGATGGGGAATATTATAATCGAATAAGATTTTGCTCCGCAATGATTATGTTAGTCTTTTTTTCGTGGGGGGAAAGTCTGTTGAAGCGAATGGCTTTCAAGCTCTGGGGGGTCGCCCTGGCGCTCATGCTGCTGGTACCCATGCAGCAGCGCAGCGCTCTAGGTGGCGGGAACCTCTTCCCGGACCTCCCGGAGCACCATCCGGATCAGGCCGCTGTCCTCTTCCTGGCAGAGCGGCAGATGATCCAGGGGTATCCGGACGGGACCTTCCGGCCCGAGCATGCACTGACCCGTGGCGCTGCGATCAAGCTGGCCGTGCAGGTCGCCGGTCTGGCCCCGAGCCATACGGAAAGACCCCTTCCCTTCGCCGACCTCCCCCCCGACCACTGGAGCCGTCCTTACGTGCGGGCGGGCCTGGCTGCAGGCCTTGTAACAGGGGGAGACCGCTTCCAACCGGAGCAGAGTCTCACCCGCGGCGAGCTGGCCCGACTGGTCCTCCAGGCGATCCGCCAGCCGCTCCACCCGCTTCCTGATATGGCGCTGAAGGATATCAGCCCGGCTGACCCCGCCTACCAGGCTGCCCTGCTGGCGGTGGCATCGGGCATGATGGAGGCGCCGGACGGGCTGTTCGAGCCCTACAAGACCGCAACCCGGGCGGATGCAGCCCGGGCCTTTGCCCATGCCCTGGCCTTCACAGCCCAGGCCTATGATCAGCCGCTCACCCCGGTGGTGGAGCCGCTGCGCGGCAGGGTGGAGATGGCCCTCCCTGACTCCGACCACTTCGATGTAGTCACCGCACCGACGGCCCTGCCCGAGGGCGGGCGGGTTCGCACCAGCGGTGCCTCGGCTGCCCAGCTCCTCTTCCCGGATGGCTCCGCCTTCTACCTGGATAACGACTCCGAGCTGGTTCTGATCCGGAGCCATGGCACCGCCCTGGTCTCCGCTGAGATCGTGGAAGACCTGGAGATCGAACTGGTCCGGGGCCGCCTCTTCGGAGCGGTGGTGCCGATGCTGGATGGGGAGGAGAGCCTTGCCTCCGTCACCACCGGAGCCATGGCCCCGGCGCGAACCGCCCTCTCCGCCAGGGCCACCCCCGCCCTGCAGCAGGCGCTCCTGGCCTCGGCGGAGGGAGAGGTCTCACCGCCTGCCCTTCCCCCGTCCGCCTCCCGGCTGCTGCTCTTCGCGGGGCCGGCCTCCCTGGAGCCCGGGGATGAAGCGGGCGCTGAACTGACCATCGTCCTGGCCGACGATCTGGGGAACCCGCTCGTGGTGGAAGATGAGCCCGTGCAGCTGCAGCTGAGCAGCGATGTGGGGACGCTCTCCAACCCGGCGCCGGTGATTCCGGTGGGCTACGAGGCGGTGACCATCCAGGTCTACCCGCCCGCAGCAGAGCCGCCAGATGCCAAGACGCGCGTGACCGCTTCCGCCGGGGAGATCTCCACCTCCCTCACCATTCCCACCGCCAGGATCCCCTGGTGGAAGGCGCTCTTCACCAAGCGGGTCCGGGCAAAGGTCCGCATGCCCTGGTCGGTTGCCTCGATCCGCGGAAGCTACATATCGGCCTACGTCAACGGTTCGGAGAACCATGTGAACGTGCTGGCGGGCTCCGCCAGGCTGACCTCCCTCACCGGCGAGGGGGTGGAGCTGGGTGACACCCAGGCCACCGTGGTGACGGGCCCGGCAAGGAACCCAGCCGCCCCGGGAGGTCTTAGCGAGACGGAGCAGAAGCAGTGGGGCACGCAGCGCGCCTGGGCGACCGAGCTGGCCGGACGGATGAGCCAGTCGGCGCCGCCACAGGTCCTGGCCATGGTGACCGATGAGGCCGGCCGGATCGCCGGCTCGCTGGAGCAGTTCCCCGGCGACGAGACCCCTCCCTCCATCTCGATCACATCGCCCCAGTCGGGTCTGAAGGTGGGCACGCCCGTCATCCGGGTGAAGGGCACCGCCCAGGACGATTTCAAGCTGGTGGAGGTGCAGGTCAACGGTCAGTCGATCGGCGTGGGGACCGGTGGGGTCTGGTCGGCCCAGGTCCAGTTGGCCCCGGGCGAGAACGTGATCACCGCCACGGCAACCGACGGGGGCCAGAATATGGCCTCTGAGTCGATCACCGTCAGCTATGATCCCAACCTGCTCGACCTGACACTCTCGGGTCCGGGGATGACGCAGGCGGCTACCGCCGTGGTGAGCGGGCAGGTCCGGTCAGCTCACGGCATCACCAGCCTGACGGTCGACGGGCTCGCTGTATCGCCGTCCGCCGACGGCTCCTTCGCCACCACCGTCAGCCTGGCTGAGGGCAGCAACCTGATCGAGGCGGTGGCAACCGATGCGATCGGCCAGACTGCCTCGGCTTCCATCACCATTCTGCGCGCCACGGCGCCGGCGGATCTCCAGCTGACCCTGACCGAACCTGCAGACGGCCTAATGACCGAGTCGGCCACCGTCACTGTCTCAGGCTCCGCCTCGGCGGCCAACGGTGCCATCCCCACGGTCAGTGTGAACGGTAACAGTGTAACCCTCACGGACACGGGCTCCTTCAGCGCCTCGGTTCCCCTGGAGTATGGGGCGAACCTGATCACCGTCACCGCCTCCAGCGGGGGGGGGGTCGCCAGCGAGAGCCGTACGGTGAGACGCCTCCTGCCGCTTGCCATCACCATTGATACCCCCGCCGACGGCAGCAGCACCGATCAGGAGGTGGTCACCGTCTCCGGCACGGTCACCGGGGCCCACGGAACCCCGCTGGTGACGGTCAACGGGCAGCCCGCCCCGGTTGCGGCAGATGGCACGTTCTCCGCCAACGTCCCACTGGCGCAGGGGAGCAACGAGATCACCGCGGTGGTGACGGACGAGGCCGGCCGGACCGTCTCCCACGCGGTCACGGTGACCCTCACCGTGCAGCAGGACGCCTCAGCAGAACACACCATGATCTATGCCGCCCGGGCTGCGGTCCCGCCGGATGGCGTCAGCACGACGCCCATCTCCGTGCGGGTGCGGGACTCCAACGGGCAGCAGAAGACCACCGGCGGCGATACGGTCCTCCTGTTCACCACTCTGGGAACCCTGGGGCCGGTGACCGACAACGGTGACGGCACCTACTCCGCCACCCTGACGGCATCGACCACCGAGGGCGAGGCGGTCATCACCGGGACCCTGAACGGGGCCGAGATCCAGGACATCGCCAAGGTCAATATGCACAAGTAAACCTGCCCAGAGCTGCTGACCAACTCTGCCGGGGCATTAGGAAGGGGCCGGGCGCAGATGCCCGGCCCTGGTTCTTTGTTGATTCGGAGTGGTCAGGTACTAGTTGGGAACGCCGCCGGGGCAGGTCGGCCACGCTGACCGTGCCGGTTACCTCCTGGGTCGCAGGCCGGTTGGCCCAGTCGATCCCTGCCTGAATGCACCGTCCCGGGATCGCCTCACCCATGCCACGGGCTCACCGGGCCGAACCCTCCGTCCAGTCTATACGTATGTGTAAGTGACATACGTATTCTGTAAAGAGGAGATGGTTCTGGTGGCGAAGCGAAAGGGGAAGGAGACGGGTCGATCGAGCGGCCCCAGGGTTGAAATCACACATTTCGCTGACCTGACGCAGTTGGTCTCGGCTCAGCCCGACATTGAGAGGCTCTCCGTGCTGACACGGGGCAACATCATGGAATGGCCGAGCAAGTTCCGCCTCGCCATGCGGGAGGTCTGCGTCAGCCGGGCGCTTTCGGAGCCCATACCCGCCCAGATCCGGATCGCTGCCATTCCGAACCGGGGGCTCCTCCTCCTCTGGCCCACCCATCCGGCGGACCCCGACGGGTTTGCGGTCCACGTCAGCCCGGCTGGCCGCCGCATTAGCGCCGACCTGACCGAGGCCTTCGCCGTCCTGGGGATCGACCTCCCTCCCGAGGTGGTCGTGGCCGTTCCGGCCACCCATTACCTCCACCCGACGCACGGCCTCTGCCTGGCCCTCCACCTCCGGTCGGCGGAGTTCCTGCCGGAGCGCAGCCGGACCGCAGCCGGCCGGATGGCGCCATAAGTCTGATTCGGATCCATGGCTTCCCCGAGCGGAAGGACACCATTACTATCTATGGAATATACACATTCAAACTATTATGCGTCATAGGGCATCCCGGGGGAGCGTGGGGCTCGTGGTCTGAACCCGATCACCGACACTGCCACGGCGCGCTTTATTCGGCGGCAGGGAGGAGTACCATGCTCAAGGGAACTCGGGCCACGCTCTACCGCATCCGCCCGATCTGGGCCAGCCTGATCGCCGTGCTCCTGGTCTTGATCGCAGCCGGACCCTTCCGGCTCTTCGAGGGGAGCGAACTGGCCGCCTATGACGCCTGGTTCAGCCTCCGGGGAGAGCGGGCCCCGGACCCCCGGGTGGTGATCATCGGCATCGACGAGCCCTCCCTCCGGCAGGTGGGGCGCTGGCCCTGGGACCGGGCGGTCTTCGCCGACCTGCTGGGCCACCTGGGCGAGGCGAAGGTGGTCGCCTTCGATATCATCTGGACCGAGCCCTCGGAGAAGCCGGGGGATGACGAGCGGCTGGCCGAGGCGATCCGGGCGCACGGCCGGGTGGTCCTCTCCGCCTACGTCCGGACCGACGAGGTGAGGGGGCAGGTCAACCAGAGCCTGCAGCGACCCCTTGCCGACCTGCGGCAGGCGGCTCGGGCGGGCTCCAACCCCGACGCCGCCGAGGGGTTCGTCAACACCCCCAGTGGCGAGGACTCGGTGGTTCGGGCCGGCATCCCCGTCGACACCGATACCACCGGCAGCCCCTTCCCCTCGCTGGCGCTGGCGGCCGTGATGCAGTACGAGGGGCTGAGGCTCAGCCATCTTGAGGTCGAGCCCTTCGGCAGCCTCCGGCTCGGAGGGAGGAGGATCCGCCGGAACGAGCTGGGACAGACCTACCTGAACTTCTCCGGCGGGGCGGGCACCATCGAGACCATCTCCGCGACCGAGGTGCTGAAGGGGCGGGTCGACCCGGGGCGCTTCCGGGATCGGATCGTCCTGGTCGGCCCCACCTCCCCCACGCTGAAGGATGAGTTCCCGGCCCCCTTCGCCAAGGACTCCACCATCGGGCAGCAGATGCCCGGCGTGGAGATCCAGGCCACGGCGGTGGCCACCTATCTCAACGGAAACGACATCGCCCGGGTCCCCCACGGCATCACCATGCTGATCACCCTGCTCTTCGGCCTGCTGGTGCTGGCGATCTCCTTCCGCTTCCAGACCTTCCGCGGGGCGACGGCTGCGCTGCTGCTCTGCCTGGTCTACGCCGGGGTGGTCTACCTCCTGTGGTCCCACCTGAGGCTCTGGGTCGACCTGGTCACCCCGCTGGTGGCCGGCTTCCTGGTCTACGTCACCTCCACCCTGGGCAACTACCTGCGGGCGGAGGCCGAGAAGCGCCGGGTCCGGAACCTGTTCGGGCGGTACGTCTCACAGAACGTGGTGGAGGAGCTGCTGCAGAACCCGGAGATGCTGGAGCTGGGCGGCAAGCGTTTCGAGGTGACGGTGCTCTTCGCCGACATCCGCGGCTTCACCAGCTTCTCGGAAACCCGTGACCCCCATGAGGTGGTGACCCGGCTCAACCAGTACTTCGAGGCGATGGTGGATGTGATCTACCGCCACGGCGGCACCCTGGACAAGTACATGGGCGACGGGATTATGGCCTACTTCGGTGCGCCGCTCCCGATGCAGGACCACGCCGAACGGGCGCTTCGGACCGCCTGGGAGATGCGGCAGCGCATCGGCGAGCTGCACGTCGCCTGGAAGAGCCAGGGGATCGAGCCGTTCAAGATCGGCGTCGGGCTCAGCTCCGGCGAGGTGATCGCCGGCAACGTGGGTCACCCCGACCGGGTGGAGTACAGTCTGATCGGCTCCAGCGTCAACCTGGCGGCCCGCCTGGAGAGCCTGAGCCGGGAGTACCCCCGCTCCGAGTACGGCGGGATTCTCTGCAGCGCCTCCACCTACGCCCTGGCCCCTGAGGCGGTGGAGGAGCTCCAGCCCGAATACTGCGGGGAGGTAGAGGTGCGGGGCATGTCCCAGAAGGTGCAGATCTATACGGTCTGAAGCAGGGAATTTAGTGGCCGTGACAAAGCGCAGGACCCCCGCCTCCGGAGGTCCTGCGCTTGCACGTCTTGTATCAGGAGAGGCTTGCCAGCCCCTGGTCGATGATCGCCAGGGCCCTGTCGGCATCCTCCCGGGTGATGATGTAGGGCGGGAGCAACCGGAAGACGGTGCCGGATGTCACGTTGGCCAGCAGGCCCAGCTCGTGGCACCGCTCCAGCAACGGGGCGCCGGGCTGGGTCAGCTCCAGGCCGAGCATCAGACCGGTGCCGCGGGCCTCCTTCACCAGGCCGGGGTACTTGGCCTGCAGCCGCTTCAGCCCGGCCAGCAGGTACTCGCCCATCGCAGCCGCCCGGCCGGGCAGGTCCTCCTCCAGGATCGTCTTCACCGTGGCGACGGCGGCGGCACAGGCCACCGGGTTGCCGCCGAAGGTGGTGCCGTGGTCGCCCGGCTGGAAGCCGGTGGCCGCCTCGGCCGTGGCGCAGATGGCGCCGATGGGGAGGCCGCCGCCCAGCGCCTTGGCCAGGGTGATGATGTCCGGCTTCACCCCGTAGGACTGGTAGGCGAAGAAGGTGCCGATCCGGCCCAGGCCGCACTGGATCTCATCGAAGATCAGCAGCGCCCCGACCTGGTCGCAGAGCGCCCGCACCGCCTCCAGGTACTCCTTGGGATGGATGTGGATCCCGCCCTCGCCCTGCACCGGCTCCAGGATCACCGCCGCCGTCTGCTCGTTGACCTGCGCCTTCAGCGCCTCCAGGTCGCCGAACTCGGCGTACGTGAAGCCGCCGGGCAGCGGGCCGAACCCCTCCTGGATCTGCGGCTTGGCGGTGGCGGTCACCGCCGCCAGGGTCCGGCCGTGGAAGGAGTGGGTGACCGAGACGATCCCGGTCTTCTGCGGGTTGCCCTTGCGGTAATGGTACTTGCGGGCCAGCTTGAAGGCGCCCTCGTTCGCCTCGGCGCCGGAGTTGGCGAAGAAGACCTTCTCCAGCCCGCCGTTGGCCACCAGCAGCTCTGCCAGCTCGGCGGCGGGCTCGGTGTAGTAGAGGTTGGAGACGTGGCTCAGGGTCGAGACCTGC
Organism: Bacillota bacterium; assembly: GCA_049324875.1. Classification (GTDB taxonomy): domain Bacteria; phylum Bacillota; class Sulfobacillia; order Symbiobacteriales; family Symbiobacteriaceae; genus JAWLHU01. The sequence continues at coordinate 55,816 of JBMONC010000038.1, forward strand.
TTCACGATCGCCTCCACCACCGCCGGGTGGGCGTGGCCCAGGGCGTTGACCGCCAGGCCGGTCAGGAAGTCCAGGTACTCCTTGCCGTCGGCATCCCAGACCTTCACACCCTGGCCCTTCACGAGGGCGATGGGGTAGCGGCCGTAGGTGCTCATGATATGTTCATTCGTCTTCGCCATCAGGGCCCCGCTCTTGGTTGCGGTCTCGCTCGCCATCCCCACGTCCTCCTCTGCTCCCTACTTGATCACCATGGTGCCGACGCCCTTGTCGGTAAAGACCTCCAGCAGCAGGCTGTGGGGCACCCGTCCATCGATGATGTGGACCCGGTTCACCCCCGCCTCCAGGGCGGTCAGGCAGCACTCCAGCTTGGGGATCATGCCGCCCTCCAGCCGGCCCTGGGCCATCCAGTGCCTGACCTCCTGGGCGGTGATCCGGCTGACCAGGCTCGCCGGGTCCTCCTTGTCGGCCCGGACCCCCTCCACATCGGTCAGCAGAACCAGCTTCTCCGCCTGCAGTGCCGCCGCGATGGCCCCCGCCACCGTGTCGGCGTTGATGTTGTAGGGCTGCCCGCCGGGTCCCATCCCGATGGGGGCGATCACCGGCACGAAGCCGGCCCCGGTCAGCGCCTCCAGCACCGAGACGTCGATCGATGCCACATCGCCCACATAGCCCAGATCCACCATCTCGCCGGTCTTGGCGGAGAGGTGGAGGTGCTTCTTCGCCCGGATAAGCCCGCCGTCCTGGCCGGAGAGGCCCACCGCCTTGATCCCCTGGCCCACCAGGTGGGCCACGATCTCCCGGTTGGTCTTCCCCACCAGCACCATCTGGGCGATGGCCATGGTGGGGCCGTCGGTCACCCGCAGGCCGTCGACGAACCGGGACTCCAGCCCCATCTGCTTGGCCATGGCGGAGACCTCGGGGCCGCCGCCGTGCACCACGATGGGGTTCATGCCTACATACTTCATCAGGGCGATATCCTGCATGACGGCATCCTTCAGGTCGGCAGCCGCCATGGCCGCCCCCCCGTACTTGATCACCACCGTCTTGCCGGAGAACTGCCGGATGTAGGGCAGCGCTTCAGCCAACACCGCCGCCTTGTCGATCACCTGCTGGTTCAACCCTTCGCGCCTCCCCGGGGATATGGGTCTGCATAATTATAACTCCAGGCGCATAGTTATGCAATACGTTCGGCGCGGCTCGCTACATTGGCTTCGGCTCCCGGCCGGTCAGCCCGTGGCCGGTCTCGTTCGCCTCATGCCGGGCCCGCCCGGAGCAGCGCTCGCAGATGTAGACCCCGGTTCCGGCCACCGTCCCCGGCTCGGGCCGCCCGCAGAGGGAGCAGCGGAGCGGGCCCTCGGGGCGGCCCGGGTCCCGGTCCGGATCGGTGCGTGGGAAGCGGGGAGCCTCGCCCCCCAGCCGCTGCTTCAGCTGCTTGATAAAGTCAGGGTCGGTGCCCCGGATGGCCAGCCGCAGGGTCGGCAGGGTCGGGTCATCGGTGGCCAGCTCCAGACTGAAGCCACGCGCCTGCCTCACCCGAACGCCGGTGAGGGGGATCCCGTGGGTCCCACCCTTCGGCTCCACCACCCAGAGCTGATCGCCCGCCACCACCACCAGCCGGGCCTGTTCCAGCCGGTCGGCGAACAGGACCAGCGCAGGCAGGAGCAGCAGGATCCAGGGCTGATCCAGCCAAAAGGCCGCCCCCATCACTGCCACCACACCAAGAATGACCAGCCCCTGCCCGGTCGGGCTCTCCTCCCGGGCGAGGAGGACGGCGCGGGCGGCCTCCTTCTCGGTGACCGGCACCAGGCCGGGGTCGGCCTGCCGGGCCTCCGCTGCGGCCCGCTCCACCTCCTCCCGGAAGGAGACCGGAGCGGTGATGGTCAGCCTCCGGGTGATCCGCCCCACCGGCCACCGGACCTGCCAGCCCCGGTTCAGCGCCTTGATCTCGGCGGCCGCAAGCGGGATCCGGTGGAGCTGCAGCGCCTCCTGAACGATCAGCACATGGGGGGTCAGGATCAGCCGCTGCCCCCTCGCCTGCTGCAGCACCAGGAGGGCCAGGAAGGGCCAGAAGAGGTTGGGGATGTATGTCCGATCCCCTGAAGGCGGCGCAAGGGCCGCCCACTCGGTCACGACCGAAAGGAGCAGGGCGCCGGCTGCCACCCACTTCAGCCAGCCCTTCGGATGCTGGTAAACCTTGAGCATCGTCATCCCCCCAAGGAGAAAGCGTAACCCCCGCCTGGCGGCAGGGGTTTGTCGGTCAGCGAGAGGATTCCCGCACCACGGGGCGGGGCAGACCCAGCCGGATCCTGGCAGGATCGACCCCCAGCGCCCGGGCCACGGCCGGCAGGTTCCGCCGCCCCCAACCCCCGCAGTGGTCGGGGTTGGTGAGTGAGACCCACTCCAGGGCGCCGATCGAATCGTTGGTGGCCGGGTTCTCACCCACCCGGGGCCGCCCGTGGATGATCTGGCAGCGGAAAAAGTGGCGCACATAGTCCCGGCCCGGCGGCGCCTCCCGCAGCAGCAGCGGCCCCACCTCCACCTCGACCGAGCACTCCTCCATCAGCTCCCGCCGGAGCGCCTCCTCCAGCGTCTCACCAGGCTCCAGGGTCCCGCCCGGGAAGTTCCAGTACCAGGCGTTCTCCTTCGGGTAGTAGTACCGGACCAGCAGCAGTCGGCCGTCCTCCACAATCAGGGCGTAAGCTTTCTGTCGCACGGTCACGCTCCCCTCTCTTGCAACCCGCCGGGCGTGCGCCGGGTCTGGCTGCCCTGCGCACTCTTTCCTTTACGGATTCCGCGAGCAGGGGTCGATTACCTGCCTGTTAGGAAAGACCGAACAGGATCCACTTGCCCGAGCGGGAGATGGCCAGCAGCTCCGTGCTGCTCCCGGTGAACCGACCGGCGATCACGAAGTACTCATCGCTGTCCGGCAGGGTGATCCGCCCCCGTGAGGCGATTCCCCTGCCCATGATCTCGTAGACCTCGATATACGAGGGATCGGCCCGGTAGGTGGCGGCGAAGCCGGCCTTCCCGCCCAGCACCCCGGCCGCCGAGGAGATCAGCGGTTCCGTCGCCTTGTTTGGAATCAGCCCGCCGAACCGGCGCTCCAGCCCACGGGTCGGGTCGATGGCGAAGAGCCCGATCTCCACCAGCTCCGGCCCGACCGGGCTGGCGCCCAGCAGCAGCCGCCGGTTGCCGGAGTCGAGCACCGTGGCGGCCATCCACCGGGGCAGGGCGTCGGGCCGGAAGCTGCCCACCTTCTCCCCCCTGCCGCTGGGCTGGTACCGGTAGACGGTGCACTGGGGCTGCCCCTCCACCTGGTGGAAGTAGGCCGTCTCCTTCTGCCCGTCGCCGTCCCAGTCGCCCACGTAGGTCGCCAGCAGCCCCTCCTGGGGCCGGAACTCCCACTTGCCGTCATCCTGGACGAAGAGCAGCCCCTTCTCGGTGGTGATCAGGGCGTTGCCGTACCCCTCGTTCAGCATGTCACCGTAGCTGACATCCAGCACCTTCCCGGCGGGATGGGTGATCCGCTTGGCCACCTGAAGGGTGCCGTTCTGCCACTCCACCAGGTGGACCGTGACCTCCCCCTGCCCCTCATCCACCAGGGCGAAGAGGCCGTTGGCCACCATGTCATAGCCAATGAAGCGGACACCCAGCTCACCCGATCCCAGCCGCCGCGCCTCCAGGGGCGCCGGCTGCGGAGCCGCCCCGCCCCCCGGCCCCCGACCGGGGCCGGGCTCCTCCACCGAGGAGGTGGGCTGGTCCACCGCTTTGGGGGCCCGCGGCTGCATCGCCCAGAGGAGGGCGGCCACCCCGGCTCCCAGCAGCAGCAAGGTCGCCCCGGCCCAGCGCCAGGGCACGCCGGACCGCACCCGGGCATGACCGCTCCGCCGGGGGGCCGGCTCGCGGAGGGCGGCGCCGCAGGCGGTGCAGTGATCAGCATCGCGGGTCATGGTCGCACCACAGGTCGGGCAGGTGCTCATCGCCGTTCCTCCCAGGATTGCGCAATGTCGATAGAACTTCGAGGCGCCGTAGCACCTTCCTGCGGGGCGTGGTGCTTCTGTACGAAAAAAGTATACATCTAGGCGCCCTACCGGGGGTAGAGCCTTTCCGCGCCGAAGGGAGAGGGGTGAAGGGGGCGAAGGCGATGCCCACGGCCTGGGAAGAGCTGAGGGAGTCGATCGATGAGGTGCGGCGCCAGTGGAGCGCCTTCCGCCTGGGCGCCCAGCCGGAGCCCCGGCTGCGCCTGCCCATCGTGCGGAGCTGGCGCCGCTGCCGCGACCTCGGCCTGCCCGACCGGGAGCCCGGCGGCAGCTTCCGGCGCGCCGGGCGGGAGGCCCACCGGGAGTTGATCACCGCGGCCGCCCCGGTCCTCTCCGACCTGAAGGGGGCGCTCCGCCAGACCAGTCAGGTGCTGGTGCTCTGTGATCCACAGGCCCGGGCGCTGCTGGTGGAGGGCGACCCCACCGCCCGCCGCTCGGCGGAGCGGATCAACCTGGTGCCCGGCTCCGACTGGAGCGAGGGGGTCAGCGGGACCAACGCCATGGGCACCGCCCTGGCAGAGTCGCATCATGTCATTGTCTTCGCCACCGAACACTACCTGGAGGACCTCCACCCCTGGGCCTGTGTGGCGGCCCCCATCATCCACCCCACCACCGGCCGGGCGGTGGGGGTGCTCGACCTCTCCGGGCGTCACATGGTGATCAACGGGCACACCGAGCTGGCGATCCTGGGGGCGGTGCAGGCGATCCAGTCGCGGCTGGCCGCCCGGGAGGCCGAACTCCACCGGGTGCTGCTCTCCAGCCTGGCCGACCGGATGGCCTCCCTGCGCCGCGGCGGCCTCGGGGTGATCGACCGCAACGGCCTGCTCCTCCGGTTCGCCGGGATGCCCCTGCCGGGCAGGGACTCCTGGTACCCCTCCGTCCAGCGGCTCCTGCGGGAGAACCAGCCCTTTGAAGAGACCCTCCCCGAGGCCCGGCTCACCTTCCGCCCCGTCCACTGGGAGGGCGAGGTGATCGGCGCCCTGGTGGAGGCCGCCCGGCCCGCCCAGGCACCCGAGGTGCGGGAGGAGTCGCCGCTGCCCGGGCTGGTCGGCCATGATCCTCACTGGCTGGCCGCCGCCACCAGGGCGATGCGGGCCGCCCAGACCGAGGCCACCGTGCTGATCACCGGCGAGACCGGAACCGGCAAGGAGGTGGTCGCCCGGGCGATCCATCGGGCGGGCGCCCGGTCAGCCGGCCCCTTCGTCGCCCTCAACTGCGGGGCGCTCCCACCCCACCTGGTTGCCAGCCAGCTCTTCGGCTACACCGGCGGGGCCTTCACCGGCGCCAACCCCCGGGGGCAGGCGGGGCTCTTCGAGATGGCCCAGCACGGCACCCTCTTCCTCGATGAGGTGAGCGAGCTCTCCCCCGAGGCCCAGGTGGCCCTCCTCCGGGTGCTCCAGGAGCGGGAGGTGGTCCGGATCGGCGGCCAGCACCCGATCAAGGTGGATATCCGGGTTCTCGCCGCCTCCAACAAGGATCTGACCGATCTGGTCGCCCGGGGGCTCTTCCGGGAGGACCTCTACTTCCGCCTCAACGTCTTCCCGCTGCTCCTGCCGCCCCTGCGCGACCGGCCGCAGGACATCATCCCCCTCGTCGCCCACGCCTACCGGCGGCTGGGGGTGGAGCCGCAGCCCCTCCCGCCCACCTCCTGGCAGCGGCTGCTCCAGTACCGCTGGCCCGGCAACGTGCGGGAGTTGCTCAACCTGGTGGAGCAGGCGGTCGCCCTGGGCGAGGATCCCGCCGACCTCCTGCCCCTGCCCCCGCTGCCCTCCACCCCTATCGCCGCCGAGGCGGAGCCGGAGGAGGCGGAGCGGATTCGCCGGGCCCTGGACGGGTGCGATGGCAACGCCGCAGCCGCAGCCCGGGCGCTGGGGATGGGCCGCTCCACCCTCTACCGGAAGCTGGAGCTGTACGGCATCCGGCTGAAGCGGCAGGTCGAGTGAGCGGTGGTGAGACAGGCGTCCCGGAACAGGTGTCCCGCTCGGGACACCTGTTCCTGCGTTTCGGGCCTGCCAACCCGCATGGGACCGCTGGCACGGGATGTGCAACAGAGGGGGGGTTGTCCGACACCTTATCACAGGGGGGATTCCCATGGTCTATGGTGGATACGCGCACCGGCTGGCCCACATCGACCTGACCGCTGGCTCCGTCACCTACGGCCCGATTCCCGAGAACCTGATGAAGCAGTACCTCGGCGGCCGCGGCCTCGGCGTCAAGTTCGTCTTCGACAACGGTCCCAAGGTCGACCCGCTCTCCCCCGACAACCTGATGGCCGTGATGGTCGGTCCCGTCACCGGCTCCCAGGTCTCCCTCTCCGGCCGCCTGGCGGTGATCACCAAGTCGCCCCTGACCGGCACCATCACCGACTCCCACATGGGCGGTTTCACCGCAGCCCGCATGCGGTGGGCCGGCTTCGACGGCCTGCTGATCAAGGGACGGGCGGCACAGCCCACCTACATGGTGGTCGAGAACGGCTCCGTCTCCCTGCACGACGCCTCGGGCCTGTGGGGCATGGGCGTCCGGGCCACCGTCAAGGCGCTGCGGGAGAAGTACGGCGAGAACGCCTCGGTCATGGCCATCGGTCCGGCGGGCGAGCGGCAGGTCCGGTTCGCTGCCTGGATGAACGAGGATGACCGGGCCTCGGGCCGCGGCGGCACCGGCGCCGTGGGCGGCTCCAAGAACCTGAAGGCGATCGTCTTCATCGCCGACAAGTCCGCCATGACCAAGCCGACCCCCGAGCGGAAGGCCGACTTCGACGCTGCCGTGAAGGCCGGTCAGAAGGCGATCAACGCCGGCGCCCTGACCGCCCCCAACAAGGGTGGTCTCTCGGTCTACGGCACCAACGTCCTGACCAACATCCTGAACGAGGCCGGCGCCTTCCCGACGATGAACGCCAGGCTGAGCTACTTCGACAAGGGCGAGGAGATCAGCGGCGAGAAGTTCCGGGAGACCCTGATGGTCTCCGAGCCGGTCTGCCACTCCTGCCCGGTCGCCTGTAAGAAGGAGATGGAGGTCAAGGAGGGGCGCTGGAAGGTCAAGACCGAGTCGATGGAGTACGAGACCGCCTGGGCGCTGGGCGCCATGTGCGCCCTGGCCGACCGCGAGGCCATGACCTACATGCTCGACCAGTGCAACGACTACGGCCTGGACACCATCGAGATGGGCGTCACCCTCGCCATGGCGATGGAGGCCTCTGAGCTGAAGCTGACCGACGAGGTGATCAACTGGGGCGACGCCGAGAAGATGTCGGCCCTGATCCGGATGACCGCCTACCGGGAGGGCCTGGGCGACACCCTGGCCAACGGCGCCGCCAGGGCTGCCGAGCTGTTGGGCAACCCCGACATCGCCATGGCGGTCAAGGGCCAGGCGATCCCCGCCTACGATCCGCGCGGCGTCCAGGGCATCGGCCTGGGCTACGCCACCTCCAACCGCGGCGCCTGCCACCTGCGGGGCTACACCATCGCCTCGGAGATCGCCGGCATCCCCTTCGCCACCGACCGGACCGTCACCGAGGGCAAGGCGCTGCTGCTGAAGACCTTCCAGGACCTCTTCGCCTTCACCGACTCGATGGATGTCTGCAAGTTCGCCACCTTCTCCGAGGGCGCCGACGAGTTCGCCGCCCAGGTGCGCAGCCTGACCGGCCTGGAGATCGGGCCGGAGGAGGCGATGAAGATCGGCGAGCGGATCTACAACCTGGAGCGCCACTACAACAACCTGAACGGCTTCACCGGCAAGGATGACACCCTGCCGAAGCGGTTCTTCGAGGAGCCGGCCACCAACAACTCGGCGGGGATGCTCTCCCAGCTCCCGGTGATGCTGAAGGAGTACTACGAGCTGCGCGGCTGGGCCGACGGCGTCGTCACCGAGGCGAAGCTGAAGGAACTGGAGATCGTCTAGCATGGTGGTCAAGCTCTTCGGCAGCCTGCGCCTGCCGGGGGTTGGCAGCCGGGTCGAGGTCAGCGGCGGAGCGACCGTGGCAGCGGTGCTGGAATCGCTCTTCGCCCAGCATCCGCAGCTGCGGGAGCACGTGGTCCAGCCCGACCGGTTCGAGCTGCTGCCCCACGTCAACCTGATGCTGAACGGGCGGCTGGTGCGGGATCTGGAAGGGCTTCAGACCAGGGTGGCCGAGGCCGACAGCATCGCCATCTTCCCACCCTCCGCAGGAGGCTGAGCCCATGCCGCTGGATGTGCGGGGTACCCCGGCCTGGCAGGTCCGCATGTACCTGGAGCGGCTCGGAGGGAGCCGCCAGCCCGACGGATCGTACGCCGGCGACGGCTGGGCGGCCCGGCTGACCATCGGAGAGCACCGGGCCTTCGGCCTCCTCGTCCCCCGGGTGGTGATCACCCTGGAGGGGGATCCGGGAACGGTGGCCGTGGTGGAGTCCGCCCTGCGCCTCCGGGTGATGCGGGTCGGCGGCTGAATCGAAGGATCCGGCATCAACTCCGGCCATCACGAAGGCCCCGGAGGCGGTGAGACCGCCCCCGGGGCCCTTCTCTTTACTCCAGCTCAAAGGGCGGAACCTGCCGCCCGTCCACGTCGGTGAAGCCGTACTCCCGAGCCAGGTCGCCCACCCGGAGCACCCGGCCGGTCTTGGCCATCACGCTGGGATCGGCGGCCAGGGCGACCACCGCCCGGCCCACATAGAAGGGGGTCTCGGTCCTGGCCAACTCCGGCACCGCCTGCCAGTTGGCCTCCGTCGCCTGGAAGGCAGCCAGCACCAGCTCGGTCCGCATGAAGCCCGGTGCCACCGCCACGGCGGCGATGTTGTGCGCCCGCAGCTGCTGGGCCATCCCGAAGGCCGCCCGGTTGATGGCGCTCTTGGCCAGGTCGTACCAGAAGTCGCCCACGAACCGGTCCCGATCCCAGGAGGTGGTGTTGATGATCAGCCCCCGCCCCTGCGGCAGCATCAGCGGCACCGCCAGCCGGCTGGCGGCGATGTGGGCCCGCACCCCCCGGGTCAGCATCCGCTCCCAGTTCTCCATGGAGAGCTCCCAGAAGGGCTGCCCCCCGATCCAGCTCTCGTTTCCGCCCCAGACGTTGTTCACCAGCAGGTCGAGCCGCCCCTGCTCCTCCTCGACCCGCCGGAAGAGCGCCTCCACCTGGGCGTCATCCGTATGGTCCACCCGCACGGGAATGCCCAACCCCCCGCGGGCGGTCACCCCCTCGGCCACATCCTCGATCGTCTCGGGCCGTCCCATCGTCCGCTCCCCCTGCCGGGTGCTGCGCCGGTCACGTAGACCGTCGCCCCGGCCTCGCCGAGGCTGAGGGCGATCCCCCGCCCCGCCCCCCGGCTGGCGCCGGTCACCACGGCCACCCGGCCCTTCAAGCTCTGCATCGTTCCTTGCCTCCCCACCGTTTGATGCTCTCAGTATAAAGCTGATAAGATGACATCTCATGTCATATTTGACACGATCCCTCCGCAGGAGTATGTCTCATTTTTGAACGCGGTGAGACAGTCACTTTGGCTCAAGGTTTTTTTGACCACCGGGTGTAACTTTCCAGGCAAAAGCCTGTCTAACCAGCAGTGAGGGAGGTGAGGTTCCGTGTGTGACAGAGGGCCGGGCAGACGCCCGGCCCTGTCTCCTGCTTATTGGCGCTGGGGTCGTCTCAGCGGGCGACCGGCATCCACCGGCCGGATGCGGCCGCGGAGCGCTCCCACGCATCCAGCACCCGCTGGATCGCCAGGCCGGACTCGAAGGTGGGCAGGTCCACCGGCTCCCCCTGGAGGGCCCGGGCCAGCAGGTCCACCGGCGAGACCCAGCCGTCCCAGTCGGCGGGCAGGGGCTCCAGCGGCCCCGTCCCCCTGGCGCCCACCGGCCTCTCCCAGCGGACCAGGCCCAGGGTGCCCTCCGTGCCGTAGACGGTCAGGCTGACCTCCTCCTCCCGAGCGATCCCGCAGAGGCAGCTGACGGTGATCACGCCCCCGCCCGTCAGCTCCAGGGCGCCGTAAGCCCCGATCTCGCAGGCCTCCGGGTCGGCGGGGTACTCCATCTCCGCCCGCACCCGGGCGATGGGGCCGAAGAACTGCATGATCGCATGGAAGAGGTGCGGCCCCACCTCCCGGATCGGACCGCCCTGCTCCCGCTTGCCGATCCAGGGATTCTGCTGCCAGTCTCGGGGCCACTTGGGGAAGAGCAGCCTCAGCTCACCCCGGCGGAACCGGCCGAGGTAACCGCCCTCCAGCTGCTCCTTGAAGGCTCGAATCCCGGGGGATGTGTGCATCGGCAGGTTGACGGCGTTGACCAGCCCGGTCTCGCGGGCCCTGGCCGCCATCTCCGCCGCCTCGTCCAGGGTCAGGGCCAGGGGCTTCTCGCAGAGGATGTGCTTGCCGGCCTCCATGATGTCGAGGGCCATCTGCCTGTGAAACCGGGGCGGCACCGCCACATAGACCAGATCGACCTGGTCCCCCTCCAGCATCTCCCGGTAGTCGGTCACCCACCGGTCCGCCTGCAGGTGGAAGGCCATCCGATCCGCCAGCTCCGGATCGATGTCGCAGACGACCGCGACCCGGCTTGCGGGGTGCTTCGCAAAGGCCTTGGCGATCCGATTGCCAATGGCACCGAGACCGATGATTCCTACCCGAAACCGTTTCACCATAACCCCTCCCCTGTCTACAGGATACCACAGGGATGGGGTTATTCGCCGTTCCCGCTGCACCCGGAACCCCTGCAAGGTGAGGCGTTCGTGAGACGCAGGTTGAGACCGGGGTTGAGACGCCCTCCACCACTTCCCGCGGTAAACTGACGACAACAAAAACCGCTGCTTCGCTGAGTAAACCTACAAAGGAGGCTCCAACCATGCGCCGAGTCTCGGTCTACCTGCTGATGATGCTCCTCTTCCTGACCGCCAGCGCCGGGCTGGCATCCGGACCCGTCACCGCAGCGGCGTCGATCCCTGAATTCCAGGCGGATGTGATCGAGTACATCAAGTCCCGGCCCCGGTCGGCCAAGTACTCCGAGGACTACCGGCTCCCGAAGTCCAAGGAGGTGAGCACCTTCCAGCAGGTGGTCAGCCTCCTGGCCAGCGGCGACACCGCCAAGGCGGCCTCCCTGGCGGGCCGGGTCAACTACCGGGTGGCGGTGCTGAACGACACCGCCCGCGGCAAGAAGTTCTGGGTGCTGGAGGAGACCGCCTCGAGCCCCCGGGAACACCAGCCCCTGGGGCTACAGCGTGATCTCCGACATGGCCCACTCGGTCCAGACTTACTACCAGGCGGCCCACCAGGCCATGGATGACCTGGGCTCCTACAGCGCCTCCCTGCACGGCTTTGCCTGGGATTCGGACGAGCCCCTGGCGATCATCTCCGACGGAACGAAGATCCAGTCCGGTCCCGAAAGCATCTCCGCCCGGTTCGCCGAGGTTCTGAGCCAGGAGATGCTCGCCGCCGGCACCCCGGTCGGCGCCCTGAGCTGCAACAACAGCAGCTGGGGCGAGCACTGCGGCACCACCAACACCCAGGGGCGGTACAGCAACGACTCCGCCGACGCCTGCACCAAGGCGGCCAAGAGCTCCAGCCACCGCTTCCTCCATGTGGAGCAGGCGAAGGACCTCCGGACCCCCGGCGGCCCCCTCTACCCCTCCATGGTCTCCAACGCCTTCAACGCCGTGATCCCGCTGGCGAACCCCTAGTCTGCCTCCGCCTGACCGCTGTAGATAAAGAGACGGACCGTTCCCGGAGGGGAGCGGTCCGTCGGTTTCTCGGCCCTGTGGAGCCGGCGCCGGCCCATCAGGTGCGGTAGCTGCCGTTGATCTTCACGTACTCGTAGGTCAGGTCGCAGCCCCAGGCGGTCGCCTCGGCGCTGCCGCTGTGCAGGTCGGCGGTGAAGAGCACCGCCTTCCCCTTCAGCACCGCCGCCGCAGCCTCCTCATCGAAGGGGAGGCCGGTGCCTGCAGCCATCATCTGCACATCGCCCAGCCAGAGGTCGACCTTGGCCGGGTCGAAGGAGGCCCCGGAGTAGCCCAGGGCGGCCAGCACCCGGCCCCAGTTGGCATCCTCGCCGAAGACGGCAGCCTTCACCAGGCTGGAACCGCAGACGGCGATGGCCGCCTTCCGGGCATCGGCCACGGTCGGGGCCCCCTTCACCCGCACCTCGATCAGCTTGGTGGCGCCCTCGCCGTCGCGGGCGATCTCCTTGGCCAGGAAGATCAACACCTGCTCCAGGGCAGCGGCGAACCGGTCGTAAAGGGCGGTGCCCAGCATCACCTTCGGGTTTCTGGCCAGCCCGTTGGCCATGGCGATCACCATGTCGTTGGTGGAGGTGTCGCCGTCGACGGTGATCATGTTGAAGGACTTCTCGGTGGCCTCCTTCAGCGCCGTCTGCAGCGCTGTCGGCTCCACGTCGGCATCGGTGGTGACAAAGCCCAGCATGGTGGCCATGTTGGGGTGGATCATCCCCGACCCCTTCGCCATGGCGCCGATGGTGACCAGCGCCCCGCCCAGCTCCAGCTGGACGGCGTACTGCTTGGGGAAGGTATCGGTGGTCATGATCGCCTCCGCAGCGCCATCGCCGCCGTCGGCGGAGAGGGAGGCCGCCGCCCTGGCGATCCCGGGGAGGATCCGCTCCATCGGCAGGGGAACGCCGATCACGCCGGTGGAGGCGACCGCCACCGCCTCGGGCTCCAGCCCCAGCGCCCGGGCGGCGCTGCGGGCCATCGCCTCGGCGTCGAGCATCCCCTGCTCGCCGGTGCAGGCGTTGGCGTTGCCGGAGTTGGCCACCACCGCCTGGAGCGATCCGGTCTGGGTCCGCTGCTGGGAGAGGATCACCGGGGCCGCCTTGACCAGGTTGGTGGTGTAGACGCCCGCTGCGCTGCAGGGCACCTGGGAGAAGAGGATCGCCACATCCTTCTTGCTGCCGCCCTTGCCCTTCACATCGGCATGAACCCCGGCTGCCAGAAAGCCCTTTGGAGCGGTGACGCCCCCCTTGATCACATCCATGCTCTCTACCCCTTCGTCCAGTTGGGCATCGGTACCAGCGGGATCTCCATCGACTCGATCTCCGCCTTCTCCTCCGGCGGCACCAGCCAGCGGATCATGGCGATCTCATCGCAGCAGTGGAACTTGTCGCAGTAAACGCATTCCTTCCAGACCTTTTGGGGCAGCGTCTCCTTCTGGATGACGCTGAACCCGCACTTCTCGAAGAAGCCCTGCTGGTAGGTGAGGGCGAAGACCCGCTTCAGCCCCAGGGTCCGGGCCTCCTCCACCAGGAACTCCACGATGCCGCGGCCCACGCCCTTCTGGGTCAGGCCCGGCTTGACCGCCAGGGAGCGGATCTCCGCCAGGTCCTGCCACATGATGTGCAGGCCGCCCACCCCCACCACCTGCCCGTCCTCGTCCACGGCGACCACGAAGTCACGCACCGCCTCGTAGAGCATCATGATCGGCCGGCGGAGCATCAGCCCCTCGTTTGCATAATCATTCACCAACTGGTGGACCGCCGGGATGTCGGCCATGGTGGCCTTCCGGTAGAGCATGGGGCGAACCCTCCTGGGTGATGGCTTCGGTCACAGGAGCCGTGAGCAGTGGAGGCGTCCGGCTTCAGGGATAGACAGGAGCGGCGTGCTCCAGCCCCGTCGTCTCGGGGAGCCCGAAGAGCAGGTTCATGTTCTGGACCGCCTGTCCGGCGGCCCCCTTGACCAGGTTGTCGATCACCGCCACCACCAGCACCCGGCCGGTGCGCCGGTCCACCTGCAGCCCGATGTCGCAGTAGTTGGAGCCCCAGACCTGCTTGGTCATGGGCAGGTCCCCGGCGGGCCGGACCCGGACGAAGGGCTCGCCGGCGTAGAACTCCCGGAAGAGCTCCAGCACCTGCTCGGTGGTGAGTTCCTGCTTCAGGCTGAAGTAGCCGGTGGTCAGGATCCCGCGGGTCATCGGCACCAGGTGCGGGGTGAAGGAGACCACCACCGGCGCCCCCGCCAGCTCCGAGAGGGTCTGCTCGATCTCGGGGGTATGGCGGTGCGCACCGGCGATGTTATATGCCTTAAAGTTCTCGTTCACCTCGGAGAAGTGGACGCCGAGGCTGACCCCCCGCCCCGCTCCGGAGACGCCCGACTTGGAGTCGAAGATGATCCCCCGGCTCTCCACCACCCCCGCCTTCAGCAGCGGGGCCGCGGCCAGGGCACAGGAGGTCGGGTAGCACCCCGGGTTGCCCACCAGCCGGGCGCCCCGGATCTGCTCCCGGTAGAGCTCCGGCAGCCCGTAGACCGCTTCGGCCAGCAGCTCCGGGGTCTCATGCTGGTGCTTGTACCAGCTCTGGAAGGCGGTCACCTCCCGCAGCCGGAAGTCAGCCCCCAGGTCGATCAGCTTCTTGCCGGCCGCCAGCACGGCGGGAGCCAGCTTCATCGGCACCCCGTGCGGCAGGGCGGTGAAGACCAGGTCACACTCGGCGGCGAGCCGCTCGGGGGTGGCCTCCTGGCCCAGGAGCTTCACCCGCCCCGCCAGATGCGGATAGACAGCGGCGATCTCCTGCCCCGCGTAGCTCTCGGTCCCGGCCAGCACCACCTCGGCCTCCGGGTGAAGCCCCAGCAGCCGCAACAGCTCGATCCCACCATAACCGGTCGCCCCGGCGATTCCTACCTTTATCGTCATGCGCAACACGGCCCCCTGCCTGCGGTCTATTGCATAAGTATAACTAGACGTGCATAAAGATGCAATACCCGGTTGCGCTGTGGTATGGCTCTCCTCCAAAGGGAGGAGGCCAGATCCTCTGGGTGATCGAACCAAAATTCCTCATTCTACACGATGTTGTTGCCAATCCCCCCTGCTATCATGAAACCAGACCAAAAAGGGTTCCAGAATGAAAGGAGGCGACCCAGATGACGATTTGGCAGTTGACTGCAGAGGACGTGGAGGCGGTGGTGACCCAGCTCAAGTCCGGCCGCACCCCCAGAGAGGTCGCCGAGGACCTCGGGATCAGCGTGGAGATGGTGACCTGCGCCGTGCGCAAGTGGCCCACCGTCCAGCGCCAGTTCAACCCCTGGGCCATGCTCTAGGCCCCCATCCTCGGACAGCAAGGCCCGAGCGCCAGCCAGCGCTCGGGCTCTTTTGTCTGCGCTTATTTCTGCCGTTCGGAGGCGATCGCCCGGAAAAAGCGCTGGCTGATCTTCGAGCCGCGGATCGCATCGGCGATGCCCAGCTTCTCAGCCAGCGCCTTCAGGCTGGGAATCTGCCGCCTGCGCATCAGATCCTCGGTGATCAGGACGATATCCCCCGTGTACTCCACCCACTCCGCCGCGAAGTTCTCGGCGACCCGCTTCCGGATCTGGTAGAGGCGGACCAGCTCCTCGATCGGGGTGTGGTGGTCATCCACCCGGATATCGATCAGCTTCCCCTCGGGGTGAGCAGCCCCCTCCGCCACCACCAGCAGCGCTGCGGACTGCATCCCGCGGGTGTCGCCGCCCGCCTCCTGACCGGCCTTGAGCGCCGCCAGCAGCCGCTCCGCCAGCGGGCCGCTGGAACCGGTGAACGCCTCCGCCATCGCCTCCAGCACCCGGGGGCCCGCCAGGATGTTGCCCTGGCAGGTCCAGCCGTCGCCGGTGAGGCCACCGGCCCAGGGGAGGCAGTTGGCGCCGGTGTAGTTGGCGGCCCGGCCCGAGGCGTCCAGGACCCCGATCTGGCGGACCTTGCGCCCCTCATCCTCCCGCAGCAGCCGGTCGATCACCTCCTGCGGGCTGAGCCCCCGCTCCAGCAGGGCCAGGCCGTCGGGGCCGAACTTCATGTTGGTGGTGGCCTGGGTACAGACGGCCCCCACCTGGGGGCGGGCCCAGGGAACCCCCGTTCCCACGGCAAAGGCCTTGGACTGCACGGCGATGCCGATCTGCCCGGTCTCCCGGTCGAGCGCTGCGAAGGAGTAGGTCATCGTGCTGCCTCCATATCCTCAGGTTTGGGCCGGTTCTCCGGCGGTGGCCGGTCGGATCACCAGTTCGATCTGCCGGCCGGCCTCGACCCCGGCCTCGACGGCGAAGGGCTCCTCCGCCAGCGCCTCCCTCAGCCGAGCGGAGAGCGCAGGGAGGTCCTCCGGCCCACAGAGGATGGAGATGGCCGACTCGTCCAGGCTGCCGTCCGCCCGGGTGGCGAAGGGGCGGGCCCGGCGGCGGGTGGTGCCCTCCACCAGGCCGACGATCCGATCGGGCACCGGCCGGTATACCAGCGGCGGGGCATCGGGGTTCCCCTCGGCTGCGGTGGGCAGGAAGATGCGGAACAGGCCCCGCAGGAAGAGGTAGAAGGCGCCCGCCTGCACCGCGATCAGCTGGGCGGTCAGGTTGATGCGCACCAGGGGGACCAGCAGCCACAGGAGCCCCAGCGAGGGCAGGGCGTAGGCATAGAGCGCCCCGGCCGCCGCCTTCCCCCGCTCACCGGGCACCGCCCTGATCCCGGCCACAGCGGTCAGGAGCAGGCCCGCCAGGGGCGGTGCAAGGTCCACGTAGGCCAGCCGGAGGGGCAGGTCGGGAAGCAGCCCCGCCGCGTTGAGCAGCGGCCCCCAGAAGGCGCCGGCGAAGGCCAGCAGGCCGATCAGCGCCCGGGTGCGGGGGGCCAGCCGGCGCCCGGCCAGGTTGAAGAGGGCGTAGAGGGCCACGAAGGACATGGCCATCAGAAAGCCAACCAGTAAGAGGCGGCCGGCGGGCGGATGCCCCAGGATCCAGGGGATGACGGTCATGGAAAAGAGCCCGGTTGCGGCCATGAGCAGGATCTCGATGCCGAGAAGCTTCCCCATACTGCGCCTCCGTCCGTGAGTCTCCTCAGTCGCCCGCGCCCAGCCGCTCCGCCGCGAGCCCCTTCAGGAGGGCCAGGAGCCGGGGGGAGGGGCGCAGCGCCACAGCCCGGTAGACGCCGCCGGGCTCCTCGCCGACCACCACCCAGAGCGATCCCTGCCGGAGAAGGCCCAGGGCGGGGATGATGTTGAGCTCCTCCACGCCCAGGTCGCGGCTCGCCCCGCCGCTCCAGGCCCAGCGGGAGCGCCACCGGTGCAGGTGGAGTCCGCCGTGCAGGTCCAGGGCGACCCGCGTCCAGCCGTGCCGGCAGATCAACTGCCCCTCGGTCAGGGTATAGCGGGCGGTCAGCAGGTGGAGGAAGAGGATCAGCAGGTAGAGCGCCAGGACGGCCAGGAAGGCCAGCGCCAGAAACTCCACCGTATGCGGGCGGTCCAGATCCGAGAGGATGCGGGCCACAAGCCGGTCACCCACCAGCAGCATCCCGATCAGGAGAAGGATGATCAGGTAGCGCTCCAGCCGGGTGTCGGGCACCTCCTGGTGTCGATGCATCATAAGTATCCCTCCGGGCCGGTGCAAATCACTCACCGTTGCCAGGTGAGAATATCGCATAACGCTTTCGCCCAGCCCCCACCCGAATCCTTTCCAACCATACATTTGCCATGCCTCAAAGGTGGACACACTCAATTTAGAGTGCTACCATCCTTTTGTACACGAAACATTAGAAGGTGTAGCGACGTGGAACGCTGGCGGAAGGAGCTTCACATCCTCTGGATCTCGAGTTTTATCGTCCAGATGGGTTTTAGTCTGATCATGCCCTTTCTCCCCCTCTACCTGGAGGACCTCGGGGTGCATGGCCCGGCGGTGGAGATGTGGGCCGGGATCATCTTCTCGGCCAACTTCGTGGTGATGGCGATCGTCTCGCCCCTCTGGGGCGCCCTCTCCGACCGGGTCGGCCGCAAGCCGATGATGCTGCGCAGCGCCTTCGGCATGGCGGTGATCGTCTCCCTGATGGGGCTGGCCCAGAGCCCCTGGCAGATGCTCGGCCTCCGGCTCCTGCAGGGGCTGGCCGCCGGTTTCATCCCCGCCGCCACCGCCTACATGGCCAGCGTCGTGCCCAAGGAGAAGGCAGGGCACGCCCTGGGCCTCCTGGGCACCGGCAACGTAGCCGGATCGATCCTCGGGCCGCTGGTGGGCGGCGTGCTGGCCCGGTGGATGGGCTACCGGCCGATCTTCTTCGTAACCGGCCTCTCCTGCCTGGTGGGTGGGGTGATCGTCCTGCTGCTGATCCGGGAGCGGTTCACCCCGGCGGCCCGGTCGGAGCAGGGCGGCTTCGCCGCCGGCCTGGCCGCCATCCGCCAGTACCCGGTGGTGCTGGCGATGACGGTGGTCCTCTTCATGAACATGTTCTCGATCCTGACGGCGGAGCCGGTGCTGGCCCGGTACCTGCAGCTGCTGGAGGCGCCCCGGGAGTGGGTCACCACCCTCTCCGGCCTGGTCTTCAGCGTGACGGGGATCGCCACGATCCTGGTGGCGCCCCGGGTCGGCCAGTGGAGCGACCGGTTCGGCAGCCGGCGCATCCTGGCGGTCGCCCTGGGCGGCGCCTCGGTGATCTACATCCTGCAGGGCTTCGCCACCGCCGTCTGGCAGATGATCGCCCTGCGGTTCCTCCTCGGGCTCTTCACCGGGGGGCTGATGCCCGCCGCCAACGGGCTGATCGCCAGGACGATCCCGCGGGAGATGCAGGGCCGGGTCTTCGGCCTCACCTCGTCGGCCATCTTCATCGGCAACACGGTGGGCCCGCTGGTGGGCGGTCTGGTCGCCTCCACCTTCGGCCTCCGCTCGGTCTTCCCGGTGACCGGCCTGCTGCTGTTGATCGACCTGATCTGGGTGCTGGTGGCGGTGCGGGAGCCAAAGCCGGTCCCCGAGAAGGAGATGGCGGGATAGAGGCAGCCCCGGGCAGTCAGAAGACCGCCCGGGGCTTGCCACGTTTACCCAGTATTTGGTATTATATGGAACGGAGAGACGGGGCCCCTTGCTGAAAGGAGGTGGCTCCATGATCGAAATCACGGTCAAGATCACCGGCTGGGCTTGCCTGGCCGCTCTGATCATCGCAGCAACGATCCTCATCGCCATCTCCGCTATCCAGTAGCGGAGGAGCCATCCTCCGTCATTGCCAACACCAGCATCCGCCGGCCCCGCTCTCCTCCAGCCCTTCGCAGCGCCAAACTGCGGGGGCTGTCCACATTGGGGAGTATGCCCACCGGTGCGGGTTTTATTCCGCCACCTTCCGGATCTCCTTCCCCGGTCCGGTCACGAAGTAGGCCTCCGGCCGCCGCTCCTTGCGGGGGGTGACGCTGCCGCCCTCCCGGATCCCCTGCAGCAACCCCAGGTCCACCTCGCCGATCACCGCCATCCCCTGGTTCCAGTCGCCGTCGGTCAGCACCCCGCCCTGGGGGAAGGGGATGTCGCAGGGGGTGATGATCCCCGACCGGCCCACCGACTGCTCCAGG
>JBMONC010000038.1:75174-98992 GCA_049324875.1 Bacillota bacterium
CCCCAGGTCCACCTCGCCGATCACCGCCATCCCCTGGTTCCAGTCGCCGTCGGTCAGCACCCCGCCCTGGGGGAAGGGGATGTCGCAGGGGGTGATGATCCCCGACCGGCCCACCGACTGCTCCAGGAAGCGGACCGGCAGCCCGCCCACCAGGGCCGAGTGGACCACGTAGACCTGGTTCTCGATCGCCCGGGCATGGCAGGAGTAGCGGACCCGCCAGAAGCCCTGCTTGTCATCGGTGGCCGAGGGCACCAGGATCAGGTCGGCCCCCGCCTCCGCCGCCAGCCGGGTCGGCTCGGGGAACTCGATGTCGAAGCAGACCTGGACCGCCAGCCGCCCCACCGGGGTGTCATAGACCTGCACCCCGCTGCCCCGCCCCAGGCACCACGGATCGACCTCGCAGGGGGTCATGTGGATCTTCTCCTGGGTGAACATCTCCCCCGAGGGCAGGAAGAGGTGGGCGGTATTGTAGAGCCGCCCCTCCCGCTCGGTCAGGTGGGTCCCCGCCAGGATCGTCATCTTCGAGGACTTGGCCAGCCCGCTGAAGAGCTCCCGGTAGGGCTCCGTCCAGCGCTGCCACTCCGGGTCCAGCATCGCCAGGGGCCCGGTCAGGTACTCCGGGAAGAGCATCAGGTGGCAGTTGGCATCCTCCGCGAGGCGAACGTAGTGGACCACCTGCGCGGCGAACTGGTCAAAGCCGGTGATCGGCCGGTGGTCAAACTGAACCGTCGCGATGCGCACCCGCTTCTCTGTCATCTTCCTAGGGCCTCCATTCCAACAGCAGGGCGTTGTTGCCGGACTCTTCATCCGGCAGGTAATTCTGTACCACACAGATCGGCCGCAGCCCTGCTTTCAGCTGCGGGGTGATCACCGGGTCGACGATCCGCCCCGCCACCACCTCGGCGGCGTACTGCTCCGGGGAGAGCCGGTCGGCGTAGCGGTGGTAGCCCGGCATCCGGCCCCCCGCCATGAACCGGGTCAGCCCCAGCCGGCGGACCAGGTCGAAGCGGGCCTGGTACATCGCCCGGGCGACCCCCCGTCCCCGGAAGTCGGGCCGCACCGCCATGTCCACCCCGTAGAGCGAGTCCCCCTGCGGGTCGTGGGTGGTGATGTAGCCGTCGGCGGTCACCTCGGACCAGCTGTGGTGGGGGTGGGCCGGGTCGAACCGGATGATCAGGCTCGTGCAGGAGCCCACCACCTCGCCATCCACCTCGGCGCAGAGCGCCCCCTCGGGGAAGAGGCGGATGTGGCTCTCAATCTGCGCCCGGGACCAGAGTTGCTCCTCGGGGTAGGGCGGCGGGAAGCACTCTCGCTGGATGCGGAAGAGCGCCTCCCAGTCGGCCAGGGTGTAAGGGCGAACCGTGATCTTCAACCAGCTCACCTCCTAGACTTGTCCGATCAGCTGCTGCACCGCTGCGCTGGTCGCCGCCACCAGGAGCCAGAGCACCGCCCCCAGCGCCAGCGGCCGCCAGCCCGCCCGGATGATCCCCCGCGGGTCGGCGCTCAGCCCCACCGCCGCCAGGGCGACGAGGATCAGCCAGCGGCCGGCCAGGGGAAGGTACCGGGCGGCCGCCTCCGGCACCAGCCCCGCGGAGACCGCCAGGGCAGCGGCCAGAAAGCCGAGGATGAACCAGGGGATCAGCGCCGCCCACCGGACCTCCGGCCCTCCCCGGGAGGCCTGCAGCGCCCGGAGCAGAGAGAGCCCGAAGACCATCGGGATGATCATGACCGAGCGGGCCAGCTTCACCACCGTGGCGTAGGCGCCGGCCTCCTCCCCATAGGCGTAGGCAGCCGCCACCACCGAGGAGGTGTCGTTGATCGCCGTGCCGGCCCAGAGGCCGAAGGCTTGCTGCGAGAAGCCCAGCAGGTGGCCCAGGGCGGGGAAGAGGAGCACCGCCACGACGTTAAAGGCGAAGATGGTGGAGATGGAGTAGGCCACCTCCTGCTCGTCGGCCCGGACCACCGGCGCCACCGCCGCAATGGCGCTCGCCCCGCAGATGGCGGTGCCCGCACCGATCAGGGCGGCCAGGTTGACCGAAACCCGGAGGGTTCGGCCCAGCAGCCAGGCAGCCCCCAGGCAGAGGAGCAGCGTCGACAGCATCACCACCAGCGACTCCTGACCTGTCACAAGGACCTGTCTGAATGACATACCAAAGCCCAGGAGGACGATCGCCGCCTGCAGCAGCTGCCTGGCGGCGAACCGGAGTCCGGGCTGAAGGGCGGCTGCCGGCCGGCTGGCGCAGGCCAGCGCCAGTCCCAGCAGGATCGCAAAGACAGGCCCCCCGACCAGCGGGAACCGGAGTCCGAGAACGTAGGCAGGAATGGCCACCCCGAAGCTCAGACCGAGCCCCGGGAGCCGGGATGCGAAGGTTGCTGGACCGGTCATGCTCTCCCCCCTGAGACGGCTGGGACAGGCTCGAAAATGGGGTGTCCGCCCGCGATGATAGCACCTTTGCGAGGGGCTGACCAGTCCTTTGTGGCCCAACTGGTAGGCCTGTGATCATGAATCACCAACTGGGGAGGTGCGCCATCTAACTATTAGAATCGTTCGTGAATTGATCCCTCGCGTGCCTAGGCGATGAACCAGCGCGGTGATCACGTAAAAGTCGGAGGTTTCCTCGTCGGCCCCCGTGCTGGAAGGGAGTTGATCCCATGTCTCACGCCCAACCCATCGCCCTGTGGAAGGACCCCTTTGCCGAGCGAACCGCAAGGGGCCTCTTTGCGGCTCCCTGGTTAGACCGCCCCTCGGATGAAGGGATCGCCGCCGTCCACCAACTCTCCGAGACCCTCGTCCGCACAGCGGGCCAGCCCGATGACCTGAGCCTGGTCCTCGGCCACCTGCTGGCGGTTCACGGCCACTGCCAGCACGCGGCCCGCGCCCGGGAGCCCCGGCTCTGCCGGCAGCACTACAGCGATGCAGGGCGGCGGTCATCGCCGCAGGGGCCAGGGAGCGGCTCGCCGGGGAGTGGATGGCCGAGCTGTCCGACCGGGCGCCCTGGCCGCTGGAGCAGGTGCTGCCCACCGACCCCAGCATGATCCCGTCCATCACCCGGGTCTGGTTCAGCACCAGCCCCCACTGAGCCTCCCCGCAGATTGCGAAAGAGAGCGGCACGCCCCGCGCGTGCCGCTCCTGCTGTGCGGTTTACTGCAGTTGCTCCAGCCAGGGGAGCATGGCCGAGAGGTCGGTGCAGACCAGGTCGGCCGGGTAGCGCGGATCCGGCTCCCGCCCGTGGCGCTGCACCCAGACCGAGCGCATGCCCGAGGCGATCGCCCCGGCCACGTCCCGGCCGGGGTTGTCACCCACCATGACGCACTCGCCCATCTCCACCCCCAACTCCCCGCAGATGTGCCGGAAGATGCCGGGGTCCGGCTTGCCGCAGTCGATCTCGCCGGAGACGACGCTGGCGTCGAAGAGGTGGGCCACGCCGCAGCCGGCCAGTTTCTCCCGCTGCAGATCGGGCACCCCGTTGGTGACGATCCCCAGCCGGTAGCCCCGCTCCCGCAGCGCCGCCAGCAGCGGGTCGATCTCGGGGAAGCGGGGGTAGCGCCGCCGCACCTGCCCGAACCGCTCCGCCATGGCCGCCGCCAGCGCCTCATCCGCCATCTGCTGCTCCGCCAGCGCCTCCCGCCAGACGGCCAGCCGGTAGCCCGGCGCCCACGCCCGCAGGCCCGCAATCGCCGGATGCTCCCCCCGGTCGTACCGGGCCCAGAGCCCCTCCCCGGCGCTGTGGCCGATCCGGTCGCAGTAGCCGTGGTAGGGCCCCTCGGCCCAGAGCCGCCGGGCCGTCTCCCAGGCCCGGCTGACCAGCCGCTCCGGGTCCGCCCCCCGCGGGCGTGCCAGCTCGGCGGCGGCCAGAAAGGCCTCCCGCATCACCGGCTCATCGAGGATGATCGTCTCGTCCAGGTCAAAGAGAATGGCCTTGATCATGGCGCCCTCCCGGCAGATGTGATGGCTCAGGGAATTCGACGGGCCACCGGCCCCGCCCTGCCAGCCGCCGGCCGACCGGCCTCGAAGAGTTCCAGCACCTCGCCGTCCGGCCCCTCGAAGAAGAGGACCCGCCCGCCGTCCCAGATGGGGATCACCCGCTCATCCCCGAGGGAGACCCCCTCTGCCCTGAGCCGGGCCATAGCCGCGTCAAGGTCATCCACCGCAAAGGCGATGTGGTTGACGATCCCCTCGGCGGCGCAGCTCCCCTCCTGCTGGATCAACTCGATCTGCGCCCCGGCCAGCTCCAGGAAGGCCAGCCGGGTCCTGCCCAGTTCCCGCCGGTCCGCCACCCGGAAGCCCAGCACCCGCTGGTACCAGGCCACAGAGCGCTCGATGTCGGAGACCATGATCCCGATGTGGTGGATCCTCATGCCGCGCCTCCTACAGAATCAGGTTGGCGTCGCCGAACTCGTGCCAGAGGTAGCCCCGGGCGATCGCCTCCTGGTAGGCCTCCCGCAGCCGCTCCGGCTCCATCAGGGCCGAGAGCAGGTCCAGGTGGGTCGCCTCCGGCTCGTGCAGCCCGGTGATCAGGCCATCGACCACCCGGAGCGGAAACTCCCGGTGGATGAAGAGCGAGGCCCAGCCCGACCGCTGACCGGTCAGGGCCTCACTCTCCAGCGCCCGCACCACCGTGGTCCCCACCGCCACCACCCGCCCGCCCGACCGCTTGGCCCGGTCGACCGCCGCCGCCGTCTCCGCGGGAATGGTGTACGCCTCGGGGGTGTATCGCGGGTCCTTCACCCAGCGGTCGTCCAGGAGATAGCTCAGCCCGGCGTGCAAGGAGAGGAAGGCGATGCCGATCCCCTGCCGCCTCAGCCGCAGCAGCAGCTCCCAGGTGAAGGCCCGCCCCGCTGAGGGCATCTCCACCGAGCCGGGCGCCGCGGCGAAGACGGTCTGGTAGTAGTCGAGCCCCCAGGGCTCCCGGATATACTCGTAGCGCACCGGCTGCCCGATCCGGTAGAGCGTGTCGTAGAGCGCCGTGCCGCTCCGGGAGAAGCGGATCACCGAGAGCGGCTCCCCCTCCCGGTGCTCGCTCACCTCCGCCTCCAGCCCCTCGGGGAGGAGCAGGCGCAGGCCGGGCCGGACCGCCGGCCCGCCCACCAGCAGCGCCCGCCAGCGGTCCTCCCCCAGCCGGTGGGCCAGCCGGATCTCCACCGGCTGGCCGTCCGGGGCCCGGGCGGGCAGCACCGCCGGGAGCGTCCGGCTGTTGTTCAGCACCAGCAGATCGCCCGGCCGGAGGAAGTCGCCCAGCCGGTCGAAGCGGGAGTGGGTCGCCTCGCCCGTGGCCCGGTCCAGGACCAGCAGCCGCACGTGGTCCCGCCGCAGCCCCCGCCGCTCCGGCGGAGCGGCGGCGCTCAGCTCAGGCGGGAGCGCAAAGGTGAAGGCAGCCATGGCCCATCACCCCCTGGCCACGGGCGGGGCGAATTCCCGGGCCAGGAAGCGCCGCCCGTTCACATCCCGGGCCTCGTCGGAGGCCAGGTAGATGAAGACCTCGGTCAGCTCCTCGGGCCGGGCCAGCTCGTAGTCGCAGTCGGGCACCGCCAGGGCGTGCATCTCCGTATCCATCTCGCCCGGATCGACCAGGTTGACCCGAACCCCCGTCCCGGCCACCTCCTCGGCCCAGACACGGCTCAGCCCCTCCAGGGCGAACTTGGAGACCGAGTAGGCCCCCCAGCCGGCGAAGCCCTCCACCCCCGCCTCGGAGGTCAGGTTGATCACCGACCCCTCGCCCCGCTGCAGCATCGCCCCCAGCACCTGCCGGGTGACCAGGAAGGGCCCCACGGTGTTCACCTTCAGCACCGCCACGAAGTCATCCACCGGGTAGTCCAGCAGGTACGGGGGCGGCGAGACGCCGAAGATGGAGGCGTTGTTGACCAGCACGTCGATTCGCCCGTACTCCGAGAGCGTCAGCGAGACGATCCGCTCCACATCCTGCCGGTCCGAGGCGTCCCCCCGCACCGCCAGCACCCGGGCGCCCAGCGCCTCCAGCTCCGCGGCCACCCGCCGCAGCCCTTCCTCCCCTCGGGCGCAGACCGCCAGATCCGCCCCCTCCCGGGCGTAAGCCAGAGCAATCTCCCGCCCCAGCCCCCTGGAAGCCCCCGTGACCAGGGCGACCTTTCCCTGCAGCCGCTTCATCTGACCATCCCCTTCCGATACTTTTTCAACAACGTTGTTGAGTATATTATATTAGCCAGGGGAACTGGGTGCAAGCGGTAAGGTTGGAGGGAGCGCCACCGGCTGATTGCCGGCTCGCCCCCTTCCCCACCTGTGGCTGGCTCCGCGGCGGTGAGTCGAAAAGGCACCGACAACCCTGAGGTTGCCGGTGCCTTTTGGTGTGGCCTTACATCATGTCCATGCCGCCCATGCCGCCCATGCCGGGGGCCGAAGCAGCGCTCTTGGGCTCAGGCTTCTCGGTCACCATCGCCTCGGTGGTCAGCACCAGGGAGGCGATGGAGGCGGCGTTCTGCAGGGCAGAACGGGTCACCTTGACCGGGTCGATGATGCCGGCGGCGATCATGTCGACGTACTCCTCGGTCACGGCGTTGAAGCCATGGCCGGCCGGCAGGTGCTTCACCTTCTCCACCACGACGGAGCCCTCGATGCCGCCGTTCTCGGCGATGGTCCGCAGCGGGTACTCCACGGCCCGGCGGACGATCTGGGCGCCGACCTTCTCGTCGCCCTCCAGGGCGGCGATCAGCTCGTCGATCGCCTTCTGGGCCTGCAGCAGGGCGACACCGCCGCCAGCGACGATGCCCTCCTCCACCGCCGCCCGGGTGGCGTTCAGGGCGTCCTCAATGCGGAGCTTCTTCTCCTTCAGCTCGACCTCAGTCGCCGCGCCGACCTTGATGACGGCTACGCCGCCGGCGAGCTTGGCGAGACGCTCCTGCAGCTTCTCACGGTCAAAGTCCGAGGTGGTCTCCTCGATCTGCCGCTTGATGGAGGCGACCCGGTTCTTGATCGCCTCGGCGGAGCCGAAGCCCTCAACGATGGTGGTCTTCTCCTTCTCGATCCGGACCTGGCGGGCCCGGCCCATCGACTCGACGGTGGCGGAGTCGAGCTTGCGGCCCAGCTCCTCGGTGATCACCTCACCGCCGGTCAGGATGGCGATATCCTCCAGCATCGCCTTCCGGCGATCGCCGAAGCCCGGCGCCTTGACGGCAGCGATCTGCAGGGTGCCGCGCAGCTTGTTGACCACCAGGGTGGCCAGCGCCTCGCCCTCGATATCCTCGGCGATGATCACCAGCGGCTTGCCGCGCTGGACAACCTTCTCCAGCACCGGCAGCAGCTCCTGGATGGAGGAGATCTTCTTGTCGGTGATGAGGATGTAAGGCTCGGTCAGAACGGCCTCCATCTTCTCGGTGTCGGTCACCATGTAGGGGGAGATGTAGCCCCGGTCGAACTGCATGCCCTCGACGGTCTCCAGCTCGGTGGCCAGGGTCTTGGACTCCTCAACGGTGATGACGCCGTCCTTGCCGACCTTATCCATCGCCTCGGCCACCAGCTTGCCGATCTCGGTGTCGTTGGCGGAGATGGAGGCGACCTCGGCGATCGCCTTGGAGGTCTCCACGGGGATCGCCATGCCCCGCAGCGCCTCCACGGCGGCGTTGACCGCCTTCTCGATGCCCCGCTTCAGGATCATCGGGTTGGCGCCGCCGGTCACGTTCTTCAGGCCCTCACGGACGATGGCCTGGGCGAGGACGGTGGAGGTGGTGGTGCCGTCGCCGGCCACATCGTTGGTCTTGGTGGCGACCTCCTTCACCAGCTGGGCGCCCATGTTCTCGAAGGGATCCTCGAGCTCGATCTCCCGGGCGATGGTGACGCCGTCGTTGGCCACGGCAGGGGCGCCGAACTTCTTATCGAGAACGACGTTGCGGCCGCGGGGACCCAGGGTGACCTTCACCGTGTTGGCCAGGGCGTTGACGCCGGCCTCCAGCTTGCGGCGGGCCGCCTCGTCGAACAGAATCTGCTTCGCAGGCATGTTAGAACCTCCCTACATTAGGCCTGAGCGACGATCGCCAGGATGTCGCGCTCGCCGTCCAGGATGATGTACTCCTCGCCGTCGACCTTGACCTCGGTGCCGGCATACTTGGAGAAGATGACGGTGTCACCCTCCTTGACCTCCAGGGCGACCTTCGCGCCGGTCTCCAGGACCCGGCCCGGGCCGACCGCCATCACCTTGCCCTGCTGGGGCTTCTCCTTGGCAGTGTCGGGCAGCAGGATGCCGCTCTTGGTACGCTCCTCCTTCTCGAGCGCCTTGATGACGACCCGAGAGCCCAACGGCTTGATGTTCATCGTACGAGGTCCCTCCTCAGTCCTCTATTCGCTTTCTGTTAGCACTCACCCATATTGAGTGCTAACACCGTAACCTATGATAAAAAAGGTTCCGAAGCCAGTCAAGTCCCTGGGCTCCTCTTTTTTCCCACCCGGCTAGGATATACAGCCGAGGGTTTCACTTATACCCCCTCGGACTGTTACCCTACCTTTTACCTTTGTGAGGGCCTTCACATAGCCCCTCGGAGCCACCGCAAGATGAAGCGTTCGGAGCCTGCCCACCGCCCGGACATAGGAGTACGATAGGTCCGGAGGTCCTAACACCAGATTCGGCGGTCCGGTCGTAACGTCAACCCCGGGGGAGGCCTCGTCGCTTTGGAAATCCTGCAAGAGCTATTGTCGCAGATGGACTTCAGCCGCCTGTTTGAAGGCATTCATGGGCTCACGCCCTCCAACCTGATGATGATGCTGGTGGGCGCGGCGCTGATCTACCTGGCCATCGTCAAGGAGTACGAGCCGCTGCTGCTGGCCCCGATCGGCTTTGGCGCCGTTCTGGCCAACATCCCGCTCTCCTCGGCCGTCGGGCCGGACGGCTGGCTTTCGATCCTGGAGCAGGCGGGCATCCACACCGAACTCTTCCCGGTCCTGATCTTCATCGCCGTGGGCGCCATGTGCGACTTTACCCCGCTGCTCTCCATGCCCCGGCTGATGCTCTTCGGCGCTGCCGCCCAGTTCGGCGTCTTCGCGACGATCATCGCGGCCACCCTGCTGGGTTTCGACCTGAAGGAGGCCGCCTCCATCGGCATCATCGGCGCCGCAGACGGCCCCACCACCATCTTCGTCGCCACCCAGTTCGCCCCCAGGCTCCTCGGGCCGCTCACCGTCTGCGCCTACACCTACATGTCGCTGGTTCCCATCATCCAGCCCCCGGTGATTCGGGCGCTGACCTCCCGGGAGGAGCGGCGGATCCGCATGGTCTACGACGGCGGGCGCCCGGTCTCGAAGATGACCAAGGTGCTCTTCCCGATCGTGATCACCGTGATCGCCGGGCTCCTGGTCCCCGCCTCAGTGGCGCTGTTGGGCGCCCTGATGTTCGGCAACCTGATCCGGGAGGCCGGGGTGATGGAGCGGCTCTCGAAGGCGGCCCAGGGCGAGCTCTCCAACCTGGTCACGCTGCTGATCGGCATCACCATCGGCTCCACCATGCGGGCCGAGGTCTTCCTGACCTGGCAGACCCTCAGCATCCTCACCCTCGGCCTGGTCGCCTTCGTCTTTGACACCGCCGGCGGCATCCTCTTCGCCAAGGTGCTCAACCTCTTCCTCAAGACCAAGGTCAACCCGATGCTGGGCGCCGCGGGTATCTCCGCCTTTCCGATGTCCGCCCGGATCATCGCCAAGATGGCCCAGCAGGAGGACCCCGGCAACTACCTGATCATGCACGCCGTCGGCGCCAACGTGGCGGGGCAGGTCGCCTCGATCATGGCCGGCGGTCTGGTCCTCGCCCTGATACAGTAGGAGGGAACAGCCTATGCAGCCGAACTGGGAAGCGCTCCGGCAGGCCGTCGGAATCCTGATCGTCGCCACACCGTTCATGTTTGGTGTCCTGACCCTCTTCGCCGGGGCGATCCACCTGCTCTCCCGGCTCCCCAGCCACTCCAGCAAAGCCCCGTAGGGGCAGAGAACAAAGGGCCGTCCGGCTGATCACCGGACGGCCCTGCTGCATTCAGATCGAGAGTCCCCGGTTCGGGAGTCCGAGGCCCTTTCGGAGGAGCAAGATCTGCCCGAGATGCTGGGCCTCGTGCCGGAGCAGGTGAAAGAGCACCCACTCCGGGGTCACCTGGTAGTCAGGAAGGGAGCGAGGGCACCGGTAATCCGCCAGATCCATGGAACGGTAGGAGGCCAGCAGTTGCTCCCGGACCGCATCCAGCCGGTGGAGGTGCTGGCGGACCGGCTGACCGGTCACCTGGCTGAGCTGGTTCCCCTCGCCTCGGACATCTGCGTGGAAGAGGGCGGTCAACTCATCCGGGTAGGGGGCGACGAGCACCTCATCGTAGAGCCAGGAGAGCTCGATAGCCGCGATGTGGTAGAGCAGCGAGCCGATGGAGTTGCCCCCCGCCGGCGGGTGGTCCAGCTGCTCCTGCGTCAGGTCGGCCACCGCCCGCTTCAGCCGGGCCCGCTCCTCTTCCAGCTCCCAGACCCACGGACCGATCGCCGGGTCAAACCCCTCCGGTAAGGTGATCACCAGCTCCCTCATCCGCATCCCCCCCACCTTGATGGGACGACCTTTCGCCGCCGCGCCGCCGCTCACCTGCAAAAAGACCGGGGCCAGTGCCGCCCCGGTCTTCACGCTTCTGCTCCATCAGGGGCCGGTGAACGCCACCTGCCACTCGCCGTTCTGCTGGACGGCCTTCAGCAGCTGCACCTTGCCCCGGACCCAGCCGTCGCTCTCCAGCTTGCCGCTGCCGGCGATCCAGTCGTTCTCCTTCTCGGCGGGGAGGACAGCGTAGACCACCTGGTAGAGCGGCCCTTCGGGGCTGTCCACCACCCGCAGCGCCTCCAGCCCGACCGCAGCGGCCCGGAGCCTGTCGCCCGGCTCCGCCCGCAGGAACTGCTCCAGGCGCCGGTTGGCCGCCCAGGTGATCTCCCGGACCAGCTCCGGCGGGATCCGGGGATCCACCTCCGGGAAGCTCATCCCCATCATGTAGGAACGGTTGATGGCGCCCACCAGCCGGCCCAGCCCCCCGGCCACATCCCCCTGCTGGGAGAGGGGGAAGTAGTGGGTCCGCAGCAGGGTGAGCATCCGATCCACGGTCATGCCCATCCGGGTCAGGTTGGCGCCGTAGTAGAAGCGGATGTTGTAGTTCTCCTCGGCGAAGACCACCAGCAGGAGGGTGTCGGGCCGGGGTTCGCCCCACTGATCGGCCACCCGCTCCAGGTAGGCGGTCAGCTCCTCGCCGCCGCTGTTCTGCACCACCAGGATCCGGTACTGGATCTCTGAGCGGACCGCCAGCTCCCTCTCGAGCCGGGCCATATCCCCCGGCAGCTTCGCCCCGCCGGCCACGGTGAGGGGCGCCCCCTTGGAGGGAGGCACCGACGGCCCGACGGCCAACGCCGAGCTGCCCAGCAGCAGCAGCACCAGGAACAGGAGCACGGAGACCGGGAAAACCTTTGACATACGAGTGCCTCCTTCGGGACGTTTCCACCCAGAGTAACGGTGGATCCGGCCGAAGGTTACGGGGAGCCGCCCCGGTTGGTGTATGATAAGGGTCAGGGGGGATCGGCGGTGAACAACCTGGAGGTCTCGGCGGCGCTCTACGAGGTGGCCGACCTGCTGGAGATCCGGGGCGAGGAGCTCTTCAAGGTCCGGGCCTACCGGAAGGCGGCGGAGGCGGTGGGCCTGCTGCTGGACGAGGTGGAGGAGCTGGCCCGGCAGCGCCGCCTGACCAGCGTGCCCGGCATCGGCAAGGCGATCGCCGCCAAGATCGAGGAGTTGGTCACCACCGGCAGGATGGAGTACCTGGAGGAGCTGCGCCGGGCGGTCCCGCCCGGGGTGGTCGACCTGACCCGGGTGCCGGGGCTGGGGGCGAAGACGGCCATGCTCCTCTACACCCGGCTGGGCATCGACAGCCTGGAGCGGCTGGAGTTGGCCGCCCGTCAGGGGGAGCTGAAGGCGCTCCCCGGCTTCACCGCCCGCAAGGAGGCGGCGATCCTGGCGGCGCTGGAGAGGCTGCGCACCCAGTCCGCCCGGATCTCCATCGGGGCGGCGGGTCCGGTGGCGGAGGGCCTGGTGGAGCACCTCCGGCAGCACCCCGCCGTCCTCCGGGCGGAGGTAGCGGGGGCGATCCGCCGCCGGAAGGAGACGGTGGACGACATCGACCTGGTGATCGCCAGCCAGGAGGCCGCCACCGTCCTGGCCTACCTCCGCGCCCTCCCCCTGGCCGGGGAGGTCCTGGCCGAGGGGGATGACCGGCTGACCATGGCCACCAGCCTGGGCCGCCGCATCGACGTACGGGTCGCGCCCCCCGAGCGCTTCGCCCGGACCTGGCTGCGGATGACCGGGTCCCAGGCCCACCTGGCCGCCCTGGGCCCCCTGCCCGAGGCCGGGAGCGAGGAGGAGCTCTACGCCGCCCTGGGCCTCCCCTGGATCCCGCCCGAGCTGCGGGAGGGGAGCGGCGAGGTGGAGGCGGCCCGGGCCGGCCGGCTCCCCCGGCTGATCACCCGGCAGGACCTGAAGGGTGACCTGCACTGCCACACCCGGGCCTCCGACGGCACCGCCTCGCTCCTGGAGATGGCCGAGGCCGCCCGGGCCCTGGGCCACCGCTACCTGGCCATCTGCGACCACTCCCGCTCGCTGGTCATCGCCGGCGGGCTGACCCCCGAGCGGCTCCTGGCTCAGGTGGCCGAGATCCGCCGGCTGAACGAGCGCTGGACCGACTTCCGCCTGCTGGCCGGCAGCGAGGTGGATATCCTGAAGGATGGCTCCCTCGACTTCCCGGATGAGGTCCTGGCCCAGCTCGACCTGGTGGTCGCCTCGATCCACAGCCAGATGGGGCTGGACGAGGCCAGCCAGACCGAGCGCCTGATCCGCGCCATCGAGAACCCCCACGTGGACATCATCGCCCACCCCTTCGGCCGGGTAATCGGCCGGCGGGAGCCCTACGCCCTGAACTTCGAGCGCATCCTGGAGGCCTGCGCCGCCACCGGCACCGCCCTGGAGATCAACGCCAGCCCCGCCCGCCTCGACCTGTCCGACCTCCACGCCCGCCTGGCCAAGCACCGGGGCATCAAGCTGGCGATCAACACCGACGCCCACTCCACCCACGAGCTGACCCTCCTCGAATACGGTATCGGCCAGGCCCGCCGCGCCTGGCTGGAGCCCGGGGATGTGGTCAACGCCATGGAACTCAAGGAGCTGTTGGCATGGCTGTCAAGGTGAGGAAGAGGGTATTTTGCCACGGATTACACGGATTACACGGATAATACAAATATATTAAAATTCTGGGTAGTGCCTCTTTCATTCGTGGTGCTGATGCGAAGCACCGCACCAATCACACCACCTGTGTAACCACACGAAAGGGTATTTCGCATCAATTGATATAATAATAACTATATTATATTGTGACCATCATGGTGCGGTACTTCGCACCAGCACCACTCCATCATTATCTATTTATGTATTAATCCGTGTAATCCGTGTAATCCGTGGCAAAGAAATAGGCCCATCGCACCTACCGGGCGATGGGCCTAACCTCATGCTCAGATTCGCTCGATCATGCCCGAAGTCTCCTGCATGGGTGCCTGGGGCTGGTCCAGGGGGCGGGTCCCCAGGCGGAAGGAGAGGCGGTCGTTCTCCTGGACCACCAGGTCGTAGAGCTCCTTCCGGTTGTTCTCGACCTCCATCCAGCGCAGGGTGTGACCGTTGGGGCGCATGATCCGGTCGCACTTCGGGAAGGAGGGCATCCGGCCGTTGACCTCCTCGAAGAGCTTCACCCGGAAGAGGCCCTGGTTGGCGGGGCGGACCTCCAGGCGGATTCGCAGCTCCTCCGGGCCGTAGCGGCCCTCGAAGATGCCGGCCCACGGGTAGTTCATCTGCCCTACGTGCCGGTCCCGCATGGCGTCGAAGGGCAGCTTGACCGGATCCATCTCCGAATGGAAGGCCATCACCAGCAGCACGTCGGCGTGGGTGGCGTGGCGCCACAGCTGGTTGCAGGTGACGGTGATCGACTGCCCGGGCGGGATGATCGCCACATTCCCTACCCCGATCAGCTGGGCGTTCTCCGCCGTCACGGGCAGCCCGGCCGGCACGCAGTAGAACTCGGTGATGACCCCCTCCACCTCCCGAGTCCCCAGATTCCAGACCGTCGCCCTGGGCCGCCCGTCTCCCCCTACCTGCAGGTGCGGCGTGGCGAAGGGCGTGGCGAGCGGCCGGCTCCCCATGTCCTCGGCCGCACTCCTCACCACGAGAAAGGACTCATGTCGGGCCCGTTCCATCGACTTGCGGATCAATGGAAATCCCCCCCAGTTGGTACTGAGGGGGAATTCTCCAAATATTGGGATCAAACCTCTTCCCTATCAGATTATACGGCTGGCGGGGCGAACCCGCACGGCTCAGCCGAAGCGCTGCATCGCCCGGTGGATGGCCTGGGTGCCGAACTCGAGGCACTCCACCGGGATCCGCTCATCCCCGGCGTGGATCGCCTTGGCAAACTGGAAGCCCGGCGGCAGGTTCATGGGCAGGTAGCCGTAGGTCTGGATGCCGAGGCGGGCGAAGAAGCGGCCGTCGGTGACGGCCGGCAGCACCAGGGGGATGGGAAT
The DNA here is from genome assembly GCA_049324875.1 of Bacillota bacterium. Lineage (GTDB taxonomy): Bacteria > Bacillota > Sulfobacillia > Symbiobacteriales > Symbiobacteriaceae > JAWLHU01. The sequence goes on from JBMONC010000038.1 coordinate 89,750, forward strand.
CCCCTCGGGGTCTGCCTCCTTCAGGATCCCTCGCAGGGTCGAGAAGAGGCCCATGTCGACCGTGGCCGGGCCCGGCTCGAAGGCGACGACCTCCAGTTCCGCCTCCACGCCGGTCACCGCCCGGATCTCGGCGATCACCTCCTCCGGCTTGGCCCCCGGCACCAGGCGGGCGTCCAGCTCCACGGCCACCCGCTCGGGGATCACGTTGATCTTCCCGCCGCCCTGCAGGAGCGTGGGGCTGACGGTGTTATGGAGGAGCGGGTCGAAGATCGCCAGCTTCTCCCCCAGCAGATCGAGGATCCGGTCGGTCAGCGCCGGATTGAGCAGCTGGCGGATCAGCAGGGCCTGCACCCCACCCAGGCCATCGGCCATGGCGCTGAACTGGAGCCGGACCGGCTCGGTGACCCGCGGGGGCAGCCGCCGGTCGATCCGCTGCAGGAACTGGCCCAGCTTGGTCATGGCGCCGCCCCGGACCGGCATCGAGCCGTGGCCGGCAGGGCCCCGGAAGGTGGCCCGCAGCCAGCAGGCCTGTTTCTCCGCCACCTGGATCGGGTAGAACCGCTTCCCCCCGATCGTGAGGGTGAAGCCGCCGAACTCGCCGATGGCGTAGCGGACCCCCTCGAACAGGTCGGCGTGCTCCTCCACCATGAACTTGGCGCCGTAGGTGCTCAGGTTCTCCTCATCGCTGAGGATCAGCAGGAGGAGGTCCCCCGGCAGGTCGGCCTGCTCGATCTGCGCCTTCAGGAAGGCGGCCAGCATCATGGCCACCCCGCCCTTCATGTCCAGGGCGCCCCGGCCCCAGACGAAGCCGTCGGCGATCTCCCCGGCGAAGGGCGGATGGGTCCAGGTCTGGTTGGCGGCGCTGACCACGTCGACGTGGCCGTAGAGCAGCAGCGGGGGTGCGCTGCCCCGCCCCTTCAGCCGGGCCAGCAGGTTGGGCCGCTCCGGATCCTTGGCGAAGATCCAGGTGGGCACCCCCGCTGCCTCCAGCAGCCCCTGGATGTAGGTCACGCAGGCCCGCTCGTTGCCGGGGGGATTGGTGGTGTCGAACCGGATCAGGTGCTGGAGCAGCTCCGCCGGACGCTGGTAGATCAGCGCCGGCCCTGGGTTCACCGCAGCTGACATCCCGTGACCCCCTCCATCCAGAGATGATCGTTCAACGCCGCCGGGGCGCCGTGACCGACGCCGCCGTCAGCAGCAGGACCAGCACCGGGGAGGCGGCCAGCAGGGCGATGTAGTACCGGGCGTGGTAGCCGTCCACCGTTCCCGCCGGGATGGCCGCCAGCAGCGGCAGCAGCGCCATGTGCCAGGACTCGCAGAGGAAGTCCAGCAGGTCGGAGACCCCGTCGTACTCCGCCACCCCCAGCTGCTCCCGGACGAAGCGGACCGTGGCCAGCAGCCCCGGCACCTGCCAGGCGGAGCCGACCAGCAGCGCCACCAGCCCGTGGAGCGGCCACCGCGCCCGGAGATGGCCGTAGCGGTCGCCGTCCAGGTCGGCGGGGAGCGAGCGGCCCGCCATCCAGACCAAGGCCAGAAAGGCCAGCCCGATCGGCATGGAGAGCCACCAGAGGTCGAAGACCATGTAGGCAAGGCCGCTCATCACGATCTGGAGACCGTAGAGGGTGCCCAGGTAGCGGATGCCCGTCAGGACGGGGTTCAGCACCCCCAGGCGGCCTCCCGCTCCCACCGACGCCCTCCGGCGCAGGGTTGTGCCCACCACCGCTACTTCACCCCCTTGGGCTGCACCGGCTCCACGTAGCCGGAGGTGGCCATGCGGTCGGGCACCACCCAGAAGGCGCCATCCGGATCCAGGTCGTACCCCTGGCTGGCATAGGCCCACCAGGCGATCTTGGAGCAGTAGTAGAGCGCCCGGGAGTTGCGGGGGGCGAGCAGGTGGAAGGGCCGGCCCGCCAGCGACTTGGCCCGGGCCACCGCCTCCTGCTTCACCGCGGGCGGCAGCTTCACCCGGAGCGCCCCGGCGTGGCTGTAATACTCGTTGTAAGCGGTCACCGGGCGGGGGGCCACCCCGGTCCGCAGGAAGTTGTCCATCACCATGCCGTCGCCGATGTAGATGGCGGCGTGAGTCCAGTGGCCCCAGCTGGAGCCCGTGTTGCCGCCCAGCACCAGATCCCCCGGCTCCAGCTGGGAGAAGTCAAACTCGTTGTACTCGCCGTCCCAGTAGCCAACCCCGAAGGCACCCTCGTTCACCAGCCGCCCCCACATGTAGGACCAGAGCTGCCGGGTGGCCGGGCGCATGGTCAGCACATTCCAGAGGATCAACAGCAGAAAGAGCACCCCACCCCACCGGACCACCCGCTGAACCAGGTCCATGGCCGCACCCCCTTCTTGGCGACTACCTGACCCGGCGCCCCTTCCGCTCCACGTCTGCCACCCGCCGGGCCGGGGCCCACTCCCCCGGCGCCGCCTTCGGCGGGGCGGCTGGCGGCGCCTTCTTCGCCGGCTGCGGCGCCCCCGCCATCCAGGCGAAGAGGGCGACCTCCGGCAGGAAGGCGAGCCAGAGGAAGGAGCGGAGCACATCGCCCCAGGGCTCCCAGATCCAGGTGAGCGTCGCCGTCACGGGGAGCACCGCCCCCTGCCAGAGCAGCATGGCGCTCTCCGGCGCCCAGTAGGGCAGCAGGAGCAGGCCCGGCAGCTGCGCCCCCAGGGCCACGAAGAGGGAGAGCCGACCAGGGAGGATCGGCGCCTCCCGCTTCAGGGCCGCCTGCGCCTCCTCCCGGAAGATCAGCGCCACCCGGCGGATGAACCAGAGGAGCAGCAGCGTCACCGGCAGCCCCGCCCAGGGCGCCGCCTTCACCAAGAGCCAGCCCACCCCGCCCAGGAGAACCTGGCCCAGGAGCAGGAGGAGCATCGTCTGCAGCAGGAACTTGGGCGACATGGCGACCACCTCAACGGAGGAATGGGGGGCCGGTGCGGAAGGCGGCGCCCGCCGCATGGCAGGCGCCGCCGGGGCGACAGACCTACCCGGCGACGCGCCCCTCCTGGTGGGCCAGGAAGCGGCGGATCTCGCCGGCCAGCATATTCAGGTGCTCCGGGTGCTTGTAGAGATCGAACCGGTCGATATCCACCCAGAGGATGGGCGACTGGTCATAGGCCGCGATGAACCGCTCATACCGGCCGTGCAGCTCGGCCCAGTAGGCCTTGGGCACGTGTTTTTCCGACTCCCGCCCCCGCTGGGCGATCCGCTCCAGGATCGTCTCCAGGCTGCCGGTCAGGTAGATCGCCAGGTCGGGCCGGATCAGCTGCTCCACCATGTTGTGGAAGAGGGCGGTATAGGTCTCGTAGTCCCGGTCGGTCATCTTCCCCGAGTCATGCAGCGCCCGGGCAAAGATGCCCACATCCTCGTAGATCGACCGGTCCTGGATGTGGTCCCGCCCGGCCTGCTGGATCTGAACGATATCCTTGTAACGCTGCCCCAGGAAGTATACCTGCAGGTGGAAGCCCCAGGCCGCCTGGTCCTGGTAGAAGTCGGAGAGGTAGGGGTTGTTGTCCACCCGCTCGTAGGAGGCGTCGAACTGGAGCAGCTCCGAGAGCGCCCGGGTCAGGGTCGACTTGCCGGCCCCGACGTTCCCGATGACCGTGATGAACTTAAAGTCCCGGGGCTCGGGGCGGAGATGGGCGTTGGTGATGCGGAACATGCTGGCTCACTCCTCAGGCTGTTCTGGCACGAGCCCCGGCAATCGCCTGGTGTACCCGTTCGATGAACCCCTGCTTGTCCAGGCTGTTGCCGACCAGGTCGAGGTTCGTGGTATCCACGGTGAGGACGCGCGTGTCGCCAACGTAGCGCTCCGGCTCCACAAAGTAGGCCTCATACTCCTCCGCCAGCCGGCGGATGTACTCCGGGTCCATGTTCCGCTCAAAGGACCGGTCACGGCGGCGGATCCGCTCCATTACCACGGCGTGCTCCGCCTTCAGGTAGATGATCAGATCGGCCTTGGGCAGGTCGTCGGTCAGCACGGAGAAGAGCTGCATGTACTTCTCCCGCTTCGCTCCGGTCAGGGTGAGGCCGGCGAAGACGCGGTTCTTGATCACGTTGTAGTCGGAGACGATGGTCGCCCCCTGGGCGAGCCGCTTGGCGATATCCTCCAGCTGCTTGACCCGATTGAGCAGGAAGAAGGTCTCCAGCTGGAGGGCCCAGGCGTCCCGGTCCTGATAGAAGTCCTTGATGAACGGGTTCTCCTCGACGATCTCGAAGAGGATCTCCCCCCGCAGGGCCTCCGCGAGGAGCCGGGTGGCGGTTGTCTTGCCGACCCCGATCACGCCCTCAATGGTGACGAACACGGGCACAGCCCTCCTCGGCCTGCGTCTGAGTGATCAGACGAATCCCCCAGATCTAGGGGTAGGTGCTGGGATTCGGACCATAGATATAGGGGTTGCCGCATTGAATTACGCGACGGGGGGCGGAAATTCCTGCCGCGCAGCGATGAAAAGTTTCGGGCCGGTTAAGGAAGGGGGCCGGGCTCTTGGCAGAGCCCGGCCTCGCAGGTTCAGCGGGGGAGGTCAAAGACCCAGGGACCTTGCTGGTAGAAGTTGAGGCTGGGGATGCGGATCGCCACCGGCTCCACCCCGGCGGGCAGCTCCGCCGTGATCGACCGCCGCTGCCAGCCGCCGTGGGCGCTGGAGCCCTCGCCCATCCCCCCGTGCAGCGTGTGGACTACCCCGGTGGCGTCCACCACCTGGAGCCGCCCCAGGCCGATCAGGTCGGTATCCTCCGGCCAGCGGAAGTCAGCGTTCAGCACACTCCCCTGCGCCGCCCAGCCATCCAGGGTGATCTCCACCCCCTCGACGGTGCGGGTGAGCCCCTTTTCCGGCGGGAAGCGCAGGTCCACCGCCACCGAGCGGATCTGGCTGGGGAAGACCAGCTTCGCCTTGCCCTCCACCGCCGGGAAGATCGCCACATGCTGGTCGCCGGCGCCGTGGGCGTGGGTCTGCATCAGCCGCTGGCCATCCACCTCCAGCCAGGGGGTGGATGGCTTCTCCTGCCCGTAGGTGGCGCTGCCGCTCCACTGGGGCCCCAGCTTCCGGTAGCGGACGATCGTTTCGGCGGGGGTGTAGATCACCCGCTCCACGTTGATGCCGACCCCCGCGATCGTCTGGACCTGGTCCACCAGCACCTCCCGGGAGGCCTCCGCCGTCCGCTTCACCTGAAGCGTCAGCGGTACATGCTTCTCCGGCGGGAAGCTGACCCGCAGCGTCAGTTCGGCTTCCTCGGTGGGGATCGCATCAGCCGAGGCCGTGCCCACCAGCCCCATCGGCGTCTCCACCGGCGGCTGCGCCCAGGAGCCTACCCCCGTCCCGTTGATCTCGGCGATGAAGAGCTGGGGGCTGGACGCCGGCACCTCCCAGCCGGTGATCTGGTAGATCACCGTGGTCCGGCCCCGGTCGGCCACCACGCCCAGCACCCGCACCGTCACCCCGTCCTCGGTCACCTCCGCCAGCGGCTGTTGGATGAAGCCCATGTCGTAGGCCCACTTCAGCCCGGCGTCCTTCATGATGATCTCCCTCACCACCGGCCCCACCAGGGGCCAGCCGGCAGCGGCGCCCGCCCAGGTCGGGAAGGTGACCGTGGCGCTCAGGGCCAGGAGCGCCGCCGCCGCCGCCACACCGGCCCACCGGACCCAGGGGCGCCCGGGGGTCCGGCTCACCGCCGGGGCGGCCTCCTTCCCCCGCTCCAGCCGCTGCTTCACCAGCGCCTCCAGGTCCAGGGTGGGCTCGCCGGCCTGTGCCCAGCGCTTCAGCCCCTGGCCGAGGCGGTTCTCAAAGTCATCTCGCTGCATCATAGCGCCTCTCTCCTCTGCTCTTCCTCCATCTTCCGGAGGAGCTCCAAGGCCTTTCCCAGCCGTGATTTGACCGTTCCCACGGGGATCCCCAGCTCGTCGGCGATCTCCTGCTGGGGCATGTCCAGCATGTACCGGAGGACCACCACCGGCCGCAGGTGGTCGCTGAGCCGGGCGACCATCTCCCAGGCCGCCGTGGCCTCCGCATCCGGCCCCGGCACCGTCTCCGGGAGGTAGGCGGACAGGTCATCCACCGGGAAGCTGCGCCGCCGGCTCTCCAGCACCCTCCGGCACTGCCGGATCAGGATCCGGCGCATCCAGGCGCCGAAGGCGTGCTCGCCGCCGCGCAGCTGGTCAAAGTGCTGGTAGCCGGCCAGGGCTGCCTCCTGGAGGGCATCTTCCGCATCCGGCCGGTTGCCCAGCATCGCCATGGCGATCCGCTCCAGGTAGCCCTGGTGCGACCGGAGGAGTGTGAAGTAGTTCATAGCCAGCTCCTTTCTGAGGTGGGCAGAGCTCTCCGCGGCGGCTCTCCCTCCCTCTCAGGCAGAAAGAGCGGGAAAAGGGGGCTTCCGTTCGCGCCCGGCACGAACTTTTTCGAGACGAGGGGACAGACTTCCCCTCGGCCACCCAGAATCGATCTGTGCATTACAAAATAGCAAGATGATTCTTGACTTGCCTCCATACCCGTGTCATGATATATATCAGCTGACCGATATATAAGGAGGCGAGTGCGTTGATCGATCACCTGCCGGGGATTCTGGGGCGCGGCGAGTACAAGGATGCGCTGAAGCGGGCACTGGCGGCGGAGGAGACCCTCACCCTCGGCCACCTGGATGTGGACCAGTTCCTGGAGATCAACGAGCAGCGCGGCGAGGAGGCCGGCGACCAGCTGCTCCTCCTGCTGGCGGAGGCGCTCCACGAGGCGGCCCAGGCCGGCGGCTGGGTGGTGGGCCGGATCGGCGGCGATGAGTTCTCGATCTGCATGCCCGGGGTCACCCTCGAGAAGGGCTTCCTGCAGATGGAGGCGCTCCGGCAGGAGCTGGCCCGCCGGGCCGGGCAGGCCTACACCGAGTTCTCGCCCACCTTCAGCATCGGGGTGGCCAACTACCCCCGGGATGCCAAGGATGTGACCGGCCTGATGCGCCAGGCCGACACGGCGCTCTACCAGGTGAAGGAGGCGGGTCGCAACGCCGTGGGCCTGCCCAGCCGGGAGGAGATGATCCTCCGCTCCTGCTACTACAACGCCTCGCAGCTGGCCCGGCTGAAGAAGCTGGCCGAGCAGCTGAAGAAGAAGGAGTCCGTCTTGCTGCGGGAGGCACTGGACGACCTTCTGCGCAAGTACGACGTGAAGTAACCATCGGGGGGGATGGGGATGCGGGCACGCTGGACGGGCGCTTCGGCCGGCCTCCTGCTGGTGGCTCTCCTCTACGGCCTCACCCAGCTCCCCTACGGCTGGGCGGTCGCCGCAACCCTGGCGGCGGCGGGGGGCTGGCTCCTGGCCGGCTACATCCGGCAGATGCGCCACCGGGCCGAGCACGACGAGCTGACCGGGATGCAGAACCGGCGCCCCTTCGAGCGACGGCTGGCGGCCGCCTGCCGCCGGCAGCCGGTCAGCCTGCTCTTCATGGAGCTGGACAACTTCGGCCAGATCAACAAGCAGTACGGCCATCTCGTGGGCGATCAGGCGCTGCTCAGCGTCTGCCGGCTCCTGGAACAGGCCACCCGTCAGACCGACCTCCTGGCCCGGTGGGGCGGCGACGAGTTCGTCCTGCTCCTGCCGGGGACCGATGCCAACTCCGCCTACCGGCTGGCCGAGCGAATCAGGGCACTGGTGGAGCAGAACCCCTTCCCCTACGAAGGCATCCAGATCCCGCTCAGCCTCAGCACCGGCGTGGCCTCTCTGGACGGCGGCGGCTCCCCCGCCGACCTCTTCCGGCGGGCCGAACAGGCCCACCGGATCGCCAAGCAGCGGAAGAACGCCGTCCACCTCTGCAGCTAGCCCCATGCCGATCAAGAAGAGAGGCCCCCCTCAGCCATCCGAGGGGGGCCTGTTCATGCGCTATACGCTCTCGCCCGGCCGCAGGTAGGTCCCGCTCTTCCCGCCGGTCTTCTTCACCAGCCGGACCTCGCCGATCACCATCCCCTTGTCCGCCGCCTTGGCCATGTCGTAGATGGTCAAGGCAGCGACCGAGGCGGCGGTCAGCGCCTCCATCTCCACCCCGGTCTTCCCCACGGTGGAGACCGTCGCCTCCACCAGCACCCGCGACCCCGCCTCATCGAAGGCGAAGTCGACGCCGGCGCTGGTGATCGGCAGCGGATGGCAGAGCGGGATCAGCTCCCCGGTCTTCTTGGCCGCCATGATCCCCGCCACCCGGGCCACGCCGATCACATCGCCCTTGGCCACCCCGCCCGACTGGATCAGGGCGAGGGTCTCCGGCCGCATCCGCACCTCACAGCGGGCGACGGCCACCCGCTCTGTCTCCGCCTTGGCACCGACATCCACCATCCGGGCCCGCCCGTGCTCATCGATATGGGTCAACTCAGACACGCGCCCTGCCTCCTAGCCTCCGATCCCGTGCATCACCCGCAGGGTGTAGTCGGAGGTCATATCATCGAAGTTATGCTCCCGCGGCTTCTTCAAAATCGCGTCCGCCATCACCGCGGAGAGCTGCTCCAGCGAGGCCTCCGGGTTCCGAAGGACCGGCTTCAGGTCCACCTCGTGCACATGCCCGAGGCAGGGGTTGATCTTCCCGTCCGCCGAGAGCCGGATCCGGTTGCAGTCGCCGCAGAAGCACTCGGTGACGGCTGAGATGAAGCCCACCGTCCCCTTGGCCCCGGGGATCCGCCAATACTTGGCCGGCCCGTTCCCCTTGACCCCCTCGCGCACCGGCTCGAGGTCCTCAAACTCCTCCATCAGCCGCTCCCGCATCTCCGCCGCCGGCACCAGATTCTCCCACGTGAACTCATAGGCCTCCGAGAACGGCATGACCTCAATGTACCGCATATGAATCGGCTTATCGATGGTCAGCCGGGCCATATCGACGATCTCATCATCATTCCAGCCCTTAATGACCACCATATTCAGCTTGACCGGCTCCATTCCCAGCTCCAGGGCGGCGTCCACCGCCTCCAGCACGGGCCGGGGATCCCCCGCCAGCCGGGCCATCTTCAGGAACCGATCCGGTCGAAGGGTATCGAGGGAGATATTGACCCGATCCAGCCCCGCCTCCTTCAACTCCCGCGCCATCGGCGCAAAGAGCAGCCCGTTGGTGGAGAGCGAGAGATCCGTAATCCCCATCGGCTTGAGCTTGGCCAGGAAATCGACCAGCCCCGCCCGCACCAGCGGCTCCCCCCCGGTGATGCGGATCCGGTCAATCCCCAGGGCCAGCCCCGCCTCGATCACCCGCAGCAATTCATCATAAGAGAGGTACTCCTCCCGCGGCCGCAG
>JBMONC010000039.1:0-35872 GCA_049324875.1 Bacillota bacterium
AGTCATCGATCTCGATCAGTTTGTCGATCTCGTGAATCTTAAAGGCCGGCGGGGTGAGGGGGATCTCCGTTACAACCAGGACCTGGGCCGTGTTGGCGTTGACCACGACCGGTACCTGGATCACATAGCCATGATCCTTCACGCGTCCTTCCTCCTTTGTGGCGTGACGCTACACCATTACCCTATGCACGACGGCTCCCGGGGGTCACATAAGAAGGTGACGCGCAGACTGGAGACCTTCTTCGACAAAAGTTATGATAATTCGTCAAGCCTTCCCCCATTTTCGACCCTGTTCGGCAGGATTTCCCGGCCCCGGCGCGGAAAGGTATCTTGTCTGGGCCTGCTCTGCCGCGGGCTATGATCGCGCTGGGGGGAGTTCCTGCATGAAGATGGCTGATGACAGTGCGCATGGCCTCGAGGGCGGGGCCCGGCAGAACCTGGTCACCCTTCAGGAAGGGATGGTCCAGGGGCTTCAGGTGTTCGATGAGCTGAAGATGGAGTACGAGCGGATCCAGAACGAGCTGGAGTCGCTGCGGATCCGGGCCAAGACCGGGGCCACGGGGCTTGAGGTGGAGCGCTCCGTCCAGGCGCTCAGTGTGCGCACGGCCCGGATCGGCGCCCTGCTCTCGCAGGGGGATGCGGTGGTGGAGCGGGCGACGCCGGCCCTGGGCGCCCTGACCCGGACCTTCCGGGAGCTGGAGGGGCGGCTGGAGACCGCCCAGCAGGGGCGGGGGCTCGGACTGCACGCCATTCGGGTGCAGGAGGAGGAGCGGCGGCACCTGGCCCGGGAGATCCACGACGGGCCGGCCCAACTGCTCAACTCGGTGGTGCTGCGGATCGATGTCTGCCAGCGGCTGGTGGGGCAGGACCCGGAGCGGCTGAAGCATGAGCTGGTCCAGCTGAAGGATCTGGTGCGGCTCTCGATTCAGGACGTGCGCAAGATCATCTTCGACCTGCGCCCGATGGCGCTGGATGATCTGGGGCTCGTCCCGGCGCTCCGTCAGTACTTGAAGGATTACCAGGCCCGAACGGGCATTGAGACCGACTTTGCGTTTTACGGCAACGACCGCCGGTACAATCCGGCCTTTGAGGTAGCGCTCTTCCGGCTCTGCCAGGAGGCGCTGACCAATGTGGCCAAGCACGCCGGTGCCACCCGGGTCTGGGTCACCGTCGAGACCACCGGTGGTCAGGAGATCAAGCTGACGGTGAAGGATGACGGTGTTGGCTTTGACCCGGAGGCGGTGCGTCCTGGCGTTGGTGGCTCCAAGTTTGGGCTGGTGGGTATGCGGGAACGGGCGGAGCTCCTCAGCGGATCGATGGAGATCCAGAGCGCGCCGGGCCGCGGCGCCAAACTGACCTTCCTCTTCCCGCTGGTGGACTAACAGGAGGAGAACCCATGCAGACGGAACCCGTGCGGATTCTCATTGCAGATGATCACACGCTCTTCCGCCAGGGGCTCAAGCAAGTCCTCGAACTGGAACCGGACCTGAAGGTGGTCGGCGAGGTTGCCAGCGGCGATGAGGCGATCCGGCAGGCGGCGGCTCTCCGGCCTGACGTGGTGGTGCTCGATGTCTCCATGCCCGGAGGCGGGTTGGAGGCCTGCGGCAAGATCAAGGAGGCGATGCCGGAGATGGGCGTCGTCATCCTGACCATGCACGAGGACGCCGAGTACCTGATGAAGGCGCTGAAGGCCGGGGCCAACAGCTATATGGTCAAGGACACCGACTCCTCCAACCTCGCGGAGGCGATCCGGGCGGCGAAGGACGGCCGTCCTTACATGCACCCGAAGCTGGCCGGCCTGGCCCTGATGGAGATGGCCCGGGGGCCCCAGAAGGAGAAGCGCTCCCCGGACGACCCCGGCCTGACCGATCGGGAGCTGGAGGTGCTCCGGCTGGTGGGGCAGGGCGCCACCAACCGGGAGATCGCCGCGGCGCTCTTCATCAGCGAGAAGACGGCCAAGAACCACATGACCCACATCTTCGAGAAGATCGGCGTCTCCGACCGGACCCAGGCGGCGCTCTACGCCATTCGCAACGGGCTGGTCCAGATTGAGAAGGAGAAACCCGGCAGCTGAGCACAGCTCAGATGAGCACGAACCGCTCTTGCCAGGATCATCCGGTTCCCGTATACTGGAGGCGACAACTGAATAGGAGACCGAGCAGGTGCTCCCGGTCCAATCCGGGAGGTAAAAGGGAAGCCGGTGAGAATCCGGCACGGTCCCGCCACTGTGAACGGGGAGTCTCCCTCCTGGTAAGGCCACTGGCGATCACGCTGGGAAGGCTGGAGGGGGGCGTTGATCCGGAAGTCAGGAAACCTGCCTGCTCGCGCATCGACTCACCTTCGGAGGAAAGGGGGAGACGACTCGCGTGGCGCGTCCACCGAATCTGAGCCTGAACCTTTCCCCTGGCTGAAAGCCGGGGGTTTTCTGTTGCCTGAACCTGACGGAGGAGTGGGCCCATGAGGTGGCGTGACATTACGGTACTCGACCTGCCGGGGGGTGACCGGCTGCTGGTCGCCTGCGACGCGGCGGGCGGCATCGGCCCCAAGGAGCAGGACTTCGTCCCGGTTCCCGGCTACGTCCTCGGCCGGTTGACCGCCAGGGTCGTCCTCATGGAGGCGATCGCCGCGGGGGGCCGTCCGGTCCTTCTGGTCAACAACACCTGTGTCGAACCGATCCCGACGGGGTCGGAGATCCTGGCGGGCATCCTGGACGAAGGGATCGCCGCCGGGCTCGGCCCCGAGCAGATCACAGGCTCCTTCGAGAAGAACATCCCCACGCTCCAGACGGGGCTGGGCGTCACCGTCCTCGCCCTGGCAGAGCGGGCGCCGCGGACGGCCCAACCGGGCGACCTGATCGTGGCCATCGGCCGGCCGAAGGTGGGCGCCGAGGTCCGGCTGGACGACCCGGAGACGGCCGACCTGGCCCTGGTCCAGCGGCTGGCGGCTGACCCGCTGGTCCACGACCTGCTCCCCGTCGGCTCCCGGGGGATCGCCGCCGAGGCGGCCGAGATGGCAAGTAGCGCCCAGTTGGGGCTCGAGGGGGTGGCGCCGGAGGAGGGGTGGGACCTGGACAAGTCCGCCGGGCCTGCCACCTGTGTCCTGGCGGCGGTGCCGCCCAGCGCCCTCCCCGGGCTGGCCCTCACCCTGACCCAGCCCTTCGCCCCGGTGGCCCGCCTGGTCCCCCAGGCCTGACCCATCCATCACCTTGCTTCAGGAGGAATCCGACGTGAAGAATCGCCGTTTTGCGCTTCTCTTTACCGCCCTGTTCCTGCTGGCCTCGCTGCTGGCGGGCTGCGGCGGCAGCCAGACCGCCGGCTCGAAGGAGACCGCCAAGCCCGCCGCCCAGGAGCCGGCGAAGCAGGAGCCGGCCAAGGCCGCCCCCAAGCAGACCGCCTACCCGCTCACCATCAAGGACGCCGCCGGGCGGGATGTGACCATCGCCGCTGAGCCGAAGCGGATCGTCTCCGTCGCCCCCTCCAACACCGAGCTGGTCTTCGCCCTCGGCAAGGGCTCCGCCCTGGTGGGCCGCTCCGACTTCTGCGACTACCCCGCCGAGGCCAAGGCGATCGAGTCGATCGGCGGCTTCAGCCCGCCCAACTACGAGAAGATCCTCTCCCTCAAGCCCGACCTGGTGCTGCTGATCGGCGGCAGCAAGGAGGCCCGGGAGAAGCTGACCCAGGAGTACAAGCTGACCACCTTCGTGCTGGACCCGCAGAACTTCGAGCAGCTCTACCAGGGCATCAAGGCGCTGGGCCAGGTGCTGAACGCCCAGGAGCAGGCGGAGAAGCTGGTGGCCGAGATGCAGAAGCAGGTGGATGAGATCGGGGCCAAGACCGCCAAGGCGGCCAGCAAGCCGGTGGTCTTCTACGAGGTCTGGCACGACCCGCTGATGACCGCCGGGCCCAACACCTTCATCGACGATATGATCCGGATCGCCGGTGGCACCAATGCCGCCGCCGCCGCCAAGGAGCCGTGGCCTGCCTTCCCGCTGGAGCAGTTGGCCGCCGCCAACCCGGAGATCATCATCACCGGCTCCCCTGACGCCGCCAAGGCCGCCGCTGCCCGGAAGGGCTGGGAGTCGCTCAAGGCGGTCAAGGAGGGGAAGGTGGTGGGCGTGCCCGACCAGAACCTGGTGGTCCGCCCCGGTCCCCGGCTGGTCCAGGGGCTGAAGTGGTTCGCTGAGCAGATCCATCCGGAGATCTTTAAGAAGTAGGAAGAGAGAGGGTCAGGAGGTGGCGTCATGCGGGCTGCACGGGGCCGTCGGGTTCTGCTCTGGGGCCTGGTGGCGCTCCTCCTGACCCTGGTGCTTGCGGGGGCGGTCGGCTCGGTTCGCATCCCCCCGGGGGATGTGATCCGCATCATCCTCAGCCGGATCGGGCTGGGGCTGGAGCCGACCTGGCAGGAGACCCACGGGATCATCCTCTGGGATATCCGGCTGCCCCGGGTGGTGATGGGGATGCTGGTGGGCATGGCGCTCTCGGTGGCGGGAACCGCCTACCAGGGGCTCTTCAAGAACCCGCTGGCCGACCCCTTTGTGCTGGGGGTCTCGGCGGGGGCTGCTGTGGGTGCGGCCATCGCGATCGCCTTTGTGGAAAGGGCGCTGGCGATGACGGGCATCTGGCAGCTGGGCCCGGTGCCGCTCTTTGCCTTCCTGGGCGGGCTGGGCGCCGTCACCCTGGTCTACCGGCTGGCGGCCGTCGGCCGGCGGGTCCCCACGGTGGGGCTGCTGCTGGCCGGTGTGGTGGTCGGCTCGCTGGCCATGTCCATCGTCTCCCTGATCCTCTACTTCACCCACTCCTCCGCCCGGGACGCCATCATCTTCTGGATGATGGGCGGACTCTCCGGGGCCAACTGGTGGAAGGTGGGCTGGCTGCTCCCCTACCTGGCGGTGGGCATCGGCCTGCTGCTCTGGCACGGGCGGGAGCTGAACGCCTTCCTGCTGGGCGAGGAGCCGGCGGCCACCATGGGGGTGGAGGTGGAGCGGCTGAAGCGGGTGGTCCTGGCCACCGGCGCCCTGCTGACCGCCGCATCGGTCGCCTTCGCCGGCGCCATCGGCTTCGTGGGGCTGATCGTCCCGCACCTGGTCCGGCTGCTGGTCGGGCCGGACCACCGGTTCCTCCTGCCCGGCTCGGCGGTGGTGGGGGCGGTGGTGCTGGTGCTGGCCGACACCCTGGGGCGCTCCCTGCTGGGGGCGACCGAGATCCCGGTGGGGCTGGTGATGTCCCTCACGGGCGGTCCTTTCTTCCTCTATATCCTCCGCCGCCGGCTGATGCCGCGGGACTAGATGACGAGGAGGTGCCACCCATGTACCTGTCCGTCCAGGGGATCACCTGTGGCTACGGCGGCCGGCCGGTGCTGCAGGAGTTCAGCCTCAACCTGCGCCGGGGGGAGTTCCTGGCGGTGGTCGGCCCCAACGGCAGCAGCAAGTCGACGCTGGTCCGGGCGCTCTGCCGCGCCCTGAAGCCTGCCGCGGGCCGGGTGCTGCTGGACGGCCGGGAGATCTACCGGATGGGCGCCCGGGAGCTGGCCCGGCAGATGGCGGTGGTGCAGCAGGAGACGGCGGTGGAGTTCGAGTTCACCGTGGAGGAGCTGGTCGCACTGGGGCGGCTGCCCCACCTGCGGCCGCTGCGCGGCGAGACGGAGGAGGACCGGCGGGCGGTCCGCTGGGCGATGGAGATGACGGGGACGCTGCCCCTGGCCGACCGGCTGGTCACCCGGCTTTCGGGGGGCGAGCGGCAGCGGGTGATGGTGGCCCGGGCCCTGGCCCAGGAGCCGAGCCTGCTGATCCTGGATGAGCCCACCGCCCACCTGGACATCGCCCACCAGGTGGAGCTGCTGGACCTGACCCGGCGGCTGAACCGGAGCTGCGGGCTGTCGGTGATCGCCGTCCTCCACGACCTGAACCTGGCCGGCCAGTACGCCGACCGGATGCTCCTGCTGAAGGAGGGGCGGCGCTATGCGGAGGGCGCCCCGCAGGAGGTGCTGACCGAGGCGAACATCCTGGCGGTCTACGGCAGCCGGGTGCGGGTGATCCGGCACCCGGTGGAGGGGACGCCCCACGTGATCCTCCTCTCCCGGGAGGGGTCCGCGGAACCGGAACGGGTAGCAGCGGGAAGGGCGGCGGGCCGATGGGAGAGCTGATCCTGGTGCTGGGCGGCGCCCGCAGTGGCAAGAGCCGCTACGCCGAGCGGCTGGCGGCAGACTATGCGAAGGTGATCTACCTGGCCACCGGCCAGGTGACCGACTCGGAGATGGCGGAGCGGATCGCCCTGCATCGGGCCTCCCGCCCGGCCTCCTGGCGGACGGTGGAGGAGGGGTACCAGCCCGCATCCGCCCTGCGTCAGGCGCTGGGCGAGGGACCGGCGGAGGCGGTGCTGCTCGACTGCGTCTCCTTTTTGGTGACCAACCACCTGCTCGCCGCCGAGGAGGGGTTCGAGAGCCGGGCCCGGCAGGCGCTCCTGGAGTTGCTCCACCTCTGCCGGGAGCGGGAGCTCCACCTGATCGCCGTCTCCAACGAGGTGGGGATGGCGCTGGTGCCCGAGCACCGGCTGGGGCGGCTCTTCCGGGACGCCCAGGGGCGGATCAACCAGCTGCTGGCCCGGGAGGCCGACCGGGTCTACGCCTGCATCGCCGGCATCGCCGTCGATCTCAAGCGGATCGGGGATGTGATCGAGTGATGGAGCTGCCCTGGACCCCCTGGTTCCTCCCGCTCCTCGCCTTCGCCGTCGATGCCCTGGTGGGCGACCCGCCCTGGCTGACCCATCCGGTGATCTGGATGGGCCGGGCGATCCAGTGGCTGGAGGGCCTGCTCCGCCGGACCCGCCTGCCCCTGCGGCTGGCGGGGGTGATCCTGGCCCTTGCCCTGCCCGCCCTGGCCTGGGGCGCCACCTGGGGGCTGATCCGGCTGGCCGGCCTCCTCCATCCGTGGCTGGCGGTGGGGGTGGAGGTCTGGCTCTTCAGCACCACCCTGGCCGCCCGCTCCCTGGCCGAGCACGCCCTGGCGGTCTGGCGGCCGCTCCGGCTGGGCGACCTGGCGGAGGCCCGCCGGAAGCTGAGCTGGATCGTCGGGCGGGATACCGACCGGCTGGATGAGGGCGAGACCGCCCGGGCGGCGGTGGAGACGGTGGCCGAGTCGACCTGCGACGGGGTGCTCGCCCCGCTCTTCTGGGGGCTGGTGGGCGGCGCTCCGCTGGCGATGGCCTACAAGGCGGTCAACACCCTGGACTCGATGGTGGGCCACAAGGATGAGCGCTACCTGCACTTCGGCTGGGCCTCCGCCCGGCTGGACGACCTGGCCAACTGGCTCCCGGCCCGCTGGAGCGCCCTGATGATCGGACTGGTGGGCGGCTCGGCACGGGCGCTGCGGACCGCCCTGCGGGACGCCCACCGCCACCCCAGCCCCAACTCCGGCTGGCCCGAGGCGGCGATGGCCGGGCTGCTGGGGGTCCGGCTGGGCGGGCTGAACTACTACGACGGCGAGCCGGAGATGCGGGCGACCATGGGCGACCCGCTCCGGCCGCTGGAGGCGGCGGATATCCCCCGTTCGGTGCGATGGATGTACCTGGCCGCGGCGGCTTCGGCCCTGTTGGGCGCCGCGCTGCTGGGCTGGCTGGAAAGGGGCTGACGCTGATGCGGATCGCACTTTCCTTCCTCACCCGCCTGCCGGCGGGCCGGGTGGAGGCGGAGGACTACCTGGCCGCCCTGGGCCGCTCCGCCTGGCTCTTCCCGCTGGTGGGGCTGCTGGTGGGGGGCGTCACCGTGGCGGCTGACCTGCTGGCCGGGCTGGCCTTCGGTCCGGCCCCCCGGGCGGCGGCGGTGATCGCTGCCGGGCTCTGGGTGACCGGTCTGCTCCACCTGGACGGGCTGATGGACACCGCCGACGGCCTGGGCTCCCACCGGAGCCGGGAGCGGATGCTGGAGATCATGAAGGACAGCCGGGTGGGGGCGATGGGCGCCGCGGTCGGGGCGCTCTCGCTCCTGCTTCGCTTTGCGCTGCTGCTGGAGGTGGCCCCGCCGCTGCGGCTCCCGGCCCTGCTGCTCGCCCCGGCGCTGGGCCGGATGGCGATCACCCTCGCCGCGGGGCTCTTCCCCACCGCCCGGACCGAGGGCTCCATGGCCGCCTCCTTTGCCGAGCACGTGGGGCGGGAGCGGGTGGCCGGGGCGCTGCTCCTGGGGCTGGGGCTGGCCGCCCTCCTACCCCTGGCGGCCGGGCCGGCGGTCCTGGTCCGGGGGCTGGCCGCCTGGGGCCTGGGGCTCCTCGCCGCCCTGCTGCTGGCCCGCTCCTTCGCCCGCCGGTTGGGCGGGCTGACCGGCGACACCTACGGGGCGATCAACGAGGCGGTGGAGCTGGTCAGCCTCGCCTGCTTCGCTGCCGCCCTCGGGAGGTGGCCGCTGTGAGCCTGACCGCCCCCCTGCACGGCGGCGACCTGGTGGCGGCCTCCCGCCGCTGGGGGATCCCCCCGGAGCGCTTCCTGGACTTCAGCGCCAACATCAACCCGCTGGGGCCGCCCCCGGCTGCCCTTGAGGCGGCCCGGTCGGCCCTGGCCGGCGTGGCCAACTACCCCGAGCCCTTCGCCCGGAGCCTGCGGGCCGCCCTCGCCCGGCACCACGGCCTGCCCGAGGAGGCGGTGCTGGTGGGGAACGGGGCGGCGGAGGTGCTCTACCTGCTGCTCCGCCAGGCGGCGGGGCGGCGGGTCGCCCTGCCCGCCCCCGGCTTCGCCGAGTACGGCCGGGCCGCCCGGGCGGCGGGGGCGGAGCTGCTGACCTACCCGCCCGACCGGCCCACGCCCCCGCCCGGGCTACGGCAGGGCGACTGGCTGATCCTCTGCAACCCCCACAACCCCACCGGCGGGATCTATGACCCGGGTCAGGTTCTGGCCCTGGCCGAGCAGACCCCGGCCACCCTGCTGGTGGATGAGGCCTTCATCGACCTGACCGAGCCGGGGGAGGCGGGCTCGGTGATCCCGGCGGTGCTCCGCCGACCCAACCTGGTGGTGGCCCGCTCCCTGACCAAGTTTTACGCCCTGCCCGGCCTCCGCATCGGCTACGCCGTCGCCCCGCCGGCGATGGTCGCCGCCCTGGACGGGGCCCGGGACCCCTGGTCGGTCAGCTCCCTGGCCCAGGCGGCCGCCCTGGCCGCCCTGGCCGATGAGGCCTTTGCCGCCCGGACCCGGGAGTGGGTGCGGGCCGAGCGCCCCTTCCTGGCCGCCGCCCTGGCGGGCCTGCCGGGCTACACCGTCTGCCCGCCCGCCGCCAACTTCGTGCTGGTGCGGGCGCCGCAGCCGGCCCACGCCGTCCAGGAGCGGCTCGGGCCGCAGGGGATCCTGATCCGGGACTGCCGCTCCTTCGAAGGCCTGACCCCCTTCCATATGCGGCTGGCGGTCCGCACCCGGGAGGAGAACCTCCGGCTGCTGGAGGCGCTCCGGTCATGACCGAGCGCGCCCTCTACCTCGTCCGGCACGGCGCCACCGCCGCCAACCAGGAGGGCCGGTACATCGGCTGTAGCGAGCACCCCCTCAGCCCGGAGGGGGAGGCGCAGGCGGCCCGGCTGGCCGCCTTCTTCCGCGCCGAGCCGCCTGCCGCCATCCGCAGCAGCGACCTGGGCCGGGCGCTCCAGACCGCCCGGGCGATCGGGGCGGCCACCGGCCTGCCGGTCCAGCCCGACCCCCGCCTGCGGGAGCTCCACTTCGGCCAGTGGGACGGGCTGACCTACACCGAGATCGAGGCTCTGGCCCCGGCGCCCCTTCGGGCCTGGCTGGAGGACCCCGAGCACCGGGCCCCGCCGGGGGGCGAGTCCCTGGCCTCCCTCCGAAGCCGGGCCCTCGCCGCCCTGGCCGAATCCCCCGACCGGACGGTGCTGGTCACCCACGGCGGGGTGGTCCGGGCGCTCCTGGCCCACCTGACCGGCCGCCCCCTCTGGGACTTCCGGCCCCCGCCCGGAAGCCTCACCCGCATCCGCCTGGCAGGCGATCAACTCCGGGGAGCCCCCGTCACGACCGAGCTGTAGGTCCCCGATCCGCCGGGGTCCCAGATCCGGTCCATAGGACTCTGGTCCCATGCCAATGGGACCTGCCGTCCCATGGGAAGGCGCCGCAAAGATGGGTCCATAGTTTGATGGCAAACCATCGGCGAGATGGTAGATTAGAGTCAGCAAGACGGGGGGGCGCCGCAAACGGAAGCCGGTGCCCCGCAGAACAGGCCTCTCTCACCCACGACAAAGGCAAACGCAGCGAAAGCTGCGGACGCAAAGCCACGGGCCTACCGGTCGGCCAGAGCCGACCCACGGCAGCCGGGCTGCCGAAAGGGACAGCATTCTTGCAGGGCCATCCTCCCCCTGGCACGGCAAGAGGCTCCCTTCGGACGACCCCGTCGGAGGGAGCCTCTCATGCAACCCGCTGCCAGACAAAAGGAGGATGTCCGAATGCTGAACCTGTATGTGAAGGCCCAGATCCTTGGCATGAAGGCCCGCAACCTCATGAAGCGGCAGGAAGGCCAGGGCATGGTCGAGTACGGGCTGATCATCGGTCTCGTGGCGGCTGTCGTCATCGGTGCCATCGCCCTGCTGGGTGGCCAGATCAGGACGCTGTTCAACAACCTGACGAACCAGATCCCCTCCGGCACCGCCCAGTAAACGCCCTTATCACCTACAGACTTCGAGGAGCCGGTCGGCACGCTACGCCGGCCGGCTCCTTCCACGAGGCGGATGAGTGAGGTGAATCCGTGATGAAGCGACCGGCAGGCAGCAAGGGACAGGCGACCGTCGAGATGGCCCTCGTGCTCCCGCTGCTCCTGTGGCTCGTGTTGGGACTGGTGGACATCGCGCGCATGGCCAATGCGATGCTCACGGTGCAGTATGCTGCCCGCGAGGGCGTTCGGGCCGGCATCACGGGAGCATCTGACGCCGAGGTGGAGCAGATCGCCCGCAACGCTGGCGTCTCCCTGGAGGCCGACCGCGTGACCGTGGTCATCAATCCGGCGGGGACGCGGGTGACCGGAACCGACCTGACGGTGATCGTCAGCTATCGGTACACCTTCCTGGCCATGATGGGCCTGGCCAACACCGACGTGCAGCTGGCCTCACAGCTGACGGGCCGCGTGGAATAGGAGGGACGGATATGAGAAGGCTCTTCACCCGGCTCAGATGTAACCAGGAGGGCTCGGTCGTCCCGCTGGTGGCGATCTCCATGACCTGCCTGATGGGCCTTGTCGCCCTGGGGGTCGACGTGGGTCTGCTCTACATGGAGCGGAGCCGGCTGCACAACGTGGCCGATATCGCCGCCCTGACGGCGGTTCAGCACCTGCCCGATGACCCGGTCTCGGCCTACCTTGCCGCCCGGGAGTACCTGCAGAAGAACGGCTACAACCCCGACCTGGCCGACGTCACCGTCGACCCCATCGGCCGGACGGTGGCGGTGGGGGCGGGCAACACGGTCGACCTGATCTTTGCCCGGGTGTTGGGGCGCCAGCAGCAGACCGTCTACGGCGGCTCCAGCGCTACCATCCAGTCGATCTCCGGCGTCTTCGGAGCGGTCCCCCTCGGGGTGGCCCAGGCCGACTGGCAGATGTACGACCCGGTGATCCTGAAGCTCTCCGCCAACGACGGGACCGTCTCCCCCGGCAACTACCAGGCGCTCGCCCTGGGCAAGTCCGGCGCCTCCATGTACGAGATGAACCTGATGAACGGCTACCAGGACTGGATCCGGGTGGGCCAGTGGCTCGACACCGAGACCGGCAACATGGCCAACCCGACCGTCCGGGCGATCAAGTACCGCATCGACAGCGATCCGCTCGCCACCTACACCGACGCCACCAAGGGCTCGCCCCGGCTAGTACCGATTCCAGTTCTCCGCAGCTTCGAGGTGAACGGGAAGGGGCAGGTAGAGGTGGTCGGCTTCGGGATGTTCTTCCTGGAGTCGGTGGCAGAGACCGGTTCTGACAAGGCGGAGATCACCGGCCGGTTCGTGCGGATGCTGGCCGAGGGAGAGGCCAACGGCACCGCCCCCGACTTCGGCCTGAGCCGCGCCAAGCTGATCCAGTAACCAATCGGCTCCCCCAGGAGGGAAGGCTTCGTGGACAAAGGCAAAATCCTGCGGCTTGTCCTGATCCCCATCGTCGCAGGGCTGGTCGTCACGCTGTTGGCCCAGCGGATGATTGCCAGCGCAGAGCGGGCGGATGCGACGCCCAAGGTCGAGATGGTCTCGGTTGTGACGGTGGCGACGAAGGAGCCGATCCCCGCCCGCACCAAGCTGTCGGAGTCGCAGTTTGCACTGAAGCAGATCCCCAAGGAGCTGGCGACGGGCAACGAGGTTTCGGCCCTGAAGGACGTGGCCGAGAAGATTGGCATCGTGGAGCTGCACCCCGGCGAGGTGCTCCTGAAGAGCCGGATTGTGGCCGAGGGGCAAGGGGCGCTGCCCTACCGGATCCCCGAGGGGAAGCGGGCGGTCACCATCCGCATGGATGAGCTGAACGGCGTCGCCGGCCACCCTCAGCCCGGCGACCTGGTCGACCTGATCCTCTTCCTGCCCGAGAAGAAGGTGGAGGAGCCGGTGAAGTTCACCTATCCCGCCTCCTCCCGCATCCTCTACGAGGCGGTCCAGGTGCTGGAGAAGGGCCCCGTGGAGGAGCTGAAGCAGGCGTCGCCGGCGCAGCAGCCGGGCGACAAGAAGCTGACCTCCATCACCCTGGCGCTGACGCCCCAGCAGGCCGCCGAGGTGGCGCTCGCCGAGCAGGTGGGTCACATCAAGATGATCCTCCGCCCGGCCCTGAAGCAGCCCGACGTCGGCAATTACCAGACCGATGAAGGCAAGTACCGGAACAACCCACTGATCCTCGACCCCAATACCCTCAAGCCCATCAGCCGGTAGGAGGTGTCCCGCGTGTCGCAAAAGATTCGCGTGCTCCTGGTGGACGACTCCTACCAGGTTCGCCAGTCGGTCAAAGCGATGCTGGAGTTCGAGGCGGAGGAGTTCGAGGTGGTCGGCGAGGCGCACAACGGCGCCGAGGCGGTCGCCCTCAACGCCCAGCTGCAGCCGGATGTGGTCCTGATGGACATCAACATGCCGGAGATGGATGGGATCGAGGCGACCGCCCGGCTGACCGCCGAACACCCGGTCAGCGTGGTGATCATCTCGGTCCAGGGGGAGCAGGAGTACCTGCGCCGGGCGATGAAGGCCGGGGCCCGGGACTACCTGATCAAGCCCTTCACCTTCGACGAGCTGGTCCAGGCGCTCCGCAGCGCCGCCGAGCAGCGGACGATGCGGGTGGGAACCCGCCCCAGCCCCGCCGCCGAGGAGAGGCGGCAGGGGAAGCTGATCACCGTCTTCTCCACCAAGGGCGGGGTGGGCAAGACCACCATCGCCGCCAACCTCTCCGCAGCGCTGGCGCTGGGCGGCAAGTACAAGGTGGCCGCCCTCGACCTGGACCTGGAGTTCGGCACCCTGCCCACCATGATGGGCGTCAAGCCCCAGGCGACCCTGGTCGACCTCTGCCGGCTGGAGACCCCCATCACCCCGGACCTGGTCAGCCGGGTGCTGGTCAAGCAGTCCCAGTCGGGGGTCGGGGTGCTGGGCGGGCCGCCCATGCCGCACCTCGCCTCCGAGGTGGACGGCGACGGCCGCAACGACACGAGCCGCAACTATGTGGGCGAGGTGCTGGAGGCGCTGCGGCAGACCCACGACTTTGTGGTGATCGATACGGCTCCGTCCTTCCGGGAGGCCAATCTGGTCACCCTGGATAAATCTGATCTCATTCTTATGATCACCCTGCCGGAGATCGCCGTGCTGGAGTCGACGGCCAAGGGGCTCGACGTGATGCTGGAGCGGCTGGAGTACCCCAGGGAGAAGGTCCAGGTGGTGCTCAACCGGTCTGACTCGGTCCAGGGACTCTCGCACAGCGAGATCGGCGCCAGCCTGGGGCAGCCGCTCTACCACACCATCCCCAGCGATGGGCAGGCGCTGGTGGCGGCGGCCAACATCGGCATCCCGCTGGTGCTGAAGCGGGCGAAGAACGGCCCCGCCGGCGAGGCGCTGCTGCAGCTGGCCCGGCTGGTCTCCGGCGAGGAGGAGCCCGGACCGCAGGCCCCGCAGAAGGTGGAGAAGACCCCGGCCCCCGGCGGCCTGCGGAAGCTCTTCGGCCTCGCCTAGCGGTGAGCGCCCTGAGAAGGAGGTGACCTGCGATGTCATCGCTTTACGACCGGATCAAACAGAAGGAGGCGACCCGCCCCCAGCCGGCCATCCCGGTGGTGGCTCACTCGCCGGTCATGGCTCCCAAGGCCCCCGGCAGGCCCCTGCCGCCGCCGCAGGAGAGCCACGAGGCGAAGGCGAGGCGGGAGCTGAAGCACCGGATCCAGCAGAAGCTGATCCAGGAGCTGGACACCAGCCTGCTGGTCAACACCCGGGAGATGACCGACCAGCAGCGATGGGAGGTCCGGCAGAAGATCGCCGAGGCGATCGAGCAGGAGGAGGGGGTCCCGCCGCTGGAGCGGGACACCGTGCTGGCCGAGCTCTACGCCGAGATCATCGGCTACGGACCGATCCAGGCACTGCTGGACGACCCCACCGTCTCCGAGGTGATGGTCAACGCCCCGAACCAGGTCTACGTGGAGCGGGGCGGCAAGCTGGTGCTGAGCGACGCCCAGTTCGCCTCCGACAAGCACGTGCTCCAGGTGATCGAGAAGATCGTCACCCCGCTGGGCCGGCGCATCGACGAATCCAGCCCGATGGTGGACGCCCGCCTGCCTGATGGCAGCCGCGTCAACGCCATCATCCCGCCCCTGGCGCTCAAGGGTCCCTCCATCACCATCCGGAAATTTGCCAAGAAGCCGATCACCATCGACAACCTGGTGGAGTGGAACACGCTGACCAAGGCGATGGCGATCTTCCTGGAGGGCTGCGTCAAGGCCCGGCTCAACATTGTCGTCTCCGGCGGCACCGGCTCCGGTAAGACCACGACCTTGAATATCCTCTCCGGCTTCATCCCCGATGACGAGCGGATCGTCACCATCGAGGATGCGGCGGAGCTGCAGCTGAGGCAGGAGCATGTGGTCTCCCTGGAGACCCGCCCGGCCAACATCGAGGGTCGGGGTGAGATCTCGATCCGGCACCTGGTGAAGAACTCGCTCCGCATGCGGCCCGACCGGATCGTGGTCGGCGAGTGCCGCGGCGGTGAGGCGCTGGACATGCTCCAGGCGATGAACACCGGCCACGACGGCTCCCTTACCACCGGCCACGCCAACTCCCCGCGCGACATGATCGCCCGCCTGGAGACGATGGTCCTGATGGCCGGCATGGAGCTGCCCGTCCGGGCGATCCGGGAGCAGATCGCCTCGGCGGTCGACCTGATCGTGCAGGTCTCCCGCCTGAAGGATGGCTCCCGCAAGATCACCCACATCACCGAAGTGCAGGGCATGGAGGGGGATGTGGTGGTGCTCCAGGACCTCTTCCTGTACCACCAGCAGGGGGTGACCCCCGAGGGCAAGGTGATGGGCTACTTTGCCTCCACCGGGATCCGCCCCAAGTTCTACGACCGGCTGGTGGAGCACGGGATCAACCTGCCCGACGAACTCTTCGAGGTGTAGGCCTATGTCTGGCGTGCTGCTCTTTCTCCTGACCGCCCTGTTGGCCTACCTCGTGCTTTCGGTCTCCTCGGGGACGCAGAAGCAGGAGACGCCGACAGAACGGCTTCAACGGTTGGTGGCCCAGCGGAAGGCGCTGGAGGGCTTCGCCACCCGGGACCTGCCCGGCACCCCGCTCCCTCCGGAGGGGGATAAGCTGCAGCGCCTCTCGGTGCGAGAGGCGGCCCGTCAGGCGCTGGTGGGCGTGGTGGAGCGGGCCACCAGCGGCAGCAGCGTCTCCAACCGGCTGGAGTCGCAGCTCCAGCGGGCCGACTGGAAGTGGAAGCCCGCCGAGTTCCTGATCGCCCAGGCGGTGGCTGCGGGCGCCGGCCTGCTGCTCTCGCTGATCCTGCTCCCCAGCCTCTGGTGGCTCCTGCCGGTCCTGGGCTGGATCACCCCAACCCTGCTGCTGAAGCGCTCCATCGCCAGCCGGCAGAAGCTCTTCACCAACCAGCTCCCCGACGCTCTGGCGATCGTCTCCAACGCCCTGCGCTCCGGCTACTCCTTCCTCCAGGCGATGGATGTGGTCAGCCGGGAGATGCCGGCTCCGGTCAGCAAGGAGTTCAGCATCGTCCTGAAGGAGGCCCGGGTCAACATCCCGGTGGAGGAAGCGCTGGCCCACATGGTCCAGCGGGTGCAGAGCCCCGACCTGGACCTGGTGGTGACGGCGGTGCTGATCCAGCGGCAGGTGGGCGGCAACCTGGCCGAGGTGCTGGACAAGATCGGCGGCACGGTAAAGGACCGGATCCGGCTGCAGGGCGAGATCCGCTCCATGACCGCCCAGGGCCGGATGTCCGGCTGGGTGATCTCCCTGCTGCCCCTGGTGCTGGCCCTGATCATCTCGATGATCTCCCCCGGAATGCTCGACCCGCTCTTCAAGCACCCCGTCGGCATGGTGATGCTGGGCATGGGTGTGGTGATGCAGTCGGTTGGAATCCTGATGATCCGCAAGATGGTCAACATGGAGGTGTAGCCCATGACGATGATCATCCTGGTGCTCACCTTCGCGGCCACGGTGGTGACGACGATGCTGGTGCTGGCCCCGGCGGGGGATGCCGCTGTGCTGAAGAAGCGGGCGGCGGCCATCCGCCGGCAGGGCATCAGCCGCGAGGAGCGGCGCAGTCTGCTGGATGAGGAGATGGCGCTCCCCTTCAGCCAGCGGGTGCTGGCGCCCATGCTGGAGCGACTGGCCAGGCTGGTGGGACGGCGGACCAACGCCAAGCAAAAGGATGCCCTGCAGCTGAAGCTGCAGCAGGCGGGCAACCCGTTCACGCCGGCCCGGTTCCTGGGGATGCAGGTCCTCTCGGCGGGCGGCGCCGGACTCTTCGGTATCCTTCTGGCCTCGCCCACCCTGGGCAGCAAGCCGCTTTTGGGTCTGATGATGATCTTTCTGATCTCGCTGCTGGGCTACCGGCTGCCCGACTTCATGCTCTCGCGCACCGTCAGCGTCCGCCGGGAGAAGATCGACCGGGCGCTGCCCGATGTGCTGGATCTGCTCTCGGTCTCGGTGGAGGCTGGGCTCGGCCTGGACGGCGCCATCCAGAAGGTGGGCGAGAAGTTCCCTGAGCCCACCGCCGGCGAGTTCCGGGAACTGCTGAAGGCGATCCGGCTGGGCGCCCCCCGAGCCGAGGCGCTCCGGGAGCTGGCCGACCGGACCGGCGTCCCCGACATGCGGACCTTTACCGCCGCGGTGATCCAGGCGGAGCAGCTGGGCGTCTCCATCTCCCGGGTGCTGAAAGCCCAGGCCGAGGCGCTTCGGGTCAAGCGGAAGCAGCGGATCGAGGAGAAGGCGATGACCCTGCCGGTCAAGATGCTCTTTCCGATGGTCCTCTTCATCTTCCCCACGATCTTCATCGTGGTGCTGGGCCCGGTGATGATCCGGGTCTTCGAGACCCTGACGAAGCAGAGGTGATGCCCGGTGCGGGTCCGCAACCTGAGCCGGAACCTGGTGCTGGGTGAGCGGATCGCCCGGGCCGACCGGTTTGCCCAGCGGCTGCTGGGGCTGATGTTCCGCCGTCAGCTGGGCGACGGGGAGGGGCTCTGGATCGAGCCCTGCCAGTCGGTGCACACCCACTTCATGCGCTTCCCGATCGACGTGATCTTCGTGGACCGGCAGCAGACGGTGGTCAAGGTGATCCCCGCCATGCAGCCCTGGCGGTTCAGCCCGGTGGTCCGGCAGGCTTTCGCCGTGCTGGAGCTTCCGGCGGGGGCGGCCCGGTCCACGGCGCCGGGCGACCGGCTGGCCCTGGATTAGCCGAGCGGAAACGGAAGGCCCCCCACCGGCGTGTGGGGGGCTGGTCTGTTTGTGCAGCCAATGGGGAAGGGCGCACGCCTGGGGCGCCGGCGCAACAGGAATCGCTTCGATAGGCGAAGAACTAGGCACATGAACGGTTTGTCCTAGACTACTATCGGAGTGAACTGATTTGAAGCTGCTCGAGGCGATGCTGGGGACCGTGCTGCCGGTCTTTCTGCTGGCGGGGCTGGGCTATCTGGCCCGCACGGTGCTGAAGGCGGATGTGAAGGACCCGGCCAAACTGGCGATCTACCTGATGACCCCGGGGCTGCTGATGAACTCGGTGCTGACCAGCCAGCTGGGGGCGGGGGAGGTCGGGACGATCGTCGCCTTCGTCCTGCTCCTGACCGCCGCCATGATCGGGATCACCCTGGGGGTGGCCCGGCTGCTGGGGTGGCGCCCGGTGGAGGGGAATGCTGCGGTGCTCTCCACCGGGTTTATGAACGCCGCCAACTACGGCCTGCCGGTGGTGTTGCTCGCCTTTGGGCAGGCCGGCTTTGACCGGGCGGCGATCTTCGTGGTGGTGGAGTCGATCCTGATGTACTCGGTGGCGGTCTTCTTCGCCGCCCGGGGGCGGATGGACTGGCGGCAGGCGGTGGTCTCGGTCTTCAAGCTCCCGCTGATCTGGGCGGCGGGCTTCGCCCTGACCATGCGGCTGCTGGGGATCGCCCTGCCGGACTTCCTGATGAAGCCGATCGGATTGCTGGCGGATGGGGCGATCGTGCTGGTGGTGATCCTGCTGGGGATGCAGGTCGCCTCGATCCGGCTCCGGGGCTCGCTCCCCAAGATCGGGGTGGCGGTTCTGATCCGGCTGGTGCTCTCCCCCCTGGTGGCGCTGGCGCTGGTGGCCTGGCTGAAGCCCGACCCGCTTACGGCGAAGGTGCTGGTGCTGGAGTCGGCCATGCCGGCGGCGGTCAACACCACACTCCTGGCGGTCCAGTTCGACGCCGAGCCGGACCAGGTCTCCGGGGTGACCCTGGCCTCCACCCTGCTCAGCCTGGCCACCGTCTCCTTCTGGGTCTGGTTCCTCCAGCCGTGAGGGCGCGAAAAGGCCCCCGGGTCGCCTGACCCGAGGGCCTCCCTTCGCTATCGGGTCACCGGGCCCACCTTGGCCCACTCGTTCATGCCGCCGGTCACGTTCTTCAGGTTGGTGTACCCGAGCGCCTCCAGCTTCCGGTAGGCCTGGGCGCTCCGGTTGCCGCTCCGGCAGATCAGGATCACCTCCTGATCCTTGGCGATACCGGCCTTGCTGATGGCGCTCTCGATGGTGCCGAGCGGCATCAGGCGCGCCCCCTCGATGTGCCCGGCATCCCACTCGGACTGCTCCCGCACGTCGATGATCAGCGGCTTCTCACCCGCCTGCACCCGTTTCAGCAGGTCGTTGACGCTGATGGTGACCATGGTGCCGGCCTTGGCCGGGGCGGCGGCGGACGGGGAGGGCTGGGCCGGCTCCTGCTTGGCGCCGGAGCAGCCGGTCAGAAGGGCGGAGATCAGGGTCAGGGCAATGAGCCAGCGCTTCACGGAGAGATTGCTCCTTTCGAACCTGTAGTCTGCTACCTGATTTGACGTCAATGATACCCCGGGGGGCACTGCTTGTTCCATCGGGTGAACCACCGATAAGGAGAGGTCGGACATGTCTTTTTTGACCCACCTGGAGTGCGGGCGCTGCGGCCTGACCTATGAGGCGGAGCGGGTCCAGAACCTCTGCAGCTGCGGCGGGCCGCTGCTGGCCCGCTACGACCTGAAGGCGGCCGCCGCCCGGCTCCGCCCGGCCGACCTGGCCGGCCGGCCGGCCACGATGTGGCGCTACAAGGAGCTGCTGCCGGTGCGGGACGAGTCGCAGATCGTCTCGCTGGGCGAGGGGATGACCCCGCTGCTGCCGCTGCCCCGGCTGGGGGAGCGGCTCGGCCTGCCCCGGCTGCTGCTGAAGGACGAGGGGATCAACCCCACCGGCACCTTCAAGGCGCGCGGCGCCTCGGCCGGGATCAGCCGGGCGAGGGAGCTGGGGATCACGGCGGTGGCGATGCCGACCAACGGCAACGCCGGCGGGGCCTGGGCGGCCTACGGGGCCCGGGCCGGCATCGAGGTGACGCTGGTGATGCCGGTGGACGCCCCCGCCATGAGCGTGCTGGAGGCGGCGGCGGCGGGGGCCCGGTCCTATATGGTCCGGGGGCAGATCACCGACGCCGGCGCCATCGTGGGCCGCTCGGCCCGGGCGCACGGCTGGTTCGAGGCGGCCACCCTGAAGGAGCCCTACCGGATCGAGGGCAAGAAGACGATGGGCTACGAGATCGCCGAACAGCTGGGCTGGAGCCTGCCGGATGTGATCCTCTACCCGACCGGCGGCGGGGTGGGGATCATCGGGATCTACAAGGCGCTGCTGGAGATGCGGGAGATGGGCTGGCTGCCGGAGCGGGTCAAGCTCCCCCGGCTGGTGGCGGTGCAGGCGGAGGGCTGCCAGCCGATCGTCCGGGCCTTCCGGGAGGGGAAGGCGGTCTCCGAGAAGTGGGAGGGGGCGGAGACGGTGGCCCAGGGGATCCGAGTGCCCAAGGCGCTGGGCGACTTCCTGGTGCTGGAGGCGGTCCGGGCCACCGGCGGCACCTGCCTGGCCGTCCCGGACGAGGAGACCCTCTGGGGCCTGGGAGAGATCAGCCGGCTGGAGGGCGCCTTCATCTGCCCGGAGGGGGCGGCGCTGGTGGCGGCGGCCCGGCGGCTGCGGGAGAGCGGCTGGCTCCAGCCCGAGGAGCAGGTGCTCCTGCTCAACACCGGGGCGGGGATCAAGTACCCCGAGATCCTTCGCCCGTCGCTGCCGGTCCTGGAGCTGGATGCGGTCCTGTAAAACCGGTGCACCTGCAGCCCTTTCTGCGATATGTCTAGGATAGGGATTCCACACAGCCATGGGGTTCCCTTCCAATTTCGGAGCGGGTGGCGCAAAAAGGGAGTTGGGCCGCCCGCAACGAAAACTGTAGGGCAAGACAGACGAGGGGGATGCGCTGTGCCGAAGGGGTACATGGGCAAGGTGCTCTGGGTGGATCTCTCCCAGCGGCGGTTCTGGGAGGAGGAGCTGGATGAGGCCGTCTACCGCCAGTTCTTCGGCGGGTACGGCCTGGGCGTCAAGATCCTCTATGACCGGATGCGGCCGGGGGTTGACCCCCTCGGCCCGGAGAACATCCTGGGGTTCGTTCCCGGCCTGCTGACCGGGACCGGATCCCCCTTTTCGGGCCGGTTTGCCGTGGTCTGCAAGTCGCCGCTGACCGGGGGCTGGGGCGATGCCAACTGCGGGGGCTTCTTCGGCCCCGAGCTGCGCCGCTGCGGCTATGACGGCCTCTTCGTGACCGGCGCCTCCCCGGAGCCGGTCTACCTGACCCTGCACAAGGGGCAGGTGACCTTCCACGAGGCAGCCGACCTGTGGGGCAGCGACGCCATCGCCTGCGAGACCGAGCTGAAGCGGCGGCACGGCGCCAACTGGCAGGTGGCGGAGATCGGTCCGGCCGGGGAGCGGCTGGCGCTGATCAGCGGGATCGTCACCGACCGGGGCCGGCTGGCGGCCCGCTCGGGGGTCGGCGCGGTCATGGGCGCCAAGCGGCTGAAGGCGATCGCCCTGAAGGGGCACCTGCCGGTGCCCAAGGCGGACCTGGAGGCGTTCAAGGCGGCCACCCAGCAGGTGATGAGCCGGATCCACCCCCAGGAGCCGGAGCCGAAGGGGCTGCTGAACTGGCTCCTGACCAGGGTGCCATACCGCCTCCAGCCCCTCAGCGGGCGGATCAGCAAATGGATCAAATCCCCCTATCAGACGGTGATCTGGTCGATGTCCAACCTGGGCACGCCCGCGCAGCTGGGCTTTTCCCTCGAGCCGGGGGACATCCCGATCAAAAACTGGCGGGGGGTGGCGCAGCGGGACTTCCCCTACGAGCGCTACCGGAAGATCGCCGCCGAGCAGGCGAGCCAGTTCAACACCAAGTTCTACGCCTGCTCCGCCTGCCCGCTCCACTGCGGCGCTGAGGTGAAGATTGACGACCCCGAGTTCCGGATCGAGGACGGCCACCGGGTGGAGTTCGAAACCCTGGCCGGGCTGGGAGCCAACCTGCTGATCGACGACAGCAAGGCGATCCAGTACGGCCACCACCTCTGCAACCTCTACGGGCTGGATGTGATCTCCACCTCCGCCGCGATCGCCTTCGCCTTCGAGGCCTACGAAAAGGGGCTGATCCACGACGAGCACACCGGCGGGATGCCGCTTCGCTGGGGCGACCCGCGGGCGATGCTCCACATGATCGAGCTGATCAACCGGCGGGAGGGGATCGGCGACGCCCTGGCCGATGGGGTGATGCGGGCCGCCCGGCAGATCGGGCGGGGGGCCGAAGCCTTTGCCATGCACGTGGGGGGCCAGGAGTTGCCCTACCACGACCCGCGGTTCAGCCCCAGCTTCGCCACCACCTACGTGGCCGATCCCACCCCCGGCCGGCACACCGCCGGCGGCGCCCACGTGATGGAGCTGGTCTACGGCCATCCGATGTTCACCCGGGAGGGGGTGGAGCGGACCGGCCGGTATGCCCTGGACAAGAAGGGCCCCGCCCACGCCTCCCTGACCAAGCAGAAGCAGGTGCAGATGGTGCTGGGGCTCTGCGAGTTCGAGCAGCTGGCCGACACCTTCGACTACCCCCTGCGGATCAAGGGGGCCACCGGCTGGGAGATGAGCAACCAGGAGCTGCTGGCGGTGGGCGAGCGGATCCAGGCGCTGCGGGCCGCCTTCAACTACCGGGAGGGGATCCGCCCCGGCGACTGGAAGCTGCCCGACCGGGCGGCGGGGCGCCCTCCCCTGGAGGAGGGGCCGCTGGCGGGGGTCACCCTGGATGTGGACCTGTTGGTCCGCACCTACTACGAGGCGATGGGCTGGGACCCCGCCACGGGCCTGCCCGGGCCGGAGCGGCTGCGGGAGCTGGGGCTGGGCTACCTGGCGGAGAGCCTGCCCATCGGGCCGTCCACCGCGGCTCCGGGGCGCCATGTTTAGCGCCCTCTTCGGCCGCCGGATCACGGTGGCCGTCCGGATCATCGGGGTGGTGGGGGATCGGGTGGTCCGCTGGGAGGGGCGGGTCCGGATCGCGGTCGGGAGCGACCTGCGGACCGCCCTCCGGGCGGCGGGGAGGGCGGCGGGCGTCGATCTGCTGAAGGCGATGGCGGAGGGGCCCGAGCCCACCATCCTCCTGGAGGGGGTCCGGGTGGAGCTGCCGGAGGGTTTGTCGAGAAACGTCGACGCAGATTCATCCATCGCCTGGTTGATGCCGATGGCGGGAGGGTAGTATAGTTAGGATATGTGCCCCTGTCGGGGCAACTTCCATGCGGCCTGCGAGCGGCCGAGGAAGCAGGGGGAGAAGCTATTGTCGGTGGCCGCGTGGCAGGAATGGTTCGGTGATCACATCTACCGTGCGATTCTGGTGACGGCGACCCTGGAGGGGATGGGGCTGCCGGTCCCCTGCGAACTGCTCTTCCTGCCCGGTGTCCACCTGGCCCGCCAGGGTCAGGTCTCCCTGGTGGCCATGGCGCTGCTGGCCACCTTCGGCAACGTGGCCGGGGGGCTGCTGGGCTTCGCCATCGCCTACTGGGGCGGCGCCGGCTTTCTCCACGCCGTCTCCCGCCTGCTGGGGATCCGGCCGGAGGCGATGCGCCGGATGGAGTCCTTCTTCGCCCGCTACGGGCAGGCGACGGTCTTCCTCTCCCGGTTCGTGGGGCTGATCCGGGCGGCGACCATCTACGCCGCCGGGGCCGCCCGCATGTCGCCCAGCCGCTTCCTGCTCTACCTCTCGGCCGCCGCCCTGATCTGGAACAGCGCCTGGGTCTGGGTGATCGACCGGTTCGAGGGCGAGGCGGTCCGGCTGCTGGAGGGGCACGGGATGGGCAACTTCCTGGCCTGGCTGGCAGGCCTGGGAGCCACCCTGCTGCTTGGCAACCGCCTGCTGGGATGGTACCGGCGGCGCAGGCCGACCCCTCCCTGAGTGCCATGGGCGATGGTGCCGATTTGTTTCCCATTCAGAAGGAATCGACGCCGTTGGCATGGAATAGCCAAAGGGAGTACCCCCCATACAGACGGATGATGGCCCAGGAAGAGACCCTCCCCCAAAGGTCCATGTGGGAGGAGGGCGCCGAAGGAGCAAAGCCCGCCCGGCTGGAGGCTGGCAGAATCTCTCAGGCACCGGCGACCGGGGTCGGACGGACTCTGAACCTGCGGGGACAGAGACTTACAGCGGGTCAAGGCCCGAGTGTAAGCTCTGTCCCCTTTCACGTGGGCCGTCCGAGGTATGGGTACCTAATGAATGGAAAGACTAGAGTGAGTTGGTTTCGGAGGTGTGGATAGTGACGGAGAGCCTGAAGCGCACGCCCCTGTACGAGATGCACCTCAAGCACGGCGCCCGGATGGTCCCCTTCGGCGGCTGGGAGATGCCGGTCCAGTACTCCGGCGTCATTGAGGAGCACAAGGCGGTTCGCAACGGTGCCGGCCTCTTTGATGTCTCCCACATGGGTGAGTTCGAGCTGAAGGGGCCGCAGGCGCTGGAGCTGATCCAGCTGGTCAGCGTCAACAACGCCGCGAAGCTGGCCGTCGGGCAGGTCCAGTACAGCCTGATGTGCTACGAGAACGGCACCATCGTGGACGACATCCTGGTCTACCGGCTGGGCGAGCAGCACTACTGGCTGGTGGTCAACGCCGGGAACATCGACAAGGACTGGGCGTGGATCAACCAGGCCCGGGAGCGGGCCGGCCTGACCGATCTGGAGTTGAAGAACATCTCGGCGGAGGTGGCGCAGATCGCCCTGCAGGGTCCCCTGGCCCAGGAGATCCTGCAGCCGCTGGTGCCCGGGGCCGACCTGGAGGAGCTGGGCTTCTACTGGGCCAGGACCGGCCTGAGCGTGGCGGGGATCGGCAGCCTGGTGCTCTCCCGCACCGGCTACACCGGGGAGGACGGCTTTGAGGTCTACGTGAGGCGGGAGGATGCCGCGGCCCTCTGGGAGGCGCTGCTGGAGGCGGGGGAGGAGCAGGGGCTGATGCCGGCGGGCCTGGGCGCCCGCGACACCCTCCGGTTCGAGGCGAAGCTGCCGCTGTACGGCCACGAGATCAACGACCAGATTACGCCGCTGGAGGCGGGGCTCGGCTTCTTCGTCAAGCTGAAGAAGGGGGTCGACTTCATCGGCCGGGCGGCGCTGGCTGCCCAGAAGGAGCAGGGGCTGACCCGGAAGCTGGTCGGCTTCGAGATGATCGACCGGGGCATTCCCCGGCAGGGGTACGAGATCGCGAAGGATGGCGAGGTGGTCGGCTTCGTCACCACCGGCTCCTTCTCGCCCACCCTGGAGAAGAACATCGGCCTGGGCTATGTGCCGGTGGGGCTGAGTGAGCTGGGCAGCGAGTTCGAGGTGGTCATCCGCGGCAAGGCGCTGAAGGCCCGGGTGGTGGAGACTCCCTTCTACCAGCCGCGCTACAAGAAGTAAAAGGGGTGGGGCGACGTGCTGCTGTACATCTTCCTCGGCCTGGGCGCCTTCTGGGCGGTTCTGGGTGTGGTCCAGTTGGTGGAGTCCTGGGGCCAGGTGGATGGGATGAAGGCAGCGCTCACCTCGCTGATCATGGCGGCGCTGAACGTGGGGATCGCCTGGTATCTGCACCACCGCGCCGAGCGGCGGCGCGCTTCTCGGTGAGGCGCCGCGGCGCGCGTCTCGGGTGAGGTTCAAGGGACGCCGGGTGGGGGTTACCCCTGCGGTCCTACGGGGGCTCCGCCAAGGGGCTCCAGGGCTCCTTGGGAGGCCATTATCGGAAACCGCGGTTCCTGTCATTCCGTCGGGCTACGCACCGCCCGATAATGGCCTGCACTCAGGCAGGCCCAAGTGCCCCTGGGCTTAGCCCCCTTATGTCCCTGACAGGGGCAACCCCCACCCGGCTTAGCTTCACCTCATGGGATGGCTTCTTTCGTAAGATTTCTGGTGGGCGCAGTCGATTTTGTCAAGGAGGAGATTGATTATGGCCAATCTGAGCACCCCGGCTGGTCTGAAGTACACCAAGGAGCATGAGTGGATCAAGGTCGAGGGGAATGTGGGCACGGTTGGGATCACGGCCTTTGCGCAGGATCAGCTGGGCGATGTGGTCTTCGTCGAGCTGCCGGCGGTGGGGCGGGTGCTGAAGCAGAATGAGCAGTTCGGTGTGGTCGAGTCGGTCAAGACGGTCTCGGACCTCTACTCCCCGGTCTCGGGCAAGGTGCTGGAGGTCAACGGGGAGCTGGAGTCCGCCCCGGAGCTGGTCAACCAGAGCCCCTATGAGCAGGGCTGGATGCTGAAGATCGAGCTGTCCAACCCGGCTGAGATCGATTCGCTGCTGGACGCCGCGGGGTACGAGGCGTTCGTTAAGGAGGCCGGCCACTGACATGCGGTACATCCCGATCACGCAGGCCGATAAGGAGGCCATGCTGCGGGATATCGGCGTCAGCTCCACCGAGGAACTGTTCGCTGCCAACATTCCTGCGACTGTCCGCCTGAACCGGCCGCTCAACCTGCCCCCGGCCCTGACCGAGATGGAGATCCTTTCGCACATCCGGGAGCTGACGGCGGAGAACGTCAACCTCGCGGAGTACACCTGCTTCCTGGGAGCGGGCGCCTACGACCACTACATCCCGGCCGCAGTGGACACCTTCCTGCGGCGCGGCGAGTTCCTGACCGCTTACACCCCGTACCAGCCGGAGATCTCCCAGGGCGTGCTC
The DNA here is from genome assembly GCA_049324875.1 of Bacillota bacterium. Lineage (GTDB taxonomy): Bacteria > Bacillota > Sulfobacillia > Symbiobacteriales > Symbiobacteriaceae > JAWLHU01. The sequence goes on from JBMONC010000039.1 coordinate 26,639, forward strand.
CAGGTGATCTATGAGTACCAGTCGATGGTCTGCGAGCTGACCGGGATGGACCTCTCCAACGCCTCCATGTACGACGGCGCCTCGGCCATGGGCGAGGCGGCGGGCATGGTGGTCAGCCAGACGGGGCGCAAGAAGATCATCATCGCCCGGTCGGTCCACCCCAACTACCGGCGGGTGGTCAAGACCTACATGCACGGCCTCGGCGTCGAGGTGATCGAGGCGCCGCTGGACCACTGCGAGCTTGACCTGAACCGGCTGGAGGCGCTGGTCACCGAAGAGGTGGGCGGCGTGATCGTCCAGATGCCCAACTTCTTCGGCCACCTGGAGCAGGTCCGGCAGATCGAGTCGCTGATCCACGCCAAGGGCGGCCTCTTCGTCGTCGCCGTGGACCCGATCTCCCTGGGCATCCTGGAGGCGCCGGGGAACTACGGGGCCGACATCGTGATCGCCGAGGGGCAGTCCATCGCCGTCGCCCCCTCCTACGGCGGCCCCTACCTGGGGATCATGGCCACCCGGGAGAAGTTCGCCCGGAAGATCCCCGGCCGCATCGTCGGGGCCACCCTGGACAACCGCGGCCAGCGGGCCTTCGTGCTGACCCTGCAGGCGCGGGAGCAGCACATCCGCCGGGAGAAGGCGACCTCCAACATCTGCACCAACCAGGCGCTGATCGCCCTGGCCGCCACCGTCTACCTCTCGCTGGTGGGCAAGGAGGGGCTGCGGGAGGTGGCCAACCTCTCCCTGCAGAAGGCGCACTATGCCGCCCGGGAGATCACCAAGCTGCCCGGCTTCGCCATGGCCTGCAAGTCCGCCTTCTTCAAGGAGTTCACGGTGCTGACGCCGATGCCGGTGGACGAGATCAACCGGCAGCTGCTGGAGAAGAAGATCCTGGGCGGGTTCAACACCGCCAGCGAGTACCCGGAGTTCGGGAACGCCATGACCATCGCTGTGACCGAAAAGCGGACCAAGGCGGAGATCGACAAGCTGGTCGCCGCCCTCGGGGAGGTGAAGTAGATGTCTGTCGTGCCGTTGATCTTTGAAAAGTCGACCGCCGGAAAGCGGGCGGTCACCTTCCCCAGGGCGGATGTACCCACCGTTGATCTGGGCGAGGCGATCCCCTCCGACCTGCTGCGGCAGGCGCCGGCCGCCCTGCCTGAGGTCTCCGAGATCGAGGTGGTCCGCCACTTCACCCAGCTCTCCCGCCGCAACCACGGCGTCGACGTGGACTTCTACCCGCTGGGCTCCTGCACCATGAAGTACAACCCGAAGGTGAACGAGGAGGCGGCCCGGATCCCCACCGTCGCCCTCACCCACCCGATGCAGCCGCCCCAGACGGTCCAGGGGAACCTGAAGCTGCTCCACACCATGGAGAAGTGGCTCTGCGAGGTGACCGGCATGGACCGGATGACCTTCCAGCCGGCCGCCGGCGCCCATGGTGAGCTGACGGGCATCTTCCTGATCAAGGCCTACCACGAGTCCCGGGGCGATTACGACCGGGTGAAGGTGATCGTGCCCGACTCGGCCCATGGCACCAACCCGGCCACCGCCGCCATGGCGGGCTTCGAGGTGATCTCGGTCCAGTCCGCCCCAGACGGCTCGGTCGACCTGGAGGCCCTGCGGGCCGCTGTCGGCCCGGACACCGCCGCCCTGATGATGACCAACCCGTCCACCCTGGGCCTTTTCGACCCGCACATCCTGGAGATCACCGAGATCGTCCACCAGGCCGGCGGCCTCTGCTACTATGACGGCGCCAATATGAACGCCATCATGGGTTACGCCCGCCCCGGTGACATGGGCTTCGACGTGGTCCATCTGAATCTGCACAAGACCTTCTCCACGCCCCACGGCGGTGGCGGTCCGGGCAGCGGCCCGGTCGGGATCAAGTCCTTCCTGGAGCCCTTCCTGCCGGTGCCGGTGGTGGAGAAGCGGGGCGAGCAGTTCGTGCTGGACTGGGACCGGCCCCAGTCGATCGGCAAGATCCACTCCTTCCTGGGCAACTTCGGCGTGGTGGTCCGGGCCTATGCCTACAGCCTGGCCTACGGCCCCGAGCTGAAGGAGGTCTCGGAGTACGCCGTGCTGAACGCCAACTACATCATGGCGCACCTGCGGAAGTACTACGACCTGCCGGTGGACCGGTTCTGCATGCACGAGTGCGTGCTGGCGGCCCGGACGCTGAAGAACGAGGTCGGGGTCAAGACGCTGGACATCGCCAAGCGGCTGCTGGATGAGGGCGTCCACCCGCCCACCATCTACTTCCCGCTGATCGTGGAAGAGGCGATCATGATCGAGCCGACCGAGACCGAGGACAAGGCGACCCTCGACCGGTTCATCGACTCCATGATCCGGATCTACCGGGAGGCGAAGGAGGAGCCGGAGAAGGTCAAGTCGGCGCCTCACACCACCGTGGTGGGCCGCCTCGACGAGGCGCTGGCCGCCCGGAAGCCCAACCTGCGCTACAAGGCGGAAGCCTGACCCAGCAGGGGAGGGCTGAACGCCAAGGTAGAGGCCTGACCCTGCAAAGGCCAGGAGCCGGGGGAACGCTCCCCCGGCTCTGCTGATGATCCGCCGGATGAGGCGCAAGTGCCGTCTTTCACAATGTGCATACAACGGATGCAGAGAACGCATACGTGGGGAGAAGGAAGAATCCGGAGAGGAGCGAACTTCCCTCAGATGCTTCAGATGGGGGCTGGAGGATGTGGCTCTGACTCAACATCAATGGCGCGTCATCGACTCGGGCTACCACTCGGGGCCCGAGAACATGGCGATCGACGAAGCCATCATGCGGGCGCACGGGCGGGGTGAGGTGCCGCCGACCCTCCGCTTCTACGGCTGGCGGCCCGCCGCCGTCTCCATCGGCTACTTCCAGTCGATGCGGGAAGAGGTGGACCTGGAGGCGGTCAGGGCCGGGGGGTATGGCTATGTCCGCCGCCCCACCGGCGGCCGGCTGATCTTCCACCACCTGGAGCTGACCTACAGCGTGGCCATCCGGGAGGAGTTGCTCCCGGGCGGGGTGGTGGAGACCTACCGGGAGCTGTCGAGGGGCTTGCTGGAGGGGATGCTGCTGCTGGGGGCCCAACCGGAGCTCTCCGGCGGGGAGGAGGACCCCCGGCGGATCAACCCCTCCGGCTTCAACACCGCCTGCTTTGACACCGCCTCGGCCTACGAGCTGCAGGTGGGGGGCCGCAAGGTGGCCGGCTCGGCCCAGACCCGGAGGGACGGCGTGATCCTGCAGCACGGCGCCATCCTCCTGGATATGGATGTGGATCTGCTCTTCGCGCTGATGCGGCTGCCCGAGGGTGCGCCCAGGGAGAGGCTGATCCAGCGCTTCCGCAGCAAGGCGACCACCCTCCGGGAGGCGCTGGGGCGGGAGATCGGGTACGATGAGGCCCGGGAGGCCTTCACCGCCGGCTTCGAGCGGGGGCTGGGGCTGCGCCTGACGCCGGGCGAGCTGACCAGGGCCGAGCGGGACGAGGCGGAGCGGCTGGTGGCGGAGAAGTACGGGAACGATCTGTGGAACCTGAAGAAGTAACGGCGGGGGTGCATCTGGGCAAATGGACCACTTGAAGCGGTATGACCCGGAGGTCTATGCGGTGATTCAACAGGAGGCGGAGCGCCAGCTTCAGAACGTGGAGCTGATCGCCTCGGAGAACTTCGTGCCCCAGGCCGTGCTGGAGGCGGCGGGGACGGTCCTGACCAACAAGTACGCCGAGGGGCTTCCGGGCAAGCGCTACTACGGCGGGTGCGAGCATGTGGACGTGGTGGAGAACATCGCCCGGGAGCGGCTGAAGGCCGCCTTCGGCGCCGACCACTGCAACGTGCAGCCCCACTCCGGCGCCAACGCCAACACCGCCGTCTACTTCGCCCTGCTCAACCCGGGGGATACGGTGCTGGGCATGTCGCTGGCCGAGGGCGGCCACCTGACCCACGGCTCCCCGGTCAACTTCTCGGGCAAGACCTACAACTTCATCTCCTACGGGCTGGACCCCGAGACCGAGCGGGTCAACATGGAGACGGTGGCCGAGCTGGCCCGGCAGCACAAGCCGAAGCTGATCGTCGCCGGCTACTCGGCCTACCCGCGGGTGCTGGACTTCAAGCGGTTCCGGGAGATCGCCGACGAGGTCGGCGCCGTGCTGATGGTCGACATGGCCCACTTCGCCGGCCTGGCCGCCACCGGCTACTACCCGAACCCGATGGAGCACGCCCACATCGTCACCACCACCACCCACAAGACGTTGCGGGGCCCCCGGGGCGGCGCCATCCTCTGCCGGGCCGAGTTCGCCCAGGCGATCGACAAGGCGGTCTTCCCCGGCATGCAGGGCGGCCCGCTGATGCACATCATCGCCGCCAAGGCGGTCGCCTTCAAGCAGCTCTCCGACCCTGCTTACAAGGCCTACTGCGGCCAGGTGGTGGCCAACGCCCGGGCGCTGGCGGAGGCGATGGTGGCCAAGGGCTTCCGGCTGGTGACCGGCGGGACCGACAACCACCTGATGCTGGTCGACCTGCGCCCCAAGGGGATCACCGGCAAGGCGGCAGAGCACCTGCTGGACCGGGTGGGGATCACCGTCAACAAGAACGCCATCCCGCGGGATCCCGAGAAGCCGATGGTGACCAGCGGCATCCGGGTGGGCACCCCGGCGGTCACCACCCGGGGGATGAAGGAGGCCGAGATGGCGCAGATTGCCGACCTGATCGACCGGGCCATCTCCGCCCGGGGCGACGAGGCGGCGCTGGATGGGATCAAGGCGGAGGTGCGGGCCCTGACCGCCCGCTTCCCGCTGGTGGCGGAGTGACTCCGGACAGAGAGATGACGCAGCCCGGGCGACAACCGCCCGGGCTGCGTTTACGGCTCCGCCAGGCGGGGGCGGTCTTGGCCTCGCGCGGCGGCTCTTTCTCAGCGTGGGTACCGTCAAGACGCACATCCATCGGATTTACGTCAAGCTCGAGGTGAGGAGCAGGACCCAGGCGCTGGCCCGGGCGCGCTCCCACGGGTTGCTGGAGTGAGTGCGGGGAGAGGCGCCGGGCGTCTTATGCCCTAGCATAGCAGGGCAGGCCATTTGTAACGATCTATCGAAAGATGTAATCCTGCGCCCGGGGGAGACTCAGGGGAGCGTGGCGGAAATATTTATCCCCACGCTCTTTCCGAGCAGGAATCTCTGTAAAGATGCCTAATCCATCCATGGAAAGTCGTGCAATCGTTTGCGCATGGCCCCCAAAGACCTACCCAGAGGTGAGCAGAGCGATGACCAAACCCCTCCCCCGCGTGGCGTACTTCTGCATGGAGTACGGCCTGGACAACTCCTTCAAGCAGTGGGCCGGCGGCCTCGGCATCCTGGCGGGCGACACCATGAAGGGCGCCCGGGAGAACAACCTGCCCATGGTCGGCATCGGCCTGAAGTGGAAGCAGGGCTACACCGACCAGCGGATCGGCCCCGACGGGATGCCCTACGACTCCTACCACAACTACCGCTACCCCTTCCTGAAGGAGACCGGGGTGACCGTCAAGGTGCGAATCCGGGAGAGCGAGGTCCACGCCAAGGTCTGGCTCTGCGACGCCTTTGGCAACGCCCCGCTCTACCTGCTGGACACCGACATCCCCGGCAACAGCGACCGCTGGATCACCGGGCAGCTCTACGGCTGGTTCGGGGAGGAGCGGATCGCCCAGGAGATGATCCTGGGGATCGGCGGGGTTCGGGCGCTGCAGGCGCTGGGGATCGAGGTGGACCTCTACCACTTCAACGAGGGGCACGCCGCCCTGGCCGGTCTGGAGTTGATCCGGCAGAAGATGGAGCGGGGGCTCTCCTTCGCCGAAGCCTGGCAGGCGACCCGGCGTGAGATCGTCTTCACCACCCACACCCCGATCCCCGAGGGGAACGAGACCCATCCGCTGGAGCGGCTCTTCTACATGGGCGCCAACCTGGGGCTCACCCTGGACCAGATGATCCAGATCGGCGGCTCCCCCTTCAACATGACCGTCGCCGGGCTGCGCCTCTCCAAGAAGTCCAATGGCGTGGCCCAGCTCCACGGGGAGACCGCCCGGCAGATGTGGAAGGATGTGAAGGGCCGCTCAGCGATCACGGCGGTCACCAACGGCATCCACCGGGGGACCTGGGTCGACCCCCGCATGGACCGGGAGTTCGCCTCGCCCGATGAGCTGTGGCAGACCCACATGGCGATCAAGCGTGATACCCTCGCCTTCATCGAGCGGAAGAGCGGCGTGAAACTGGACGCCGAGAAGCTCCTGATCGGCTTCAGCCGCCGGGCCGCCCCCTACAAGCGCTCCAACCTGATCTTCCGCTACGAGGAGAGGGTCAGGGCGCTGCTGGAGCAGGGGAAGATCCAGATCGTCTTCTCCGGGAAGGCCCACCCGCTGGACGACACCGGGAAGGAGATCGTCCACAGCCTGGTAGAGATGGCCCGGCAGTACCCCCAGTCGGTGGTCTTCATCGAGAACTACGACATGGAGATCGGCGCCATGCTGACCCGGGGCACCGATGTCTGGCTGAACAACCCTCGCCGGCCGCTGGAGGCCTGCGGCACCTCGGGGATGAAGGCGGCGATGAACGGGGTGCTGAACGCCTCGATCCTGGACGGCTGGTGGCCCGAGGCCTGCCGGCACGGCGTCAACGGCTGGGCGATCGGCGATGAGCAGGTCCCTGCCTCGGTGGCCGAGCAGGATGAGCGGGACGCCATCGCCCTCTACGAGGTGCTGCTCAACGAGATCGTGCCGACCTACTACGAGAACCGGGCCCGTTGGGTGGCGATGATGCAGGCCTCCATTGAGTCCACCCGGGAGCGGTTCTCGGTGGACCGGATGCTGAAGGAGTACTACGAGAAGCTCTACCTGGCAGAGCCGGAGATCATCGAGGGGTGATCCTGCTCCCGGCGGAGGCCCGCTGCCCACCAGGGCGGCGGGCCTTGCCGCGCGCCCTTGCGCCGGCGGCTAGAATCGGGGCGTTTCGTTGCTGGGAATCTCTCCCTCCGGTACCCTGAACCCGAGGACGGTGAGCAGAGGGAGGAGGAAAGGGTGGCTGACCTTCTGCCCGCCGAACGTAGAGAAGGAGGAGAGGTAGATGAAGCGCATCTGGATTCTGGCCGTGGCCTTTGTGGTCATGGCAGCCGTGGCGGGCGGGGGCATGACCCTGGCCCTCTTCTCGGCCCAGTCTGCGACCGCCGACCAGGAGTTCGTGGCCGGCACCCTCGCCATCGAGGCGCACCGCGACATGGGCGACGGCATCCCCGGCCCGATGTTCTACATCGACGCAGCCGGCGGCGGCACGGATCCCAACCAGTATCCCACCGGCCTCTGGGCGCCGGGCGACGAGCACCACCGCATCCTGCAGGTGGAGAACATCGGCAGCCTGGATGCCAAGCTGACCCACCTGCGGGCCTCGCTGCAGTCCGGCTCCATGTACCTGGCCGACAAGTTGGACGTGACGGTCACCCTCGACCCTGCCGGCACCCAGGTGGTGGCGATGGGCAAGCTGTCCGACTTCATCAACGCGGATCAGGCCTTCCTGGGCGGTCCGCTGCCAGCGCTGGTGGGGGACGTGATCAACCTGCATTTCTTCGTCTCGTTCCCGCTCGACGCTGACAACTCGTACCAGGGGCTGTCCACGGTGGTCACCTTCACCGTCTACGCCGAGCAACTCTCCAACAACCCGTAACGACTGGAGGTTTGACGACATGAAGCGCATGCTGAAGGCGCTGACTGCCTCAGCGCTGGCTCTGGGGCTGATGCTGCCATCCCTTGCAGGCCTGCCTGCCCCGTCGGTCATGGCCAGCTCGCACGGGCTGACCGTGACCGACCTGACCGGACGGAGCGCCGCTGACCTGGTGGCCGCCTTTGTGGGCGGCGGTGTCAGCTACAGCAACGTCACCTACACCGGGGTGGACCACACCGCCGGCACCTTCACCGGGGGCTCCTCGGTCTTTGGCAACCCGGACTTCAACGAGGGGATCATCCTCTCCAGCGGTTCGGTCAACAACGCCGTAGGCCCCAACGATGACGACTCCATCTCCCAGTCGAACGCCATGGCGGGCGATACGGATCTGGACGCCCTGATCCCGGGCTACCAGACCCACGACGCCACCCTGCTGGAGTTCGACTTCGTGCCGACCTCGGACAAGATCCGCTTCAAGTTCGTCTTCGGTTCCGAGGAGTACAACGAGTGGGTGGGTTCCAGCTTTAACGACGTCTTCGCCTTCTTCGTCAACGGCACCAACGTCACCACCATCCCGGGCACCACCACGGCGGTCTCCATCAACAACGTCAACAGCGGCTCCTACTCCCACCTGTTCATCAACAACGACATCTCCGACGGCGGCGGCGCCTACAACACGGAGATGGACGGCTTTACCGTGGTGATGGAGGTGGAGGCCGACGTCGCCGTCAACGAGACCAACCACATCAAGCTGGCCATCGCTGACGCCGGCGACGAGATCTACGACTCCTGGATCTTCATGTCCAGCCTCGGCCTCGGCCCGGCGGACACCGACGACGACGGGATCCCCGACGATGAGGACAACTGCCCGACCACCCCGAACCCGTGGCAGGAGGACAGCGACGGGGATGGCATCGGCGACGCCTGCGACGACGACAGCACCCCGCCCGAGTGGCCGGCCGACGCCGACCTCTCCATCGCCGTGCAGTGCACCGATGTGGTCATCTCCTGGCCCGACGCCACCGACAACTCCGGGGCGGTCCAGTACCGGGTCCTGGTCAACGGCCTGGTGGAGGCGATCACCACCGACACCCAGGTCACGCTGAGCCTGGCGGCCAACACCACGTACAATATCGAAGTGCAGGCCGGTGACTACAACGGTCACTGGACGGTGCCCGGCCTGACCGGTACCGCCACCACCTCCGCCCCCGGCACCGGCACCCCGCAGCTGACCTGGATCACCCCCAACACCACCGCCACCATCGTGGACGGGGATGACTACCTGATCCAGTTCGGGTGGGGCGAGTGCGGCGAGGCGGTCGAGGACACCTCGGTCACCGTCCGGATTCGGGATGCCCAGACCAACACCCTGATTGCAGGGTACACCTGGAACTACCAGATCCAGATGGACGCGGCGGGCGTGTACAGCCAGCTCTTCGAGTCGGGCAAGTACAACGTCAACCCGGGCCAGACCCTGAAGGTGCTGGTCTACTTCGGCAACAAGCTGCGTGGCACGGCCTATATCGAGGTCCAGTAGTCACGCTGTAGGAGACCGCGGCCGTTAGGCCGCGGTCTC
>JBMONC010000039.1:35972-69905 GCA_049324875.1 Bacillota bacterium
TTGATGTAAGCGGGACCACAGGGGAGGGCAAAGATGGAAGAGCAGTGGCTGACCCCGCACCTGGACCGGGTGGAGGAGCTCTCGCGCCGCTTCTTTCGCCACCTGCACACCCGGCTGGAGCAGGGGGCGTGCGGGATCTCGCCCAGCCAGTACCCGCTGCTTCGGATGCTGGAGGAGCGGGGGGAGAGCACGGTCTCGGAGGTGGCGGCTCACCTGGGCATGTCGGTCGCCGGGGCTACCGGGTTGATTGACCGGCTGGTCCGGGCCGGGCTGGTGGAGCGTCGGCGGGATGAGTCGGACCGGCGGCTGGTCTTCGTCACCCTCAGCCCCGCCGGGCGGGAGGGGCTGGCTGAAGCCCGCCGGCTCCGCCGGTCGATCATCGCCGAGCTGATGTCCGCTCTCACCCGCGAAGAGGTGGAGCAGTATATGCGCATCTATGAGAAGATGCACGCCTCCCTGCGGGCGGAATAGGCCCTTGCCAACACGGGGATGCGGCCCCTCCGGGCCGTGTCCCCGCTTCGCGCCCGCCCCCGAGAGGTATTAACATTTTTGCTAGCGAACTAACACCAGCATCCTTGGTTCGCCTTGGCAAGGGGTTGGCGAATGTGAGCGAAGCGCCGGTGCTGCGGAACATCTACCTCGACTACAATGCGATCGCCCTCCGGCTGGACGCCATGGCCGGAGAGATTCGCGCGGCGGGCTTTGACGGCCTGGTGATCATCCTCCGGGGCGGGAGCTTCGCCGGGATGCACCTGGCCTTTCTGACCGGGCTTCCCTACCACTTTCTGCGCTACGACCGGCGGAGCGGGCGTCCCGACTGGATCGGCCCGGCCCCCGCAGGGGAGCGGATGCTGCTCTGTGAGGACTTCGCCGGGATGGGCCGGACGCTGATCGACTGCCGCGCCTTCCTGGAGGGGCAGGGCTACCGGGTGGCGACCCTGGTGGTCTGCAAGGACCGGCTCTCCGCCAGCCAGCCGGACTACTTCTGCTTCGAAACCCAGGCGACCGACGCCCGCTTTCTGCTGCCCTGGGAGCGGTACCGCATCAACCCGGTGACCGGCGCCACCTCCCAGGTGGATGCGGCGGCGGACCACACCTACGAGCGGACCGCCTGGGACCTGGATGGGATCTTCCTGGACGACCTGGAGGCGCAGCGCTACCAGAGCGATCTGGCCGGGGTGCTGGCCCTGCGGGACCGGCTTCCGCCCGCTCCCCTCGCCCCCCGCCCGGCGCCGCAGGACCTGATCATCACCGGGCGGCCGGTGGCCGATCGGGAGCGGACCGAGGCCTGGCTTCGCCGGCACGGTTTCGCCGTCCCGGTGGTGCTCCGGGATGACGGCGAGGCAGCGCCGGCGCCGGAGGGCGTGGCCCGCTGGAAGGGGCGCCGTGCGCTGGAGCTAGGCTGCACCCACTACGTGGAGAGCGATGCTGCCCAGGCGCTGGTGATGGCCGCCCTCTACCCTGAGCTGCGGGTCAGCTGGTGGAACCAGGGCCGCCCCCTGGCGGTGCAGGCGGCTGCGGCCCGCAGGTAGGGGATGACAGGAGGCCTCCCACCGCTTATACTGAAAGTTAAGATCCAATGGGCGTCACCACTTCAAGATGAGAGGGATGCACCATGAAACTGACGGTCCGCAAGATGGCGGTGGCCGGCCTGCTCGGCGCCGTCTCCCTGGTGATGGGCTTCGTTCCTGCGCTCGGCCTGATCCCCGTTCCGACCCCGGCCCAGCACGCGACCATCCTGCACGTGCCCGCCATCCTGGCAGGCATCGCCGAGGGCCCGGTGGTGGGGATGGTGGTCGGCCTCATCTTCGGGATCATCTCCCTGACCCGGGCCACGATTCCGGCCTTTGCCGACCCGCTGGTCGCCATCCTGCCCCGGCTCTTCATCGGCGTCCTGGCCGCCTATGCCTTTGCAGGGATCCGGCGGTATGGGCTGACGGCGGCGCTGGTCGGCTCGGCGGTGGTCGGGACCCTGACCAACACGGTCCTCGTGCTCTCGATGATGGTGCTGCGCGGCTACCTGCCCGCCTCCGCTGCGGTGGGCGTGGGCATCCTGCACGGGACGCCCGAGGTGGTGGTGGCCGCCGTCATCTGCGCTGCTGTGGGCAGTGCCCTCTACCGGGCCGGTTACATCCCCCAGCGGGAGAACCGGGCCGCATAGTCGCTGATGTCCGAGGCCGCCTCCCAACCGGGGGGGCGGCCTGTGTTCGGTGCTCGCAGTCACGGCACGGAAAGGGTGGATCTTTCGTGGCACAGCGCGGAGCTCTGGATGCGATCACCGACGTGCCCGGGATTCTGGTGGGCCACGCCCACGACCTGGAGGCGCTGACCGGCGTCACGGCGGTGCTCGCCCCGGGCGGGGCTGTGGTGGGGGTGGCGGTGGAAGGCTCGGCACCCGGCACCCGGGAGACCGATCTCTGCCGCGCCGGAAACCTGGTGCAGCAGGCGCACGCCGTCCTGCTCTCCGGCGGGAGCGCCTTCGGCCTGGCCTCGGCCCACGGGGCGATGCGCTGGCTGGAGGAGCGGTCCATCGGGTACCCGACCCCCGCCGGACCGGTGCCGATCGTCCCGGCGGCGGTCCTCTACGACCTCGCGATCGGCTCCGCCCGGGTCCGGCCGGACGAGGCGATGGGCTATGCCGCCTGCCAGGCGGCGGCGGGAGGCCCGGTGGCGCAGGGCTGCGTGGGCGCCGGCGCCGGCTGCACGGCGGGCAAGGCGCTGGGGATCGGTCAGGCCACCAAGACCGGCATCGGCACCGCCTCGGTCATGATCGGCGAGGTGGCGGTGGGCGCCATCGTTGCCGTCAACCCCTTCGGCGATGTCCGGGACCCCGATGCCGGCCGGATCATCGCAGGCCCCAGGCGGCCGGACGGCGGCGGCTTCCTCAGCACCACCTCGCTGCTGCTGGGCGGCTCTGCCGAGCAGGCCTTTGGACAGAATACCACCATCGGCGTCGTGGCCGTGGGGGGCCGCCTGTCCAAGGAAGGAGCGAACAAGGTGGCCCGCATGGCCCACGACGGGCTGGCCAGGAGCATCTCGCCGATCCATACGATGTTCGATGGCGACACCCTCTTCTGCCTGGCGACGGGCGGCGGTGAGGTGGATGTGAGCGCCGCCGGGACGGCGGCTGCGCTGGCGGTGGAGCGGGCGGTACTCAAGGCGGTACGCCACGCCACGGCCCTGGGGGGCCTGCCCGCCGGCGGCTGACGCTTGGACCCCCTCCAAGGGGGCCGAGACGAGAAAGGGTGGGGATGGCATGAAGGAGCGGTTGACGGTTCCGGGGTTCCGTGCTCTCAAGGGGGAGCGGAAGATCAGTCTGGTGACCGCCTACGACTTCACATCGGCGGTCCTGGTGGACCGCTCACCGGTGGATGCGATCCTGGTGGGCGACAGCCTGGGCATGGTGGTGCTGGGCTACAGCTCCACGGTGGGGGTCTCCATGGAGGAGATGCTGCACCACCTGCGGCCGGTGCTGCGGGGGGCGCCTCATACCTTCGCGATCGTCGATATGCCCTTCGGCTCCTACAACGTGTCGCCGGCTCAGGCGGTGGCCGAGGCGAGCCGGCTGATGAAGGCCGGGGCCGACGCCGTCAAGCTGGAGGGCGGAGAGCCCTTCGTGGAGACGGTGCGGGCGCTGGTGCGGGCCGGGATTCCGGTGATGGGCCACCTCGGGCTGACCCCGCAGACGGCCGGGGCGCTGGGGGGGTGGAAGGTGCAGGGGCGGGATGCGGAAGCGGCGCGGCAGATGCTGGCGGACGCCCTGGCGCTGGAGCAGGCGGGCGCCTTCAGCCTGGTGCTGGAGATGGTCCCTGCGCCCCTGGCCGAGGAGATCAGCCACCGCCTCTCCATCCCCACCATCGGCATCGGAGCGGGACCGGGCTGCGATGGGCAGGTGCTGGTCTGGCATGACATGTTCGGCCTCTACGACCGGCTCCAGCCCCGCTTTGTCAAGCGCTACGCCGAGGCGGGGGCGGCGATTGCGGAAGGGCTGGCCCAGTACGTGGCCGAGGTTCGGTCGGGGGTCTTCCCTTCGGCGGAACATTCGTTTAAAATGAAAACAGATGAATTAGAGCGTGCACTCAGATACGGGGGGGAGGGTCTGTGAGGACAGGCTGGCCGCGCAGCATAGGCGTGCTCGGGGCGGGAGCGCTGGGAACGCTCTTCGCTCACGGGCTTGCTTCGCGCACCCTCGCGGCCGGCACCCGGGTGATGCTCCTGGCCCGGTCACCCGGACCTGATTCCATCACCATCGAGGGGCGTACCCCTGTCGCCGTGGAGCGGGTGACCAACCCGCAGGAGCCGGTCGACCTGCTGATTGTGCTGGTCAAGGCCTACGCCACGGCGGGAGCGATGCGGTGGGCCGCCGGCGCCGTCGGACCGCAGACCATCGTCCTCACCCTGCAGAACGGCCTCGGCAACGCCGAGGTGCTGGCTGCGGCGGTGGGGCCCGAGCGGGTGCTGGTGGGGACCACCGCCCAGGGCGCCACCCTCCTGGAGCCGGGCCTGGTTCGCAACGGCGGCCATGGCCCCACGCTGATCGCCCCCTGGCTCTCGCAGGGGCCGGCGGCGGAATTGGCTCCTCATGTCTCCCGCCTGCTGAGCCGTGCCGGCTTCCCCTCGGGCGTCACGCCGGATGCGGGGGTGCTGCTCTGGTCGAAGCTGGTGGTCAACGCCGCCATCAACCCGCTGACGGCGCTCTACGGCATCCCCAATGGGATGCTCCTGGAGCGCCAGGAGCTGCGCCGTCTGATGGAGGCGGCCGCCCGGGAGGCGGGCGGCGTGGCCGCCGCCCTGGGCATCGGCCTGAAGGAGGATCCGGCGGAGCGGGCCGTAGCGGTGGCGAGGGCCACGGCGGTCAACCGGTCCTCCATGCTCCAGGACCTGGAGCGGGGCCGCCGGACCGAGATCGAGGCGATCAACGGGGCGCTGGTGGAGCGGGCGCTGGCCATCGGCCTCTCGGTGCCGGTCAACGAGACGCTGACCCTCCTGGTGCGGGAGGCGGAGCGGCGCAGAGCCTGAAGCGAATGCGGGGGACCGCCCGGGAGCGGTCCCCTTTCGCTCTGCCCTGGCATGGAGGGCGCCACCCCGGCGTAGGTTCCACCGGGGGGTGGTGGCGTGGATGACGCCCTGACCGGAAAGCTGCTGTCCAACTTCCTCGTCGCCCTCGGTGTCACCCTGGGCGGGAGCCTCTCCGGGGCGGCTGCCTCGCTGCTGGTGGGGGGCCACCCGATGGACCGGCTCCGCTTTCTCGCCGATGAGATGCGGCTCTGGGGCATCCTGGTGGCGGTCAGCGGCTCCTTCGAACCGCTGCGGGGCATCGAGCAGGGGATCTTCGCCGGGCAGTGGCGGGCGCTGCCCCGGCAGGTGCTCTTCCTGCTGGTGGCGATGCTGGGGGCCAACCTGGGCTACTTCCTGCTCCAGCACCTGGCGGGGCGGAAGCCATGAGCCGGTGGATTCCCGGCAGCCGCCTCCTGGCCGCCTTCGCCACCGGGGTCGCCTTTGCCATCTGGCTCTTTCCGGTGATCGCCGGTCCCCGGGTGCAGCGGCTCCGGCTGGAGCGGGACGAGGCGTTGACCAAGGTGGAGGCGCTGCAGGCCGAGGTGGTGAAGCTGAAGGAGGCCCAGCGGAAGCAGCCGCTCCAGTGCGAGGTGCTCCGGGCGCGGGCGGAGATGGAGGGGCCCGACCAGCGGGTCGGGCTGGAGGCGGGCCGGCGGATTCAGAAGGAGCTGGCCGACGAGCAGGTGGGCCGGCGGATCGATGACATCTCCTTCCTGATGCTCTACGGCCGCTACCAGGGGCGGCTGATGGAGATCGACGGCATCCTCTACCAGATCGAGGTCCGGGCGCTGACCATCGGGCCGGAGGTGACCCTGTACGGCAGGCTGGTGCCGGTGGAGGAGCGGTGAACTCCACCGGCAACACAAAAAGGGGACCGGGAGGCGGAGAGTCCGCTCCCGGTCCCTTTGCGGTGCGCATCAGAGCTTCACCCAGACGTTCATGTCCTCCCAGTCGCCGCAGATGTGGCAGTTGTTGATCATCCGCCCCCGGTAGCGGTAGCCCAGCCGGCGGAGGACCAGGTTCATGCCGAAGGAGGAGGCCCGGGCCAGGCTGAAGAGGCAGGGCACCTCCCGCTGCAGCATCTCCTGCTCCAGGTCCAGGAGGATCGCATGCATCAACCCCTCCCCGCGGCACTCCGGCAGGGTGGCGCAGTTGGTCATCTCGGCGTGCCGCTGCTCCCAGTCCACCTCCGCAGCGGCGGCGCTGACCAGCCGTCCGCTCTCGTCCCGGACGAGGCGGAAGACCGCCTCTTCGGTCTCCATCAGCTTGCGGATGTAATCCGGCTGGTGGAGCGGCGTCGGGTAGGTGTCAAAGGTGAGGGCGAAGAGCTCCGCCATCTCCGGGATATCCGCCTCGGTCGGCCTCATCAGGGCGAACCGCCCGGCGAGCTCCGGCTCGGTCAGCTCGGCCCCCAGCACCCCTTCGAGGATCTCGTTCTCCGCCTCCAGGCGGGTCGACTGCTGCCGTTCCGGGTCGATGAAGTAGGAGAGGAAGTAGGCGTTCTCCCCGGCGAAGTAGCCGGGGATGATCCCCTCCAGGGCAAAGCCCCTCCCCAGGAAGCGCTCCCAGTCGGCCTCCCGGCTCTCGGCCAGTATCTTTCCCAGCCCCTGGCGCCGAGCCAGGGAGATCAGGTACTCGCCCAGGGCCGCGAGACCGGAGCGCCCCTCATACCGGTACCGTTTCAGCTTCAGCCTGCGGTTCAGGGTGTCGACCTCCACCGTGGCCCGCCAGTCGTCGCTGGCCGCCTCGACCCGCTCCAGCAGACCCAGTCTTTCCTCTTGAATCATGCCATCGCCTCCTTGTGCCCTCTACACATTGACCCGGCCTCCCGTGCTGATCACAGCCGGAGGGCCGGGCTCCCAGGTGCGGATGGTGCTGTGGCAGGGAGTCCTTCCTCAGGATACCCTGCGGGATTGGCGCCAGGCAAACCGCCTGAGGGGCGGAAATGGGCCGGGAGAGCGATTCAGCGGCGCTGACAACCAACAACCTTGCTCTCTTGCACAAGTTGGAGGAGGGTCAAGACTCACTCGCTGCGAAGCGGCACTGGGGATGAGGAGGGAGCGTGACCCTCCCCTCCATGCTCCCCTGCCGGAAGCGGTCCCGCTCCCGCTGCAGCAATGCCAGCGGCGTGGCAAAGGAGTCGAGGGGGAAGTAGGGGGAGCCGTTCTCCTCCATGAACCGGGCCAGCCTGCCCCGGGCGAAGACCCAGTCGGCAAAGGCGGCGGCGAAGAGGTCGCTGGTGCCGTCCCCCAGGTAGATGATCCGCGCACCGGACTGCCGGAGGCGGCGGGTGACCAGCGCCTTGCAGCACCCGCAGAAGTCGCAGGCCGGATTCCCGTGGGGCCAGGCCAACTGGCCGGGCGCCACCCACTCGTTGGCGAGGACCGGCAGGTGGTCGAGCCCCTCCCGCTTCAGGATCCGGTCGATGTAGAAGGTGAACCCGTCGCTCAGCACCGCCAGCGGCACCCCGGCGGCCTCGGTCCAGGCGGCAAAGGCCGCGAAGTGGGGGTCGATCGCCACGGTGTCGGCCAGCGCCTCGCCCTCGGCCGGGTTGACCCGGACGGTGGAGTCCAGGTAGGCGATCCGGCTTCCCACCTCGCCCGCCTCCAGCCGCCGGAGGGTCTCGGGGGAGGGCGGGGTCAGCCTCTCCCAGATCAGGTCGCCCACATCCAGCTGGGAGATGGTGCCGTCGAAGTCGGTGATGACCACCAGGGGCGCCCCGAGGGCGCGCCGCCAGAAGGCGTCCAGGCGGGCCTGTTCGGCGGCGGTCATCGGGTCAGGTACTCCAGCAGCAGCCTGGCCGTGTTCTCCAGCGCCTCCAGGTGGACCCGCTCGTAGGCGTGGGAGGCGTCGATCCCCGGCCCCACCAGGGCTGCCTTGAACTGGCCGCCCGCCCGCAGGGCGGCGCTGGCGTCGGAGCCGTAGAAGGGGTAGATGTCGATCCGGTAGGGGATCCCGGCCTCAGCGGCCAGCCGCTGCAGCCGCCGGGAGAGCTCGTAGTCATACGGGCCCGAGGAGTCCTTGACGCAGACGGTGACCGAGTACTCGTCGGAGGTCTGCCCCTCGCCCACCGCCGCCATATCCAGGGCGATCAGCTCATCCACCTCGGGTGGGATGACGCCGGCCGCCCCATGGCCGGTCTCCTCGTAGTTGGAGATGAAGAGGTGGGTGGTGTGGGCCAGCTCCAGCCCCTGCTCCCTGACCGCCTTGGCAACGCCGAAGAGGACGGCCACGCAGGCCTTGTCGTCCAGGTGGCGGCTCTTGATGAAGCCCGTCTCGGTCAGGGTGGTGCGCGGGTCGAAGGAGATGAAGTCGCCCACCTGGATGCCGAGGGCGGCCACATCGGCCCGGGAGAAGACCTTGGCATCCAGCCGGACCTCCAGGTTGGCCTCATCCCGCTCCTGCTTGGCGTGCTCCGGCCCGTGGACGTGGGTGGAGGCCTTGGTCACCAGGATGGTGCCCGAAACGGTGGTGCCGTCGGCCTTGTGGACCAGGCAGTACTCGCCCTCCATGGAGTTCCCTGAGAAGCCCCCCACCTTGGTCAGCTTCAGCCGGCCGTTCCCCTTGATCTCCTTCACCATCGCCCCCAGCGTGTCCACATGGGCGGCGACCGCCCGGTGGCGGCCCTGCTCCCGGCCGGGCAGGGTGGCGATCAGCGCCCCCTTCCGGGTCCGGCGGGTCTGAACCCCGAGCTCGGCAAACTCCCGCTCGGTGTAGGCCACCGCCTCCTCCGTGAAGCCGGTGGGGCTGGGTATGCGGCAGAGTTCCACCGTCTTCGCTGCGATGTAGGACAGGTCGATGCTGGCCATGGAAGCCCTCCTTCTTGGCAGGGGCCACCGGCGACTTGCGTAATCGATGGCCCTCCGGTTCATCAATCGCCTCATTCCATTGTATCATAAAGAGGGATTGGAACCAGCGGTGCGGTAAACTTTGTAGAGGCATCTGAGGAGCCGGCGGGGAGGTCGAGCGGTGTGCGTCATCTGCTCTACGGGCTTGCGGTGGCGGCGATGGCAGGGGCGGCGGTCGGACTGGCCCTGCTCCCGCGCCTGACCGCCCATTGGCTCTGGTTTGGCCTGGTCGGCGCCCTCCTCTCGGCCGCCGGCGGGGGCGGTTGGGTGCTGGCCGGCGCCACCGCCGGCGAGTGGCCCCGCCCGCGCGCCGGCTGGATGCTGATCATGGGCGGCACCCTGGGCTCCCTGGTCAGCCTGCTGGACTGGCAGCCGCTGCCGCTGCTCTGGGCGCTGGCCCAGGCGGTCAGCGGGGCGCTGCTGATCGTGCGGGTGGTCCCGCGCGGCCGCCGGGGCTCGCTCCCGTCCAAGCCCGGCCCCGTGCAGGCCCCGGTCTCCCGGCGGCAGGCGGAGCGGTAGGCCGCTCGCGGATGAAACCGGCACCCGCCCGGCCAGACTATGGCCGAGGAGGGGATGGGATGGGACACACCGTCGTAGGGGTCTTCCGGCACAGCGGCGATGCCGACCTGGCCGCCGCCCACCTGCGGGATGAGTATGCGCTGGATGCCGACGAGCTGGATATCATCGGAGAGGCGGAGTTCGACGACCTGGCCCGCCCGACCATGGACCGGACCGACAACTGGATCCTGGCCGCCTTCACCGGCATCGGTCTGACCGCCCTGGGCGACGAGGACCCGGTCTCGAAGCGGTGGGGGCATATGGTCTGGAAGGGAGAGACCCTGGTGGTGGCCCGGTCGGACGACCCGGACCGGGCGAAGGAGATCGCCGGCGAGATGCGCCGCGCCGGGGCGGACCGGGTCGACTTGCTTCCCCACTGAGGCCTCTTGTGGGCCGCGGCTGCAGAGTCCCCCTCTACGGAGAACTTGAGAGCGCCCGTTCTGCACAGGTGCAGGCCGGGCGCTTCGCTTATGCCTTCTTATCGGTTGCCTCCGTCCCCTGGCTGCTCCCGGGCCGCTCCCCGGCGGCGCTCTGGGCCACCTCTTCGGTCGCCGCCTTGGCCACCTCCTGGGTGATCGTCTGCGTCGCCTTCTTGAACTCCCGGATCGCCTGGCCGACGCTGCGGCCCATCTCCGGCAGCTTGTTGGGGCCGAAGATCACCAGGGCGACGATGGCGATCAGGAGGATCTCGCTGAAGCCGAGGTTGTTGAACACGGCGCATTACCCCTTCTGGTTCTGTGCTCGTCTGCGTACCCCCATAGTAACCGCCGCCGCCCCCGCTTGTCCAGACAGATTCGGACTAGTACGTGGCCTCCTTCACATCCTTTGCGATCGCCCCAGCCTGCGGCCGCGGAACATAATCTGGCAGGCACCCCGCCGCAGGAGATCGGCCAGGGTCACCGAATCTCCTACAGCTAATCCATCATGTCTTCGAAATAGGGATTTATGTAAAAGTATGATGGGGCAACGATTATGGCAATGCCGCAGACAAGATGGGGGGCATCCAGATGATGCGCAAGGGCCAACTCCTGGCAGCCGCCACGGCGGCATCGATTTTGATGGGTGCGTTCGGCGTCCAGGCGTACAGCGCCACCCGTGATCAGGCGAACCAGAACCTGCCGGTCAGGCTCAAGCAGGGGCACATCTACATGACGCGCCAGGCGAAGGCCGCGGTCACTTCGGGGGAGAGTCCCACCGGGCGCGCCCTGTACATTGTCCAGTTCACCGGTCCCGTCAAAGATGCCTACAAGTCAGCCCTCACCCGTCTGGGCGTGGAGCTGGGCGATTACCTGCCCGAGAACGCCTTCCTGGTCCGGATGGACGGGGGCCAGCGCACCCGGGTGGCGGGCCTCGGCTTCGTCAAGGGGGTGGCCCGGTACGAGGCGGTCCACAAGCTGGATCCCGGTCTGGGCTGGCTGGGACCTGTCAAGCAGGTCCAGGTGACCACCTTCGGCCCCTCTTCCAAGGGCTCCATCGCAGCGCTGACCGCCCTGGGGGTCCAGCCGGAGCACATTGGGGTCGGCACCTTCACCGCCCGGCTGGACCAGGCCAAGCTGCAGCAGCTGGCCCAGTCGCCCGACGTGGTCTACGTGGAGCCTGCCCCGAGGTACGCCCTCTTCAACGACAAGGCCGGCGAGATCATGGGCCTGTCCCCGGTCTGGAAGAGCGGCTTTGACGGCAAGGGCCAGATCGTAGCGGTCACCGACACCGGGCTGGATACCGGCAAGAACGACTCCTCCATGCACCCCGACCTCCAGGGGCAGATCAAGGCGCTCTATGCCCTGGGCAAGCCGGGCGACGCATCGGACACCATGGCCCACGGCACCCATGTGGCCGGCTCCGTGTTGGGCACCGGCAAGGCCTCGGGCGGCCTCCACAAGGGGATGGCCCCCGCCGCCAGCCTGGTCTTCCAGTCGGTGGAGGACAGCCAGGGCGGGCTCGGCGGCATCCCGGAGGACCTGACCTCCCTCTTCCGCCAGGCCTATGAGGCCGGCGCACGGATCCACACCAACTCCTGGGGCATCCCCGCCACCAGCGGCGGCACCGTCTACAACGCCCAGTCGAGCCAGGTAGACCGGTTCATGTGGGAGAACCCGGAGTACACCATCCTCTTTGCCGCAGGCAACGACGGCGACCATGACCGGAACAACCAGATCAACTACGGCACCGTCTCCGCTCCAGGCACCGCCAAGAACGCCATCACCGTGGGCGCCTCCCAGAACAGCCGGCCCGACCGGAAGATGGCCACCGACCCCAGCGACATGGCCTCCTTCTCCAGCCGGGGTCCGACCCAGGATAACCGGGTCAAGCCCGACATCGTCGCCCCCGGCACCTGGATCGCCTCGACCCGGGCCTCCCAGGCGTCCGACAGGGATTTCTGGGCGCCCCACGAGTCCAACAGCCGGTACGGTTACATGGGCGGCACCTCGATGTCCACCCCGCTGACCGCCGGCGCCGCCGCCACCCTGCGCCAGTTCTACGTGGAGAAGCTGGGGGTCACCCCCCGGGCCTCGCTCCTGAAGGCGAGCCTGATCAACGGCGCCGTCTCCATGAAGCAGGGGCTGACCTGGAAGGACAACGGCTGGGGCCGGGTCGACCTGAACAACGCCCTCTACACCCGTCCCTTCCAATTCGTCAACGAGGAGAAGGCGCTGAAGACGGGGGAGTCGGCCGCCTACACCTATGAGGTGAAGGAGGGGCAGCCCCTCAAGTTCACCCTGGTCTGGACCGACTACCCGGCCAACCCCTCGGCCGAGAAGACCCTGGTCAACGACCTGGACCTGACCGTCACCGGGCCCGACGGCAAGAGACTGGCTGGAAACCACATGATCGGCCAGACCCCCGACCGCTCCAACAACGTGGAGAACGTGGTGGTGGCGGCGCCGGCGTCGGGCAGGTACACCGTCACCGTCACCGGCCACAACATCCCGCAGGGTCCCCAGCGCTTCGCCCTGGTCATCTCGGGCAACCTGGGCAGCGGCGGCTCCCAGCCGACCCCGCCCCCGCAGGACCCGCAGCCCAAGCCGCCGGCGGACAGCGAGAAGCCCGTGGTCAAGGTGACCAGCCCCACCGCCGGTGCCACCCTTTCCGGCCCGGTCTCCATCACGGCGGATGCCACCGACAACACCGGCATCGCCAAGGTCCTCTTCTACGTCGATGGGGTGGAGGTGGGGAGCGCCGCCACGGCGCCCTACAGCATCACCTGGGACTCGACCCGGGTGAAGGACGGCGACCACACCATTGTGGCCAACGCCTATGACGCTGCCGGCAATGTGGGCATCTCCAGCGGCGTGGCCGTCAAGGTGAGCAACAGCGCCGTCAGCGCCGGCCAGAGCCTCCAGTTCACCGGCAAGACCGCCGCCCACGCCACCACCCGGCGGTTCTACCTCGATGTGCAGGGCCCGGGGCGGGTGAGCGCCCAGCTGGCCCTGAGCGGGCAGGCCAACGTAACGCTGACCGCCTTCGACCCCGGCGGCAGGCAGGTGGCGACCGGCTCGGGCGGCCTCTCCTTCGACGCCGCCACCGCCGGCACCTACAGCATCACACTGCTCTCCAGCGGCGGCTACGCCGACTACAGCCTGAAGGTCACCTACCCCCCCATCGCCGGCACGCGGTTCATCAACCGGGCGGGGCAGCTCTCCACCGCCGGTCAGCGGTTCATGGTGGTACCGGTACCGGTCACCCGACAGGGGGCGGTCAACGCCCTGGTCACCGCCAAGCAGGCCCGGGCCGACCTGGACCTCTACCTGCTGGATGGATGGGGCCGGGTGATGGCCATGGCCACCTCGCCCAACCTGAACCCGGAGGCGATCAGCGCCTTCCTCTCGCCGGGCACCTACTACCTCTATGTGGTGGTCGACTCGGGTGCGACCGACCTGCAGCTGACCGTGCTCCACCGCTAAGCAGCCACAGGCAGAACCCCCGCCCTGATCCCGGGCGGGGGTTCAACTTTGCCTTGAAAATGCTGGCAATGGTTATTTTTGCCACGGATTACACGGATTACACTGATAAGACAAATATATGACAAAAATGAGTGGTGCTGGTGCGAAACACCGCACCATGGTGGTTACACGGACACAACAAGTACATTACAAAAATGTGGATGGTGCCCCCCCATTGTCATGTATGTATCGTTTTAATCCGTGAAATCCGTGTAATCTGTGGCTACGATCAACGCCCGACTTCAAGGCCCGACCGTACCGGTCACCAGGATCGCCTCGCCGCCGGTCTGGCAGGGGTATGACTCCAGGATCGGACCCCGCTCCCAGGCCTTGACGGTCTGGCCGGTCTTGAGGGCGGCGCTGCTGACCTTGGTGAGGGAATCCTTCTCCTGGAGCACCACCAGGGTGGTCTTCTCCACCGCAAACCAGCACTTGTTCCCCTCCTGCCGGCCGGGGTCGCTCTCCACCAGAATCCGCCCGCCCTCGATCTGGGTGATCACCCCGACAACGTAGGGGTCGCGCTTGGGGAGCTCCACGGGTTGGGTGCCGGGGTCGGAGCCGGAGCAGCCTGCGAGCAGCCCCGCAAGGAGCAGTAGGATCGCCAGGTAGCGCATGGATGTGCCCTCCGTGATCATCGTGTTGCTAGAACAGACGGGGGGAGAGGGGGCTGGGTTTCATCACTCCTGGGTGCACCGGAGAAGCCGGCTGACCGTGACCAGCTCGTAGCCCTTCTCCCTCAGCTGCGGGATGGCCTGATCCGAAGCGATGGCGGTGTCGGGGACGTTGAGGTGCATCAGCACGATGGAGCCGGCCTCTGCCTTCAGGATTCGGCTCACCAGCACCTCCACGCCGGGGAACTGCCAGTCCAGGGTGTCCACATCCCAGTAGATCGAGTAGCTGTAGCCCGCCTGCCGGGCCAGCTTCCGCTCGTGCTCGCTGAAGGCCCCGTAAGGCTCGCGGAAGAGGGGCCTCGGGTCCTGTCCCGTCCGCTCGCGGATGGCCGCCTCGCCCTCCTGGATCTGCCGGAGCACCTCCTGGTCGGGCAGCTTGGTCAGATCCGGGTGGCTGTAGGTGTGGTTGGCGATCTCGTGCCCCTCATCGGCCACCCGTTTCGCCAGTTCCGGGTACCGCTCGACCCACCGCCCCGTCAGGAAAAAGGTGGAGGTGAGGCCGTGCTTCTTCAAGGTGTCGAGGATCGCCGCCGCCCCGTCGGCGCCGGAGCCGGCGTCGTAGGTCAGGGCGATCATCCGGCAGGAGCGGTCGCCGTGGACCACCAGCCGGCTTGGCTCCCCCTCGGCAACCGGGGGGAGGGGATCCTCTGTTGCCGGCTCGGGCTGCGGCGCTCCGGGAGCGGCCTCGGGTACGGCCTTGGGCGCGGGCGTCGGGGCTGTGGCCGCGGGCTGCTCCTCCGTCCCGCTGTACCGGGCCCCGGGGAAGAGGCAGCCGAAGAGGATCCCGGCGATCATCAGGAGGGTCGCCCCGGCCAGAACCGGCCGCGCCTGCCGGCGCCGATCCGGCTGCGGGTGGGTAGGCACCATCTCAGATCCGGTGGTCACGGCGGCAGCCCTCCCTTACATGGCTCACGGCGCCCGCCAGTCCAACTTCCGGTGGACCATTGGCAGGCTTCCCAGACCGAAGAGCAGCATGATCAAGAGATGGTACGCCAACTCCGGCCCAAACCTTCCGGCCAGAGCGGCCCGGAAGGCGCCCGCCACGGAGGGGATCGGCGTCGCCGCCGAGAGCCACCGGACCGGCAGGGGGAGCGCCTCCATCACGGCCATCATCTCTTGGACGTTGGGAAGGCTGGACTGGTCGCTCACCTCCGCCCGGGGCCGCGGCTATCCGGCGGAACCGCTCCAGGGCGGCGGCGTGCATGGGGGCCGAAGGCGGATGCTATCGGACGGGTGCAGATGGAGCCCTCCGGTGATGGCCTGAAGCTCGGTGGAAGACCGGCGCCTGCTCCCTTGTGCTGGTCAAGCGAAGGGATAGGTTAGGGAGGCGAAGGGATGGGATCGTGCTGTAACAGGCGTTGGCCGGCCTGGCAGAAGGGCAGCAGCGGGCAGGGGGTGACCGGGTGATGGGCGCGAGAAGGACCAGGGCCCCTTTGCCCTGGTCCTGTTCCCCCTATGCCCGGTCTGGGTGGCTACCGCCACTGCTCCAGCAGGTGCTCCAGCTCTACCTCATCCGGCAGGTAGAAGGAGAGCTCCTCGATGTAGTCGCTCCGCCCGGGCAGCGTCTCCATCACCAGCGCCCCCGCCTGCTGCGCCTGGAAGGCCAGGCGGGCCAGCCGGAGTTGCTCGCCCGCCGGCAGGTCGGTCTCCACGTACTGGACAGCGGTGTAGAGCAGGCCCGGCAGCCGGGGCAGGTTGGCGGGCTGGAGCGCATGGCTGGCCGCTGCCTTCAGGAAGGCGTGCTGCCGGTCAATCCGGCCCAGGTCGTCGCCAATGGCATCGTGCCGGAAGCGGACGTACTGCTCGGCCTTCCGGCCGTCCAGCACCTGGTAGCCGGGCTGGAGATCGATCACCAGGCCGTCGTAGGGGTCCTCATAGCGCATCGGCTGCTCCACCTCGTAGGGCACCCCGCCGATCATGTCGACCAGGGTACGGAAGGCCTGCAGGTTGATCTTGACGTAGTGGTCGACCGGCAGCCCCAGCAGCTCCGATACGGTCTGCTTGGCCAGCTCGGGGCCGCCGTAGGTGTAGGCCGAGTTGAACTTCCCCTCGCCGTGCCCCTCGATCCGGACCAGGGTATCCCGGGGGATGGAGAGCGCCCGGACCTGACCGCCGCCGGTCCGGATGACGAAGGCGGTGTCGGAGCGGCCCGGGTCGTCCGGCCGCTCATCCACGCCCAGGACCAGCAGGTAGACCGGCCTGGCGCCGCCCGGGCTCTCCGCCGCTCCCTCCGGCGGCGCAGCGCGGCCGGGCAGCGGCAGCACCCAGAGGAGGAAGAAGCCGCCGACCGAGAGCAGAAGACCCAGGGCGATTCCGGTCAGGAAACGGTGCATCGCGGTCCCTCCTCTCTGGCGGTTCTTCGATAGTTGCCACCAGTATAGTCCGGTACGGTGCGCCGCTCAACGCTCGGAATCTGGCTGGTAAGCAAGAAAAAGCCCCGGCTGGCAAGGGCCGCCGGGGCGGTTGGCAGGATTCAGTTGACCTCGACGTGGATCACCTTGAAGCCGTGCTGCTCGAGCAGTTCGACCAGCGGCTTGGTGGAGTTGGTCTCCACCCGCACCACCACCTGGTACTGGTCCAGGACCGACAGGCGGAAGGTGGCCAGGTTCCGAATGGCGACGCCGGCATCGCGGATGATCTCCGCAATCCGGGCCAGCTGGCCGCGGCGGTCGGGGACCACCAGCGTCAGCCGGGTGGTGTTGGAGTTGACGCCGAGCATCTCGCCGAAGGCCTTGAAGATGTCGGATTCGTTGATGATCCCCTTCAGCACCCCGTTCTCCACGACGGGGAGGAACGGGATGTCCCGCTGGAGGAGGACCTTGGCGGCGGTCTCGATCAGGTCGTCGGGAGAGATGGTGACCGGGTTGGGCACCATCACCTCGGAGACCTTGCGCGGCAGGGCGACCTGGCGCCCCTCTTTCATGCAGGCCTCATAGATGTCGGTCAGCTGGATCACGCCCACGAGATGCCGGGTCTGGTCCAGCACCGGCAGGCAGTCGTAGTGCTTGGTCTGGATGACGTCGTAGGCCCGCTGCAGCGTGTCGTCCGGTGAGACGCTGGTTACATCTTCAATCATGACATTTCGGACGATCATGTGACCCGCCCCCTTTGGTTGGTAGTCCTGCCCCGCAGTCGTGTGAGGTCGCGCATTCACTTATTGGACACGGGGCTTGTGTATCCTTTTTGGTTGAGTAAAAAATGGCGTAGAAAACGAAGCCGTGATTCAGTCCTGCAGAATATGCCGGGTTCCGGGACGTCATGCAGGGGGTTCGGCCGCGGGGCTGGAAAGGATTCGAGTGAGGTGAGACAGGTGCGCTATGAGGTACCCCCCGAGGCCCGGGGGCTGCGGTTGGGCCAGTACCTGTACGACCGGCTGAAGCTCTCCCGCACGCTGGTCCGGCGGGCGAAGAGCGCCGGCGGGCTCCTGGTGGATGGGCAACCGGCCCGGACAGGCCTGGTGCTGGAGGGCGGTGAGTCGGTGGAGCTGCGGGTGGCTGAGGAGGGACGGGTGGTGCCCGAGCCGCTGCCCCTCACCGTCGTCTACGAGGACGAGCACCTGCTGGTGGTGGAGAAGCCGGCGGGGCAGGTAGTCCACCCCGTGAAGGACTACGTCAGCGGCACGCTGGCCAATGGGGTGGCCTACCACCTGCAGCAGCGGGGCGAGCCGCCGGTGGCCCGGCCGGTCCAGCGGCTTGACCGGGAGACCTCAGGGCTGCTCCTCTTCGCCAAGGACCCCGCCATCGCCGGCAGGCTGGCGGGGGAGCTGGAGCGGCAGAAGCTGGAGCGGCGGTACATCGCCTTCGTCCACGGCGAGGTGGCCGGGGAGTCGGGACGGGTGGAGCTGCCGATCCGGCGGGTCTGGGGCCACCCGGTGGCCCGGGAGCCGGCGGTGGGCCCCCGCACCCCGGAGCAGGAGCGGCTGCTGGCCGAGGCGAGGGCGGCGGGCCGGACCCTCCGGGAGGACTGGACGGCTGAGGGGCAGCCGGCGGTCACCCACTGGCGGGTCCTGCGGCGCTGGCCGGGGGTGACGATGCTGGAGCTGCGGCTGGAGACGGGCCGGACCCACCAGATCCGGGTCCACATGGCCAGCCTGGGCCACCCCCTCCTGGGGGATGAGCTGTACGGCCCGCCGGACCGGGCGGGGGACCGGGGGCTGGGCCGGCAGGCGCTGCACGCCGCCTCCCTGCTCCTCACCCACCCGGTCAGCGGCCGGCTGCTCCGGCTGGAGTCCCCCCTGCCGCCCGATCTGGTCTCGCTGATCCAGCGGCTGGAGGAGGAGTGGGGGGAGGGTTGACCGGGATCACCGCCGCGAGAGGCGGTTCTCCAGCTCCGCCAGGAAGCGCTCGGGCTGATCCGGGCTGATCCCGACGGTCCCCCTGGGGGTGGTGATCAGGAGAAGGGGCTTGTCGTGGGTGCTGTAGAGCCGCAGCCGCGGCCCCGCCGCCTTCCAGTAGAACCCGCCCCAGTAGAGGCCCGGCATGTAGGCGCCCATGATCTTCCACGGGGAGCCGCGGGGGCTCTCGATCCGGGCCTGCAGGATCTCGCTGTAGGGGAGGCGGATCCGGTTCCAGCCCGCGGTGATCAGGAGCGCCTCCTCCGTCAGGAAGTAGGTGAGGCTCCTGCCCATCCACCGCAGATAGAAGAGGAGGAAGACCACCCCGAGGCTGACCAGCGAGGGGAGGACGACGGCGACCAGGATCCCGGCGGGGGTGTGGGCTCGCACCGGGCGCCAGCGGCCGGTCCGGCCTTCGGCCAGCGCCCGCTGGAAGGAGTCGGGCTCCGACGGGCTGATCCCGTAGGTCCGGCCAGCGGTCTCGATCACCGTCAGCGGCCGGGTGGTGGTGCTGTACAGGAAGATCGTCCCGGTCTCCCGGAAGGACCAGCGGCCGTGCTGCAGACCCGGCAGCCCGGTGCCGTACTGGCGGATCCCGCCGGTAGGGGTGATCACCCTCACCTGCCGGATCGCAGACCGCTTGATCTCCACCTCCTCCCAGGCGTAGGTGATCACCAGCGCCTCGGGGGTCAGCTCGTACTGCAGGTTGGAGAGCGCCCAGAGCGACCGGGCGGGCAGGAAGAGAGCCAGGAGCAGGAGCAGGGCGACACCGCCGGCCAGCAGCCAGAGCCACCCCTTCGGGCGGTGCGGACGGGCGGGGAAGGTGAGCGTCTGCTGTGACATGAGGCCGCCTCCTTTTGCCAGAGGGATACTGGTGAGGAGGTTCGATTGAGTCCCGGGACTCTCCTCTTCCGATAACACGGATTACACGGAATTTAACGGATTACACGGAGTAAATACAAGGAAGAAACTAAATGCATAAATCGAAGTGATGCAGATGAGAACAGCACTCATTATTGCAATGGTGCGGTGCTTCGCACCAGCACCACGGATGAAAAGGGTCAACCCCATCCGTGTCCATTTGTATGTCTTCATCCGTGTAATCCGTGTAATCCGTGGCCGTCATTTTCACGTGTAATCCGTGGCAAAGATACCAAGGCCGCCCGGAGCCGGGCGGCCTCTCGCTATTCCTTGGTGCGGGGGGTCTTGACCCAGCCCCGGGGCGCCCGGCCGATCGCCTTGAGCACCAGGGCGCTGGAGTAGGGGACGGGGAGGAAGAAGGCGGAGACCGGCAGCAGGAAGAGCTGGGCGAAGCCGAAGGCCCGGGTCGCCCCCGGGGCGGAGTCCATGTGCTTGTAGTAGTGGAAGAAGCAGAAGAAGGTGAAGAGCAGCGAGAACTGGGCGAGGGCCAGGAGGAGGTAGGGGACATAGGGGGGCAGCGCCGAGGGATCCAGCAGGTTGTTGAGCCGGAGGATCGCCACGGGGATGGGCAGGAGGGCGGCCACCTGGAAGATGGTCCAGGAGAAGTGGCCCTTCCACCAGTAGATCCGGAGCAGGTAGCGCTTCTTCTCCTCGGGCAGGCTGTTGTCGGCCTTCAGCTTGTCGTAGACCTGCAGGTAGCCGGCGCCCCAGCGGAGCCGCTGCCGGAAGAAGGCCCGGTAGGTGGCCGGCGTCTGCTCCGAGGAGGAGTAGGGCAGGAACTCGGGCCAGGCGTCGCCCCTCAGCCAGGCCCGGACGCCCAGCTCCATGTCCTCGGTCAGCACCGTGTCATCGAAGCCGCCGATCTTCCGCATCAGATCGCGGGTGGCATAGAAGTTGGTGCCGCCGATCAGCGGGATCTGCCGGAGCAGCCAGGGGATCTGCCACTCGTGGGAGACCGCCTGGTAGATCGCCGCGATCTTGGAGAGGGGTCCGGTCCGCCAGAAGTTGCGGACCTGGAGGACGGGGCCCTGGGCGAGCTGGAACCGCTCGCCATCGGTCAGGCGGCGCCAGGCGACGTAGAGCAGGACCTCCGGCTCGGGCCGGGACTCGGCGTCGTAGAAGCCCCACAGCTCGTTGCGCGGATCGGCGAAGCGGAAAGCCCAGTTGAGCGCCCGGCCCTTGGTGGAGGGGACCCACTGGCCGGTGCAGCGGCCGTCGACCCGTCCGTCGAAGTCGTAGGGGACCTCCACGTGCTTCAGGCCGGGCAGCCCCCGGTGGGCGGCGAACTCCAGCCGCTTCCGCTCCACGATCTCCTGGGTGGTGGGCAGGGCGATGGCGCAGGCCTGCTGCAGCCACCCGGCGATCTGCTCGGCGGAGGCGTGGCGGAGCCGGCGGGCCATCCGGTGGCCGACGGTCTCGGAGAGGGAGGCCAGCACCTTCTGGGTGAGCGGCTGGCGGGCCTGGGCCACCTGGCTGATCAGCCGGGTGGTCAGCGCCTCGCCGGACTGCTTCCGCAGCTGCAGCGCCAGCATCAGGGTGGGGATGGCGAAGGAGAGGAAGGTCGGGTAGAGGCGGCTGACCTCGGCGGCGGTCAGCTGCGGCCGCACCCGGCGGATGATCGCCAGCAGCTGCTCCCGGTCGGCCTTGCCCTCCGAGCGGAGCAGGGCGAGGGCGATCTCGTGGAGGATGGTGAGCCGGTGGGCCTCCGAGAGGGAGCGGAACTCCTGGACCGAGAGGAGGTTCCCCGCCTTCCGCTCGGCCAGGCCGGCCTCCTCCAGGGCGAGGTGGGAGAGCAGGGCGGTCAGGACCGCCTCCTCGCTCTCGCCGCCCCGGAAGGGCGCCCCGTCTGCCAGGAAGGGGGTCAGGTTGGCGGTGATCCGGGCCCGCTCCTCCCGGGCGGCCATCGCCTCCTTCTCGTCGGTCACCACCAGGATCTCGTAGTGCTCCGGCGAGTAGCGGAGGCGGGCCAGGTGATCGATCGTCTTCTCGATCACATCCGCCTCGTTGCGAGCCGGGATGAAGATGGAGAACCGGGGCAGGTCACGGGATTGCTGAGCGGCCATCTCGGCGATCAGCGACTCGGAGAGGCCGGCGGGGCGCTTGCGGTAATAGGTTCGGTCTGCATAGAACTTCCAGTAGAAGATGCGGGTAAAGATCAGGAACAGGGTCGCATAGATGGCGATGAGCGCGACATAGAGCCATTGGGCGGTGCTCACGGTTCAGTCGATCCTCCTCGGGATATCCGGACCTGGCATCATCGGAGCTGCGGCGCCCCTTCATTATGAGGGGGCGTCCTCTTATATACATCTGCCATTGGAACCATGAATTTTCATAACAAATTCTGCCGGAATGTGGCAGATATTTGAATCCTACAGGAGTATAGCGCCTCCTCCGGTTGCCGTCAATTGGTCGTGACAAAAGGTTTAACTTGTCGATTTTGGGCCTCTACCGACCTTTCTATATACGAACATATGTTCGAAAATGGAAGCATTCTTCTCTTGACACCCAGGGAAGACGGGCATAAAATGGGCTTACCTCGAACGTATGTTTGGAGAACTTGCGTTCGATACTACCTGAGCCAACCGAGTTTACACCGGAGGGGATGCAGATGCAGTGGATCTGTTCGGTGGAGATTCAGGGGCTCTATGCCGCCGCAGCCCGGGCGGCGGGTCTGGCGGAGGAGGGGCGCCCGGTGGTGGTGGTCCGGAACGGCCGGGTCTTCGACGGCTGCCGGGAGGCCTTTGCGGCGGGGCTCCTGTTGGGGAGCCCGGTCCACCAGGTGCTCCGGGATGTGCCCCGGGCGGTGCAGCTGGACTGGACCGAGATCGATGCGAGCCGGCGGGCCCGCTCCTGGTGGGATGAGTGCCTGGGCCACACGCCCTACCTGGAGCCGGGGGAGCCGCACCAGCTCCTCCTGGCGCTCCCCACCCCGGAGGCGGGGGTGACGAAGGCGCTGCGGGCCGAGGTGAACCAGCTGGCGGAGCGGGCGGCCACCTATGGCTTTGTCGCCTTCGTGGGGGTCGGCTCCTCCCGGCTGGTGGCCCGGGCGGCGATGCTGGCCTGCAAGGAGGGCTACCTGCTGCGCCGTCCGGGAATGGCGGGCCGCAGCGGGGGCGAGCGGGTGGCGATCGTGCCGCTGGGGGAGGAGGAGCGCTTCCTGGCCCCGCTGCCGCTGGCCTACCTGCCCAGCCCGCCGGAGGTGAAGCGCCGGATCGCCCGGCTGGGGCTGCGGACCGTCGGCGAGGCGGCCCGGGTGCCGGAGGGGGAGTGGGTGCGGCAGCTGGGCCCGCAGGGGCGGCAGCTCTGGCTCTGGAGCCGGGGGATCGACCCCGAGCCGGTCCGCCCGGCCTACCCGCCCCGGCGGCTGACCCGGCGGATCGAGTTCCAGGGGGAGGTCCGGGAGCGGGATCTCCTGGAGCGGGAGCTGAACCGGGCGGCCCAGCCGCTGGTGAAGCAGCTGGCCCTGCGGGGCGAGGGCTGCCAGCTGGTGGCGCTGGTGCTGGAGCTGGCGGGCGGGGAGGCGCTCCACGTCGAGCGGGTCCTGCCGAAGCTGCAGCAGTCTGCCTTCCCGATCCAGCAGGGGCTCCAGACCCTGCTCGGCCAGCTGCTGGACGGGCGGGAGGAACTGGAGGCGACGGCGGTCACCGCCGAGGTGGGATTGATCGGCCCCATGCCCTGGCAGCAGATGGACCTCTGGGAGGACCGGCTCCTCCGGGAGCGGCGGGAGCGGCTGGAGCAGGCGCTGGCCCTGCTGCACGAGCGCTTCCCCGGCCGTGTGATCGGCCTGGGCCCCCGCTCGGAGCCCTCCTGGCGGGAGCAGATGCTCCAGTACGCCGATCCCTACCGCTGGTCCACGAGGGGGGCCTAGCCGTGGCCCGGATCATCAACCGCCCGGCCGAGGTGACCACCGGCCCGGGCGGCCTCCCCGTCAGCTTCCGCTTCGCCGGCGGCCGTGAGCGCATCCGCGCCGTGCTGGACAGCTGGGTGGAGACCGGCCGCTGGTGGGAGCAGGAGCCCGAGCAGCTTTCGTACCGGGTCGCGACCCAGAACGGCGGGGTCTTCGAGCTGACCTTCATCCCGCGGGAGAAGCGGTGGCTGCTGTACAAGGCGTATGATTGAGGCCTTTTCATTCGCCACGGATTACACGGATTACACAGATATTTTGGGAATAAACACAGATTTATCCAGCCCACCTCCATCCCCATGGTGCGGTGCTTCGCACCAGCACCACTGATGAAAATGGGGAAGAACCCCATCATTGTATATTTTATGGATTCGTCCGTGTAATCCGTGTAATCCGTGGCCGTTATTTTCAGGGGGATCCGTGTAATCCGTGTTTCTGTCTACAACCGTAGACATCGCACGCCCGGTGTGCTTACTTTCTGCATCACCGTGCGGATGCAACCAGTTCGGGACGGGGGCTCGATGCCAGAGGGGATGCGGTCTCCAGCGGATTCGGGAGCGTTGGCACGGCTGTTGCAATAAGTGGGTGAGTTTGGACAGATGACTCGTGAGGGGCGAACAACGATATGGAGTTTGTGACGCGCAACCCTGAGATGCAGAAGCTGTTGAGCCAGGCGCGCAAGGCGGCCGGGAGCGAGCATACCGTCCTCCTGCAGGGGGAGAGCGGGACCGGGAAGGAACGGCTGGCCAGGTACATACATCTGAACTCCGGGCGGCGGAACGGGCCCTTCGTCAAGGTGGACTGCACCACGGTGCCGGAGCAGCTCTGGGAGTCGGAGCTCTTCGGCTATGCCCGGGGGGCCTTCACGGGGGCCAACCGGGAGGGGAAGCCGGGGAAGTTTGACCTGGCGGCTGGAGGCTCCATCTTCCTGGATGAGATCGGCGAGGTGCCGCTCAGCATCCAGGTGAAGCTGCTCCGGGTCCTGCAGGACAAAGCTTATGATCCCATCGGGGCCACGGAGACCCGGCGGGCCGATGTGCGGATCATCGCGGCGACCAACCGGGACCTGGCCCTGCTGAAGGAGAAGGGGCAGTTCCGGGAGGACCTCTACTACCGGCTGAACGTGCTGGGCCTCACCCTGCCGCCCCTCCGGGAGCGGCGGGAGGACCTGGAGCTGCTGACCCAGGAGATCCTGGCCCGGCATGTGGGGCCGGGGAAGCCGGTGCCGAAGCTGACCGCCGAGGTGATGGCGGCGATCCTGCTCTACGACTGGCCGGGGAATGTGCGGGAGCTGGAGAACGCCCTCTACCGGGCGGTGCTGCTGGCCGAGCCGGACGGGCCGATCGAGCTGGCCCACCTGCCGCCCGAGGTGGCGGGGAAGCTCCAGCCCTCCCCGCGCCAGCCGGTCCTGCGCCGGTATGTCCGCTCGGCGGAGCTGCTGCTGATCCGCTGGGCGCTCTCCGCCTGCGACGGCGACCGGACGAAGGCGGCCCGCTTCCTGGGCATCTCCCGGGCGGCGCTCTACAAGAAGCTGAAGCTCTACCCCGAGTTCCAGACCGGCCTTCCCGGGGATGCATCATGAGCTTCGTCCACCTGCACCTCCACTCGCCCTTCTCCTTCCTCGACGGCGCCTCGCGGCTGGACGCCCTGATCGAGGAGGCCGCCCTGCTGGGGATGCCCGCCCTGGCCCTGACCGACCACGACAACGTCGCGGGGGCGGTCCGCTTTCAGAAGAAGGCGCTGGAGAAGGGGCTGCTGCCGATCCAGGGGGCCGAGGTCAGCCTGGAGGGGGGCTTTCACATCACCCTGCTGGCCACCGGCCCCCGGGGCTACGCCCAGCTCAACCGGATCATCACCGCCGCCCACCTGGGGATAGAGCCGCGCCCCGAGCCCGGCGCCATGCTCCAGCTGGCCCCCCGGCATGACCGGCTCCAGCCGGCGGCGCCGCTCTCGGCTCTCGCCCACGACAACGACGGGCTGATCGCCCTCTCCGGCTGCCGGCGGGGCGAGATCCCTTCGCTGATCCTCCGGGGGCGCTACGCCGAGGCGGAGGCGGCCGCCCGCCGCTACGCCGCCTGGTTCCCCGGCGCCTTCTACCTGGAGCTGCAGGACAGCCGGCTGCCCGGCGACCGGGCGCTCAACCTGGCGCTCCGGGAGCTGGGCGAGAGGCTGAACCTGCCCCTGGTGGCGACGGGGAACGTCCACTACCGGACCCGGGAGGAGTTCTTCGTCCACGACCTGCTGACGTGCGTCCGGACCCTGACCCGGCTGGACCAGCCCCACCCGCAGCGGCCGCTCAACGCCGAGCAGTACCTGAAGCCCCCCGCCGAGATGGCCGCCCGCTTCGCCGACTTCCCCGGGGCGGTGGCCAACACCCTCAGGATCGCCGAGCGCTGCCGCCCGGCGCTGGACCTGACCGCCAAGCTCTTCCCCACCTTCGACACCCCCGACGGCTCCCTGGCGGCCGCCTTCCTGACCCGGCTGGTCTACGACGGGGCGGCCAAGCGCTACGGCCGCATCACCCCCAAGATCCGGGCCCGGCTGGAGCACGAGCTGAACATCATCATCCGGCTGGGGTATGAGGACTACTTCCTGCTGGTCTGGGATGTGGTCCGCTTCGCCCGGGAGCGGGGGATCCGCTGCGCCGGGCGGGGCTCCGCCGCCGACTCGGCGGTGGCCTACTGCCTCTTCATCACCGATGTGGATGCGATTGGGCGGGGGCTGCTCTTCGAGCGCTTCATGTCCCTGGAGCGGGCGGAGAAGCCCGACATTGACATCGACTTCGATGCCCGCCGGCGGGACGAGGTGGCCGCCTACGTCTACCGGCGCTACGGCGCCGACAAGGTCGCCTCGGTCTGCACCTACAACACCTTCCAGGCCCGTTCGGCCATCCGGGACCTGGGCAAGGCGATGGGCTTTCAGGATGCTGAGATCGACTACCTGGCCAAGCGGATCCCCTGGCACGCCGGGGCGGATGATATCCTGGAGATCATCGGCCGCTTCCCGGAGCTCCGCCAGTCGGGGATCCCCTGGCACAAGTTTGAGCAGCTGATCATCGCCGCCGCCAAGGTCGCCCGGCTCCCCCGGTTCATGGGGACCCACCTGGGCGGTCTTGTCATCTCCCGGCGCCCCCTGCTGGAGGTGACCCCGCTGCAGGTGGCGGCCAAGGGGCAGGTGATCTGCCAGTTCGACAAGGAGTACGTGGAGGAGCTGGGGCTGGTCAAGCTGGACCTGCTCTCCCTGCGGACCCTCTCCGCCGTGGACGATGCGGTCCGGATGATGCCGGGCTTCGACTACGACCGGATCCCCCCGGAGGATGAGGAGACCTACAGGATGCTGGGCACCGGCGAGACCATCGGGGTCTTCCAGCTGGAGTCCCCCGCCCAGCGGGCGCTCCAGGCCCGGCTGCAGGCGGACCGCTTCGAGGATATCGTCGCCTCGGTCTCCCTGATCCGGCCCGGGCCGATCAAGGGGAACATGGTGGAGCCCTTCCTGGCCCGCCGGAAGGGGCAGGAGGCGATCACCTACCTGCACCCCAAACTGCAGCCGATCCTGGAGAAGACCTACGGGGTGGTGCTCTTCCAGGAGCAGGTGATCGAGATCGCCACCGCCGTGGCCGGCTTCACCCCCGGCGAGGCGGACCAGCTCCGCCGGGTGATGACCAAGGCCCGGAACAAGGAGGATATGATCGCCATCGGCCGGCTCTTCACCGAGAAGGCGGCCCGGCAGGGGGTCGACCCGGCGGTGGCCGACACCATCTTCAGCTACATCCAGGGCTACGCCTCCTACGGCTTCTGCGAAGCGCACGCCGCCGCCTTCGCCAACACCGCCTACAAGACCGCCTACCTGGTCCGCCACCACCCGGCCGAGTACTTCGCCGCCCTGCTCTCGGCCCAGCCGATGGGCTACTACCCGGTCAACACCCTGGCCGGCGACGCCCGGCGGCGGGGGGTGGGGCTGCTGCCGGTGGATATCAACCGCTCGGAGTCGGAGTACACGGTGGAGGAGTGGTCGCCCGAGGCCTGGCAGGCCTTCTGGTCCAGCCTGGGCGGCTGGATCCCGCCCTGGCCGGAGCGGGGGCAGGCGATCCGGATCGGGCTGCGGGCGGTGAAGGGGTTGGGGGCGCCGGCGATCGAGGCGATCCTGGCGGCCCGGGGGGCCGGCTTCCCCTCGCTGGAGGGGTTTGTGCGCCGGACCGGCGGGGCGGTCCCCCGGGACGGGCTGGAGGCGCTGATCCTGGCCGGGGCCTTCGACCAGATCCACCCCAACCGGCGGGAGGCGCTCTGGCAGGTGGCCTACCTGCTGGAGCGGGAGCGGCTGCGCAGCGAGGGGGGGCCGGAGCAGGGGGAGCTGGAGCTGCCCGCCCCGGCCCGGGCCCCGGCGGTCGAGGACTTCACCCCCGCCGAGCGCTACCTGAAGGAGTACGAGCTGACCGGCCTGATGGTCCGGGGCCACTTCATGCGCTTCGTGCGGGAGCGGCTCCAGGCGGAGCGCTACCTGACCGCCGCCGAGGTGAAGCGGGCCCAGGCGGGGGAGCTGGTCAAGGTGGCGGGGCTGCCGATCCGGCCCCACCGGCCCCCGACCCGGTCGGGCAAGGTGGTGGTCTTCCTCTCTCTGGAGGATGAGACCGGCCTGGTGGACCTGACCATCTTCGAGGATGTCTACCAGCGCTACGGCCACCTGATCTTCACCGACCCCCGCCCGCCGCTGGCGGCGCTGGGCCGGGTCGACCGCCGGGGCGGCCACGTCTCGGTCACCGTCTCCCGGCTGAAGGCGCTGGAGGGATGAGGGAAGGGCCGCCCATCGCGGGCAGCCCGTTCTTTGCCACGGATTCCCCTGAAAATGACGGCCACGGATTACACGGATTACACGGATAACACAAATACATCACAACAATGTGGGGCGGTGTCCTTTTTTCAAAGATTGTGCACACGAATGTTCTGCTCTACACTGGAGGAGATCGCAATGAGGGGAGGGGATGGGTCCGGTGATCCGCTGGTATGTTCGGCTGCTAAGCGCTGCCCTGCTCCTGCAGGGGCTTGCCGGTGGTCTTCTGAAATGGTATGAGGGCCGGCAGGACGATCTGGTACACAACCTGCTGCACCTGCTCTCCGGGCTCTGGGGGCTGGCAGCCGCCGGCCGGTCCGGTTCGGCCGAGGGCGCCCGCCGCTTCGCCTGGGGCTTCGGGCTCTTCTACATCGCCCTGGCGGTGATCGGCTGGCTCTCGCCCGCCCCGCTTTCCCTGCTGCCCCTGGGGCCTGCCGACCACCTCTTCCATCTGATCGTGGGCGGCGTCACCCTGGTGACGTCGGTCTACGCCGGGAGGGTGGTGGCCTCCCGGTGAAGCGGAACGCCCTTCTTCCCGCTTGGCTCGGACTGACCGGAGCAGGCGCCTGGCTGATCGCCCGGCCCGATGACAACCGGCGGCTGCTCACCTTCAGCGAGGCGCATGGCCTGGCCCTGGCGGATGCTGCCGGCGCCCTCCTGCTGGTGGCTGCCTTTCTCCTGCTGCTGCTCTCCATCGCCCGCCGGCGCCGCCGGATCGCCGCCCGCCTCCGGGAGCGGCCCGCCGGGCTGGGAGTGCTCTCCTTTCTGGCGGGAGTGGGACTGGGCCTGCTGATCGCCTCCGTCTTCACCGACTTCTGGTGGTGGTGGCTGATCGGCGCTGTCCTGCTTCAACTCTTCTGGTTCGCCCTCTGGGTCGCGGGGGCGGAGCCATCGTGAGGAGTTGCTCGGCAAGAGCGGGGCTGCCCCCGCCCGCCGCTGGCGGCGCTGGGCCGGGTCGACCGCCGGGGCGGCCACGTCTCGGACACTCTCCCGCGCTGAAGGCGCTTCGCGCTCTCCGGCCTCAGCGAGAGCGGCAAGAGTACGGCAGGGCGTCACCTTCAGTCGGTCGGGGTGGCGCACCTCAAAATCAGGGACTTCATGAACCAGGTCAAGGAGGAGGCTGGTTCGGCCGGTGAGGACTGCGGGGGCTGGATCTCCCGCATGCTCGCCGAGCGAGCGGACTGGCTGATGGAGCAGTTTGGCGGCAGACTCCTCGCTCACCTGGAGCGGACCGGCACCGCTGCAGCCTCGATCGAGAGCCTGTATGACCCCGCACTGGCCAGACATCTCAAGCAGGTGCTCTGTCCCGTCGAAGCGCTCTATGACCGGCTGAACAGCCTGCTCCGAAAGCATGGCATCCTCCCGATCTCCAGGTGACCCAATCCCCATCGCTCCACTCCTGTCCCAACCCCGCTCCGCACAGGGGGTTTGGCCGCCGGCAATCGAGAGCCGTTGGGCATACTAGCTGGGAACCGTATGCGCATCGCGAGGTGGACCGCTTGCAGAAGGTGAACCGGAACGACCCATGCCCCTGTGGGAGCGGCAGGAAGTACAAGGCTTGCTGCGGCCTCTGCCACGCGGGGGTCGAGTACCCCGCCGACCCCGAGCGGATGATCCGCTCCCGCTATACCGCCTATGCGATCGGGAACGTCGACTACCTCTACCGGACCACCCACCCCGAGAATGAGGCGGTGGCGGGGGTGACCGAGAAGGAGTATAAGAGGGAGACCCTGGGCTACTGCCAGAAGGTGGACTTCACCGGGCTGACCGTTCACGAGAGCACGCCGCCCGACGAGCAGGGAATCGCCCGGGGGCTGCTCACCGCCCGGTTCCGGGTGGGCAGCCAGCCCGAGGACTCCTTTACCGAGCGCTCCGAGTTCGTGGTGGTGGACGGCCGGCTCCTCTACCTGCGGGGGGTCGAGGTGGAGTAAAACAAAGAGGGGGGCGCCGCTTCGGCGCTCCCCTCTCGCCCTGTTATCCCAGGCTCCGGACCGCCCGCAGGGCGGTCTGGAGCTGCTTCTCCAGCGTCTCGTAGGCGGCCCGGGCCCCCTCCAGCCGGGGCGTCAGGCCCGGGTCCAGCAGGATCGCCCCGGGGAACTCATGAGCAGCCAGCGCCCGCATCAACTCAAGCAGACCGGCCTGACCATCGCCGGGCAGGACCGGGCTGAAGCCGTTGCCCTGCAGGCGGATATCCCGCACCCGGACGGCGTGCAGGTGGCGCTGCACCGCTCTGTAGGCCGCCATCACCTCCTCGCCGCAGAGCGCTGAGGTGGACGGGTCCCAGGCGATCCTCAGGGCGTGATGCCCCACCGTCTTCACGATCAGGGCGGTGGCCGCAGCGCTGTCGGCCCAGGTGCCGATCTGGTTCTCCAGCGCCAGGGTCAGCCCCAGGTTCCCCGCCAGTTCCGCCGCCTCGGCCAGCACCTCCAGCGCCGCCTCCGGCACCGGGCCCGAGGCGTCAGCCGGCTTCAGCGGCGCCCCGATCTGGACCGTCTGACTCTTCAGCAGCACCGCCAGGTGAAGGCTGGCGGGCAGGAGGATCCGCCGGTGGTACCGCATGGCCGGCTCCTCCAGCCCCACCTTGAAGGCCTGCGGGGCGATGGAGGCGACCCGCAGGTCCCAGCCCTCCAGCGTGGCGCAGAGCCCATCCAGGAACCCCGAGGAGAGGTCGGAGCCCACCGGCCCGTCGCCCACCACCCGGAGCGAGACCTGGCGGCCCCCCCAGGAGGCCACCTGTTCGCAGGCCGTATCAAGATCCCGGCTGATCTGGTCCGTGACTACCGCAATCTGCACGGCAGTCTCCCCTTTCTTGTATATAGTTTGATCTCAAGTATATGATCCTTCTACAAAAGGACAAAATTCCCTGCCAATCCGGAGAAAATTTTCCAGACACCTGCGAAACGGGTCGGGGCTGGCCGACGTCCAAGAGAGGGAGCCGAATCGTTTTGCCTGTTGTCTGCTTTTCTGCTATAGTAGAGCAAGTCGGGCCGGAGGGGGGAGTCCCATGTTCGAGGAGCGCCGAAACTGGTTGAGCTGGCTGCTGGCCGGCCTGATCGGCGTCGCGCTGATCGGGGGTCTCGCCTTCTACCGGCCATTCCAGGCGCCGGTTCAGGCGGTCGCCCCCGCCCTGGAACCGCCCCCGCCGCCCCCTCAGCTAGACTCCCTGGGCGAGGAGCGGAAGACCTTCCTGGTGATGGGCGTCGACACCACCGAGCAGGAGTTCGGGCGGGCCGACTCCATGGTGGTCGTCTCCTACGATGCCAGGGGGCAGCGGATTGCGATGCTCTCCATCCCCCGGGACACCTGGACGCTGATCCCCGGCCACGGCTACGACAAGATCAACCACGCGTACGCCTACGGGGGTCACCCCCTGGCGGTCGACACCGTGGAGCGGCTGCTGGGCATCGAGATCGACCACTGGGTCATCCTCTCCTTTGAGGGGTTCACCAACGTGGTGAACGCCGTGGGCGGCGTGGAGATCGATGTGGAGAAGCGCATCTACTACGAGGACCCCTACGACGAGCGGATGGGCGAGGGCGGTCTGGTGATCGACATCCAGCCGGGCCTGCAGACCATGGACGGGCTGACCGCTCTCAAGTACGCCCGCTTCCGGGCCGACGAGGAGGGCGACCTGGGCCGGATGCGCCGGCAGCAGCAGGTGATCAAGGCGCTGATCCAGAAGGCGGCCACCCCGGCGATTCTGGCCAAGCTCCCGCAGCTGATCCCGGCCATGGCCAGCGCTGTCGGCACCGACCTCTCGGTGGCCGAGATGCTCCGGCTGGCCGCCACCGGGCGGGAGGCGCTGGGGAACCCGCTGGTGACGGGCAGCCTGGGGGGGAATGCCGCCCTGCTGGACGGCATCTTTTACCTGGCCACCGACATCGTGGCCAGCCGGACCACCGCCTACGAAGTGCTGGTGGGCCGCCCGCCGGACGAGGCCTTCCTTGAGAGGGCCCGGGAGGAGCAGAAGGTGTACAGCGCCGCCCTCCAGGAGGCGATTGCCCGCTCGGAGGAGAACATGGTCGCCGCTGCCGGTGTGGAGCCGCGGGTGGGGACCGATGCCGGTGCCGCACCGGGCAATGCGGACCCGCCGGGCGACCAGAGCCAGGCCGGACCCAAGCCGGGGGGGGCCGACCCATCCGGGTCGGCGACCAGACCGGCGGGCCCCAAGGCGGAACTGATCACCGTGGCGCTGGTCGACTCCACCGGCCAGGGGCTGGCCAAGGAGTACCTCCACCGGCTCCGGGCCGCCGGCTTCCGGGTCGTCCGGGTGACCCGCCTGGCCCGGCCCATCAAGACCACCGTGGTGATCGACCACGCCAATCAGCCCCAGGTGGAGGAGCGGCTCCGGGCGATCTTCCCCGACCTGCTCTATGCCGCGGCGCCCGATCCGAAGGCGGAGCAGTCGATGGAGATCATCCTGGGCACGGACCTGCTGGAGCGAAAGCCATAGACGGCGAACAGACAAGACCAGGGCGGGTGATCCCCCTGGTCTTTCTCTGGTCTTGCACAGCTGTGGGGTCGTTTTCTTGCCACGGATTACACGGATCACACGGAGGAAGACATAAAAGTGGTACAATGATGGGGTTAACCCTTTTCATCAGTGCGGCTGGTGCGGTGCATCAGCACCTCGGATGAAAATAGGCACCGCACCCCATTTTCATCCATTAATAATCCGTTAATCTGCGAAATCCACGGCGAAAAAACGACCCCACTGCTCTGCATGACCACCATTTTCAGGGGAATCCGTGGCAAGGATCATGGCCCCACTCCCCTGGTTGACCGACATTCTTCGCGCCAGAGTGAAGGGTCTCCGCCCCGAGCAGCGTCATACTCCACAGAAGGGCTCCCCCAAGGGAGACCGTTGTCAGGAGGATGAAGCTGATGCGTGAACTGCGAAAGTCGCTCGACCGGAAGCTCTTCGGCGTGGCTGCCGGCTTTGCCGAGTACTTTGAGATGGACCGGACCCTCTGGCGGGCCGGCTGGGTGGTGGGCTCGATCCTGCTGCCCCCGCTGGCCCTGGCCTACCTGATCCTGGCGATCGTGCTGCCCGAGGCCGTACCGGGACCCATCCCGACGCCGGCCCCGGCCCCGGCGCCGCCCCCGCCCCGGCAGCATCGCCGGATGACCAAGTCCCGGGACCGGTGGCTGGCCGGTGTGGCCGGCGGCGTGGCGGAGTACCTCGACCTCGACCCAGTGCTGGTGCGGGTGCTCTTCCTGGCCTCGCTCTTCCTCGGGGGGACCGGGCTGCTGCTCTACCTGGTCCTGGCGCTCCTGATGCCCGGGCCCGACTACAGCTACCAGCACTACCAGGCCCGATAAGATCGAGAGGCCGGGCTCCCGCCATGGGGGCCCGGCCGCTGCCGCTCTACGGGTAGACATAGGGATCGACCGGCTTCTCCACCGGCGTCGCCTTTTCGATCTTCAGCCGGAGGGTGGTCTTCTCCCGGTAGAGGAAGGGCTCCAGCTGTCCCTCCACCCGGTACCAGAGGTCCTGGTTGGGCCGGTCGGTCTGGCCGGGGAGGTAGGCGACCAGGCCGTCGGGATAGGCGTGGGCCACGTGGCAGGTGACCACCAGCCGGACCACGGCGAAGTAGGGGGCGGTGATATCCGGCGGGTGGAAGACGAAGCCCTCCATCGCCACCCGCCTGCCGGCGTACTTCTCCGGGTAGTCGTAGAGCTCAAACATCATCTGCACATAGTTCTGCGGGGTGATGGTGAGCACCTCTTCCGCCGGAGCGGGTGCCGGAGCGGGAGCGGGTGCCGGCTGCGGCTCCGGGGCCGGACCCGCTCCCGGTCCTTCCGCCTGACTGCCCCCCTGTCCGGCAGGGGGGGGCTCCTGGGCCGGCGGCGGCTGGGCGGGCCCAGGCGC